>SUZW01000033.1 GCA_015059685.1 Rikenellaceae bacterium | reverse complement strand
TTAATGATGCGCTTGAAATATACTCGGATTTTGATATAGAAGACCTATCGGGAACATATACGGACATTGCAGATGAGGTCGCAAAATTGCCACAACGACATAGCGAAGTGTGGGATATTTTGCGTGAGGTTCAAAATCGAGGGGATTTAGAGGCTTATGGAGAGGTGCTGCGTGATGATGAGAAACGAGTTAATTTCTACGAGAAATTGACTGCCTATTCCCGTACTCTTAAAATAGCCCTATCTTCGATTGATTTTCATAAATCTACAACGCAGGAGCAGATAGATAGGTATAAGAGCGATTTGACAATGTTCTTAAATTTGCGTAAAGCCGTGCAAGAGCGATACTCGGACACGATTGATTTCTCGCAATACGAGGGGCAAATTCAAAAACTCATTGACACGCATATTGAAAGTGGCGAGGTTCAAATCATAACCGAATTAGTAAACATATTCGATAAAGAGAAATTTGCCGAGGAGGTAGAAAAGATTGTAGGAAAGGCTGCGAAGGCAGATACAATTGCGTCACGCACAGCGAAATACATCACGGAGAGTATGAATACGGACCCTGCCTTCTTCAAGAAATTCTCGAAGATGTTAGAGGAGACAATCGAAGAGTATAAGCAGGGGCGCATAAGCGAGGCGGAATATTTGCAGCGAGCCGAGGAAATTATGTACAAAGTGCTCAATCATACCGATAGCGAAATACCAGAGTCTTTACAAAATAACAATGCCGGTAGAGCATACTTTGGTTTGGGGTTAGAGGTATATAAGAGGGTGTGTAAAGATGTCGAAAATTTCGATTTACCCGAATTGGCACTGATGACTGCAAATAAAATCGATGAAATAATCAAGTCGTATATATTCCGAGATGGCTCATTAATGGTGGATTGGACAACTAAGGCTCGTCTCATTGGTACAATGAAGTTGGAGATTGAAGACTATCTAATCGATGTGATAAAAAAGGGGTATAAAGTCCCATTAACCTTTGATGATATGGATTCTATTATTGACAACTCGGTAGATGTCGCATCGAAATGGTTTCGCTAATGGAGAGTAAAATTATTTTTGGTTCGCGCGAAATCGTATTTAGCGTAAAGTTTGCCAAGCGCAAGACGCTTGGTATAAAGGTCTATCCGGCAGGTAATGTTGAGGTGTTGGCACCTATTGATACGACAATTGAGGAAATAGAACAACGCATATTAAAAAGGGTAAATTGGATTATTAAACAACAAAACTACTTCAAGCAGTTGGGAGAACATTCGCCCGAGAAAAGATTTATCAGTGGAGAATCTCATTATTATCTCGGTCGCCAATTCTTATTGCGTGTTGAGGAGGGTAAACCCAATAGCGTTCGATATAAAGGACGAAATTTTGAAGTTATTTGCACTCCTAAAAGTAAAGCAAAAGAGCTGATGAAAGAGTGGTATAAATCTCACGCTAAAATAAAGTTTGCCGAGTATGCCGAGCCGATAATCGCTCGATTTGCCAAATATGGAGTAAAACCATCGTCTTTGTATATTCAAGAGATGGAAAATCGTTGGGGAAGTTGTACTCCAAAGGGCAAAATAATTCTCAACACCCAATTGATTAAGGCTCCACGACCTTGTATTGAGTATGTAATAACGCACGAATTATGTCATTTGCTCCACCCCGACCATACAAAAGCATTTTGGGAACTTTTGCAAAAAGAGATGCCAGATTGGGAAAGATGGAAGAATAAATTAGAAAGATTTATGTTGTAATTAAGACTTTTTTGAAGGCTTATATATAATCGGCTACATAATTATCTTCAATCATTTTTACACATTTTAGCAATACTGTATAATTGTATTTTTGTACATACATAAAGATCCTCCCAAAAGTCAAGACAAAAAACTTTTATGGTCACTTCTTTGTCGCTGCGATGTTCTTTTCTGTTGTCCCGCCCATACTAAGGTACGATTGTTGGATTTATGAGCATAAAACTTTATGTTATGACAGAAAAACAATTTGAACAAAGTGAGTATGTGATAAGTCGTTGGTGGCTATCGCTGATTGTAGGATTAATGTGTATATCTCTGGGAATTATAGTCTTGGCGTATCCCGTAAGTAGTTATTACACCTTCGCCATCTGGATGGGGTTGGCAATATTTATCTCGGGTTTAATGGGGCTTGTGCAGAGTTTCACATCCAAAAGTATTGTCGTGCGACGGGGATGGCAAATATTAGCCTCGGTCTTGGACATTATAATCGGTGTAATTCTATTATCCAACATGTTCCTATCCGCAATGGTATTGCCACTATTACTTGGTTTCTGGCTGCTCTATCGTGGAAGTGCTTTGCTCGCACAAACCTCCGATATGCGTAGTTATGACAAGCAAGGCACCGGTTGGATGATATTCTACTCCATTATTCTCATCATTTTGGGCTTTGCAATAATCTTGGCACCTTTGACTTTCGGAGCAGAGACCGTCGTCTTATTTATAGCCACTGGTTTTCTCGCCTACGGAATATCGATGATATCGCTGGCTATTCGCCTTTGGAGAGTGCATCGTTTCGCAAAAGCACAGGTCGGCAAACAATAGGAACTCTCGAGGTGGTCAAGGCGCAGGTGAATTAAGGGTTGGTAAGGGCTAGTAACGGCTAGTAAAGAAGGCGCTATGCCCTTACTGGCCCTTACTGGCCTTTACTGGCCGTTATTAAATTGCGCCATCTCTCAACCACCAACTTTTCCCAACCACGGGATTCGAACGGTCGCAGCAGAAGAGAGGTGACCGAAGTGGGGCTGTTGCAATCGAAGATTGTTGGCTTTGGCAGATGATGGCTGAAAATTTATTTTCAAAGACAATCATCTGACGAAGACAAAGATTTGCGACAGCAAACAACAGCCACACGCAGATTAGTCGCCCGAACCGCCACCGACTGAACGAATCCCTCAGCGAGCACAAAAAAAAGACGACTTAAAAAAGTCGTCTTGATTTTGTGGGAGCTGAGGGATTCGAACCCCCGACCCTCTGCTTGTAAGGCAGATGCTCTAAACCAGCTGAGCTAAGCTCCCTTGCTTTTGCGAGTGCAAATATAGTAATTATTTCGTTTCGTTCCAAACTATTTCTTGCTTTTATCGGTTTTTTAATATTTTATGAGGTTTTTATGAAGTTTTATGTGTTATTATGTAAAATTTTACTATCTTTGTCTACACAAATTTTTAACCCATGAGAAACAAGACCGAAAGACTGAACATTATCAAGCGAATTATCAACGAGGAGTTGATAAGTTCGCAGGAGGAGCTAATCAAACGACTTGCCGAAGTAGGAATACAGGCAACCCAGAGCACGCTTTCTCGAGATTTCAAGGAGATAAACATCTCGAAGATGCCTCACCAAGAGAGGGGATACATCTATGTCCTCAGCGAGAGGTTGGGCAACGAGATTATCACCAACACCGCAAACCTTGGTGATGCCATATTGGGTATCAAGTTCTCGCACAACATCGCTGTCATCTCGACCAAGTCGGGTTATGCCAGCGCAGTGTCGGTAATCATAGATGGGCACAAGTTCAAGGAGCTAATCGGCACGGTGGCAGGAGATAACAATATCATTATGATACTCAGCGAAGAGGCCAAACAAGAGGATGTCGTGCAGGCGATGCAGACGCTCTTCCCGGCACTAAAATATATGGATTAGGCAGATGCCTAATCCATATATTTTATCGTTACACCACCTACTCCACAAAGGATATTTTATTGAGGTCGCGAGGTTTTGCCTCGGGAGCCTCATCGGGGTAGCCTACAGCCAAGGCGTAGCGCAGGCGGTAGCCCTCCGAGAAGCCGAGTGACGACAGGTACTCGCTCAATGTAGGCTCCGAAAACACCCACAGCACGCTACCAAGGCAGCAGGTACCGAGTCCCATCTCTACGGCTGCAAGCATTATATTCTCGCCCAGCAACCCCACATTCACATCGCTAAACTCGCCCTCGGGTGCTGCGACAAAAATCACGGCCGGAGCATTGCGAAATATATTCTTAAACTTCGGGTCTTTGAGCATATAGTCGGCTTTACCCATGCCCTCGACCGCTGCGAGGTAGGCTTTGGTGCAACCATCAATCCAAGCCTTATTATCGACGATGCGCACCTCCCACTCCTGTCTATTCATCGCACTTGGTGCCGCTACGCCGAGTTCAGCAAGGCGTTGCAGTTTCTCTCGTTCAACGGCTCGGTCCTCATAAGCACGGATACTACGGCGAGCCTCGATAACCTCTGCCACGCTACTTTTACTCTGCGATGTCGTCACTACATACACACCAAGAAGTGCCGTAACGCACAACGCCAACAACAATACTACCTGTTTCATAATTCTATAGTTTTAATGGTCTATTTCACTATTGCACGAGCCACAACCTCCGACAGGTCACGCACACGGTGTGTTGCCGAGCGTGACAACGCCTTCTTGCACAGCGGGCAGGCGGTGACTATAGTCTGTGCGCCCGTTTTATCCAGCTCCTCGGTCACAGCGGTGGCGATACGCAACTGCGAGGCATCGTTGATAACGGTATTTGCCAGCGACGAGCCACAGCACAGAGCATCACGACGGTTGTGATCGGCCTCCAGGAGTCGGCCTACGCTCTCGATAACCGAGCGTGGAGCCTCGTATATGCCACCTCCACGGCCGAGTTCGCAAGGGTCGTGATAGGTAAAGGTGTCGTCGGTATGGTGTAACGCCAAGCGACCCGAGGCGATAAGGCGTGCTATATACTCCGAGTGGTGCAGCACCTCGATACCCTCCAAGTTGTAGTCCTCCTTAAAGACCTTCAGACATATCGGGCACGATGTTACCAGCACACGGATATTGTGTTTGCGGAAGAGGTCGGTGTTGTAGCGCATCATCTTGCGTGCCGAATCCACCTCTCCCGAGAGTTTCAGTGGGCGGCCACAACATACACCGCCATCTCGGTCGGCCCACCACACCTGTTCGTTCACGGCCTCGAAAATCTGTGCCATCGAGGTCATAGTGCGAGGTGTGAGCAGTGTCATACAGCCTGCAAAGTAGCCCACTCTACCCTCCCCCTCGGAGCGATCGAGTCCCTTAAAGTAGTCGTAGCGACGCTCGGCCGGGATATTGCGCATCGCCTCTCTCGAGTTGAGTCGCAACGACAGAAGATCTATGCCCACGGGGCAACGGTCGGCACAACGGCCACACATCAGGCAGTTTTGGGCAGTCTGCTGCGTCAGCATATTGTAGCGACGATCACGCACAAAATAGACCGACTGCACATCGTTTATATTGAGCACCGACTGTAGCTGGCACGGGTCGATACATACGCCACATCGCGAGCAGGCCTGCACCTCGAAGTTGTCGTAAGATTTTTCGCGTGAGGCCACCTTCAGCCCTGCGTTGCGAAGGAATATAAGCGGTATCTCGGTAAAGATATGCATATATCGAGAGAAGGGCATAGCCACGAAGAAGCCTCCGAGTGCTATCGAGTAGCACCACCACGCAGGCTCATAGGCGTAGGCGAGCAGTGTATCGCCAAATACCCTATCGAGCAACGCTCCGCACGACCCCGTAAGGAAGCTGCCACCGCCATAGAGAGCCGAGGTTATGCTCTCGGCAACGAGTCGCAGCGGGAAGATAAACCACAAGAACGACAGGGCGACCTTATCGCCAACGATATGTTTTGTGGTGCGACGCATACCGAGCGACCTCGAGCGCAGACGCTTGAACCACGCCATCAGCACGCCCGAAAGCACCACGGCCAACAGGAAGTCCATCACAAAGTCCCACACGGCCTTGTGTTCGGTGATGCCATTCTGCACGGCAAAGTATTTGAAGAACACATGCCCCTGCAGCGGCACCATCTCGAAGCCGAGGTAGGCTATAGTCTCGAGCGAGCCTACGGCAATAAGCAGGAACCAACCAAAAGCGAGGCTGGCGTGCATATAACCGAGGCGCCAATCGACCTTGAAGATGCGAACATGCAGCAGACACTCTCGCACCGCCTCCCACAGCGACTTGAAGGTCGCCATCGAAGGGATACTGCGCCAAAAGAGTCGTCTATCCGCCTTCGGGAGTGCAAAAAACCACGATACATACCTCCATACCACAATGAGGAACAACAACGATGTTCCCACAATGAACGGCAGTGTGAAAGGTGCATAGAAACTCATTAGAAATCCCCCAATTTGCGTTTAATCAACATCACAACACGGCGTGTATTTATGCCTCGAGGGCATAGCAAGCGGCACTTGCCGCAGAGCATACACTTATTCATCTCGTCGTAGGCTCCCTGATACTCGCCTCGGCGCACCAAGGTATGTACCTTGCGGAAGTTGAACGAGGTGAGATTTCCTGCCGTGCAACTTGCCGTACAGGTACCACAGCCAATACAACTCTGCAACTCCGGCAGCTCCCGAATAATCTCGGTACTCTTGCGGAGGTTGTTACGGTCGATATCTATGACACGAGGTTTCGATATGTTGTAGCCAAAATTCAGTGCCATAATAGTTACTTTTTCAGATAGTCGGCAATACGGTCTGCGGCAACCACAGCCTCATTCAACACCTCGCCAATACTCTTTGGTGCCGTGATGGTTCCGACATAGAATACGCCCTCCTCCTGCGAGCATACATTATTGGCAAAGAGGTCCTTCGGCTGCATAAAGCCATTATCGGCCACACGCAGAGCCGTGCCCTCCGTGAAATGCACATTCTCACTATTGCCCTTCATACCCACCAAGAGTATCAACATATCGACCGACATACGCAGCGGGCGACCCGTCAAGGTATCCTCGACCTTAATCTGTACCCTGCCATCCATCAGCGGACTGGCCTCCGAGATACGGCCTCGCACGAAGTGGATACCATACTCTCGTTGTGCCGTATGATACAGCTCCTCATACCCGGGGCCGAACATACGGATATCCATATAGAAGTTGAAGATATCGGCATTCGGGAAGCACTTTTTCAGCTCTATAGCCTGCTTCACGCCCGTTATGCAGCACACCTTCGAGCAGTGGCGCTGGCACACCTTCTCGTCACGAGAGCCTACGCAATGCAAGATAGCGATACGCTCGGGCTCACGGCCCTGCCAACGCTTGAACTCGCCATCGACGAACTTTCGTTCGATATCCACCGAGGTGAATACATTGTCGTATATGCCGTAGCCATACTCATCCTTCACACGAGCATCAAAGAGCGTAAAGCCCGTACACAACGCCACAGCTCCGCACTCCACACGCTCACCCGAGGTGAGTGTTACGCTCATCGAGTCGAACTTCTTGACCTCGGCACGCAGGCGCACCTCGATATTCTCTCGCATAATCCTATTGCGCAGAGGCAACAACACCGCCTCCGCCTCGGTAAAGGTCGGAAAGAGCTGGTGCCAATTACGCACCTTACCACCAAGCTCCGTGTCACGCTCGAAGATTATGGGCTCCAGGCCCTGCTCACGCAAGCGTAACGCCGTCTGCATACCGGCAACACCTCCACCTATGACTGCAACTCTATGTATCATCTGTTTACCAATTTTTCACGCTTCACCATCTATCGCTTCATCTTATATACCGAGGCCTCGACCTCACGATTTACCACCGCAGGTTCTGGCTTGCCTATATATTTGCCATTCTTGCCGAGATACTTGGCCGAAGGGTCATACTCAACGCCCATCTTATCGAGCAGAGGCTCGACATCTACGGCATGCATCTGCATACCCAAATCCCATGGATCGTAGCCCAAAACCAAGCCCGCCATCTCCTCGTAGGTCAGAACCGGAATACCGCAGCCACCCTCTCCGTAGGTCGTGCCCTCCATCTCGGCAATGGTGTATTGCCACTTATCGAGGAACATCGAACAACCCGGGCAGTTGCAGACGATAAAGTCGGGTCTATATGGTGCCATACTTTCCAACTTCTTCTGCGAGTTGGCTATCGAATAGCCTCGATTTGCTTGTACGAGGTAGTTCCTAAATCCGAAGCCACAGCAGTGTCTGCGCTCGGGGTAATCGACAACCTCGCCACCCCACGCCTCAATCATACCCGCCAAGACATAAGGAAACTCCGAGCCTCCGACACCCGACTTCGGGAATATCTTGGCGTAGTGGCAACCAATATGCTCCACAACTCGTAGCGGCTCACCCGTCTTGACATTTACAAGTGGGCGCACCATCTTCGATGCTATATCCTTACGGAAGTGGTACATCACATCCGATGTATGAGCCAAATTCTTCGGCACAACCAGCTCCCTGCCCGTAGCCTTCATCAGATACTCGGCCGTGCGCTCCTTCGTCTCGGGAAACTCCTCCCAAGTGTGCAATATCTCGGTGTAGATGCCAAACGAGGTGATGCACGAAGTTGTGAAATTCTCATACCCCGCCTCGCCCATCAACGCAAATTGGCGGGCAACAACCGTCATTATCGTCTCGAGAGGTACTATATCCGAATGGTAACCGATACCCGTACATGAGGTATGTATCGGATCATCATATATATCCTTGCCAAGCTCCTTTGAGAGTATATTCAAGAAGGCCTTTTCGCTCCCCGGGAAGAAGTTTTGGCGTATGCACGAGCGTGCATAGTAGAAGTGGTCATCGGCTATCGCCTTCTCATACTCTGCCCATTTTGCTCTATCTAACATATCCTACTCCTCCATCATTGAGTTTTTGGTATAAATATCGTTCTCGTAGCGTTCATCGGCACCATCATAGCCCATCTCACGAGCCTTTACCTCCGAGTAACGCTCTATATCCTCGAAGAGTGCCGTACCGCCACTCACATCGAATATGCGGTGCAGCTCACCCATCGTCGCCTCGTCAAACTTGCGCAGAGCTCCCGCCCCCTCCTTGCCATACGAAGGGGTAAAACGGGGATAGATATCCTTGTCGTGGTTGAAAATCCATCGCCACACCGTTCCCTGCTCGGGGTGCTTATCGGGGTCTATATTGCGAGGCACAAGACAGTAGCCCGAGTTCCAGATATTGTGACCTATGGTGCGCTTTATGACGAGTTGCTGACGCCCCTTCTCGCTCTCGACAAAGAAGCCGAGTCGCTGCGACAAGGTACGCAAGGCCTGAATAATATATCCCGGAGTATTGCCCCTCGGACAACGAGGGCGGCACGACATACACTGCCCGCAATACCATATCGTCTCACTCTTGAGCAGTCGCTCAATCTCGATATCGCTACGAGATTGCACCGCCGTAATAATCTGTCGTGGATCGTAGTCGTAGAACTCCGCAGCAGGGCATATCGCTGTGCAGACACCACAGTTCATACACGCCTTCAAGCCCTCCTTTACACGGACATCTTCAACAAGTTTATCGAAGTACTTTCCCATATCAGTCACCTCTATTATAACTCTTCGCAAAGGTAAAAATTCCCCTCAAAATAGAGTTCGGTATAAATACCTAAATAATCTGACTCTCAGCCGAAAAATAGTTTTTCCTGGGGTAAAATGGCAATATTATTGACTTTTTTGTATCTTTGCATAAACGATGATATCCACAATGAAACGCTACGCAATAATAGCCCTATTGTTGCTCATCTTTACGGGGTGTGCCAATCGCAACAAAATCGCCACAAAAAGCAACAGGCCAAAGAGTTACAACTTCGTATATGTGCCGATGCCGACGCATCTCACATCCGAAGAGGAGCAACTACGGTATATGCGCAGCCACTATTGGGATAAATTCGACTTTGCCGACTCGCTCTTCACGACCAAGGCCGACACGGTGCAGATGTTGCGTGCCTACGCAGCCTTCCTATCGAACTTCGTAGATCCTCTCGATGCTGCGCCCATACGCGCACTGATGCAGAAGGCCTCGGTATCGAAGCCTGCGTTTGAGTACTTTGTGATGTTGTCGGAGAAGTTGCTCCACGACCCTAACTCGCCACTGCGTAGCGACGAGTTGTATATAGCGGTGCTGGAGGCTCAAATCGCCTCGCCACACCTCGATAAGTACGAGAAGATAGCTCCCGAATACGACCTGCGTATCGCCTCGCAAAACCGCATTGGTCACCCTGCTAACGACTTCACATATACGCTTCGTTCGGGCCTCTCACGGCAGATGTATCGACTTGATAGTGAGTTTGTTATACTCTACATCAACAATCCGGGGTGTCCGATGTGCCGAGATATTACCGCAGCTCTCAAAGCATCGCCAATAATCAACCAATTGTTAGGGCAGGGTCGTCTTAAAATCTTGGCGATATATCCCGATGAGCAGCTCGATGAGTGGCACAAGCACCTTGGTGACTTCCCGAAATCGTGGATAAATGGCTACGACAAGGGGTGCCATATCGACCGTGCGGGGCTCTATGACCTGCGAGCCATACCGGCACTCTACCTCCTCGACCGCAACAAAAAGGTCCTTATCAAGGACTCCACCTCGGTCGCAGATATCGAGGTTGTGCTACAGCAGATGTTGTAGTAATTCGCAATCCCCCAACGCCAATATCTCTATTCGTGCGCTGTGATTTGGGGGCGCAATCTGATAAGGGCCAGTAATGGCCAGTAAGGGCTATTAAGGGCAAGTAAGGGTATAGCGCCTTCTTTACTAGCCGTTACTCGCCCTTACTAACCCTTAATTCACCTGCGCCTTGACAACCTCAAGAGTTCCCCACAACCTAAACCCTCTAACGACCCTAACGCCTCTAACGCCCCTAACGACCCTATTCATTAACTTACGGCACGAGCCGAATAGCAAGTGGTCTTGCTATTTTCCGCAGAAAATAGCAGTTGTCTCTTCAAACCAAGCCCGTTTGGCTTTTTGTATAAATCATTAAGCCCCCTTTACAGAAAGGGGGTTTGGGGGATAGGTAACACAAATGTTGGCGGCAAAATAATATCGGTGGCAAGGCTTAACTTACGGCACGAGCCTACGGCTCCATTGTGCCGTTTCGATTGGCTGCACCTCGGCATAGTACATAACAGATATGCACTCTGCGCTCGGTTTGCACAATCGTTCTCTGTTTCACAGAGTGATTAAGCCCACTTGCCACCGATGATACTTCGTTCTTCGAAGAAGAACAAGTTTGCCGCCCTTTAAGTCAAACTCCACATCAGAGTTTGGCTAATATTGTAATGGTTGAAAATTTAGCAAAAGAAAAAGCCAAACTCTGATGTGGAGTTTGGCTTGAAGAGGCGGCTACCTACTCTCCCACGGGAAAACCGCAGTACCATCGGCGCGAGTGAGCTTAACTTCTCTGTTCGGAATGGGAAGAGGTGGAACCTCACCGCTATAACC
>SUZW01000032.1 GCA_015059685.1 Rikenellaceae bacterium | reverse complement strand
GTGAAGGTAACGAATAGAATAACCTTCTTCGAGCATCCTCATATATTTGAGCAATGCTCCATAATCGTGTTTTTTGTGCATAAAGAAACCCCAAAAGTTTTTTGTCCAAACTTTTGGGGTCACTTCATTTTTGGGCACACTCTTTTTGTTTGCGCATAGCAAATATGGGGTGTTCGTGGGGAAAAATCGGCTGTTCGTTGAAAAAATTTTTATATATAATATAACACCTCTATTTTTGTGGCGATTTAAGATGGATAACTATGAA
The DNA here is from genome assembly GCA_015059685.1 of Rikenellaceae bacterium. Classification (GTDB taxonomy): domain Bacteria; phylum Bacteroidota; class Bacteroidia; order Bacteroidales; family Rikenellaceae; genus Alistipes. The sequence continues at coordinate 10,959 of SUZW01000032.1, read as the reverse complement.
GAAAATCTACTTTATCGCAACGCTTGTTACACTCATCTCGCTCCTCGGTTGCTCGAAGTCTATCGAGAGCGAAGGGGGCGATATAACCGTTGCACAATCCGAACTCTCCATCGGTCTGCCCGTCGAGATTAACCGTACTGCGACAGATGCAGAGGGCAACGCCTCGTGGTGCGATGGCGACACCTTCGCTCTATGGGCCGAGAACAGAACCGGAGGCTTCAACCTCAATGGTGTCGAGTTTACGATGATGTACTATTGGCACTCGATGCAGTCGGCCGTATTCACCTCGGGCGCATCTTCGCTCTCGGAGGGAACATACACCTACTACGCTGTATCGCCTATGCCCGAGTCTATCTCCAATCGCAAGGCGACATTCACCATCCCTGCCGTGCAGCAGGGCAACTCATTTAATGGAGCCTACGATATTATGGTTGCCGAACCACTCGATGCCGCAGCGATAGTCTCCGACAAGGTGAACAACCTTGCCCTCGACTTTAAGCACAAGATGCATACGCTGAAGATCGAGATAGCCAAGAACACCTTTGGTTTAGATATTTCGAAACTTGTCCTCACATTCACTACGGAGGTGACAGGTACCGTTATGGTAGATGCAACCAATGCGGATAGCGCACCTGCGCTTACAAATGGCTCGAAGACTCTGACGCTGAACTTCGACACTCCGATTAACGAGGGCGACACAGCGTGGGGAGTCATCTGTCCTGCAAATGTGACCGAGGTGCAGATTATGGCATACGCAACCGATGGCACGGAGTCTGTAGGTAAGACCATCTCGCTTAACAAAGAGTGCGAGGAGGGCCACATAACACCACTCTACTTCACCACAACGCAGATAAATCCGCCAACGCTTCGCTTCTCGATGGGTAAAAACAACCTTGGCGAGGCTATCAAGAGGTGGGCTATTCTCGACCAAAACGGCAACACACTTCTTCAATGGGAGGCCAATAGCGGAAACCTCTACACCTACTCGTTCAACGGCTCAATCACCGCAAGTGGCTTGAAGCAATACGCAGGCAAGACTTTGGTTGCTCAATTTGAGAGTGAGCACGCCATTGTAAAGCGCGACTTCACAATGCCTTCAACCATTTCGAATACCACGACAACCATACCTGCGATAGATATTCCTTACCTCTTCTTCGAGGACTTCACATCTATACAAGAAAACTTTGAGAAAGACGACAAGCGTGTGGACAATCTTATGTCGGCAGAAGGTATGTTACTCAACAAATATATGAGTGTTTCGGGCTGGAATGGCGCACATATCAAGGGTGTGGCAGGAAAGAGTGTCCGCGTAAATACTAGACATCAGAGTTTTATGGGTGCAACACGCTCGAATGGTCGTATCGACTCACCTGCAATGAAAAATCTCAAAGCGGGTGCTAATGTTCGATTGAAGGTTGAGTTTGATATGGGCGCTTATGCAAATTCGGGATACTCTAAAAATAATGATATTTTCTGTATCGCTGGTATGCATACTGCAGCTGAGAGCACAGTCCTCAATGGTATTGATGCAACAACCGTTGCTGGTGAGGATATTCACGACGATAAACGAGTTCCAAAAATGTTCAACAGCGTTTGTTTGCAGACGGGTTACATAACTCAAACTTGCAACGATAATAGTTTTGGGGTTACCCTTCCGACATATTCGTTTGTGGCAAATGGTTGTACCTCTGCTACACGATTTAGCTGGGTACCTTGTTGCATACAGCAGAACTGGGGTAGTGGTAATGCCCACTACTATATCTACCTCGACAATATCCGAGTATCCATTGCACAGTAAAAACGACCGAGATATATGAAAAAGATACTTTTTGCAATAGCACTTGCTCTCGTAGCGACTGCGTGTAACAATAACGAAGGTGAGCAGGCTCTTCAGCAAGGCTCAATCTCCATTGAGGTTACAACACGAGGAGAGGTCGATAACACAACCTCGGCAAATACCGTGGTTTTGGAGAGTGCACCTGCAGCGAACGAGTTGAAGGTGGAGATTGCGGGTAACGACAACACCTACACCTGGGATACGCTTGCGGAGTTCAACAAGGCCGTAGGTAACGGCTTCACATTCACTTCGGCACCATACACCGTAACACTCTCGCACGGTGAGAAGGGTGTGGAGGGTTGGTCGAAGCCATATTTCGAGGGCTCGACAACGGTCGAAGTACCGATGTATGGTCTTTCGGCCGAGGCTTCCGTGCTGGTGGTACTCGCAAACTCGATTGTGGCAATCGACACAACCTCGAATTTCGATGGTTATTTCTCGGAGGCGACATTCACAATCAACGATATGGCGTGGGATGCAGCAAAAGAGGAGCACCTCTTCGCAAATGCCGGTGAGGCGACAATCGCCTGCACAGCAAAGCGCCCTACGGGAAGTGATATAACCCTGACACAGAAGGTTACGCTCAAGCCTACAACCCGCCATACCATACTCTTCGACCTCGACACAGTAGGCAAAGCCGCTGTGACGATAACCTTCGACGACGAGATTGTCGCAACCGAGGAGTTGGAGTTCGAGTTGAACGAAAACGCATAACAGATAACAACGGTAAAAATAGAAAAAACAAAAAGATATGAAATTTGCAAAATTCACAGCAGTAACACTCTTGGCAACCCTCCTCTTTGCAGGGTGTGCCGACGAGAAGATCTCCTTTGGAGGTGACGACGAGAACAAGAACTCCGACACGGGCTTGCTCTCAATCGCAAATCTCGTAGTAGATTGCCGTATTGACGACAGTACCCCCGATGCGGGCATCAAGCCTTCGACCTCTGCGGTCCAGGCAACCCGCACCTCGGTCGATACAAGCAACTTCGACTGCTCGATTATAAACGAGCGCAACGAGGTTGTCAAGTCGTTCAAGTATAGCGAGCGCCCAACCGAAGCCATCGAGCTCGAGACAGGTGACTACATCTTCAAAATTCAGTCGGGTGAGGTCACTACAGCCGAGTGGGAGGCACCTGTATATGGTTCGGTAAAGCCGTTCAAAATCGTGCGCAACGAGACCGAGACCCTCTCGGAGGTCGTCTGTTCACTGATGCAGATTATGGTCTCGGTATCATACGCCGAAGACCTTTTGGAGCGCCTTGGCGCAAAGACCTTGACCATCGTATCGGTGGCTGATAACACATTGGAATACTCGCTCACAGAGCAGCGTGCCGGCTTCTTCCCTGCTCCGCAGACCTCAAACACCATCAAGTTGCTCATCAGCGGAACCTACGCTGCCGACAAAGAGAACTTCAAGCTCGTGGAGATGTCCAAGGAGGTGCGTGATGTCAAGGCCGGTCAGCACAGCAAGATACACCTCTATCTCGAGCATGCTGCCGAGGGTAACATAAATGTAGGTGTGACAGTTCGTGATTGGGTGACCGACGAGATTATCCCTTGCAATGTCTCCGACCTCGTAACCGAGGAGGAGTGGACCGAGGGTGGCAATCAGGGCGGCAACCAGGGCGGCAACGACCCTGTGGAGCCTACCGAGGACCCAAGTATCGTGTGGGATGGCTACGACATCTCGAAGCGTGAGCAGATTGTAGATGGCATTGTGGTAGATCTGCTTATTTCGGCATCGAAGGGTATCAAGGAGTTCTTGGTGCAAATTGCCTCCGACTCGCTTACTCCCGATGTATTGAGTGGCATCAACATCTGCAATGTCCTAAACCTCTGCCACCCCGACAAATCGTATGACTCTCGCTATCCGGATGTCTTTGTCGATACCGAGGAGGCTCTGCGTAATCTCCAATTTGCGGTGGGTGAGGATGTCCTCAACAAGACCTTTGTGAAGCTCTCAATCACCTCGTTCATGGGTATGTTGAAGGGTGTGAGTGGTCCTGATTTGAAAAACCACGACTTCATATTGACCGTTACCGACAACGAGGGTAACACCACCACCAAAACTTTGATGCTTCAAACCGGAAAATAGTAGAAGATGAGAAGAATACTTAACATAATATCGTGTGTGTGCGCATTGGCATTGGTATCGTGTGTAAGCGATGGCAAGGTCAATAACACATCGGGCGACAACACTCCTTCGGAGGATAAGGGTGTCGTGACGATAAGTGTCGGCACTCGCACCGAGAGTGGCGGGGAGAGAGATTACATCCTCTCCATCTTCAAGAACGAGGGTGGAAAAGCAACCCTTGTGCGCAAGTACGACTCCTCGAGAGAGGATATGCAGAAGCCGGAGTATATCTGGCTCATAGCAGGCAACTACACCGCCACCGTGGTTAGCGGTACAGCGGTAAATGCAACCTTCAACGAGGCGGAGCGATACTTCTACGGCTCGAAAGATTTTGACATCACGGCAGGGGCGACAACGACAGTCGATTTGGTCGCTGTGATGCAGAATATACCTGTCGAGGTGCTCTTCGACCAGACCATTACCGAGGGCTTCCTCGATGGCTACAATGTAGAGGTCAAGGCCAACGAAGAGGTCAAACTCTCCTACACCGAGAGCAAAAAGGGCTACTTCATTATGCCCGAGGGTGTAACTACCCTGTCGTGGCACTTTGTCGGCACTTTCGTATATGAGGATGGCGAGAGAGTCGAGGTCGATAAGGTTGGTACTATCGAAAATATCGAGCTTAAAAAGGGCTACAAACTCTCGTTCAAGTTCTCGAAGGATGCATCGGGTCTTCTTGGAGGTTTGACAGTCAGAGTAGATGAGAGCGTAGAGGAGCGTGACGACCACTTCTCGTTCAGTCCTGATCCGGAATTGAAGGGCGTAGGTTTCGACCTTGCTGCGCCATACAACTACGCAGGTGGCGAGCGCAAATATGTAGCTACATCGCCTGCCGACTTCTGCGCTGCGACAATCGTTGCGGGAGGCAGAGAGTACAACCTCGTTGAGGAGGTAGTAGCGGGTGTGACACTCACGGGCCTGAACACGCCACAGCTCTACATCACCCTCTCCGACGACTTCTTCAATGCGTTGAGTGGAGGTGCGCATACTATCGAGATGTGCGTAACCGACACAAGCGGTGGTGAGGCTCGCAAAGATCTGCCTTACAACTTGCAGGGTGTTAATAGCTACGACAACACAAACGAGGTGTTGGCGTGGGCCGGAGGTACAACACAGCTCTCGGCAACGGTCTTTGGTTCGCCTGCAAGCGTGGCTCTCGTATGTCGTGAGGGCGAGGGCGAGTGGAAGAGCTTTGCAGCTGCATCGAGTGGTGTGAATACCTACACGGCACAGATTAGCGGTATCAACGCCAACCGCAGATATGAATACAATCTCGTTATAGATGGCAAGACAGTTGGTACAAGCCTTGCTTTCACAACAAGAGATGGTAACCAGATACCGAATAGTGGCTTGGAAGATTGGTGTACTTCGGGCAAAGTTGCGGTACCATTCCGCACAGCAGATAACGCATATTGGTGTACTGGTAACTGGGGCTCTGCCGATTATGTAGGCAATATAACCGAAAGCAACAGCGATGTTCGCCCGGGCTCGACGGGTAAGAAATCGGCATACCTCGACTCGATGTGGGCGCTTGTTAAGTTTGCCGCAGGAAATATCTATGTGGGCTCTTGGGGCGGTATAGATTCGAGCGTACAGGCAACTGTCTATTTTGGACAGCCATTCGAGTATAACGCTAAGCCAAAGGCTATTCGCTTCTGGGCAAAGTGGAACTGTGGTATTATCAACCGAGAAAAGTCGGGTGTTGGTAAAAAGGGAGATCCGGACCTCTGCAAGATATTCTGTTGTATGGCAACCGACAGACACAAGGTATATAGTGGAGATGCCGATGGTACAACATTCTCCCCAAGTGATGCTAACATCAAGAGTGGAGATAAACGCTATGATATCGTTCTCTACTCGGCATATTTCGAGTCCACCGAATCACAGGCCGAGTGGAGGCAGATTGAGATCCCTTTCACCTTCTACGGTGAAGATCCTAATCAGGTTCCAACGCATCTTATCCTGACATGTACTTGCTCGGGATATGGCGATTATTTCGATGGCTCGGAGGATTCATGGATGTATATCGACGACATTGAACTCGTTTACTAATATATTTATATAAAGTGGGTCACAAGCGACCTGCAACAGCACTAAAAACCAATGAGTAGATTTATAAAGACTCTGACGATACTCCTCTTTGCCCTACCCTGCGTGGTGGTGGCCGAGGGGCAGATCGTTTTACCTGCAACACCCGTCATGGAGCGTGAGGCTACGACAGAGGTTGCAACAAAGCGTGGAAGCGACACCCTGGCAACCACGCTATCATCCATACCGAGCGACACAACACGCATAAGCCAAAGCGAGAGTCGCAAGCGTCGAGGCATCTCAAACCTCCGCACCGAGTTTGTTCCGAAGGGACAATGGGTATTCGGTGGTTCGATATCCTACTCGACACACTCGAACAACAACTACACTTTCCTCATCATCGAGGATATCCAGTCTGACGGCTACACCTTCAAGGTGTCGCCGCTCGTAGGTTACGCCTACTCCAAGAACTCGTTGATTGGTATGCGTTTCGGCTACTCGCGCTCACTCACCGAGTTGGACAATGCAAGCCTTACGATAACCTCGCTCGACAACGCATTCTACTACTCGTTGAAGCATTCGTACAATGTCGAGGCATTATGGCGCAAGTACATCCCTCTCGGCCGCAACAACAAGCGTTTTGCCCTCTTTGCCGAGGTGGCTCTCGCCATGGGTGGCTCGCAGTCGAAGCTGGCTTCGGGTCCGGCAAACGCCTTGAGTGGCACATACGCCACGAGCTTCGACCTCGCACTTGGTGTAAATCCGGGTATTGCGGCCTTCCTCACCAACAACCTCGCCATAGAGGTTAATGTCGGTGTCTTCGGCTTCAACTACTCGCAGACACGACAGGTGAGCAACCAGGTGGTAACAGGACAGACATCCTCGTCGCAGATGAATTTCAAGGTAAACATCTTCTCCATAGGATTAGGTGCAGCGTTCTACTTATAAACCGTTACGACTATGAAGAAGATATTTACACTACTTACAATATTGCTCGTGGCGACCTCGTTGCAGACTACGGTCAGCGCACAGAACAACATTCTCTTTGGCAGCAAGAGTGACACGACAAAGGTTCGAAAGCACCCTCGCTCACCATTCGTCATCAACCGTATCGACCGAGAGATAAACAAGAATGTCTTTGCCTACAAGGGTGAGTGGATAGCCGGTATCTCGGCTTCGTATGGTACCCTCACGGCCGACGACTCGGATATTGCAATGATTATCGAGAACCTTCGTCTTGGGGGCTCGGTGGTGTCGGTGAAACCATATTTAGGCTATATGTACCGCAACAACTTGAGCATTGGCGCACGATTTGGCTATACATATATGAATGGCTCATTCGACAACGCCAACATCAACTTGGGCAACTTCATAAATGGTATAGAATTTGACACCGAGGGTATTGCTCTCAACTACTTGAGCAACGCCTACTCGTTTGCCGTGTTCCATCGTGCCTATGTTCCGCTTGATCGCCGTGGTCGCTTCGGTGTCTTTGGTGAGTTGGAGTTGGTCGGACAGTATGGTCGCTCAACATTTGGTTTTATGTACAACGACGAGTGGAGCACATCCGTGTCGGATAGCTACAAGGTGAAGTTCAACTTCAACCCGGGCTTGGCGGCATACATCTTCCCAAATGTGTGTGCTACGATATCGTTTGGCTTGGGTGGTCTGCAATATACGCACATCAAGCAGTTTGATGCCGATATGAATACGACGGGTACTCGTGACTTCTCGAAATTGCGTTTCCGTCTCAACATTGCCGAGATAAACATCGGTGTTACGATACACTTGTGGGGCAAGAAAAATGAACAAAATTTGAAGCAGAAGTATGACTAAAAAGATATTATATACACTACTCTTTGTGACTGCGACGACGCTCTCGTCGTGTATTAAGAACGACCTACCAAAGCCTGTGGTCGATCTCTACATCGCTACGCTCGATGTGGAGGGCACCAACGGAGATATCACCCTCGACCGCTCGACCTATACGGCAACTATTCCTCTTGCCGAGGAGACCAACATCGAGGCGGTGAAGTTCAACTCCATAACCTATGGCGCCGATGTCGTCACAAATGTAAGCTACGAGGCTGACGAAAGTCAAATCGTTGTATCGAAGGATCTGAATAACCGCATTGTAAATATGGTTGATCCGGAGTATATCACCCTCTCATACTTCCAGAGCTACGAGTGGAAGATTGTCGCATCGCAGACCATAAACCGCATCTGGACAGTCGATGGACAGATTGGAGCTACGGAGTGGGACTTGGAGGGACACCGTGCCACCATCAAGCGTCGTCAGGACTACCCTCTCGGGGATGTCAAGACCACGGCCGTGCGCTTTGGCCCTCGCCCAACATACGACTATCCCGAAATTGCACAGATGCCTACCGATTTCGACAATAGCGAGAAGTCACGCAATATTACCGTATCGGCACACAACCGTTCAACAATTTGGGAGTTGATTATCGTTCCTACCGAGGTGGCTCTCGACTTTGAGTATGTGGCGGCAGGTGCAAATATTATCTGGATTAAGGCGGCCAATATCGATGGTGCTTCAATTCAGTTCGCATATCGCAAGCGTAACACGGAGGAGTGGTTGAGGGTTAAGGATGAGTGGTATGCTGCCGACTCTAAAAACCCGTACAACCGCTACGAGGAGGGCTTCGTGAAGGCCGTCATACGAGGTTTGGAGCCAAACTCGGAGTATGAGGTAATTGGTTATGCCGACGAAAAGCAGTCCGATATAAAGGTTGTCAAGACCTCGACTCTCTACCAGCTGCCAAACTCGCAGATGGAGGAGTGGGCGAAGTTCTCCAACAACCGTGAAGAGTTGTTTAAGGGCGAGGCGGGCCCTTGTTGGTATCCATTCTCGTCGGTGCAGGATATGTTCTGGGCTACGGGTAACCCTGGCGGCACATCGCTGGGCGAGAAGTTCAACCTCACCTACCCTGTATATAAGAGTGTAAATCCCGACAATGTTCCCGAGGATTCGACGGGCGAGGTGAGTGCCTATATGGGCTCACAGAATGTGTTGGGTATGAAGTTTGCGGCCGGAAACCTCTTCGTCGGATACTATGGCGAGACGCTCGGTACAAATGCCAAAATCTACTTCGGTCGTATGATAGACCAAAATATCAAGCCTGTAGCGGTGCGTTTCAAGGTCAAGTACTCCCGTGGGGGCATAAATTGGATTACGGTCAACAACAAGTACCAAACAGCCTCGACAGGCACCGAGTACCATATCGGTAGCAAGCAGATAAAGATTGTGGGCGGACAACCCGATGTTGCCAAGGTCTTCTTCTGCTTGACCGACTGGAGTGAGCCACACTGCGTCTATAGTGCTGACGAGTCCACCTTCTTCGACCCTCGCACGGCTGCGGGAGTTTGTGGCTTGGGCTACTTCGACAGCGACTACAACCCCGAGATGGTTGCAGACCACACCAATATTTGGCACACGATGACTCTGCCTATCGAGTACACCGACCCAGAGGTTGTGCCTTCGTGCTTGCTGCTAACCTTCACCTGTTCGGGCTATGGCGACTACTTTACGGGAAGTAGTGAGTCGTGGATGTATGTCGATGATATCGAACTTCTCTACGATTTAGACGAACAAAATCAACCGAAATAGAAAAACGGCTCCTTCGGGAGCTGTTTTTTAGTTAAAAGCTAATAGCTAATGGCCAATGGCTAAAAGCCCAAAAAGAAAAAGACGAAAAAACTCTCGTCTCTCGTCTTTCGTCTTTCGTCTTTTTTGTATCTTTGCGTCAAACAAAGGTCTTAATTTATGAAAGCTAACTACAAACAGATTGCAAAGACCGTGGCGATTTGTGCTGCGCTCTTTGGTGCTTCGTATCTCTTGGGATATGGTGTTGGTCGTGGAATTAGAAAAATCAAAGATATGATGAAAGAGGAGATTATCTACCCCGAGACAGCCCGTGAGGGGGTTGTCGATAACTATCACGGAACAGAGGTTGCCGACCCTTATCGTTGGCTCGAAGATGATAACTCGGAGCGCACCGCCGAGTGGGTGAAGGCGCAGAATGAGGTTACTTTCGGCTATCTCAACTCGCTCCCACAGCGCAAGGCTATTCGTGAGCGATTGGAGGAGCTGTGGAACTACCCAACGCAGAGCGCACCTGCAAAGCGTGGCGAGTGGTACTACATCTCCCGCAACAGCGGTCTGCAAAACCAGAGCGTCATCTACCGCAAGCGCAACCTCTCGGACACCGAGGAGGAACTCTTCTTCGACCCTAACACTCTCTCCGAGGACGGCACAGTGGCACTCAACACAGGAACATTCACAAAAGATGGTCGCTACTTCGCCTATTCGCTCGCCTCGGCAGGTTCGGATTGGGTGGAGATTTTTGTTCTCGATACCAAGACCATGAAACCTCTCGCTGACCACATCAAGTGGGTGAAATTCTCGGGAGCTTCGTGGACTCGCGATGGTCGTGGTTTCTACTACAGTGCCTACGATGCTCCAAAGGAGGGTGATGGCGTCTATTCGGCACAAAACACCAACCAGAAGGTCTATTTCCACCGCCTTGGCACTGCGCAGGAGGAGGATATTTTGATATTTGAGGATAAGAAAAATCCTCTCCACTACCATCACGGCGGCGAAAGTGAAGATGGCAAGTGGCAGTTTGTTACCTCGTCGGCAGGTACATCGGGTACGCAGCTGCTCTACAAGCGCACCTCGGAGCGTAGGTGGCGCACGATGTTCAAGGGTTTCGAGTACGACTACTATCTGCTCGACTGTTACAACGACGAGGCGATGATTATGACCAACGACCACGCTGCAAACTATCGCCTCGTAGGTGTAAATCTCGCTACGGGCAAGCAGTACGATATTATCCCCGAGGGCGATTCGTTGCTCGAAGCGGTGGGTATGGCGGGCGACTACCTCTTTGCCGAGTATCTGATTGATGCACAAAATAAAATCTTCCAATACGACCGC
>SUZW01000031.1 GCA_015059685.1 Rikenellaceae bacterium | reverse complement strand
AGTATATTAACTACTATAATAACGACCGTATTAAACTAAAATTAAACGGAAAGAGTCCGGTGCAATACCGAACTCTTTACCAGTAAATCTATTTAATAATCAGTCCAACTTTTTGGGGTCAGTACATGTTAGTTGGGCACACTCTTTTTGTCTTAAGTTGAAAATCTATCGTCTTTTTACTATCTTTGCCGTAGGAAAAGCCAATGGCTAAAAGCAAAAGAGTTATGGGGTTTCTGCCAACAACCGTCAAGGAGATGCGCACGCTCGGGTGGGACTATGTCGATATAGTTCTCTTCTCGGGTGATGCCTATATCGACCACCCTTCGTTTGGCACAGCGGTGGTATCACGACTCTTCGAAGATGAGGGGTTGCGTGTGGCGGTTGTGCCACAGCCAAATTGGCGTGATGACCTGCGAGATTTCAAGAAGTTCGGCACTCCACGCCTCTGCTTCTGCGTTACGGCAGGTGTTATGGACTCGATGGTAAACCACTACACCGCCAATAAACGCCTGCGCTCAAACGATGCCTACACCGCAGGTGGCGCAGCGGGTTTCCGCCCCGACTATGCCGTTACGACATACACGAAAATCCTCAAAAAACTCTTCCCGAATACCCCTGTTTTGATTGGAGGTATCGAGGCCTCGTTGCGCCGACTTACCCACTACGACTATTGGCAGGACACCTTGAAACCCTCTATCTTGGTCGAGAGTGGTGCCGACTTCCTACTCTACGGAATGGGCGAGAAAGTTATCCGTGAGGTGGCTCGTGCAATGCGCAACGGCTACAATGCAAAACTTTTGCATACCCTGCGCCAGGTGGCGTTTGTGGCGGATAAGAGGTTTGTTGAGGCTCTGCCAAGCGAGAAGGTTGTGATGTTGCACTCCTTCGAGCAGTGCCAACGAGATAAACGGGCTTTTGGCGAAAACTTCACAAAGGAGGAGGTCGAGAGTAACCGCCTCGAGAGCAAAAATATCTTGGTTGAGCGTACGGGCGACGACTATGTTGTGATAAACCCGATGCATGCGGCTCTCTCGAGCGAGGAGCTCGATGCGGCATTTGACCTGCCGTATATGCGTGCGCCTCATCCACGCTACAAGGGGCGTGGCGATATCCCTGCGTGGGAGATGATTAAGCACTCGGTAAATATCCACCGAGGGTGCTTCGGGGGTTGCTCGTTCTGTACCATTTCGGCACATCAGGGCAAGTTTATCTCCTCCCGTAGCGAGGCTTCGATTTTGCGGGAGGTGAAGGCGGTAACGGAGATGTCCGACTTCCACGGCACGATTACCGATATCGGTGGCCCTTCGGCAAATATGTATGGCTTGGGTGGAAAGAACAAATCGTTGTGCGCCAAGTGTGTGCGACCTTCGTGCCTCCATCCGAAGGTCTGCCCAAACCTCAATAACGACCACCGCCCACTGCTCGATTTGTATCGCAAAATTCGCACCTTCAAGGGGGTAAAACACGCCTATATAGGTAGCGGTATCCGCTACGACCTGTTCGACAATTCGGACTATCTGCGTGAGGTGGTGGTGCATCACACATCGGGCCGACTGAAGGTTGCACCCGAGCATACCGAAGATGGAGTGCTTAAACTTATGCGCAAGCCATCATTTACGCTATTCGAGGAGCTAAATCGTAACTTTAACAAGATTTGCCGTGAAAATGGGTTGCGCTATCAGTTGATACCGTACTTTATCTCCTCGCACCCCGGGTGTCGTGAGGCCGATATGAGGGCTTTGTCGCAGAGGGTACTCGGCAAGTTACACTTCACCTTGGAGCAGGTGCAGGACTTGACACCTACACCGATGACACTCTCGTCGGTGATGTTCTACTCGGGCGAAAACCCATACACGGGCGAGAGAGTCTATGTGGCTCGCTCTCAAGATGATAAGCGCCGACAAAAACAATATTTCTTCAGAAAAAACCAAAAATAAAAGATATGAAGAGCCTACTATTACTGATTTTATCACTCTGTTTCGTCGCTTGCAACAACGCCGATTTAACCCAATGTGACAGCTTCGACAAGGCCGTAGCCGTATGGAGCGAAGGTCGTGAAACGGAGAAGAATTTGACGCTCTCATTTCGTGAGGTCGTAGATGTCGAGGAGGTAAAGAGTGCCTATATCCGCCTCACGGCATCGTGCGACTATCGACTGCGCATAAATGGCGAGTTTGTGGGTCACGGCCCATGCGTGGCGGCACACGACTTCTACCGCATTGACGCTCACGACATTGCACCATATCTCTGCAAAGGCAAAAATATCATTGCCATAGAGGTTGCGGGCTACAACTGCCCGAGCTACTACCTGCTCGACCAGCCATCGTTCCTGCAGGCCGAGGTCGAGGTGAATGGCAAGGTCGTAGCGGCTACAGGCCGTGATTTCGAGGCTTACGACCTGAAGCAGCGAGTTGCCGATGTGCCGAAGTTTTCGTTCCAACGCCCATATACAGAGGCCTATGTTTTGGATAGCCACTACAACGATTGGGCGACCAACAAAGATTGGAAATCGGCTATACAGCCCGAAAAACTTGTAGAACAAGAGGAGAAGGTACTGCTCGCTCGTGGTGTGGCCTATCCCGACTATCGTCTGCACGAGGCGCAACTTATCGATGGCAAAAACCTCTATAAATTTGCAACCAATAGTAGCGGTTTCCTTCGTACAAAGGTTGTGGTTACGGAGCCTACACGACTTACCCTGCGTTTTGACGAGATTTTGGGTGAAGATGGCCGTGTTATGAAGCGCCGTTTGAGATGGCAATCATACCTTATCTATGATTTGCAGGCGGGCGAGTACGAGTTGGAGACATTCGAGCCATACACGATGCAGTATGTTGAACTCTTTACCGAGGGTGGTGCTGTGGAGATTAAGGAGATGTCGATGCGCGACTACTGCAACTCCGACTGCTATCGTGCCAAGTTCGAGTCGAGCAACAAGGATTTGGACTTTATCTTCGAGGCGGCACGAGAGACCTACCGACAAAATGCTATCGATATCTACATGGACTGTCCGTCACGAGAGCGTGCGGGTTGGCTGTGTGATAGCTACTTCTCGGGCCGTGTGGAGTTTGCTTTGTCGGGCAAGAGCCGTATAGAGCGCAATTTTATCGAAAATTTCTTGCTCCCGACCGAGTTTAAGGATATCGACAAGGGTATGTTGCCGATGTGCTATCCTGCCGACCACCGCAACCATAACTATATCCCGAATTGGGCTATGTGGTTTGTCTTGGAGTTGGAGGAGTATTTGGAGCGCACGGGTGATAGAGCGACTATCGACCTCGCTCGCACACGCATATACGAGTTGGTAGAGTTCTTCAAGCCGTATATCAACGAAGATGGCCTTCTCGAGAAGTTACCGAAGTGGGTGTTTGTCGAGTGGTCACGCGCAAATAAACTTGTGCAGGATGTCAGCTATCCATCGAATATGCTCTATGCCGAGATGCTCGATGTTGTATCGCGCCTCTACGATGATAAATCGCTGGCAGAGCAGGCTGCAGCAGTTCGCAAGGAGGTGTTGCGCCAATCGTTCGATGGCGAGTATTTTGTGGATAATGCGGTGCGTAACAATAGTGGTAAATTGGAGTTGAGCGGTGAGCATACCGAGGTGTGTCAATACTACGCTCTCCTCTTTGGTGTAGCAACGCCGGAGAGCCACCCTGCATTGTGGGCTCGTCTGCGTGACGAGGTTGTACCGGGCAGAGTGGAGAATGGGTTATATCCCGACCTACACCCAATCAACGCCTTTATTGGAAGTTATCTCCGCTTGGAGTTGCTGTCGAAACATGGGTTGTCGAAACAAATTCTTGACGAGTCTATCGCTACATATAAGGCGATGGCCGATCGTACGGGAACACTGTGGGAGAGCCTTAAACCGAAGGCGAGTTGCAACCACTGCTTCGCTTCGCACCTGACAAATGTCCTCTATCGTGATGTGCTGGGCGTGTATAAGGTGCTGCCGTGCGAGCGCAAGGTGCAGCTACGCTTTATAGATAGCGGCTTGGAGTGGTGCAAAGGCTCGATACCTGTTGGCGATGAGAGTGTCGATATGGAGTGGCAATACAGGGATGGCAAGTTCGAGGTGTCGCTTAAGTTGCCTCACGGCTACAGCTACGAGATTATCCCAACCCCGGCAACGGTTGTTATAAAGTAGCCTGCCGAGGCTTGCCATAGGAGCCAACAACAAGGCCAACACCGACAAACAACACCAGCGCAAAGAGTATGGTGTCGAGGAGGAGTCTATCTAACCCCATTGCCACGGCAAGAGCTATGGCAACAACGGGTTGCAGGTAGGCGTAGATACTCGAAACCGTCGGTGCGACAAACTTCAGCGAGTAGTTCAACAGCAGATTGGGGATATATGTCGGCACAATCAACACGAAGAGTGTTGCCAACACCGCACCTCTATTCATAACCGAGATATCGGTCGTGATGATGTCGTGCGCACCAAAAGGCAACATCACAATGGCCGAGGAGCAGTATATCCACCGCAGAAGTGTTGTAACACGGTATTTGGCTACCAACCTCTTGAACCACACCATATAGGCAGCTGAAACCGCTGCCGAGGTGAATATCAAGATATTGCCGAGCAGGCTCGAGTGTTCGTGGGCCTCTCCGCCACTCGACACCACAACTGCTACAGCTCCACTCATACCGAGCAACAGCCCTACGACCTTCATCTTTGTAAACTTCTCAATACCCACAGCCACCGAGAGCAACAAGACCAAAAGCGGTGTCGTGGTACTGATTATCGAGCCATCTATGGGTGAGGTGTGCGACAATCCATACATCATACACAACTTGCGGGCAACGCCTATAAGCATTGCTGCACCAAGAATTTTCAACCTATCCTCGGGAGCCACACGCTCGGGCCTCTCCCACAAAAGCGGTGTTAGCGACCATATTGCCGCCACTACCAACGATGCCGAGACCATAGCAAGTGGCGAGATATATCTACCCAAGACAAGGTTGTAAAATGGGTAGTCGCAAGCCCATACAATGTTACAAAACAGCAGGGCGAGGTGTGCCGAGAGTATTTTTCGAGTCGTCATCTCCAAAGCGGTATTAAACTCTGCTATGTATGGCAAAAGATATACCGAAAACGCTATATTTCACTATTTTTGTGGACAAACAAGCTGGTGTGCATATTTTTTGCATACCTATTATTTTGGATATTTCACTCCAAAATCGTCAAAAACAAACTCGGTGGATAAATAAAATTTGTTTGGCGATTTAACTTTTTCTTCGTACCTTTATCTTAATAAATAGGACCTTTAACCGTAACCTATGGGATTTAAGATAGATTTCTCGACTATCCACAGCGGAGAGTCGTGCAAGGCGGGCATAGAGGAGGGTTTGGCAATGGCTTCGGCAGAGAAGATCTGCGGTATCGTTGTTTGTGGCACAAGCGACTCGGTGGAGTACCACGCCCTGCTCTCTCAAATCAAATCGGCCGTAAAAGACTCTTTGGGCCGAATGGTTCCCGTGACACTTGTTCCGCAACCATTGCTCCCTGTGGGTACTCTTGCTGTCGAAATATACACTCTCGATTGTGAGGCCGAAATCTCAATCGAAGAGCAGGGGGGTGTTTGTTATGGCCTTATCAAGAGTGGCAACGAGCTGATGCTCTTCACGGAGGGCATCGCAGCCTCCGACTTCTCGGCATCCGTGGCAGAGCAGAGCCACGAGGTATTCGAGAAGTTGGAGCATATTCTCTCCCTGCACAACCTCTCCGTAGATGATATCGTGCGCCAATGGAACTATATCGGTGGCATAGTGTCATACCGAGGTGGCAAGCAGAACTATCAGGAGTTCAACGATGCCCGCACAACCTTCTACAGCAAGGGGTTGTGGCAGAACGGCTATCCTGCAGCAACGGGTATAGGTGCAGATGGCAGCGGCATTGTGGTTAGTGCCATAGCCTTCAAGAGAGCCGACCAAAGGGCGATATATCCAATCGACAACCCGCTACAGGTGGCAGCGCACATCTACTCGAAGAGTGTCTTGGTGGATGATAGTGTCGGGGCAGTCAAGAGCACCCCGAAGTTCGAGCGAGCCAAACTTATCGAGATGGAGCGTGGCGTGTGTTGCTTTGTCTCGGGCACGGCCGCCATTCGAGGCGAGGAGAGTGTCGATGCCAACTCCGCACAACTACAAACTGTTCGTACAATCGAGAATATCGAGCACCTTGTTTCGAAGGAGAATTTGGAGAGGTTTGGATGCAGGCCTTACGATTTGAAGTGTGCCAAATTGCACATATTCATCAAGCGGCCCGAGGATTACGAGGTTGTACGGGCTGAAGTCGAGAGGGCCTATCCGCAAACACCTGCCATCTATACAATTGCAGATGTGTGCAGAGGGGAGTTATTGGTTGAAATAGAGGCAATTCTAATATCGTAGCATAATGAAGAGGTTTTTTTCGGTACTTATAATCTGTCTGCTGTTTTCGGTGGTGCAGACAAGGGCGTGGGAGAGGTGTAGCGACGAGGTCTTTCTGCGAAGGACCTATCTCACGGTTACGGGTGCGCTCCCACGACCAAAGGCGTGTGAGAGTTTTCTCGACTCGAATAACCCGAGAAAGCGTGAACTGCTCGTCAAAAGAGTTGTCGAGAGCGAGTTGGGGTTGAAATATATGCAGATGCATTGGGGGGACATCCTGCGCATAAAGTCGGAGTTTCCGAGCAACCTCTGGCCCAATGGCGTGCAGGCCTACAACCGATGGATATACGAGCAGTTGATGAACAATGTGCCATACGACAAGATGGTGCGCAACCTGCTCCTCTCCGAGGGTAGTAACTTCCGTGCGCCCGCAGCCAACTTCTACCGAGGTTTCCAATCGAGAACCCCCGAGAACTTCTACGCCAACATAAACCTCCTCTTCCTCGGCAACAGAGAGTGCAAAGATAACGGACACCTCTGCTTCTCGCAGATAAAGTTCAAATCGACCAAAGAGTGGAAGGAGGAGATTATATACCTCAACATCCACAAGGTTGTGCCGTGGCAAATTATCGAGTTGGAGGATGGCACAATACTCAAACCTCGTCCCAACACCGATTGGCGTGAGGAGTATGTCAATTGGCTCACCTCCTCCCGTCGCTTTGCCGAGGTTATGGTCAATCGTATGTGGTATTGGGTTTTCGGCAAGGGTATCGTTCACGAGCCCGACAATTGGTGTGAGGATAATAAACCTTCCAACCCGCAGTTGTTGGCCGAGCTTACCGACTACTTCGTGGAGAGTGGGTTTGATATGAGGAAGCTGCTGCAAAAGATACTGCTGTCTTCCGAGTTTAACTCTGTGGCAGCCCCCGAGGGCTTCTTTGTGCCACAACGACTTCCTGCGGAGGTTATTGTCGATGCTATGGCCACCGCTACGGGCATTTGGAACACCTACAGCAGCCGTGTGCCGGAGCCTTTCACCTTCTATCCGCCTCGCACAAGGGCGACACATTTGGGTGATGCTACGGTCTCCTCGTCGGAGCTGGAGCTCTTTGGCAAGGTGTCGCGCGATGTGTCGCTGGAGAGTCAGCGCAACAACAACATAACCTCTCGTCAGCTCCTCTACCTGATGAACTCGTCGGTGCTCGAGAAGCGTATTCGTCGCAGCCCTGTTCTGAAGAATTTGTGCAAGCAGCACACCGATGTCGGCCCATTGGCAAACGCCATCACCCTGCGTGTCTTGGCAAGAAGGGCCACACCACAAGAGATATCTCTTTATCGAGAGTATCAACAGCAGAACAAGCTCGCTCTGAACGAGTTGGCCTACGATATTATGTGGATGCAGATAAATAGCAACGAGTTCCTCTACAACTTCTAAACAACGACGCTATGAGAAAGATATATCTATCCCTACTTTTGGTTCTGACGCTTGCCGTTTGTGCCTCGGCACAGCGGGCAAAGTCTGTGATTTTGGTCTATTTGGATGGTGGCCCATCCCAAACAGACACCTTCGACCCAAAGCCTGCGGCCGGAAGAAACTACTACGGCAGCTACAAGGGTGTTGCCAAGACCAATGTCGAGGGTATCGAGATTGGCGAGAAGTTGCCACGCCTCGCTGCCATAGCCGACAAATATTCGCTCATACGAAGTATGACTCACGGTAGCAACGCCCACGAAACGGGACACTACGCAATGATTACGGGCGACACTTCGGGTAGTGCGGTTGTATATCCGTCGTTTGGAGCCGTAATATCGTACAAGTTGCAAGATAGCTACAATGGGCTTCTGCCGTGCTATATCTCCGTGACAGCAGCCAACAGCCGCTTCAACGAAGGGGGCTTCCTTGGCAACGCCTACAAATCTTTCGACACGGGTGGCCGACCCGAGTCGAAGGAGTACGAGGTCGAAGGTTTGGTAAACAAATTCACCAACAAGGAACGAATGGCCCAACGAATGGCCCTGCTCGAACGGTTCGAGAACAGGCCGATAGACAAAAAGAAGATAGACTCGTTGAGGGGTGTAAATATGGAGTTTATCTGGGGTGACAGCCGTGAGGTCTTCAACCTTGCCAACGAGCCCGACTCTGTGCGCCAACTATATGGCAAATCGCGACTCGGACAGTCGTGCCTTGTGGCAAGAAGACTTGTCGAGGCGGGTGTTCCGTTTGTCAATGTGCGAGTTACGGGTTGGGATACCCACAAAAAGCACTTCCAGAGAATGAACTCGATGCTGACAGGCCTCGACAAGGCCCTCTCTGCCCTAATCTCCGATTTGGATGCACGAGGCCTGCTCGACAGCACCATCGTGCTCTGCGGAGGCGAGTTTGGCCGCACGCCGAAGGTGCTGTGGGAGGCTCCGTGGAACGGAGGTCGTGGACACTATGGTGCAGCCTTCAGCTACCTTGTTGCGGGTGGCGGTTTTCACGGAGGTAAGGTGGTGGGTAAGACCACCAAGACAGGCGAAGAGGTGGCCGAGCGACCCGTGTGGCCTTGCGACTTGATAGGCACCGTATATCTCCTTATGGGTATCGACCCTTACGGCACCCTGCCGCATGTTTCAGAGGGAGATTTGCCGATACTCCCGTCGCTATTGGTGGACAAGGAGAGCCACGGTCTGCTGTATGAAATTATAGATGTAAAAAAGTAGCCCTATGAAGCACAAGAGTATAATATTGACCATACTATGCACCCTTCTGACCACTACGCTCTATGCGCAGAAGCTGTCGTTGGGATTTCTGCAACCCGCAGGCGGAGAGGCCGGCACCGTAGTTGAGGTGGAGGCCGGAGGTCTAAATATCAACAAATCTACGAAGGTGCTGTTCAGCCACCCGGGTATCACGGGCGAGCTATTTCCTGTAAAGGAGAGTGCCAAGACCAAGAAGAAGCGTCGCAGGCTGAATGACCAGAGCAGCCCACAACTTGCCGACAGAATAAAGATACGCATCACCATCGCTGCGGATGTGCCGTGCGGAATGTACGACCTGCGCCTGCAGGGTGCGAGAGGCGTATCGAATATGCTCCCGTTTGAGGTGGCTTCGTATCCGAATTTTAAGGAGAATAAAAAGTCTACATATAGCAAGCCAAATATCGTAGAGACACTTCCTGCCGTACTCTGCGGATATGTAACCCCGGGAGGTGTGGACTACTTTAGGTTCTCGGGGTGCAAGGGCGAAACCATTGTTGCGGCCGTAAAAGGCCGACAGCTCGTGTCATATATCGCCGATGCCGTGCCCGGGTGGTTTCAACCTGTCATAAAGCTTGTTGACAGCCGCAACCGTGAGGTCGCCTACTCCGACGACTACCACCACCATGTCGATCCCGTGATTATTGCCACCCTGCCAAAAGATGGCACCTATACACTGATGATACACGATGCAATATATCGTGGTCGTGAGGACTTCAACTACAGAATACACCTCGGCACGATACCATTTGTGACAGGCCGTTATCCCGCCTATGGTGTCGTAGGTAAAAAGGTGAAGCAAGAGATTGAGGGCGTTAATCTCGACGATACGAAGGCTATTGTCAAGGTCAAGAAGGCGGGTTACAACCAGCTGACCTACACAAGTGGTCTTGGCACCTCGAATGCCGTGCCATTCTACGCCCTGCCAAAGGGTGTGCGCCTTGTTCATTGCCCGAAAGAGGGGGCTCGACTCTCGCTGACAACGGCTATTGCCGACTCGCTCACCTCGACATCGAGGATTAAGAGATACAAAGTCTCGCTCGATGCGCAAGAGCAGCTTGTAGTGGAGCTTATAGGGCGCAGAAATGACTCTCGCATAGATGCCGTGATGCGCCTGCGCGACAGACACGGAAGGGTTGTGGCAGAGGTGGATGATACGGAGGATCCGATGCAGGGCCTTATGACCTTCCATGCCGACCCGATATTGCAATATACCGCACGACGGGCTGCAGAGATGACTCTCGAGGTGGAGGATCTGCATCGTGGCTACGGCAAGGATTACCACTATCTCTTGAGGCGACACAAGAGCCTGCCGTCGTTTAACGCCTTTGTTTCGCCGGCAAACATCACAATACCTTCGGGAGGTACATCCTCGTTCCGTGTCGATGTAATGGGCAAGCTGAAGCGACCTGCCAATCTGTCGGTGCACGGTCTTCCAAAGGGCTTTACAACGAGTAGCTTGAAGCTGCGAGGAGGGCGAAAATGGGATGTGTCGATAACCTCACCAAAGGGTGCCGAGGTGAAACGCTTCCCGATAGAGGTTAAGATGCACTATCCGGGTGTGGATGGAAGAGAACAGGCGGATGTTGTGCCTGTGGACAAGATGATGCAGGCCTTCTATTATACCCACCATATACAGGCTGCGGAGCTGGCTTTGGATGTAGCCGAGGCCTCGCCATACCGTATGTCGGTGGAGTTCGATATTAACGAGGAGGTGCCGTTTACGATGCAGGATACGGAGATAGCCTTGAAGGTAAAAGTCGATAAGGACCCGGGCTTTAGTGACCCTATAGAGCTGCTCTTGGGGAACAAGAACCGACTCTTCTCGCTTGAGCCAACAGTCATACAGCCCGAGGAGAACGAAAAGATCATATATATCAAACTGAACGAGCAGGCAAAGGAGAAGCTGAAGAGCCGCAAAGGCCATCCATCTTGGCAGATGCATATAGTCGGCACCGTGAAGGGCGAGGTTATACAGCGAGGCCGCCGCAGGTTCCAGAATGCGAAGTATCGCGAGATGACCCCAATCTTCGTTCTGCGCCTAAAGCGATAGCACAAGCAACGAAATTGTAGAAAAGATAGAGATGTATAACATTATTGATTTTTTGAACCACAATAGTGGGGCGATAACTGTTTTATTAACACTTGTACTTGCCTTCATAAACATTTTTCAATGGCGATTAGCGCACAAGCTTCGGCACGACGCCAATCGCCCAAAAGTGTTAGCCAATGTTGACGGGGTCGATGGTTTTGTCTATTATAAATTGGTTAATTACGGCTCCTCTTCTGCGTTAGAGGTGAAGGTGAAGATTGACTCTCAAATACTCAATACACAGCAATACACTACTCGTCAGCGCAATAAATTAAAGGCCTTAGGGCATGGGAGTTTTTCGCTTCTCCCTGGGGGTGTAATTTATGTTCCGACATATTGTCTATGGCTTGATATCAAAGATAAACCTCTAAAATTATCATATACCTACAAAGATATGTCTGGTAAAAAATATTCAGAGGAGTATGCTTTTACTCTATCCGTTCTCGACATATTTGCATATAGAGACCACAATGAAAGAGCCGATAACGAGTTGAAGAAAGATATTCGCAACGCACTAAATACGATTGCTAAAAAAATAGAATTTTAACTATCTGAAATATAGGGGCCTAATTGCGCTCCTATATTTTGTTTTGTGGAGGATAATGGGTGCTTGCACACAAAATACACCACAAAACAAACAACCGAAGCAAGTTTGCTTCGGTTGCTGCTTAATAAGTGATCCCGGAGGGATGGTCGGTTTCTGCGTCAGACGCGCACAGAGGGCACTTTTTCAAACTCACTCTGCACTCACTGATGCGGTTTTCTACACTAAAATTTCAAGGCTCAAACATGCACGATATTGCAGCTATTTT
>SUZW01000010.1 GCA_015059685.1 Rikenellaceae bacterium | reverse complement strand
TTAAAAATAAAGCCTGTCTAACCGTAATGGTTAGACACTCTTGTTTTGTTGGCAATGATGCCAAAAGAGCCTTGTTAGATAGCTTCTAAATTAGAAGCAGTAAACTGCCGAGATACCAAGGTTGCAAAGACCATACTCGAAGAATGCTGCGTGCGAATAACCGCCAGCATAACCGATGATTGGGCCGAACGAAGGAGTCCAGTCGAGCGAGAGGCGAACAGGTGCCGAGCTAAACTTGATACCCAACTTTGCCTGACCGGCAACACCTACATAAGCAACATGAGCTGCACCACCAACATTCACACCGACACCGGCATCAAAGAACCACTGACCTGCAGATGGAGTCCAATCCATTGTGCAGCAATTCCAGTTGTGGAGTACAGTGAAGTCTGCTGCCAAACCTGCAACATACTGCATACCGAAACGAGCCTCAACATAAGCCTTATCTGAATAGAAGCACTCTGCATCTGCCTGCAAACCGCTACCTACACGAAGACCGACCGACCACTTCTGCGATGCAACAGCCTTAGCTGCACTCTTTACCGAAGACTCAAACTTACTCTGTGCCGAAACCGAAGCTACGCACAACAACGCAACCAATGAAAGTACAATTTTCTTCATAATTTTTAGTTTTTTAAGAATTACAAATAGTTTTTACAATCACAAATTTATATTAAAACTACTACTTCTCCAAATTTTTTAATAGAAAATTTATTCAACAAATATTCAACGCTTTCAAAATGTGGAGCATACATCACCGACTACTCCTCGCCCCAGACATAGCCGTTGCTCCCCACGCCAAGTTGCGATAAAATTCGCTCGGTGACAGTAAGGCACACACTTTCAACATCTTGTGGTCGAGAGTAGAATGATGGCGAAGCGGGGAGAATGATGGCTCCCGCCTCGGTAAGGGTTGTCATATTGCGGAGATGAATGAGTGAATATGGAGTTTCACGCACCACAAAGATAAGGCGACGACGCTCCTTGAGCATAACATCGGCAGCACGCTCAATAAGTGTTCCCGACACACCCGAAGCTACACGCCCCACCGTGCCGACACTCGACGGCACAACAACCATAGCGTCCCACCTTGCCGAGCCACTTGCCACCGAGGCGAACATATCGTCGTTGTCGTACTCGACAATCTTTGGTGACGACGGCATCTGCTCCCCTTCGTACTCGACAACCTGGCGGGCATTCGAGCTATATATCACCGCAATACGCTCCACCTGCTCCTCGGCAACGAGTCGTGAGAGGAGCTGTCGGGCATATATTGCACCGCTTGCAGCGGTTATGGCTACTATGATTTTCATACCTTTTACTGCGACATAAACAAAGCCCTGACGATAGCGTCGGTTGCGCCCTGATGCTTCGAGGTGTACTCCTTGGCTGCTCGACTCACTTCGGCAAGGAGCGCAGCATCGTCACGCAACGGCTCAAACCATCGCTTCAGCTCCTCGTAATTTGTAACCGAGGTCGCCACACCGAGCGAAACCATATCGACAGCCTCCTTGAACTTGAGGTAGTTCGGCCCGAAAGCGATAGGCAGAGCAAAGGTTGCCGCCTCCAAAGTGTTGTGAATACCGACACCAAAGCCTCCACCGATATAGGACCACTTGGCCGAGCCATAGACCGACGAGAGGATACCTATCGTATCGAGCACAAGCACCTGTTTCTCCTCGAGTGCTACACCCTCGAGTTGGGTGTAACGCACCGCCCCACCCTTCACACTATCGAGGATGTGGCGTATGCGAGCCTCCTCCATCTCGTGGGGGGCGATGACGAACTTTATATCGGGATTGTCGTTCACAAGTTGCAGAAGCAGCTCCTCGTCGGGTCCCCAGGTTGAGCCTGCGACAAAGAGAGGCCTCTCTCCCTTAAACTCCTCGACTACAGCCACACGCTTGGCCGAGCTGGCGATGCGAGCCACTCTGTCGAAACGGGTATCGCCCGCAACAACAACATTGTCGAAGCCGAGTTCGGCAAGCAATTTTTGAGAGTTATCGTCTTGCACAAATATCGTCTCGAAGGTCTCGAGCGCACGACACCACATCGCTCCATAGGGGCGGAAGAATATCGAATTACGACGGAAGATTGCCGACACCACGAAGGTGCGCACCTTGCGCCTGCGCAGCTCCGCCAACATATTGAGCCAAAACTCGTACTTCACGAATATTGCCACCTCGGGCTTTACAATATCGAGGAACTTGCGCACATTCGACACCGTGTCGGCCGGAAGATAGAAGATATAGTCGGCACCCTTGTAGTCCTTGCGTATCTCGTAGCCCGAAGGCGAGAAGAAGGTCAATAAGATTTTGTAGTCGGGATGCTCCTCCTTGATGCGTTCGATGATAGGGCGACCCTGCTCGAACTCTCCGAGCGAAGCAGCGTGTATCCACACAACCCTCTCGCCCTCGCCTATCGCCTTGCGCATCGCAGCGAAAATATCCTTGCGCCCCTCGCTCCACGCCTTGGCTTTGGGGTTCCACAGTGCAGCAAAGCGAATGAGTGCTGCATATATAGCAATAGCAATGTTATAACACCACATCATATTAACATATCTCTCCGTTACAACAACAAAGATACTACATTTATTCGTTTTAACAATAGCCCGACAGCATCATCTACATCATATCCTCGACAAATGCCAAATCTACGACATTTGTGCCGACCATCTCGACCGTGATAAGCGAAAATCTCGGCTCGAGGCGTGAGCGATGTTGCGCAATGTAGGCCGATGCAGCACGACGCAACGCCCGCTGTTTCTGCTCGTTTATCGAGGACTCGGCCGTTGTCATCGAGCCGGCCTTGCGGGTCTTGACCTCCACGAAGTGAAGTTCATCGTAGCGTTGTGCGATAATATCGACCTCGCTATAACCTATGCGATAGTTGCGCTCGACTATCATAAAGCCGTTTCGACGCAGATAATCTACCGCCGCCTGCTCTCCCAAGGCTCCTCGTTCCTGCTTTTCGGTCATCATAATTTAGCTATTAGCTATTAGCTATTAGCCATTGGCCATTAGCTTTTTACTATTTTGTTTCTACATATACCTATAATTATAATAGGAACGACAAATCGTCACCCGCCTTCACCTCGTAGGCCTCAACACCCTTTTTGAAGATGCGCATAGGGCGTGCACCGATAAGTTCCAACTTGCCGTTGATGTAGCGAAGCATACACCCCTCACGCAAGCCCACAACATAGCGACGAGGATTTGCCTCGATATACTCCTCGATACGCTGCTCTCTGGTTTCGCCTGCGTGACCCTCGGGATTTGCGTCGAGGTAGTGAGGGTTTATCTGGAACTTCACAGCACCGATAGCCTTGAACGACTGCGGCTCCACGATAGGCATATCGTTTGTGGTGCAAATTGTCGGACAGCATACATTGCTACCTGCCGACCAACCCACATAAGGCACACCCTCCTTCACACGCTTCAAAATCGCAGACATCAACCCCTGCTCCTGCATCTTCTTGGCAAGCGCAAAGGTGTTGCCGCCACCAACACATATCGCCTCGGCGTTGCGGATAGCCTTGCGAGGGTCCTTCTCACGATGTATCGAGCGTACCTTCACGCCAATCTCGTTGAAACGCTCTTGGACTTTGCGCTCGTACTCTGCATACGAGAATGTTACGGCCGCATAAGGGATAAATACAACCTCTTTTACACCTGCAAGGTGCTCGCCAATTCGGGCAATCGGGTACTTGAGGTAGGGCTCTCCTGCATTAGTGGAGTTGGAAATAAGCAGTAATTTCATATAAAATATTGGTTTTAAGTCTATTACAATCAACTTTTGAGCGATTGTTCATAAATATTTTGTAAATTTATGCCAAAGATAATAAAAAAGTGTTACATTTGCATCGTTGTTCCCTCATATAGGCGAACAATTTTGAGTTAAGTTGATATTTTAATTATAGAATAATACAACTAAACTAATGTTAAACTAAAAACTGAAAGTTATGTCAGAGATTCAAGAAAAAGTTGTTAAGATTATCGTGGACAAGTTGGGCGTTAAGGAGTCTGAGGTTACTCCAGAGGCTACCTTCACAGGCGACCTCGGTGCAGATTCGTTGGACACCGTTGAGCTTATCATGGAGTTCGAGAAGGAGTTCGGCATTCAGATTCCGGATGAGGCTGCAGAGAAGATCCAGACTGTTGGCGATGTAATCAAGTTGCTCGAGGAGCAGGCAAAATAATTTTGACAACGAATAAGCGGTACTGATGAGAAAGGAGAGAAGAGTTGTTATTACAGGTCTTGGTACAATAAACCCCATTGGCAACAATGTCGAGGAGTATTTCGCAAACCTCGAGAAGGGTGTAAGTGGCGCAGATACAGTATCACTCTTTGATCCGACAAACTTCAAATCCCGTATCGCTTGCGAAGTCAAGGATTACGATTGGAGCAGATATTTCGACCGCAAGGAGGTTCGCAAGTATGACCGTTTCTGTCAATTCGGTCTTATAGCGGCTACCGAGGCTGTCGAGGATGCAGCTTTCGACTTCGAAACTCTCAACAAAGAGCGCGCAGGCGTTATTTGGAGTTCGGGTGTCGGAGGTATCCAATCTTTCCGCGAAGAGGTTATGGGCTGGGCCGAGGGAGATGGTATCCCTCGCTTCAGCCCATTCTTTGTACCCCACCTTATTACCGACATTGTAGCGGGACACATCTCCATAAAGTATGGGCTGATGGGTCCAAACTACAGTGTATCATCGGCTTGTGCATCATCCAACCACGCTTTAATAGATGCCTTCAACCTCATTCGCTGGGGCAAGGCTGATGTTATCGTTACCGGAGGCTCCGAGGCCCCTATCACTATCGAAGGCGTCGGAGGTTTCTCGTCGATGCACGCACTTTCAACCCGCAACGACGACCCAAAACACGCCTCTCGTCCATTCGATGCACAGCGTGATGGCTTCGTTATTGCCGAGGGTGCAGGAGCCCTCGTACTCGAGGAGTACGAGCACGCTGTGGCTCGTGGTGCCAAGATATACTGCGAAGTCGCAGGTACAGGAATGTCGGCAGATACCCACCACATGACCGCCCCACACCCCGAGGGTGCAGGAGCAATTCTCTCTATGCGTGAGGCGTTGGCAGATGCAGATATGAGTGTCGAGGATATCGACTACATCAACACCCACGGAACATCTACCCCACTCGGAGATATTGCCGAGACAAAGGCCATCGTGAACCTCTTTGGCGAGCACGCCTACAAGCTCAACATCTCCTCGACGAAGTCGATGACGGGACACCTCCTCGGTGCCACCGCAGCAGTGGAGGCTTTGGCTTGCGTGATGGCTATAACCAAGGGTATAGTTCCACCAACCATAAATGTCGAAAATGTAGATCCCGAGATAGACCCGAGATTAAACCTTACGCTCACCACAGCGCAACATCGTGAGGTGCGTAGTGCATTGAGCAACACTTTCGGCTTCGGTGGTCACAACTCGACAGTTATATTCCGCAAAATATAACACAGTAAGAACAATGATAGATTTTATACTTCGTCCGATACGCCGTAATTTCGGACGCAACAAACTATACTATAGGGCAATAGATGATATGTTCGGGTTTATACCCAACAATATCGAGCTCTACAAGCTTGCCCTCATACACAAATCTGCCTCGATAGATATTGATGGCGAACATATCAACAACGAGCGACTCGAGTTTTTGGGTGATGCCGTAATCGAAAGTATAACTTCGGACTACCTCTTTATCGAGTATCCGCACTACGACGAGGGCAAGCTGACCAAGTTGCGCTCGAAGTTGGTGTCACGCCAATCGCTCAACGCCATAGCCTGCGAGCTTGGTCTCAACAAGCATATTATATGCAGCCATTCGATAAGTGCAACGCAGAAGCACCTCTTTGGCGACGCCTTCGAGGCGATGATGGGAGCCATATACCTCGACCAGGGCTACAACTTCGCAAATCGTCTGCTTATCAACAACATCTACTCGAAACGCATATCGCTCGAGGAGGTTGATGAGACCGAGACCGACTTTAAGAGTCGCCTTATTGAGTGGGGACAGAAGAACCACCACACGGTGGTATTCCGCACCAAAGCAAATGCCGACAACAACAGTCGTAACTTCCGATGCACGATACTTATAGACAACCTCGAGGTGGGACACGGCATAGGCTCCTCGAAGAAGGAGGCGGAGCAGCGTGCTGCGCAGTCAGTGTCGCACGAACCGAGCGATGAGGCCTGCGCACGACTTCTCGACCGCATAGACAAAATGGAGCGATAGCGTATGTTGGAGGAGATTGTTACAAAGCAGCGGCTGCGAGGCATCGAAGCCCTCTCCGACGAGGAGTTGCTTGCGTTGTTGTTCGAAGATGAGGCTGTTGCAGCGGCACTTATCAAGGAGTGCGGCTCGTTGGCGGGCGTTGCCTCAACGCCATCCTCTCGTCTTCGTATGTTGGCCGGGTTGGGAGCCAAACGCACCGAGCAGTTGATAATCTCTATGGAGGTGGGGCATCGTATGGCACAGAGCGAAACGAATGTGCCGCAATCGATCTCCTCGAGCAATGATATTGTCGAGTATATGCGACCACTGCTCAAAGAGTTGAAGCACGAGGAGTGTTGGGCGGTATATCTGACAAATTCCAACCGCATCATCGAGCGCTATCGCATCAGCCAAGGCGGCATACAGGCCACGGTTGTGGATCAACGCATCGTAGTAAAGAGGGCGTTGGAGCTACTATCTACGCGACTCATACTTGTGCATAACCACCCTTCGGGCAACGCCACACCAAGTGATGCAGACTACAAACTCACCAAACTGATACGAGAGGCTACCAAGCTCTTCGACATCGAGCTGCTCGACCATATAATCATCAGCACCGGAAACAGCTACTCATTTAAGAGTCATAATGAGTTATAGAAGGTGACGAAAAAATAAAATTATTCGATTTATCGACTAAAATAGCACATTTTTCATTGAAAGATGTGTTATTTTTTTATATCTTTGTGGGAAAGATTTTAACAACCTAAAAAACATTATTATGAAAAGAAGAACTTATGTCTTGGCAATTATGGTTATTTGTGCCGTAGTTGGAGCTTATGCTTGGTACACCTTCGCCTCAAATGACAAACCTTATCGCATTGTCGATGGCGTAATTCGCTTCGAGGAGCCAAAGCGTGTCGAGGGTCAAACTTCGATGCTCGGTTTTGCAGCCGAGCCTATCGAGACCGTGCGTATAGGTATCATCGGCCTCGGTATGCGTGGCTGGGGTCCTTTGAAGCGTATGGCATTTATCGAGGGTGCAGAGATTGTGGCAATCTGTGACCTCCATCAGGATAGAATAGACAGATCGCAGAAGCGCCTTGAGGAGTTTGGCAGCCCTCGTGCAGACGAGTATGTTGGCGAAGATGCCTGGAAAGAGCTCTGTAAGCGTGAGGATATCGACCTTGTATATATCGTAACTCCATGGGAGGCACATACTCCAATGGCTGTATATGCTATGGAGCAGGGCAAACATGTTGCTATCGAGGTGCCTGCTGCAACAACCGTTGCGGAGTGCTGGCAGCTTGTCGATACTTCGGAGCGCACTCGTCGCCACTGTATGATGCTCGAGAACTGCGTATATGACCACTTCGAACTTACTACACTCAATATGGCTCAACACGGCCTGTTTGGAGAGATTATTCATGCCGAGGGTGGCTATATTCACTCTCTCGATCCATGGTGGGATAAATATGAGAGTAACTGGCGTTTGAAATTCAACCAAGCCAACAAGGGCGATGTATATGCCACTCACGGCCTTGGCCCGATTTGCTTTGCACTCAACATTCACCGTGGTGACCGTATGACACACCTCGTGTCTATGGATACAAATTCGTGGGTTGGTAAAGAGCTGGCCAAAAAGTCACTCGGTACCGAGGAGTTTGCTAATGGCGACCACACCTCTACTCTTATCCGCACCGCAAATGGTAAGACTATCCAGTTGTCACACAATGTATATACCCCACAACCTTATAGCCGCAGATACCAACTTACAGGCACCAAGGGTTTTGCCAACAAGTACCCTGTTCGGGGCCTCTACCTCGAGGGTGATGCTATTGCAGATAGCGGCATTGCACAGAGCCACGAAAATCTCGACTCGCACAAGTTCCTACCAAAGGAGCTTCACGATGCTGTTGTCGAGAAGTATCGCCACCCAGTGCAGAAGGAGTTGATGGAGTATGCCAAGAAGGTCGGTGGCCACGGTGGTATGGACTTTATTATGGACTATCGCCTTATCTACTGCTTGCGCAATGGTCTTCCACTCGATCAGGATGTATATGATGCTGCCGAGTGGTCGTGCATTGGCGAGCTCTCGAGAGCTTCAATCGAGAATAAGTTTATGGCTGTCGAGGTACCAGACTTCACTCGTGGTGAGTGGAAGAAACTTGACGGACAGAAGTTCAGTTTTGCCGAGTAAGGCGATTAAATAACAAAAAAGTATGGCAGACTTCCGTAAAAGGGGTCTGCCATATTTTTGTGGTACTAATCGTATGTGAGTAGTTTTGTTACCGAAGAGCGACTCAAGCCAATCAGAACTTCCTGCCCCAAAAATTGTAAATGATTGAGCTATTTTTGAGGCAAACGAAAAGCCCGATGCGCAGCATAGTTATCCTATGTGAGCAATCGGGCTATTGAAGAGCGACTCAAAAAGAGCCAATCAGAACGATTTTTTAGTCAATCATATCAAAGCCTGTATATGGCACAAGCACCTCTGGAATGCGAATACCCTCCGGAGTCTGGTTGTTCTCGAGCAATGCTGCTACGATACGAGGCAATGCCAACGACGAGCCATTGAGCGTATGCGCCAACTTGGTCTTTTTGTTTGCATCCTTATAACGGAGCTTCAAGCGGTTAGCCTGGAACGACTCGAAGTTCGACACCGACGAAACCTCCAACCAACGACCCTGTGCCTCCGAATATACCTCGAAGTCGTAGGTAAGAGCCGAGGTGAAGGACATATCGCCACCGCAGAGGCGGAGGATACGATATGGCAAGCCGAGCGACTTAACCAAGCCCTCAACATGGGCAACCATACCATCGAGAGCCTCGTATGAGTTCTCAGGGAGTGCCAACTGCACGATCTCGACCTTATCGAACTGGTGCAGACGGTTCAAGCCACGCACATCCTTACCATACGAGCCTGCCTCACGACGGAAGCAAGGGGTGTAGGCGGTCATCTTCACCGGAAACTCCTTCTCGTCGAGGATGCAGTCACGGAAGATATTTGTTACGGGCACCTCGGCAGTAGGTACGAGGTAGAAGTTATCGGCCGTAGCGTGGTACATCTGTCCCTCCTTATCAGGCAACTGACCGGTACCGAAGCCCGAAGCCTCGTTTACCATTACCGGAGGCTCAACCTCCTGATAACCTGCGGCTGTATTGTAGTCGAGGAAGTAGTTGATAAGTGCACGCTGCAACTTTGCGCCCTTGCCCTTATATACAGGGAAGCCTGCACCGGTAAGTTTTACACCGAGGTCGAAGTCGATGATGTCGTACTTCTTGGCCAACTCCCAGTGCGGAAGTGGGTTTTCGGGCAACTTCGAATAGTTCTCGTCAATCTTCACGACGAGGTTATCCTCTGCTGTCGTACCCTCGGGAACGATGTCGGCAGGGAAGTTCGGGAGCAACACAATCTGCGCCTGCAACTCTGCCGACGCCTCCTCGTGCTTTGCCGAGAGTTCAGCCGACTTTGCCTTCAAGGCAGCAACCTGCTGCTTGCGCTCCTCGGCCTCCTCACGACGGCCTTGTCCCATAAGCATACCAATCTCCTTGGCGGCCTTGTTCTGCTCTGCGAGGCAGTTATCCAACTCCATCTGCAACGCCTTGCGTGCATCGTCCAACTCCTCAATCTTTGCGATAACGGGTGCTGCATCTACGCCCTTCTTGGCTAATTTCTTAATAGCCAACTCCTTATCGCCTCGTAACTGTTGTAGTGTAAGCATTTTTGTATATGTTTTTAACCTAATTTCCTATTCGATGAGATTACATCGCACAAATTTATAAAAAAAGAGTGGAAATTTGTACAAAAAGGCAAAGTTTATTACCTTTGTACAAACAAAAAATCTAAAACTATGAAAAAATCTATCATTTTAGCACTGCTTTTAGCCTTCGCAACACCTCTGTTTGCACAAGAAAAGTACACTCCGTCGGAGGGCAACCTCAAGGCTCGTCAAGAGTTTGCCGACAGCAAGTTGGGTATATTTCTCCATTGGGGTATATATAGTGTATTTGCACAAGGCGAGTGGTATATACACAGCAAGGGAGTTTCGATAGCCGAGTACAAAAAGGCAGCCGACGCTTTCTACCCTCACCGCTTCGATGCCAAGGCGTGGGTTTCGGCAATCAAGGAGTCGGGCGCAAAGTACATCTGCTTCACTACACGCCATCACGAGGGTTTCTCGATGTGGGATACCAAATATTCTGACTACGACATCGTCGATGCAACCCCTTACAAGCGTGATGTATTGAAGGATTTAATCAAGGAGTGTCACCGCCAGGGCATAAAAATTCACCTCTACTACTCGCATGTGGATTGGAGCCGTGACGACTATCCGATGGGCTACTCGGCTCACAAAGCCTCCAACCGTGACCACTTCGAGGGTGGCTGGGCAAACTACTACAAATTTATGAACAACCAGCTCACCGAGTTGCTTACACGCTACGGTAAGATTGACGCCATCTGGTTTGATGGTGTATGGGACCACAGCAAGGATAAAACCCCATTTGATTGGCAGCTTGTGGAGCAGTACAAACTTATCCACAAGTTGCAGCCTGACTGCCTCATTGGCAACAACCACCACATAGTTCCAGTTGCAGGCGAGGATTTCCAGATCTTCGAGCGTGACCTTCCGGGCGAGAACAAGGCGGGTTACTCCGATGGTCAGACTGTTTGTAACCATCTTCCACTCGAGACCTGCCAGACGATGAACAAGTCGTGGGGTTACAAGGTCCGTGACCAGAAGTACAAGAGCCTCGACGCTCTTATCCACTACCTCGCAAGCACCGCAGGCAAGGGAGCAAACCTCCTTCTCAACATCGGCCCACAGCCAAACGGCGAACTCCCTGCGATGGCACTCGTGCGCCTCAAGGAGATGGGCGAGTGGTTGCGTAAGTATGGCGACTCGATTTATGGCACCACCGCAGGCGATATCCCGGCCCAGGAGTGGGGCGTAACAACCCGCAAGGGCGAGCGTTTGTTTGTCCACATCTTCGACCTCAAGACCAAGGAGTTGCAGTTGCCGCTATCGTGCAAGGTCGTGAAGGCTTGCTCGTTCGAGGACAAGAAGGCTGTAGAGTTTGTGCAGAACGAGGGTGGTGTAACCTTGAAGTTTGACACCGTACCTTCAGGTATTGACTATATCGTTGAGCTGACGACAAAATAGTTGTTGCAACCACTAAAAATAATATATCCGCCCCGATTGTGTCGGGGCGGATATATTATTTGAGGCAACCACCTACTTTAATATAGCATAGTTTTCTGCTGCAATCTCTTTGCCCTCGAAGGCATAAGGCTCTTTGTTGTAGTTCACTACCACACGAGTACCGTTAGAGAAAAGACTGCATTTTACGCCCTCCGCAACCTCGAAGTGATCATCGAGAGTGCAGAACTGCAACTCCTGCAACGACTGGAACTCGTCATAACCCTTCTTAATTGCAGCAACCGAGCGCTCCAAATCGGCCTTATCCTTATAGGTCAAATCGGCATTGCCCATCCAATTTCTCTTGGGATCGTCGATGAATGCCGAGTAGAAGTAGAATATTGGGCGTGATGCGTACTCGGCAACCTTCAATGCCCAACGAGGCTCCTTGGTGGTGTAGTTTACGGTCTGCGCACCTGCGTTGTTGAGGATGTAGCCATTGAAGACAATATGCCACACAGGCACATAGTCATCCACAATCTCGAATGTACTCTTGCGGTCCATATTTATCGAGGCGTAGAGCGCATAGTCGAGCGACTTTGCCACATAGTAGGCTCCACCCTCCGACTGTGAGCCACCGAACATCGGGCGCAACCCATCGAGCATCTTGTTGGCATACTCGGCCGCCTCCTTGCGATTTACGGGATGCTCCGGATTGTGACACTCGTGCGGAGATACTACCGACAAAACATCTATATACTCCAAACCCTTGAAACCAAGCTCTGCAACCTTTGGTTCCTGCTCCTTGTAATACTTTTCGTAAGACTGCTTGTAGCAGATATCGTACATCTGGCCACCACTAATACGCCATTTTTCTACAAGTGAGCCATCTGCTTTGCGAGCTGCGTCTGCACCATTGTTCCAATCCTTCGAAATCTCGTAGATGTCGGTACGACCCGTATGAGCAACAATCTTATAACCATTTGCTTGTGCGTACTTAATACACTCGCGCAACTTCTCCTCGCCACCGAGTGCCGACTCTACCGGGAAGTGATCAGGGAAACGACCATCGTGCCCCTTGATATTCCATCCAACCAAACACAACTGCGCTCCCTCGACACCTTGACGCTTCAACTCATCGACAATATCTTTTACCATATCGAAGGTTACCGCTACACGCATCTTTGGCTCATTCTCCAAAGTCTGGTGCAAGACAGGTGTTGGCACAGGCTTCCAACCGAGGCGGATGCGAATTTCGGGAGCTTGCGAAGCGTAGTCGAGATGCTCGTTTTCGGCAATGCGCTCCTTGATAGGTAGAGGCATCTGGTCGGTATCGAGCAGATACTGACGATAGCGACGAGCCATACCTGCGTATGTAGCCTCACCGCCCTCCAATGGATAGAAATCTATCGACAGATTTTCGTAAGGGGTGATATCTTTTAAGGTGTTGTAGTGGTAGTAGTATTGATACTCCTTATCATCTACCAACTCGAGCGTATGGTTAGCCTCAAACTCCAGCCCTTTCATAATTGCAACATAGCACTTCTCTCCCACCTTATAGCCATTCATCGCCAATGGGTGAAACGAGATATTTCGCACCCTCTTTGCCTCCTTCGACAATGGTTTGAAGGTCGAGAGCATACCATCTGACGACACGAAATACCCCTCGTCGCCAACCTTTGCACGACCAAACGAAGGCAGCACCTTCAAATCGGAAATCTTCGACAACTCCTCCTGCGACATCTCGAAATGCAAGTACTTATCCCCGCAAAGGCAGCCCTTAACTTTGAGTGGGCGCACCTCGGTAGCGGTAGTTCCATCCTTGTAGGTTATCTGCAACTCTACCGACTCGTCGGAGTTACAACACGACATAGCGACAAATGCCGCCACAACTGCAAAAAACAATCTCTTCATAATTTCATATAGTTTTAGTTCTCTCTCTGCAAATGTAGTAAAAAAAATCGCCACAATCAACAGAATTGTGGCGATAACTATCTATTTATGTGAGATTTTACTTTGCCGGCTCGACCAACGCAAGGTACAACTCATCGAGCTGCGCCTGATCGATTGGCGATGGGCCATCGAGCATCACATCACGACCCGCATTGTTCTTCGGGAAGGCGATGAAGTCACGAATTGAGTCTGCACCTCCGAACAACGAGCAAAGGCGGTCAAAGCCGAATGCAAGACCTCCATGTGGCGGTGCGCCATAGCGGAAGGCGTTGATGAGGAAGCCGAACTGCGCCTCGACCTGCTCCGGTGTAAAGCCCAAGCACTTGAAGATAAGCGACTGGAGTTTAGGGTCGTGGATACGAATTGAACCACCACCAATCTCGGTGCCGTTGCAGACAAAGTCGTAGGCGTTAGCACGCACTGCACCCGGATCGCTCTCCAACTTGTCGATATCCTCCGGCTTTGGCGAGGTGAATGGGTGGTGCTTTGCGTAGAAACGCTCGGTCTCCTCGTCCCACTCGAACATCGGGAAATCTACAACCCACAGCGGAGCAAACTTCTTCGGGTCACGCAAGCCCAACTGCTCGGCAACCTCCAAACGGAGTGCGCAGAGCTGTGTGAGAGCCTTATACTTCTTGCCGCACAAAATCAAGCACAAGTCACCCGCATTTGCGCCCAAACGCTCAGCGATAGCCTGCAACTCCTCCGACGAGAAGAACTTGTCAATCGAAGATTTGATACCGCCCTCCTCAACTTTAATCCAAATCAAGCCTTTAGCACCCACCTGTGGTCGCTTCACATAGTCGGTCAAGGCATCAATCTGCTTGCGGGTGTAGGAAGCGCAGCCCGTAGCGGCAAAACCTACCACATACTCTGCATCGTCAAATACCGAGAACGAGTGGCCGTGAGCCAAGTCGGTAATATCCGAGAACTCCATTCCGAAGCGCAAATCGGGTTTATCCGAGCCATACTTCTCCATCGCCTCGCTCCAAGGCATACGACGGAACGGCTCCGCAAAGTCGATATCGAGGACACTCTTGAACATGTGCTTTGCCCAACGCTCGAAGATTTCAAGGATATCCTCCTGCTCCACGAACGACATCTCGCAGTCAATCTGAGTAAATTCAGGCTGACGATCGGCACGCAAGTCCTCATCACGGAAGCAGCGCACAATCTGGAAGTAGCGGTCGTAGCCCGACACCATCAAAAGCTGCTTCAAGGTCTGCGGTGACTGTGGCAAGGCGTAGAACTCGTTAGGGTTCATACGGGAAGGTACAACGAAGTCGCGAGCTCCCTCGGGCGTAGATTTGATGAGATAAGGTGTCTCAATCTCCAAGAAGCCCTCCGAGTCGAGGAACTTTCTAATCTCCTGCGCCATCTTGTGGCGCAAAATCATATTACGCTGCAATGGCGGACGACGAAGGTCGAGGTAGCGGTACTTCATACGAAGGTCATCGCCACCATCGGAGTTCTCCTCGATAGTGAATGGAGGAATAACAGCCTCATTGAGGATATTTATCTTCTCGGCAACAACCTCGATGTCGCCCGTAGCCATCTTCGAGTTCTTCGACTCACGCTCGATAACCTTGCCCGTAACCTGGACAACGCACTCACGGCCAAGCTTCGCTGCTGCAGCCTTTGTAGCCTCGTCCGAGTGCTCCTCAACAACAATCTGTGTGATGCCGTAGCGGTCACGCAAGTCAATAAAGGTCATTGCACCAAGGTTACGCACCTTCTGCACCCAACCGGCTAATGTTACTGTCTGTCCGACATTTGTGGCACGCAATTCGCCACAAGTATTACTTCTGTACATAGTTTTATATTGTGTTTAATAATTTCTCTTGCTTTTAGCCATTGGCCATTAGCCATTAGCTTTTTTAATTGACGAATTGACAATTGACAATTAAAGGTATTTATTATTCAGGCCTGCAGCGCAATTCTGCATTTTGCATTTCTCTCGTCTAATTACGACTATTGCAAAAATCTCTCGTCTCTCGTCTTTTGTCTCTCGTCTTTTTTATATCTTTGTCGCAAAATAACTCACAAAGTTACGAAAAAATATGGAAGTTACGCTCGAAAAAGATGAAAAATATATGCGTTTAGCCCTCGAAGAGGCTAAATTGGCACTCGAAGCCGACGAAGTACCCATCGGAGCCATCATCGTGGCGGGTGGTCGCATCGTTGGTCGAGGCCACAATATGGTCGAGACTTTGACCGATGTTACCGCCCATGCCGAGATACAGGCCATCACCGCTGCCGCCTCGACAATCGGTGGAAAGTACCTCAACGACTGCACGCTCTATGTCACGGTCGAGCCGTGTCCGATGTGTGCCGGAGCCTTGGCGTGGAGTCAAATCGGGCGCATCGTATATGGTGTTTCAGACCCCAAAAGAGGCTTTTCGACCATTTCGGGCAATATTCTCCACCCCCGCACCGTTATCTCGTCAGGAGTTCTTGCCACGGAGTGTGAGGCGCTTATGAAGAATTTTTTTGCAAAACTGCGATAAGTTTCTTACCTTTGCAGTTTGAATGAACATAAGAACAAAATAATCAAAAAACTGACTGATATTATGAAGAAGTTATTTGTAACAATGTTTGCGCTCCTCGCTGTAGCCGCTGCTTCGGCACAGAGCGAGGTGATTGTAAAGTTTAACGAAGGTGCCACTGCGCTCCAGAGTAAGAACTACACAACAGCTATCACCAACTTCGAGACCGTTATCGACAAGGGTATGGACTCGGAAGACCCAAAGGTCACAAGCTGCGTGGCTACAGCAAAGAAGTATCTTCCTGTATGCTACCAGGGTGTAGGTCTTCAGGCTGCATCGCAGAAGAACTATCCGAAGGCTATCGAGTATCTGCAGAAGGCTGCCGACACTGCCGAGTTGTATGGTAACACCACCGCAAAGCAGAAGGCCAACATGATCCTTGCAAAGGTATATCAGGTGCAGGGTGGCGAGGCATTCAACGCCAAGGACTACGCTACCGCAGCTTCGGTATTCGAGAAGGGTTACAAGGCAAACCCTCGTAACACCGATATGGCCTTGAACCTCGCAACAAGCTACTGCGAGTTGGGCAAGTACGATGAGGGTATGGCTATCTACGACAAGATTTGCAAGATGCCTGCCGAGAAGTATGCTGACGCTATCGCAAAGGCACAGGCAAACAAGACCCTCTACACCAACAACAAGGTTGCATCGTTGCAGCAGGCAGGTGACTTCGATGGCGTAATCGCAATGGCCGATAAGTTGCAGGCTGCATCTCCTGCTTTGGCCGAGAAGATCCGCATCGAGGCCTACAACGGCAAGAAGGAGTATGCACAGGTTATCGCCCTCGGTGATGCTGCCGCAGCTGCACAGGCTAACGACGAGGATAAGTGCGCCATCTACTTTATCGTAGGTGCCGCCTACAACGCCAAGTACAACGCAAGCAACAACACCGACAAGGTCTCGATGGAGAAGGCTGTGGAGTACTTCAAGAAGGTTACCGCAGGTGCAAATGTCGAGGCTGCGAAGGCCGCTTTGGCCGACCTCACAAAGTAATAGTGGGTTAAACACCAAACAATATAACGGGAAACGCTATGAAGGTTTCCCGTTTTTTTGTACCTTTGGGGTAGAATAAAATAACAAACCAACAAGATGAATATCAAAAGTGTTACAACCATTCTGATTTTTGCACTCCTTGCTCCACTTGCCGAGGCGGTAGCGCAATACCAGCCCAAATTCTCCACCGCAGGTTTCTACGCCATCGAAGATAGCCCCCGCGAGGTCTTTTCGATGAACCCTGCATGGCGCTTTCACAAGGGTGAAGCAACCGATGCCGAGACAACCACATTCGACGACTCGAAGTGGGGCGTAGTGTCGCTTCCGCACGGCATCGAGTACCTGCCGACCGAGGCGAGTGGCTGCATCAACTATCAGGGCGTGGTGTGGTATCGCAAGCACTTCTCGCTCGACAACGCCCTCAAAGGCAAAAAACTATTCTTGCACTTCGAGGCCATAATGGGCAAGAGCCGCATCTATGTGAATGGCAAGCAGCTCACCGAACATTTTGGCGGTTATCTGCCCGTGGTTGTCGATATCACCGAGGCGGTCGATTGGTCGGGCGAGAATATCGTTGCCGTATGGTCGGACAACAGCGACGATAGGAGCTACCCTCCGGGCAAGGCTCAACGAGTTTTGGACTACAC
Source organism: Rikenellaceae bacterium (assembly GCA_015059685.1). Lineage (GTDB taxonomy): Bacteria > Bacteroidota > Bacteroidia > Bacteroidales > Rikenellaceae > Alistipes. Next base: position 58,397 of record SUZW01000010.1, on the reverse strand, counting down.
CTATTTTGGCGGCATCTATCGTGATTGTTGGCTCGTGGCACACAACAAGGTCCACATCACAGACCCCAACTACGAGAGTATAACAGCGGGAGGAGGTCTATTTGTCGCCTTTGACAATGTGAGCGAGCACTCGGCAGATGTCGTTCTCAAAACCCATATACGCAACTCCGAGAAGCAACCATTCAAAGGCTCCATAGCCTACGAAATAGAGACCAACGAAGGTAAGGTAGTCGCCTCGACAAAGAGTCGTATCGCCATCAAGAGCGACTCGGCAATGGCTCTGACACGCACCTTGACCGTCGCTTCGCCCGAACTTTGGACACCCGACTCCCCTACTCTCTACAACCTCTATGTGCGAGTTCTCGACCATAAGGGTAAGATTGTAGATGGATATCGCCGCCGCATTGGTATTCGCTCGATAGAGTTCCGAGGCAAAGAAGGTTTCTTCCTCAATGGCAAGCACTACGACGAGCCGTTGATTGGCGCAAATCGTCATCAGGACTTTGCCGTGGTGGGCAATGCCGTGGCAAACTCGGCCCATTGGCGTGATGCCAAGATGTTGCGTGATGCGGGTATGCGTGTAATCCGCAACGCCCACTGTCCGCAGGACCCTGCCTTTATGGATGCTTGCGACGAGTTGGGACTCTTCGTTATCGACAACATCCCGGGTTGGCAGTTCTGGAACAAGAGTGAGCCTCAATTCGAGCAGCGCATCTACGACGATATCCGCAACCTTGTGCGCCGTGACCGCAACCACCCTTGCGTATGGTTTTGGGAGCCAACACTCAACGAGACACGCTTCCCTGCATCGTTTGCCGACAACGCCCTGCACCTTGTTGCCGAAGAGTATCCGTACAAGGGTGCATACTCCTCTTACGATGTCAATGCCCGCACCAAGTCGAACATTATCTACCCCGTGCAGTTTACCCATCCGCAGTCGGGCGATAGTGGTCCACTTACAGGCAAGGCTTCCGACCTGCGCAGCGATGTCACCTACTTCACCCGTGAGTTTGGCGACTGCGTGGATGATTGGAACTCCCACAACTCACCAAGCCGTGTGGCTCGCAACTGGGGCGAAGTACCTATGTTGGTGCAGGCCGAGCACTATGCTCTCCCTCCATATCAGCACACCTCGCTCGATGTGTTGTATCGTGCCTTCCCCGACCATATCGGAGGGTGCTTGTGGCACTCGTTTGACCATCAGCGTGGCTACCACCCCGACCCATTCTATGGCGGTGTGGCCGACATCTTCCGCCAGCCGAAGTACTCCTACTATATGTTTATGGCACAACGCCCGCCACTCAAGCAGGATAATCGCCTCTACGAAACGGGACCTATGGTCTATATCGCCCACGAGATGACACCATTCTCGCCAAAGGATGTGACTGTCTATTCCAACTGCGACGAGGTGCGCCTGACCTATCTCGGTGGTGGCAAGAGTTGGAGCTACCAAAAACCGAAGAACGATGGTGGTATGCCATCGCCTGTCATCATCTTCAAGGATGTGTATAACTTTATGGATGATAGGGCCTTAAGTGATAAAAACAGGCAACACGAGGTCTATCTCTTGGCCGAGGGAGTGATGAATGGCGAGGTTGTGGCGACACACAAGGTCTGCCCGGCACGCCGCCCATCGAAGGTTATGCTGTGGCTCGACAATGAGGGCAACGACCTCGAGGCCGATGGCTCGGACTTCACGACCGTAGTGGCTGCCATTGCCGACCGAGAGGGCAATATCAAGCGATTGAACAACTACTACATCAAGTTCCATATCGAGGGCGAGGGTCGCATACTCGGTGGTGCGGGCGAGTTGGCAAACCCTGCACCCGTAAAGTGGGGAACAGCACCTATCGTGGTACAATCGACCCTGAAGGCGGGCAAGATACGCATCACGGCATCGGTACTCTTCGAGGGTGAGCAGATGCCGTTGAGTGGAGTTCTCGAATTTGAGAGCAAACCTGCAACGCAGAGGTTGATTTACGAGGAGAGTGAGGCAGCACTTCTGCCGACAACTTTGGGCTCCTCGCTATCGGTCACTTCGGCAAAGAGTGCTGCCGATATTGAGCGAGAGCGACAAGTGAGCGAAGAGAACGCCAAGCGACTCCGTGAGGTCGAGAAGCAACAATCGGAGTTTGGCGAGAAGCGATAACATCCAACAAGGGAGTGTCTAAAAATTATTAGACACTCCCTTGTTGTTAGAAGTTTCTCTATCGAAATGCCTCACGCAAACGCTCTACCAGCTTAAGGCGAATAGTATGCTCGGTAGCAAGCAACATACTCTTTATTGCCAGAGGTGTAGATTTGCCGTGGCCTATTGTTACCGGAGCATTTACGCCCAACACAGGTATTCCGCCCGCCATCTCGTAGTTCAAACCCTCCCAAAAGGTATTCGTTACCCCCATAGACTTGTTGATTTCGTACAACCCTTCGGCAAGTTTCAAGACTATATTGCCAACGAAGCCATCGCAGACCACAACATCTGCAACCCTCGAGGTGAAGATATGCGAAGCCTCGATATTACCCACAAAGTTGTAGCGCCCGGTCTCGGCACCAACCTGCAAATGCTCGTAGGTTGCCCTTGTGTTCAGGTCGCCCTTGGTAGCCTCCTCGCCAATATTGAGTAGTGCTACACGAGGGTTTTCAATCTCCAATACCGACTTCGCAAATACGGAGCCTATCAGAGCGTACTGCTCCAAAACATCGGGTTTGCAATCGACATTCAACCCCACATCAAGCAGCACTACCGGTGCTCCCGTAATCGTCGGCACCACCGTAGCTATCGTAGGTCGAATAATACCCTCGATAGAACGCACAACCTGCGTCGAGCCGACCATTATTGCACCCGTAGAGCCTGCACTCGCAAAGCCATCTATCAACCCTTCGGCAAGATGATGAAAGCCAACCGTGATGCTCGAGTCGCTCTTCTGCTGAAAGGCCCTCACGGGGTGGTCGTACATCTCGATAACCTCCGTTGTGGCAACAATCTCTATCTGTTCCGAGTTGCACTGCTCCGCCTCCAACACGGCACGAATACGAGCCTCATCGCCATAGAGGACTATGCGGCAACCCTTATCGAGCTCCGCCAACGCCATAATAGCGCCCTTGACCGCAACCTCGGGGGCGAAATCTCCGCCCATCGCATCTAAACCTAATCTCATATTGCTTTGGAGTTACAAAAAGAGGCTTGTCAACTTTAATGTTGAGTAGCCTCTTTGAAATTGCTCTCTATAGAAATTGTATAACAGGAGGGATTGTAAGGCCCTTGAAGCCCAAAGCCTTGTTATACACGCTCTATTTAAGCCTCGACCTTCTTCTCGATAGCCAACTTACCACGGTAGAAACCGCACTCTGGGCATACTCGGTGGTAAAGAACAGCCGAACCGCAGTTCGAGCAAGTAACTACTGTTGGAACAACAGCCTTGTAGTGAGTTCTACGCTTGTCGCGTCGAGTTGACGAGACTTTGTGTTTTGGATGTGCCATAATTGTACTCTATTTTTAAGTTTTACCTATTATTTAATTATCTTTAATCTTCTGCATTCTCCTCTGTTCCCTCATCCGTGGCAGCCACGAAGCGGGCCATCATCTCGGGGTTACACCCGCCCTCCTCGTGTACTCGACGATAGGGCAACGATATCACGATGCTCTCGTAGATATACTGCTTGAGCGAAAGCTGGTCGCCACGAGCCATCCACATCGTATCGCCATCGTAGTCGTGCTGAAGGTCCGAAAAACGAACTAACAACTGACCCGAGAAGTCTATCGGCATCTTGCAGTCCTCCAAGCACCTGTCGCACTCGACAACCACCGCACCCGAAATCATAACATTGACATCGAGTTTCACCTCCGATACATTCACGCAGATATGCACCTTGCAGTCGCCATCCTTGATATCGTTTGACTCCATCTCGGCAAACAGCGAGCCATCGACCTCGAAATCGAAGGTGTGCAAACCGCTTGGAAGCGACATATAGTCAATCAAATATCTATTATTTGCCTGCATACTGCGCATTTAGGGTGCAAATGTACGACAAAATTGCAAATTCTGCAAAGTTTTCTAACGAAAGTTGCTATATTTGCAAAAAATATCTCGCAAAGCGAGCCAAAACGAGCATTTACAAATGGCAATATTCAATATAACTATCGACTGTGCCTTCAAAGAGTGGTGGCGTTACAACATCATTGCCGTATGCGAGGCGTGTCGTGAAGATGGAGAGCGTGTGAGCTTTGCATCGCAGGAGAGCATCATCGCCGACATAGGTGCCGAGTTGAGCGAACAGCCCGACATCTACCCCGACGACCGCACACTGCGTTTTACGACCGAAGAGGCCGATTATGTAAATCTGCTCATCTATGTTATTCCGCACACCTCGCCTCGTGCCGAATTTCTCGATACGGCACAACCTTTTCCTGTAACGGTAGAGGTTGCATCAGACAACAAAATCATTCTGCGCAAAGAGTGCGAGATAAATCAGTGGGCGGGCGAGAATATATCCCTACTCAACATTGGTAAAGAGCAATAAACGACTTACGATATGAAACAAAATTGGAAACCTTGTGCAATAATCAACCCCGTACCTGCGGTGTTGGTTAGTTGTGGAGATAGCCCTGAAAACTATAATCTTCTTACCGTTGCTTGGACAGGTACAATATGTTCCGAGCCACCTATGGCATACGCCTCGATACGCCCCGAGCGACACTCCTACGAGATTATCAAGCGCACGGGCGAATTCGTCATAAACCTCACGACCGAGGCGTTGGCCGAGGCCACTGACTGGTGTGGTGTGCGCTCGGGGCGCAACTTCGACAAGTTCAAGGAGTGCGGATTGACACCCGAGAAGTCGGCCGTTGTGGCAGCACCCTCGGTTGCCGAGTCACCCATATCTATCGAGTGTCGAGTGAAGCAAATCATACCTCTTGGCTCGCACGATATGTTTATCGGTGAGGTTGTGAATGTAGCGGTGGATGAAAGCTATCTCGATGCCGACACAGGCAAACTCGACATCGAGAAGATGCATCTTCTCGCCTACGCCCACGGAGCCTACTTCACTATCGGAGAGCAGATTGGCACCTTCGGTTGGACAGTCAAGGGCTCGACCTTGCGCAAGGAGTTAAAGAGTGGAAAAAAGAGAGTAAAATAACAATGAAGAGGTTAGCAGTCTTTGATTTAGACGGTACGCTGCTCGACACGATTGGCGACCTTGCCGTTGCATGTAACCACATGTTGGCTCTGCGTGGGCTCGGCTCTCACACCCTCGATGAGTATCGCACAATGGTCGGCAACGGCATTATGCGTCTTGTGGAGCGTGCTCTGCCCGAGCAGCTGCGCACCACGGAGTATGTGGCGGAGGCAAGGCGTGACTTTGTCGCCTACTACATCGACCATATAGATATCCACACTCGCCCTTACGAGGGTATTCGAGAGGTTTTACACACGCTGCAAGATGAAGGTTGGGCATTGGCCGTGGCATCCAACAAATTCGATGCAGGCACCAAACGACTTATCGCAGGCTTCTTCCCCGAGGTCACCTTCAAGGCGATTTATGGCAATCGTGAGGGGTTCCCGCTGAAGCCCGATGCAGCACTGCTCGAGCTGATTATGAGCGAATGTGGAGCTACCCCCGAAACAACATTTATGATTGGCGATTCGGGAGTCGATATTCAGACCGCCCAAGCATCGGGTGTTCGCTCCATAGGTTGCTCGTGGGGCTTCCGCCCACGAACAGAGTTGGAGGAGATAGGTGCAGACTACATCGTCGATAAACCTCTCGAAATTGTAGAACTATTGAGTAACTTTTAACTTTTAGCATTGACTATGGTTGCAACTCCAAAGGATATAAACCCAAACAATGAGCCTACGGTCATCTGTCCCGAGTGCGGACTGCCGATACCTGCAAGTATGGAGCGTTGCCCCTACTGCGGTATTCGTATGCCACGAGGCTGCAAGATGTTGGCTATTCGTGTAGCAGTAGCTGTGGTGGCTGTAATAACCGCCATCGTACTGCTCGTAACACTATTGTAGGCACATCCTCAACCGAGGATATGCCTACAAACAGCTATTACGGTGCGCTTCGCACTAATCTCTATCGCCCCTCATCCACTGTGGCTTTGGTGCGCCCTTGAGATAGTGGTCGAAGAAGTGCATCATCTTCTCGCTAAAATCTTTACAATGCGCACGGTTACTCAAATCGTGCGTATCGTTGTGATACTGCAACATCCACACAGGTTTTGACAATCGACGCAGTGCGCTGAAGAGTTCGATACTCTGATACCAAGGCACCGAGCCATCCGTGTCGCTGGTCATTATAAGCAACGGTGTCTCGATTTTATCGGCGTGGAAGAGTGGCGAATTCTCGATATAGAGTTCCAAACCGCCATCTTCCCACAAAGACTTTCCGACACGGCTCTGGCCTCGTTCATACTGCATTATTCTCGCCAAACCTGACCCCCAGCGTATGCCACCATAGGCACTTGTCATATTGCTCACAGGTGCGCCCGACTCGCCACACCTAAACATATTGGTGCAGGTCACAAGGTGTGCCACTTGATAGCCTCCCCAGCTATGCCCTTGGATGCCTATGCGCTGACTATCGAGAATATCGAACTGCTTACACACCGCCTCGGCACCCGAACAGATGCAGTTGCGTGCGCTCTCGCCCGGATGTCCTACACGATAGACCACATCGGGCACAAAGACCGCATATCCGTTGCTCACATAGTATGGGATATTTATACCGGCTCGAGATGGCGCAGGGGTATGGTAATCGTAGAGCGTGTGCGACTTCTTCTCGTAGAAAAATATCACAAGTGGGAGCTTCTCGCCCTCCTTGCGCCCCTCCGGCAGATAGAGCAGACCATCCAAAGGCGTACCATCATAGGCGTTCCAATGTACCAACTGCACATCGCCCCAACGATACTCCGACTGGAAAGCATTTATTGCGGTGAGTTTCTGCGCCTTATCCATTCGGTTTTGGAGTGTTCCACCCCTCTTACGCAACATATCCTTTGCCAACCACAAATCGTACGAATGGCCAAAATCGCCCTTGGTGAAGGCCATAACCTTACCATTGCGCGACAACGCCACATTCTCGTACCTATGCAGCTCCGAGAAGTATCGGCTCTGCTCGGTAACAAAGCTGCTCTGCTCGGTGAAGCCATCGGGAATTTGAGGTTTCACCCCCTCCATAACGGCAAAACCATTACTCTTATCGACCTCATTGAAGCACGACAGCCAGATACGGTCGCCCTTCGATACCGTGTATGTCAAGCCAAGTTTCTTATCCGTTGTACTCAATCCATAATCGACAAGTGCAACCTTACGATAGCGCAATCTATTTTCTCTACCATTACCGAGCGTGAGGCAGATAGGCTCGCCACCCTTCGGATCGAACTGCCATACATCGTAGCGGTCGCATATCAAAATCGACTCATCGTCGGCACTCCAAAGCGGATGGTAGTCGTATGGCTCGTGTGGTTGTGGCGTATCATTTGCCTCATCATAGAATGGGTATTTGTGTCCCTTGGTGAGATTTACTTCGCTACCATCGGCTATATTGAGGCAGTGCCAATCGTGGTCTGTGCGGCTGTGCCACAAGATATATTTACCTGCAGGCGAGAGGTGAGGTGTGCCATCGACACCACGACGCAGCTCTCGTCGTGAGCCATCTTTGAGATTAACAACCGAGAGGTCACAACAAGGGTCTGAAGCCCACTGCGAGAAAGGGTTTGTCTCCCAATATGAGTCTATACGATATGGGGTATCGTTGTACAAAACAGCATACTCGGCATCGCCACCGCCAAAATGAAGCACAGTATCCTCATTCGACCGAGTAAGTTGCACGGGTTCGCCACCTGCTACATCTACTACAACCTGAAACCTCTTGGCAAGGGAACTCGCAGCCTTTGCCATTGGTGGTATCAACATATCGTTCCAACGCCACACATCGACACCTTCGTACCCCTCCTTAACTTGTAGAGGCTCCATCTCGGCAAAAACTCGGTTACCCGAGCGAGAGAACACAGGCGCACTGCTTGCGGAAAAGTATCTGCCCTCGACACCTCGATAGCTCTCGGGTACCAAAGTTTTCACGCCTGCGCCTCTCTCCCAAAGCTCTATGCTGCAGTGGATATTATCGTTCGATGCGAGATAGACCACTCTATCTGCCGTATCGTTGAAGCAAGGCGAGCCATAATACATCTTGCCACTATCGACCAGGCTCTTTTCGCCCGTTGCAGGGTTATAGACTATCAACCCCTCGTCAGGCACCACAAGTGCCAACATCGCTCCGTTGCGAGAGAAGTTGCAAGAGGTAGCACCCTTGATAAGCTCGGTGCTAAATCTCCTCGCAGGATTGACCACAACAACGCCCTCCTCGCACACATAGGCAACAAAAGGCATCGCATCGAAGCCCGTTGCAAAGCTCTTCACACCTGCAAACTTCTCGATACGCATTGTTGCCAAATCTACCACCGCAAGGCTGTCCGCATCGCCCGAGGCCGACTTCACAAGAGAGCAGGCTACCCTGCCATCCGTAACCGCCGCTTCGCCTCGTGGAACAACGCACTCGACACCATCCGTAGTGCGTCGCACAAACAAACGGGCATCACCAACTTGCGGAGCTATGCGGTAGGTAAGCACGCCACCATCTGCCGTCAGGGCGATATCTTTGACTATTTCCCATCTATCGTAAGCCTGACTATCGAGAGGTCTTTTATTTGCTTGCGCACCAAATGCTATCGTAGCAAATAAAAAGAGTGCGGTAATTTTGTGCATATTCATATCCTACTCTTCAAGGTGTTTAGAACTTGTAGAATGCTCGAACAAAGAGTTCGTCGTGCTTGAACCCCTCGTCGATATATGGCTCATCGCCATTCATGTGCGAATACTTCACCTTGTGTCTATTTTTGCACTCGGTCGAGGAGTGGTAGAACATCGTATTGCTCACGGGTGTGCCACACAACGCCTTTATGGTCTCGTTGAAAGCTTTGCGCAAATTGCGCTTTGGCGAGGTGCGGGAGCCACCCATATACATTGTACCTGCCGACCACACCTCGGTAACAGCGGGAAGATACCAACCTTCGCCCTTGGCACGACACCATTCGAAAGCCGGAAAATCGCTCCACGACAACCCGTTGCGGGCAATATACTCCGCCACGGCCCTCTGGTTGGCCTCTCCATCATCTGCCGACGAGGCACCCACACACTCCATCCTTTTGCGTGGCAACTTCGACCACGCCAATGAGGCCTCATCGAGCGACATAATCACACCGTGACGGCCATTGTCTGTCAAACCAACGACAATACCTACAACGCCATCTCTGTTGTATATCTCGCCAATATTGTAGCTCTTATCCTTTGCCACGACCTCCTCGAGTGGTACAGCCAAGCGTCCATCAGGTCCCGGAACAGGACCATGCCACTTCTTAACCTCCTCCTTCGATACATCCTTTGGGGCTACTTTGGCAACGCCAAAGGTATCTCGGTCACCCGTAGGATACTCAATATACTCTATATCCGACACAGGCAGCGTATATACTGGGGCCTCGGTACCTTGACGCACAAATTTAACCTTTGTCTTGGTTACCGAAAGCACCTTAACTTTCATCTCTTCGCCCGTGCGCTTGACGAGCTTATCCTGCGCCATGGCACCACCAGCCAAAAGCAACGCAACTGTCAATAGTGTTACAAACAACATAACTTATCTCTTAAATTTATTATTTTTCAATTTCGCCTCACTACTCTCCACCCTTAATCTTTTTGAGGGCCTTGAAGTAGCGGTCGTACCACGATGCGGTGTAGCTGTTGAGCCTCTTTTCCAACTTCTCACGATTGGTTATAACCTTCGTTTCAGCGTCATAGTATGCGCCCAAACGCCTCTCTATCTCCACCTGATTTTGCAACAACTCCGCCTGCATCTTGCCTATAACACGCTTTGTCGGAACTATATTTTTGTCGTAATCTTTGTGGACCCACTCCCAGAACGACACAAACTTCCAAGCTGCCGCATCGGGATAGTTCTTACGCATATCTTTAGCGTCACTAAAGTGTTTTGCCTCGGCCTCATCGGCTGTATCGAAACGCTCAAAGCCCTTTGGCGACTCAGTCATACCTATATACCACGGAACAAAGAGCTCGTAGCAAGGGTGACCTCCCGAGGTCCACACCAACGAGCCAACCTCGGTAGGTAGCCAACTTCGGAGCTGGAAGATAGACGAATTGACCGTTCTATCGACGCAGATACAGCACGGATGCAAAATCTTCTCGTTGCTATAATCAATCTTATCGGCTATATTCTCACCGTGGCTACCCAACACCTCGATAAGGTCCGAGATACCGATTTTGCGATTAGCCTTTACCGCAAACGGATAGGTGTGCGTATCCGTCGAATAGTCTTTGCCTGTCAAGTGCTTGAGAGCCGCCATGTGGCGGATATAGTTGCGGTCATTTTTGAGCGAAGATGGTTTTGCGTATGCCCTCTTAAAGGAGAAGGCTCCATCTTTGGCAGGGTCGTACCAACCACGCTCGATGGCATAGGTGATAATATCCGACGAGCCGCAGAAGTTTGCCGTATCGTTCAGATCTACATTGCTTATGCTGTAGTTGTTAGGAATAATCATCACGCTATCGTCAGGCACTCGCTGCGCCACCCAGTGGCGACCCCGAACAAGTGAGCAGACCCACCCCTCGTTGCAGTCGGCAATGACATAAGTACGGCCACTGTCACGATAGCCTCGTTTCTCCATCAACTCCCGTATCAACTCTACACCATGTCGTGCCGATCGGGCATATTTTGCTACGGTTATACGGACCTCATAAACTACGCCTCCATCGGTAACATCTGCCCTATCCTCGCGAGAGTGACAGGCATCTGATACCACCGCCACGCCATACTCATTCAAGGCCGCATCGGCAACCTCCATACCCGGGAACTCAATCCATATACGCTTGATCGTACCACTCTTTTCGTTACGAGGAACAGTATATACATTCATCATCTGCTCATCAGGGTCGTCCTCATTATGTGCCAATAGAACCGAGCCATCGGTAGATGCGTTTTTGCCGACAAGCACGGCAAAGCAGTTGAGGTTATCCTCTGCTACGGCAATAGAAACAACCGCCAAAGTGGCGATAAGTGTCAAAAATCTCTTCATATTGCTATTGTGTTACAAATTTATAACGCAAATATAAGAAAAAATCGTATATTTGCGTGCGTATTTACGAGGCTTTTAGCTATTAACCATTGGCCATTAGCTTTTTAATTTAATTTGCGAAGCATTATGGGACTATTTGATATATTCAAGAAGAAAAAGAGCGAGGAGGTCGCTGCCGCTGCACCCGAAGTGGCGCAGGAGGTCGAAAAGGTTGAGCAGGAGGAGCTGAACACCGGCTTGGAGAAGACCAAGGAGGGCTTCTTCTCGAAGTTGCATCGTGCCGTAGCGGGGCGTTCTACTGTTGATGCCGATTTGCTCGATGATTTGGAGGAGGCGCTCATAACCTCCGATGTGGGCGTGGATACCACCGTTAAGATTATCCGCAAAATCGAGGAGCGTGTGGCGCACGACAAATATGTGAATACCGACGAGTTGTACGACCTGCTCTACGATGAGATAACCTCGTTGATGGAGGCTGCCGAGGGCTCTGCGGAGTCGTTCGGACTCGACACGAAGGAAGGCGCACCCTATGTGGTTATGGTTGTCGGTGTAAATGGCGCAGGCAAGACCACCACAATCGGAAAGCTCGCAGCACAACTTGTGCGTGCCGGCAAGAAGGTCTATATCGGTGCTGCGGACACCTTCCGTGCTGCGGCTATCGACCAGCTCGGAGTGTGGGCAGAGCGAGCAGGGGCTACGATGATTAGACAAGATATGGGCTCGGACCCTGCATCGGTGGCATTTGACACACTGCGCTCGGCAGTGGCAAACAGTGCCGATGTGGTGCTGATTGACACGGCTGGTCGTCTGCACAATAAGATTGGCTTGATGAACGAATTGACCAAAATTCGCAATGTTATGGCGAAGGTTATCCCTGATGCTCCGCACGAGGTTATGCTTGTGCTGGATGGCTCAACGGGACAAAATGCCTTCGAGCAGGCTCGTCAATTTACCCAGGCAACACAAGTTACATCGTTGGCAATCACAAAGTTAGATGGAACAGCCAAGGGCGGTGTAGTGATAGGTATCAGCGACACATTCAAGGTGCCGGTGCGTTATATCGGCATTGGCGAGGGCATCGACCAGCTCCGCATCTTCGACCGTCATCAGTTTGTTAAGGCGTTGTTCGGCAAAAAATAGTCTGCAATGAAGATTGTAAATATCATAACGCTCGGTTGCGCCAAGAATAGAGTGGATAGCGAACATATTGCGGCTCAACTTGCCGAGGCGGGCTATGAAATTCGTTTCGATAGCGACCGCACCGATGCAAAGGTCGTGGTGGTGAATACCTGCGGCTTTATTGGCGATGCCAAGGAGGAGAGTATCGACACCATCCTCAACTGCGTCGAGGCAAAACGGGCAGGGCTTATCGAAAAGTTGTTCGTTATCGGCTGTCTCTCGGAGCGTTATGCCGACGAGCTGCGTGAGGAGATACCCGAGGTTGACGACTACTTCGGTGCTCGAACTTTCGATGGCGTGGTGCGTGCCTTGACGGGCGACTACCGCACAGAGGTCGAAACACAACGAGAACTCTCCACCCCGAAGCACTACGCCTACCTCAAAATCGGTGAGGGGTGTAATTGGCGATGCGGCTACTGCGCCATTCCGCTAATTCGTGGCAAGCATCGCTCCGTACCTATGGAGCAGGTATTGGAGGAGGCACAAAATCTTGCAGCAAAAGGAGTTAAAGAGATTATGGTGGTGGCACAAGATACCACCTACTACGGTGTTGATTTGTACGGCAAGCGTTGCTTGGCGGAGCTGCTCGAAAAGCTCTGCAAGGTGGAGGGTATAGAGTGGATACGACTCCACTACGCCTACCCGACCGACTTCCCGCAAGATGTTATCGAGGTTATGGCTCGTGAGCCGAAGATTTGTAAATACCTCGATATTCCGTTGCAGCACCTCTCGGACAATCAGTTGGAGTTGATGCACCGTCGCCACACCAAGGCCGAGGCTCTCGAACTTATTGAGCGACTGCGCACGGCAATACCCGATATCGCCATTCGTACCACGATGTTGGTGGGCTATCCGAACGAGAGTGCCGAGGACTACGAGGAGTTGTGCGAGGAGGTTAAACGACTTCGCTTCGACCGCCTGGGCGTTTTCCCATACTCGGAGGAGGAGGGAACATTCTCGGCAACAAAGTTGAAGGATAATGTTCCGGAGCGAGTTAAAAACTATCGTGCCGAACATCTGATGGCTATACAGGCCGATATTTCGCATGCGAAAAATGAGGAGCGAGTGGGCAACACGGAGCGAGTAATTATTGACGGTAGGTCGGGCGACTACTATATCGGTCGCTCGCAATACGACTCACCCGAGGTCGATGAGGAGATTTTAATCTCGAGCCACAAACGCCTGATGAAGGGCCACTTCTACAATGTCCGCATCACCGATGCCGACGACTTCGACCTCTACGCCGAGGTGGTAAAATAGAGGCACAAAACATTATGACACAAGCCGAATAAAAAGATTACAAATATGATACAAGCAGAACAAATTAAGGAGATTGTAAGGCGTCTGGATACGCTGGGGAGGTGTCTTTGACATCGAACAGCGAAAAATAGACCTCCAAAATGAGGAGGAGAAGACGCTCGAGCCCGACTTTTGGGAGAGCCCCGAGAAGGCGCAGGAGCAGTTGCGCAAGGTCGCCTCGATAAAGAGTTGGGTAGAGGCGTACGAGGAGGTGCGCAAGGCGGTTGATGAGGTGGAGCTAATGCCCGAATTTATCATCGAGGGGCTTGCCTCCGAGGAGGATGCCGAGCGAGCCTACACCCGAGCTGCAGAGCTTGTCGAGAAGCTCGAGCTCCGCAATATGCTCTCGGGCGAGGAGGACAAGATGGGAGCCATTGTCGATATCAACGCGGGCGCGGGTGGCACCGAAGCTCTTGATTGGGCCTCGATGTTGCTCCGTATGTACACCCGCTGGTGCGAGGCTCACGGCTACAAGGTGAAGATGCTCGACTTTCAGGAGGGTGACGAGGTAGGTGTGAAATCCTGCACAATGGAGGTCGAAGGCGACTTCGCCTACGGATATCTCAAAAGCGAAAACGGAGTGCATCGTCTGGTGCGTCTTTCGCCATTCAACGCCAACAACAAACGACAAACCACCTTTGCTTCGGTGGCGGTTACGCCTGCCGTAGATGACTCTATCGAGGTGGTTGTAAACCCGGCCAATATCGAGTGGGAGACCTTCCGCTCGAGTGGTGCAGGAGGTCAGAATGTAAATAAGGTCGAAACGGCTGCACGACTTCGCTACCACTTCAAAGATGAGCAGACAGGCGAGGAGATCTCCTATGTTATCGAAAACCAGGAGACCCGTTCGCAGTTGATGAACAAGGAGAATGCGATGCGCATCCTTCGTTCAAAGCTCTATCAGTACGAACTCGAGAAGCGTCGTGCTACACAACAGGCTATCGAGGCGGACAAGAAGAAAATTGAGTGGGGCTCGCAAATTCGCTCCTATGTGCTTGATGATAGGCGAGTTAAGGATCACCGCACGGGCTTCCAAACAACCGATTGCGATGGCGTACTCGATGGCGACCTCGACGGCTTTATCAAGGCTTACCTAATGGAGAATTAAGAATTGAAAACTATATTTTCAATACTATTAACGCTACTATGCGTTGCAGCCTCTTCGGCAAAGGTCGTCTGCGGGGCGGAGTGCACCGATGAGTGGCAGGCGTTGCTCAAGGGGCAGCGTGTGGCTCTGCTGGCCAACCACACGGCAATGGTAGGCTCGGAGCATCTGCTTGATGTGATGTTGGCAAAAGGCGTAGATGTTGTGGCGGTTGTATCGCCCGAACACGGTTTTCGTGGCACGGCCGATGCGGGCGAGAAGGTAGCCTCGTCGGTAGATGCAAAGAGCGGGTTGCCGGTATGGTCGCTCTACTCGGCCAAGAGCCGTCGTCTGACCGCAGAGCAGGTGGCGCAGTTCGATGTTATCGTAGTCGATATGCAGGATGTGGGGCTGCGTTTCTACACCTACTACATCACGATGCTCTCGGTGATGCAGAGTGCAGCCGAGGGTGGCAAGAAGGTCGTTATATTCGACCGTCCAAACCCTAATGGTATGTATGTGGATGGTCCAATTCTTGATATGAAGTACAAGTCGGGCGTGGGTGCATTGCCAATACCCGTAGTTCACGGCTTGACAATGGGCGAAATTGCCAAGATGGCCGTTGGCGAGGGTTGGTGCAGGGCGTGCGATGTGGAGGTTGTGCGTTGCAAGGGCTACACCCACCAGACACGCTACTCGTTGCCCGTGGCTCCATCGCCAAATCTGCGCTCGATGCAGGCGATATACCTCTACCCTTCCGTGTGTCTTTTCGAGGGTACGGTGTGCTCGCTTGGTCGTGGTACCGATTATCCGTTTGAGGTCTATGGTCACCCCGACATCAAGGGTGCAACATTCTCGTTCACACCTCGTTCCGTGGCGGGAGCAAAGTATCCGCCACTGCTCGACAAGAAGTGCTATGGCGTAGATTTGCGCCAAGTTCCGCACGAAGAGATTATTGCCAAAGGTTTTAACCTCGAATACATCATCGACGCCTACAAGCGGTTGGGCATTGGCGAAGCCTTCTTCACTCCATTTTTCGAGAAGCTGGTGGGAGTAGATTATATCCGCAAGATGATTATCGAGGGGCACACAGCCAAAGATATCCGTGCCGTATGGCAGAGCGACCTGGAGCGTTACAGGGCATTGCGACGCAAATATCTGCTCTATGCAGAGTAAATTTAGATTATGAGTTGGGCTCTATCCATAACAATCTTTCTGACGATAGTATTGGCAGCGTTGCCACACCTTGTTTGGGCTGTGGCTCTGCTTGTAGGCAAATTGTGCAACCTGCACATCGCCTACGCCCCCTTCGGGTGGTCGGCCGTGGCGTTGGTCGAGGTTGCGTGGGCATTGTTGGCCTACGGCTACTTTGTCGGCAGATGGCCTTTTGTGGTACAAGAGGCGGAGTATGTAAATAGCGATATACCCCGTTCATTCGACGGCTACCGCATCGTTCACATCTCCGACCTTCATCTTATGACCTTCGATGACAACCCCGCAAAACTTACGGAGGTGGTAGAGAAGATAAACGCCCTCGATGCCGATTTGGTCTGCTTCACGGGCGATTTAGTAAACCTCTCGGCCGAGGAGTTAAAGCCTTATATCGCAGACCTTGCCGCCATCAAGGCTCGTGATGGGGTTGTGTCGGTCTTGGGTAACCACGACTTTATGCTCTACTCGCTCTCCTCGCAAAAGCAGAGTTCGGAGGGCGTTGACGAGTTGGTCGAGATGCAACGCAATGCGCTCGGTTGGCGAGTGCTTCGCAATGAAAACCTCGTAATAGAGCGTGGTGAGGATAAGATAACCATCCTCGGTGTCGATAACGAAAGTCGTTCCGAGCAGGGTTTTCACACCATCGCCCGTGGCGACCTTACGAAGGCTATGGAGGGGAGCGATGGCTTCCGCATACTCCTTTCGCACGACCCTTCGCATTGGGCCGCAGAGGTGCTGCACGACACGGATATACCGCTTACATTAAGCGGACATACCCACGCTGCACAGGTGCGCCTCTTTGGCTGGACACCGGCATCGTGGGTATTTCGATATACCGCAGGTCGCTACGACGAGGGCGAGCAGACGCTATATATAAATATAGGTCTTGGTTGCACAGCACCATTTCGTCTTGGTGCCAACCCCGAAATCTCGGTCATTACACTGCGACACGAGTAGCCCCCTATCGTGCAACTACTTCTTATACAAAACAGGGAACACAGTCAGACGAAGTTGAGTCTGTCCGTATGGCACAAGCTCGACATACTCACCCTTACCTTGCGCCGTAGGTGCTACAGGTAGGTCAGGTGTCAACAGTTCGCCCTTTGGGCCTTTGGCAAACTCCCACTCGATAGGATAGACCTGCAAACGAAGACGAGGACCCTTCGATGTCACAACAGCCTTCGCCTCGGCATCGGCAGCCACTGCGTAGTTCCAAGCACCTGCAGGAGTAAGGCTCCAACAAGGGAAGGCGTTGTCGTCAGCCGGATACTTACCGTTCATATTGGCGTAACGAATGGTATCTTTCTCCCAATTTTCGGGAATAGCGTATGAATATACAAGCGGTCCACGCTCGAACCAAACACCTCCTCCGTGTGCAGTCTTGCGTACCACCTTCATCGGAAGCTCCAAGATGATACGGTCGCCATTTGAGAATTTTCTATCGAGGGTAAAGAATGTTCCTGCACTCAACCCCTCACGCACTCTCTTGCCATTAACCGTGAGCGTTGCGCCCTCGCACCAACCCGGGATGCGGAGATGCAAGGCAAACTTCTTTGCCTGCTTCGCCTCAACACGAATGGTAACACGCTCAGAATATGGGTACGAGGTCTCCTGTACAAATGTGAAATCATCGTCATACTTAAACTTCGATGGACCATATAGTGCAGCAACTACGCCATCCTTGCTACGCAGCCACATTCTTGCCACATAGTTCGGCACAAGTCGATGTATCTGTCCGGCACAGCACTCTGTTTGATGTGTCGGGCGGTATGCCATCCAAGTCGAGCAGTAGTTATCTTTGTTGTGGTTAGATGTTCCGGTACAGATAAACTGATTTACCGAGGAGTAGTACTGAAGCGACTTAAAATCGTTAGCCACAGCACCCATACCTGCATTGAAAACAATCTTTTCGAGTCTGTCTGCATACTTTGCCTCCTTCAAGATTTGGAGATAGTAGCCGAGAGTCCAGCTCATATCCACAGCATCGCAAGTCTCGTGGCTGTGCATAATGCCACGACCTCGTGTCCACTCCGAGGATGTAAAGAGTCCGTCAGGGAGTTCGTTTTCGTGGAACAGACGCTCCAACGATGTTACACCAAGGTGCTTGTAATACGGGTTACCCGTAGCTTCGTAGAGCATAATGGGCAACTTCAAAATCTCGCACATCGTAACGCCGTGCATATTGTATGGTTTCTCCGCCGAGAGCCACTCTATGGTCACACGAGAATCTCGGTGTTTCTGGTCGCCACCTACATAATTTTTTCTGTTGCGGAAAACATAATCTGCTTTTTCAACGAGTTTTTTGTTACCCGTTCTTGCAGCAGTCCAGAGCAAGCCCTCAAGCGATATGATGTTTCTTCGGAAGGCGAGATGCTCGATGGTGTACGCCTCGTAGTTACGCTCCAATGCCTGCAACATCTCCTTCGACGGATTTGCATTATAGGCAGCTTGCATTGCTCGGAAGAACACCGCTGTCGGCCACGAAATATCAACTTTTGGGCTGCCAAGTGTACCATCAGGCAGCGGGTTAGCCAAAGTATAGCGAATACCCGCCATCGCCTTTTCAATCATCGCCTTATCGTCGATAAGGTAGCCTAAACGAATAAGACCGTCGGTATAATAGGCTGTCTGCTCATATCGCCACCAATCTCTGCCGTGTTTACCCATTCGAGGTATTTCGCCATCCCACAGATTTGTCGTGTATGGGTACGACAACGCCTCGGGATGACCCGTAAGACCACTTTTCTGGGTCTGCAGATACTCCATAATCCAGCCCTGTGGTTCAACCTTTTCGAGGCTCATATCTTCCCACTGCTGTGCATTCGCTACAACCGACAATGCAAGTAACACTGCTGTAGTAACAACTTTTTTCATAACTATTTGTTTATTAGGTTAGTACTTCTCGGTTTCAAATATAGTATATTTATTTATAACTACAAAATAGAGATAGTAAAGAGCATCTGCGACAATTCGTCACAGATGCTCTTTACTAAAATTTGTGGACCCAGAGGGGCATGATCCCACGACCTTCGGATTATGAGTCCGCTGCTCTGACCAACTGAGCTATGGGTCCAAAACCTTATTGCGACCGCAAAGATATAAATTAAAATTTAGAATTAAAAATTTAGAATTAAAAATTGTGATAATTCTGCTCTATTGCGCTCTATTTCGCTACCATACACCTCGCACAAGTAGCTGCAATCGAGTCTTGAAGTAGCGACGACGCAGTGCCCGACTATCGTGCGACGAGTAGGTGTAGCCTCGTCTTACAATCTCTTCGTACAGCTCCCGAGCCTCGGCGTATCGGCCATGCTTGTAGCTTATGATAAACCGTTCACGAAGTGCGACCTTTTCGACCTCCGCCTCGAGTTCTGGAGCGTAGCTTTGCACCATAAAACGGCTCACCTCGGCTGTACTCTCGACAAAGCCTATCATCTTGTCGAAGCTACGGCTATGGCTTGCCGACTCGGCCAGCAGACGATAGACTGCTGTAGGTCGCTCGATAAAGCCAATCTTGCTCGTGGCGGCAAAGTAGAGCCACATCGGATAGTCACCCATACGCCACCCTCGCTCCTGTGGTGCCACCTCGGCAACATATCGCTCCACAGCCTCCCTGCGCATCACTACGGTCTGCGTATAGATGCAGTTGCGATCGATAAGGGTTCGCAGGTCAGTCGTTGCGGCTCCGCCTCGCACACGGCCATAGCGGTGCTGCGACTCATGGTAGGAGCGTGTTTGGGTATAGACCATGGCGTAGTCGGGGTGCGACTCCAAGAAATCGACCTGCATCTGCAACTTGTCGGGGTCGGTCCAGTAGTCGTCGCCCTCGCATAGGGCTATATATTTGCCTCGCACCTTCGGTAGAAGTATCGGGATAAAGATACCTCGCCCCTTGGAGTATTGGTTCTCGGTCTGATATATAGGTCGAAATATATCGGGGTAGCGAGCCTCGTACTCGCGGATGATATCGGCACTACCATCTGTCGAGGCATCGTCGTGCGAGAGTACCTCAAACGGAAACGATGTGCGCTGCATCACAAAGCCGTCGAAGCAGCGTCGCAACCACTTCTCGTGATTATAGACCAAGTTGCATATTGTTACCGTAGGGGTTTTCATAATATCTTCACCAATTGTATCTTTTCGCTATTGGAGCCTTGCATCGCAAAGCCCTGTTTCTCGTAAAATTCGATAGCCCGATGGTTGCTCACCCTCACCTCAAGTTCCACACGCACAACATCGTTCAGACGACAATATTGGTAGAACTGCTCAAAGAGTTTTTGACCTATATGATACCCTTCAAAACCCTGCTGAACGCAGATGTAAGGGATATATGCCACACCCTTCTCGGAGTTTATGTATGACGACAGCAGAGCCACAAGGCCATCACTGTTCCGCACCTCAAATCGCACAGCGTGTTCAAAGAGCTTCGCAGCGTACGACCCTATATCGACACTCGTATTGAATGGCGGATTAAATGCCGTGGCATTCTTGTCGAGAAACATAGCTATCTCCTCGCACGAAGAGTGGTTTATGGTCGTTACAAGTGACATCTTACTCAACAACAACTTTTATATATCGGTTTGGCTCGACAAAGAAGCCCTCCATCTGCTCTCGTGTTGCAAAGCGCAGCAACAAGATACCTATGGTCTGGTTCGAGCCCGTAAACTTACCTATCTCGGCTCCCTCCTCCAAGAAGATATACTCTTTGGTTATCTCGCCCGCAAACTCTGCCGACACTTCGTAGCCGTGATAGTGTCCCTCGTGCTCGCTATGCAGGGCATAGTAGGCGTGGAAGTCGTCGTTGTAGCGTGGCGCAACAGCAAGGCTCTTGCCCATGGCCGCCTCGACAGCCAATGCCACCATATTGACATCGGAGTACTGCTCTATAACCTCGGGTATGCAGTTACCGCCATTGCGAGGCCCTATCTCCATCAGGTAGATGCGCCCCTCCTTGTCTATCATAACCTCCAAGTTGAACGAGAGGTTGCGCAGTCCGCTCAACCGTATCGCACGCTCCAACTCATTGTGTATGCGCTGCTTCAGCTCGTCGCTTATCTTGCTCGGGAACATCATTCCGCACGGAACATATCCGTTGATATTGTTATCCACGACCTGGTCGCCAAAGCATACGAAGTCCAACCTCTCCTCGCCATAGAAGCCATCGCCACCAATCTGGGCACCTACCCTATCGACAAACTCCTCGACGATGATGCGCCCTGCACGAGAGAACGACAACGCATACTCAAACGCCTCGGCCATCTTCTCACCGCACTCCACCTTGGTCACGCCCTTGCTGCCCGACGAGTCGATAGGCTTCACCATAACGGGATAGTGCCACTCGGTCAGCTCGATATCGCCTGCCGAGGTGTAGGAACGAGCCTTTGGTGTGCAGAAGCCATTTTCGGCAAGGAACTTTCGCCACAGATGCTTCTCTCCAAATTGACACACCGCCTCGTAGCCGTTGCCCGGTAGCCCCAACCGTTCCGACACATAGGCCGCAGTGGGTGCCGCAGGGTCTGAAGCGAAGCAGAGTATGCCATCAATTTCGAGCTCCCGAGCCAATGCCAGCACCGCCTCTTTGTCGGTGGTGCTTACATTGTGGTACTCGTCGGCAAGGCGGTGTCCCGGGTTTGAGGGTAGGTAGTCGCAAGTGATAACATAGTACCCCTGCGACTTGGCATACTCGATGGCGGGAACCTGAAAAAATGTTCCTCCCAATATCAGAAGTCTTTTCATCGCTTACCCGTAAAGATTTTACGCAACACTGCATCTGCGAGATAACCACCCTTGCGTTGGTTCATTCCGAGGTCGGGCAACGAATTGGCCTCGATGACTCTAAAGCCATCTTCGGTTACGGCCACATCCCAACCGACATATCGCAAGAATGGCAGTGATGACGATATCTCAAGTACCTTATCTCTGATTTGGCAGAAGTTTGGCACCTGCATACCCGTAAGCAGACGACCGCTTGCATGCGTAACACTCTGCGTGTAGCTTCGTTTGCCATCCCTCTCCATTGTACCCTCCTGTAACACTCCTGTCTCGGTATCCACAAATACGGTACAGCTATTTCCTTTGGCTACATTATCGACCAGCGCCCCATCGTTTCCGAAGCGGTGAAAGCAGCGCATCAGACGAAATGCACCACGCTCCTCGTCCCACGCACAAATCATTCGTATCGTGTTCAAACTCGAGGCATTAACCTCACTTGCGTAGTGGTGTTGCTGCACATACTCGGTGACGATGTAGTGGTCCAACGAGAGGATAAATTGCTCTACTGCCTCCCACGAACGAGGCTCCTTATTGAGCAGGCAACCTCTCTCGCCATCTGCCTCCAAGAGGTAGAAGCCCTCGCCTCGGCTTGAGCAGGTGTGTTTCAGCACCAAGCGCCCTTGGTCGTGCAGCAGCTCTCTAAACTCCTCAAACGGCACCCTCGCTCCACCATCGTTGGCAAGTCGCAGTATCTCTCCATTGAGAAAGTAGAAGTAGCGAGGCGTATGCTCCGGAAAGTTCTTCAACAGGTATGGGAGATAGAGCTTATTGTCGATGATTGTTGAGTACAAACCGTTGTACGGGTGTCCCATAAAGTATTGGCGGTCGCTGATAAACTCCTTATAGTTTTGGCTGGTTATGCCATTCAGCTCCACACTCTTTGCCGAGAAGCCGTGCAGGAGGTTCCACAACGAGCCAAATTTGGTGCTTTTGTGAAAGCTGCGCAACCTCTTAAACTTTGTTCCAAATCCCATACTTATCTCCTCTTTATTACATCTATAATCCGGCAAACATCCTCTTCGGAGAGGTTATGATGCATAGGCAGACATATAACCTGCTCGGCCATACGATTTGCCACCGGCAAGTTCTCCTTCGCAGCACTTGGCAGTGCGCTATATGTGTCGAAGTTGCTAATCAACGGGTAGAAATAGCGACGAGCCAAGATATTCTCCTCCTTCAACGCAAAGTAGAGTTCATCTCGTGTACGACCGAACCTCTCGGCATCGACAAATACGGGGAAGTAGGAGTAGTTCTGTCGTACCCCCTCAAATATCTTTTCGTCTAACATTCTCAACCCCTCAACATCACGCAGAGCCTCTCTGTAGAGCGTATCTATCTTGTGGCGAGCCTCTATCGCCGAGTCGATATATCGTAGGTTGAGCAATCCGAAAGCCGAGCGCACCTCGTCCATCTTCGAGTTTATGCCCGGTGCCACCACCGACACCTCATTCTCGAAGCCGAAGTTTTTGAGGTGGTCTATCTTGCGCTTCATCTCGGCACTGTGGCACACCAAAGCTCCACCCTCGACCGTGGTATAGGTCTTCGTGGCGTGGAACGAGAGCGTACTTATATCGCCCGCCTTGAGTATCGACACCCCATTGCGTTCTACACCGAAGGCGTGAGCCGCATCGTAGATGACCTTCAAGCCATGCTTGTCGGCAATCTGCTGAATACGCTCCGTGTCGCACGGCGTGCCATAGACATGCACGGGCATAATGGCCGTAGTGCGTTCGGTTATGGCCGCCTCGATTTTGTCGGGGTCTATGTTACCCGTCTTTTCGTCGATATCGACAAATACGGGGCGCAGCCCATTCCACCATATCGAGTGGGATGTGGCCACAAAGCTAAAAGGTGTGGTGATAACCTCACCACGAATGTCGAGCGCCTGCAAAGCCGTTATCAGCGGCAGCGTACCATTGGTGAAAAGGCTGATATACTCCACCCCGAGGTAGTCGCACAGAGCCTGCTCCAACTCCTTGTGGAAGGCTCCGTTATTTGTTATCCACTTGCTCTCCCACACCCTCTCGAGGTAGGGTATAAACTCCTCTAATGGGGGCAGCAAGGGCTCTGTAACTGTAATCTGTTTGGGTTTCATTGTGACTATTTTTATCCTCTATACAAAAGGTAACTTCACAACCTCGGCTTTAAGTAAGCGGTCACGAATAACCACGCATACCACCGTGCCGACCTTCGCAAACTCCGTCTTTACATAGGCCATACCGATACCCACCTTCAAACAAGGCGACATCGTACCCGAGGTGATGTGTCCAATCTCGTTACCCTCGGTGTCGGCAACCTTATATTCGTGACGAGGAATACCTCGGTCAATCATCTTCAAGCCCACCAACTTGCGCTCTACGCCATTGGCCTTCTGCGCAGCAAGGAACTCTCGGTCGATAAAATCTTTGCCATCCACGAACTTGGTAATCCAACCCAAGCCCGCCTCGATAGGCGAAGTTGTATCGTCAATCTCGTCGCCATACAGGCAAAAGCCCTTCTCCAAACGGAGCGTATCTCTTGCGCCCAAGCCGATATTCTTCAGGCCATACTCCTCGCCCGCCTTCCACAGCTCCTCCCAGATATGGTCGGCATCCTCGTTGTGCATATATATTTCGCAACCGCCCGAGCCCGTGTAGCCGGTCATCGAGAGGATAACCTCGCAACCTGCCAGCTGCAACTGACGGAAGGTGTAGTACTCCATATTCTCGACCTCCTCCTCGCACATCTTCTGCACGATTTTCATTGCGAGAGGTCCCTGCACAGCCAACTGCGAGATGCGGTCGGAGGCATTCTCCAACTCCACACCCTCACGCATACCGAAGGCCTTGCCCTGCTCCAAAATATGCGCCCAATCTTTGTCGATGTTGGCGGCATTTACGCAGATAAGGTACTTCTGCTCCGAGTAGCGGTAGATGATGATATCATCGACGATACCGCCCTTGCCGTTTGGCATACACGAGTACTGCGCCTTGCCATCGTAGAGCTTCGTAACATCGTTTGTGCCTATGCGCTGCAAGAGGGCTGTGGCATTCTCACCCTTAACCCAAATCTCGCCCATGTGGCTCACATCGAAGACACCTGCACCATTGCGCACGGTGATATGTTCGTCGTTGATGCCCGAAAACTCGATAGGCATATTGTAACCCGCAAATTCGGCCATCTTGGCACCATTTGCGATGTGATACTTCGTAAATACGGTTGTTTTCATAGTTGTTATGTAGCTTTTCTAATTGTTATTTATTGCTGTAATAAATCTTTATGGAAGCAAAGGTCATAATACCAATCAATGCTACGGCTGCAATAGCCGCAAGTCCTATTATTATCGCATCTGATAAATCAAGTCCATAAGAACCTTCTGCTAAAAGACACACCAATAGATACAGTAGTGGACCTAGTAATATAGCTATCAAAGCGACAAATAATCCAATTACAAAACCAATCAATCCTCCAGAATCTTTGTCGCATAATCGACCTATCATACAGAATACTACTGGGAACAATGTCCACCAAAAATAGGATATAAAACCACCTACAATCACTTCTAACCAATCTAAAATATCACCCCCCATAAGAACTATTTTTATAATTTAGTTTTTCAATTACTACAAAGGTAGTAAAAAAACGGAAAACGGAAAACTTTTTGAGCGGAGAGTTGAGAGATTTTTTTTGGTGGCATTGAACAACATTCGGACTGCGCCATGAAGGCCCTCTAAAAGCCAATGGCTAATAGCAAAAAAACCGAGCAAAATTTTGCTCGGTTATCTCTCAACTCTCCACTTTCAACTCTCAACTCTTTTTGCTTTGCTACTCCTTTGGCTCGGGACGACGAATACCCAGACGAGGACAACGCTGGAACTCTCGTGTGCGGTCAAACCAATAACGATATGTCGTGTGCATCTTGTGCTTTGTGGCGCAGACATAACGCTCTATCATTCTGTTCATCACAGGGTTGAAGTCGCCAATCCAGGCAAACTCGATAGTCTTGTAGTGACACTTATCGGTCTTGATGTAGGTCTCGAGGATATGCTTAATCATACCACTCTCGATACCCTTGCCCTGGAACTCCGGTGTGATACCGAAGATTATGGCAAAGACTCTATCACTCGCCTTGCGAACATTTATATCCCACAGCAGGCGCAACTTGTTGATAAGGTTGAAGTTGCCCTTGAACTTGCCGATTACACGGTTGATATCCGGCACCATCACGAAGAAGCCGATAGGCTCGTCGTTGAAGTAGGCAAAGAAGATGATGTTGCGGTCGATGATAGGCTTGAGCGCATTGAGCATCTCCTGCGCCTCCTCCTTCTCCATAGGCTTTACGCCCGTAAAGAGCGACCACGCCTTGTTGTAGATGATACGCAGGTTCTCGGCTGCCACATCCAACTCCGTGTCGTGCACATCCTCGAAGCGGTAGCCCGGATTTGCCATCACACGCTTCGCCTTCTCGAGGGCGATATCGTTTACCGAGTCGTCATACACTCGCCAGATGTAGGTATTCTGGTTAAAGTAGTTCTGAAAGCCGTAGTTCTCGAACAGATCCTTGTAGTAAGGGAGGTGGTACGGGTTGGTGTAGAGTGGCTGGAACTCGTAGCCCTGCACGAGCAGACCCCACCACGCATCACGGGAGCCGAAGTTTACGGGGCCATCCATACCCTCGACACCGTGGCTCGACAACCAGAGGCGAGCTGCATCGAAGAGCATATTTGCCACCTCCTGCGAGTCGATACACTCGAAGAAGCCGCAACCACCGACATTCTCATTCACTGCGAGCTGCTCACGGTTGTAGAAGGCTGCGATGCGGCCTACGACCTCGCCCTCGCTATCCACCACGACCCAACGAATAGCCTCACCATCGTTGAAAAGTTCGTTTTGCACAGGGTCAAAGACCTTCTCGATATCGCTATCAAGCGGACAAACCCAGTTGCGGTTACCCTCATAAATTTTGCGGTCCATGTGAAGCCACGCTTTGGCCTCTTTTGCCGTCTTCACCTCTTTAAGTTGATACTGTGCCATATAGTTATGCGATTATATTTTTGTCGTTAGCATATATATACCGCAAATTTAATAAAATTTGCCTAAATAGCACAACAACGGAGAGATTTTTTTTGAGGCCATTAGCCATTGGCCATTAGCTTTTAGTTTTTTAGCATTATGGCATTGAATGACAGCGCAGTCTGCGACTGCTTAATGATAAAAATAGCAATTTGTTGGTTCGCAGCGTCAAATAGTCGTTTCAACGATGTTATTTGGCGATTCGCACAGCAAGGCTTACAACCGATAAAAATTCCGCCTATCTTTGCACAAAACATTAAAACAACAACTCTATATGAATCAGATTATAAAATCTATTTTTTTGGTGATTGCAACAACTTTATATTACACATCGGTCAATGCTCAACAATTTGAGCCAAAGGAGTTTGCAGGGGTTAAATATCAAGAATTTGCAAAGTTATCAAGCGAAGACAAAATGCCCGCACTTTTAATATATCTTCACGGAAAAAGTGGCTGCGGAACAGATAACGAACGACAAATACAAGTACCTTCCGTGTGGGACATAGAGAAGTATTTGCGAGAGAGCAAAATGTCAATCTATTTTATCGTTCCACAATGTCCGCCAACCCACGAATGGATTGCCCACAGAGATATGCCGGGATATGAGGATAAGATTTTCGAGTTGATAGAGCACTACATCAAAGATGTTGGAGTTGATACCAATCGTATCTACCTATGCGGCTTTTCGATGGGCGCAATGGGAACTTGGAAGATATTGCGAGAGAGAAGCGACTTTTTTGCTGCGGCATTTGTCGCATCGGCAGGCAATCGCAATGCCGAGCCAAACGAATATCTCAAAACTCCACTCTGCGTTACCGTAGGCGAATTTGAGCGCAGCACAGAGGATTTACAGTGGTTTACCTCGGAAATTGAGAGATTGGGTGGTCGAGTAAATTTCTCGATACTATCGGGACTTGGTCATCGTGAAGCCTGCGAAGAGGCATTTACCGCTGAAAGACTCAAATGGTTATTTTCACAGAGTAAGAAATAGAAAAAAGCGATGAACATTCATCGCTTTTTTAGTCCTCGCTCTTCGGCTAACTGCAACCTTCTCAAAACCTAAAAAATCGTCAATGATGAGGCTATTTTTGTGCGTTACGCAGTGGCGGAAAGCGCAGCATACTTGGGCGTATGTGAGCATTTACGCCGCAAGTAAGGTGCAAAAAGAGTCCATCAGAACGATTTTCTCTTGACCAAGCCACGCTCGGAGGCAAGGCGTTCCATAAGTGCGTGGGCTGCGTCGTAGTCATTCGGTATTTCCCCATCGAGAATAGCATTCTTGATTATCTCCTTTATCTCGCCAAGCATTGCACAAGGGGCAATATCGTACTCCTTCATTATCGTGTCACCCGTGATTGGCGGTTGGAAGTTGCGGATGCGATCACGCTCCTCCAAGTCGCGCATCTTCTCACGCACCAACTCGAAATTTGCCAAAAAGCGTTTCACCTTGCTCTCAATGCCCGATGTAATATCCGCCTCGCACAAGGTCATCAGCTTCTCGACATCATCACCCGCCTCGAACAACAAGCGGCGCACAGCCGAGTCGGTAACCACATCCTCCGCCAAAATAATTGGTCGCAGGTGCAAAAATACCATCTTCTGCACAAACTTCATCGACTCGCCAAGTGGCAATTTCAGACGACGGAAGATAGGCGGAACCATCTTCGAGCCGAGTACCTCGTGGCCGTGGAACGAGAAGCCGATGCGAGGGTCATACGACTTGCATTTCGGCTTTGCGATATCGTGCATTACAGCCGCCCAGCGCAGCCACAAATCGTCGCTCTTACGAGCCACATTATCAAGCACTTTCAGCGTATGACGGAAGTTGTCCTTGTGGGCGTGATTACCCCTGCGCTCCACACCGCAGAGGGCGTGCATTTCGGGGAAAATTATCTCCAACAAACCGGTCAGTTCGAGCAGTTCAAAACCAATCGAAGGTACTGGCGATGCGACAATTTTATTTAGTTCGGTGATGATGCGCTCCTGCGACACGATTTTGATGCGCTCACGGTTGCGCTTCATCGCCTCGAAGGTTTCGTCCTCCAACTCGAAGCCGAGTTGCGAAGCGAAGCGGATACCTCGCATCATTCGCAGAGGGTCATCCGAAAATGTTATATCGGGGTCGCACGGGGTGCAGATTATGCAATCTTCGAGGTCGTACATTCCATCGAACGGATCGACCAACTCGCCAAAGGTCTTGCCATTGAGCGACCACGCCATAGCGTTAATGGTAAAGTCACGGCGGCGTTGGTCATCTTCGATGGTGCCATCTTCGACATGTGGCTTGCGCGAATCGGGCGAGTAGGACTCCTTCCTTGCCCCCACAAACTCCACCTCGTAGCCATCGGCATGCAACATTGCCGTTCCGAAGGTCTTAAATACCGACACTTTGGTTTTCAGCTCCCTACCGAGTGCCTCGGCTATCTCGATACCGCTACCCACAACAACCACATCTATATCGGTGCAAGGGCGGTGCAGATAGTAGTCACGGACATATCCACCCACAACATACGCCTCCACGCCTCGTTCATCAACAAGGCGTGAAATCTTCTCAAATATCGGTAGTTGCAGTGGGTTTTTCATTATTAGGGTCGTTAGAGGCGTTAGGGTCGTTAGGGGTTTTATAAATTCGTTTTCCGCTTTCCGTTTATCACAAGCATCTGCGATAGAGTTGTACTGTATTTTCCAAGCCGTAGTAGAGGGCATCGCTAATCAAGGCGTGACCTATCGAAACCTCGTCGCACCAAGGTATCTGCTCGGCAAAATATTGCAGATTTTCAAGCGAAAGGTCGTGTCCCGCATTGAGCCCAAGACCACACCTGCGAGCCTCCTCCGCAGCGGCGACATAAGGCGCAATGGCAGCCTCTCTATCTGCCTTGTAGTTAGCGGCATACGCCTCGGTGTAGAGTTCTACTCGGTCTGCTCCGCAAGCGGCTGCTCCGGCAACCATCTCGGGCTTCGGATCGACGAAAATCGAGACACGAATACCCTTCTCGTGAAAACGCTTTGTGATGTCGGTCAAAAACTCCTTGTTGGCGATGGTATCCCAACCCGCATTTGAGGTTATGGCATCCACGGCATCGGGAACGAGTGTTACCTGTGCCGGCACAACCTCCAAAACCAAATCGACAAACGACTCTATCGGGTTTCCCTCGATATTGAGCTCGGTCGTAATAACCCTCTTCAGCTCACGCACATCCGAGTAGCGGATATGGCGTGCATCGGGGCGTGGGTGTACGGTGATACCTTCACCGCCAAAACGCTCTATTGCCAACGCTGCTGCAACCACATCGGGGGTGTTTCCGCCACGAGAATTGCGAATTACGGCAATCTTATTTACATTTACGCTTAACTTTGTCATAAAAATCGCTATATTTGCAGATGGATTTTGCACACTCTGCGCCAAAATCGATGTAAAGTTAATAAATTTCGTTGAGATCGCAAGATGAAGATAGTA
This sequence comes from Rikenellaceae bacterium, assembly GCA_015059685.1. Classification (GTDB taxonomy): domain Bacteria; phylum Bacteroidota; class Bacteroidia; order Bacteroidales; family Rikenellaceae; genus Alistipes. Next base: position 28,193 of record SUZW01000010.1, on the reverse strand, counting down.
CTTTTTTCGCGAAAGAGCATAGCACTGCGCACCGAGGATATCGAACAAATCTTCGGAGCCATAGAGCGTTACGGCTTTTCGTACGCCATAAATAGGGACTTTGCCGAGAATATCGAAAAGCTCTCTTTGCGTACAATTCCGACCGAATTTATCTATGACGAAGAGGTTGGCGAGCAACCTGCCGACTCGGTGATGGTCTGCTATGGCGGTGATGGTACTCTGCTCGAGGGTGTGCATCGTCTTGGCGGAGCCGATATTCCCGTTGTCGGCATAAATGGCGGACACCTCGGCTTCCTCGCCCTCGCACCTCGTGAAAATATAGAGAGCGTATTTGCCGAGATTGCAGGCGGAACACTCCGCCTCGAGGAGCGTGCAATGCTCTGCGTAGAGGGGCTATCCGAAGGCAAACTCTATGCCCTGAACGAGGTGGCTGTACAGCGACTCGGAGCCTCGATGATTTCGGTCGAGGCGACAATCGACAACAACACCGTTTCGACCTACAATGGTGATGGCGTAATAATCTCAACACCAACGGGTTCAACAGCCTATTCGTTGAGTGCGGGAGGCCCTATCGTTGCCCCTTCGTGCCACTCGTTTTTGCTCACTCCGCTGGCGCCTCACAACCTTACAATGCGACCTATCGTAATGCCCGACACGAGTGTCGTAGCACTGCATATCGACACCCGCAAAAACGAGGCCTCCATATCGGTAGATAACCGCACTTTCAAGGTGGCAAACAACACCATTTTGACCATCAAAAAGGCAAAAAGAGAGATCCGCCTTGCCGTTCCGCACAATATATCATTCTTCGATTCGTTACGAAATAAGATGATGTGGGGAGTGGACATCAGATAAGCTATTAGCCATTGGCCATTAGCCATTAGCTTATGCTATTTTCTATTAGAAATAGAAGTTTTCCGCTTTCCGCTTTCAGTTTTCAGTTTTTAATTTGTATATTTGCGCCCTATATGGGTAATGGAGATAAAATACCGACACATGTTGCCATAATAATGGATGGCAATGGCCGCTGGGCACAGCAACAGGGCAAAGAGCGCTACGAAGGACACATCGAGGGTGTGGCTTCGGTGCGTGCCTGCATCAAAGCTGCGCTCCGTAATGGGGTGCGATACCTCACGCTCTACACCTTCTCGACCGAGAATTGGGGCCGACCACAGGAGGAGGTAGATGCGCTGATGCAGCTCTTCTGTCAGAGCGTAACCAACGAGACACCCGAACTTATCAAGGAGGGTGTGCGTGTCCGCTTCATAGGTCGTCGTGACCGCTTCTCGGAGGTGGTGCGTGAGCGTCTGCAACATATAGAGGAGAGCACCAAGGAGGGCGACAAGCTCACCCTTGTTCTCGCTTTCGACTACTCCGCACGAGAGGAGTTGGTGAGTGCAACGCAACGCCTTGCCAAACGTGTGGCAAGTGGCGAGTTGCGCAGTGAGGATATCTCGGAGCAGTTGATATCCGCAAACCTCTATACGGCAGATATCCCCGACCCCGATTTTATAGTTCGCACGAGTGGTGAGTGCCGTTTGAGCAACTTCCTGCTGTGGCAGGCTTCGTATGCCGAGATGTACTTCCCGCAGACCTTATGGCCCGACTTCCGCGAGGAGGCCTTCGACAAGGCTATCGAGGAGTACGCTCTGCGTAACCGCAGATATGGTCTGCTTTAGCATGCAACAAGGAGATTTTTTACATTTGTAGATGAAGTTATTTTTCAAAATATTCACGATAATACTTACAGCGGCATCTATCTTTGTCGCCGCTTCGGCCGTAGCGCAACCTCGCTCGAAGAGGGGCACAGCCAAAAAAGCAAGCACCACGACCGCAATGCAGATGGATACCGTAGCCGTCGAAGATAACTTCGTAATGCCAAAGGATGCACCCTACTTCGATAGCGCAGACGACAGAGCCTATGTTCTCCGCAAGGTCAATATCCACGGTGTAAAGTATATAAATCACGATATTATTCGCTCCTCGTCGGGCTTGGTGCCGGGCGACTCGATATTCTTGTCGGGTACATTCGTGCAGAATGCAATGATGCGCCTTTGGTCGCAACGCTACTTCGAGGATATACAGATTGGTGCAACAATCGAGGGCGACAGCGTCGATTTGGAGGTTATGCTCCGAGAGCGACCTCGAGTGATGAACTGGGCTATTACGGGTGTACCGAAGGGTAAGTCGAAGGACCTCATTGACGAGGTGCTGAAGCTCAAACGAGGTCACGAACTCTCCGAGCACATCATCGACAAGAACATCAAACTCATCAAGCAGCACTTCGGTGAGAAGGGCTTTCTCGATTGCGAGGTTGCCTACAACATCGAACCCGACACGACTATCAAGCAGGCGGTAAATGTAACCTTCGACATCAAGAAGAACAACCGTGTTCGTGTAGGCGAGATTACCTTCTCGGGTAACGACAACTTCACAGATAAACGCTTGGCCCGCACCTTCAAGAAGACACACAAGGTAAGCATCCTGTTTTGGCAGAACACCAAGTTCAAGGAGGCGGAGTATGAGGAGGACAAGGAGCTACTGCTCGACTTCTACAACTCGAAGGGTTACCGCAATGCCAACATCCTCTCGGACTCGATATACCGTATGGAGGTGAAAAATCCGAAGCACCAGCGCCTCGGCATACATATCGACCTTGCCGAGGGTAACAAATACTATATCCGCAATGTGTCGTGGATAGGTAACTCTCGCTTCGACACCGAGATGTTGCAACGCCTCTTGGCGATAAATAGTGGCGATGTCTATGACAAAAAGTCGATACACAAACGACTCGGTGTAGGTAAGGAGCAGAACCCCGACGATATGTCGGTGCAGTCGCTCTACCAGAACGACGGCTACCTGATGTCGCAGATTGAGCCCGACGAGATTGTCGTGGGCAAGGACTCGCTCGACCTCGAGATAAAGATCTTTGAGGGTAACCAATTTACCATCAACAATGTCGGCATCACGGGCAACAACCGTGTCGATGACGAGGTTATCCGCCGTGAGCTCTACACTCGCCCTGGCGAGTTGTATAACCGTTCATTGCTGATGCAGACGATGCGTACCTTGGCCGGTATGCAGCACTTCAACGAGGAGACGCTGATGCCCGATATCAAACCCGTATCGAACGACTTGGTCGATATAAATTGGCCACTCGAGGAGAAGGCATCCGACCAATTTAATGTCGCTGCCGGTTGGGGCTCGGGAACATTCGTTGGCTCGGTAGGTATCACGCTCAACAACCTCTCGATTAAAAATCTCTTCAAGAAGAACGCTTGGCGACCATACCCTATGGGACAGAACCAGCGACTCTCGATATCGGGACAGACCAACGGTACATACTACAAGGCTCTCGCCCTCTCGTTCCAGGACCCTTGGCTCGGAGGTCGCAAGCCAAACTCATTCACCATATCGGGACACCTCTCCGAGCAGAACAACGCCTACTGGATTGGCGGCAAGGCGACATCGTACTTCCGTTCGTATGGTCTTTCGGTCGGACTCGGCAAGCGTCTGTCGTGGCCTGACCCATACTTCACATTCTATGGCGAGTTGGCATATCAGCGATATGGTCTGAAGAACTACAACTCGTTCGTGATGGAGAATGGTAATGCCAATATGTTGTCGCTGCGACTTGTCTTGGCACGAAACTCTACCGACCAGCCAATCTACCCTCGTCGAGGCTCGGATATCTCGCTCTCGTTGCAGATTACTCCGCCATTCTCGGCTATGGATGGCAAGAACTACGCTGACCAGAGTATGAGCGAGCAGGACCGCTACCGCTGGATCGAGTTCCACAAGTGGAACTTCAAGGCGCAGTGGTTCCAGGCCCTCACCTCTAACAACAACCTCGTGTTGATGCTCAAGGCCGAGATGGGCTTCCTCGGACACTACAACAAGAACAAAATCTCGCCATTCGAGCGTTTCCAAGTCGGAGGTGACGGTATGTCGGGATATACGATGTATGGTGTCGATATCATATCGTTGCGAGGCTACGAGGATGGCGACCTCGACCCTGTGGGCTCGAACTACTCCATCGCCTACAACAAATATACGATGGAGTTGCGCTACCCTATCATCCTCAAGCCGTCGTCACAGATCTATGTACTCGGCTTCTTGGAGGCGGGTAACGGATTTACCTCATGGAAGGATTTTTCGCCATGGAAGGTTAAGCGTTCGGCAGGTGTCGGTGTACGACTCTACCTCCCTATCGTTGGTATGCTCGGTGTAGATTGGGGCTGGGGCTTCGATCCACCTGCAGGCAGCACCAAGCGCAGCGGAAGCCAATTCCACTTTGTTATCGGACAGAGTTTCTAATAGCAAAATTAGATATTGGCAACAAATTTGATGATAGTTGTGTTCAACACATTAAAAACTACGGATATGAAACGAATAATCTTGACTGCACTATTTGCCTTGACAACACTTGGCATCGCCTCGGCACAGAGCTATTTTGTTATAGATAGCGAGAAGGTATTTAAGTCGCTCGACAGCTACAACAACGCCATCACCGAGCTCGACAACCTCGCCAAGCAGTACCAGGCCGAGGTTGATAATAGGTTCAAGAGTATCGAGAGCCTCTACAACAACTATATGGCGCAGAAGGCTTCGCTTTCGGCCTCAACTCGTGCGACTATCGAGAAGCAGATTTTGGAGAAGGAGGAGGCAGCACAGAAGTTCCAACAAGAGATTTTTGGCGAGGAGGGAACACTCATGAAGAGGCGCATCGAGCTTATCAAGCCTATCCAGACCAAGGTCTTTGCTGCAATCGAGGCATACGCCAAAGCAAATGGTTACGACCTCGTATTGGACAAGGCCTCGAACACCTCGATGCTCTATGTGGGCGACAAGGTGGATCACACAGCGCAGATTATCGAGGAGCTGAAAAAATAAATTCAAAAAAATAATAACTCAAAAACAGATTTTAAGATGAAAAAACTTTTGATTTTGGTTGCCGTATTGTTCGGCGTAAGCACAGTATCGGCACAGAAGTTCGCCCGTATCAACTTGCAGGAGGTTATCGTTGCGATGCCGGAGTTCGAGGAGGCACAGAAGAATTTGGAGGCCTTCGGTAAGGACCTGCAGGAGCAGATGGAGCAGATTCAGGTCGAGTTCAACAACAAGTTGGCCGACTTCCAGAAGAACCAGGCAACTATGGCTGCATCGGTAAAGCAGATGCGCCAGCAGGAGTTGGAGCAGCTGCAACAACGCTTCAGCGAGTTCCAGCAGATTGCACAGCAGGACTTCCAGAAGAAGGAGACAGAGTTGATTGAGCCTGTACAGAAGAAGGCTAACGAGGCTGTAAACAAGGTTGCGAAGGCTGCGGGCTATATCGCAGTATTTAACACCTCGGTGCCAAGCCTTGCCTACTTCGACGAGGCACAGCTTACCGATATCGCAGCTGCCGTGAAGAAGGAGTTGGGTATCGTCGAGACCCCTGCCGCAGCACCTGCAAAATAAGGTCGATACCTTATATTTATATAGGCGAACTTCGAACTTCGGAGTTCGCCTGTTTTTTTGAGGGTGGGAGTAGGGAGAAACTCAGCTGCTGAAGATTTGTGCAAAATTTACCAACTATTTTCGATTTTGACAGAAGTTGTCAAAATAGCACTCTAATTTTGCACCGAGTTAATAACTCAACAACGAAATTTTATACAATTATGAGAACACAATTTACGAAAGATGTGTCGGTTGAGAGGGTAATACCGCCGGCACTGCTTGACTACACCGAGGGTGTAGGCACAAGCGAGATGAAGAGAGAAGCGACAAGTGCCCACGAGTTCGACTACAACGAGAAGAGGAGATGGCGCACGGAGTTATTTGTGCGATATGCCTATCGACTCTTGAGGTGCAGCGAGCAGATTTTTGCTGATGAACGGCTCTTTTATACGCCATTGCCGTTGCCACTCAGCGGTTGGGAGAGGCAAGGCCTCGCCTACGAGGTGCAACATACGGAGCTGACACTTGGCCACATCATTGATTGGTGGCAGAACTACAAATGTTCGCAGGTGGTCGATGAGGCGGGCAAACGACACTATATTTACGGCTTCGAGTTTGGCACACAGTGCAAGTTCGGTCATCGCCCAAGTGTCGTGAAACCAGACAGGGTAAAATATGTGGGCGACGATGGCAAGAGCTACACGATAGAGTGCGCATCGTCGCTACTGGTGCTCGGAAATTCACTTTATGAGGTATGCAAGAGGTATCCTCACCCTCCGCACAAAGGGGTTTTCGATATCGAGGATGCGGTGGAACTGCTGCTGGGCGAGAGGTGTTATACGAGGTTTTAACTGTTTTTAGTGTTTTTTGACGGGGAGGGCGACAGCTCTCCCCTATTTGTAGTGGCCGAACATCTTCCTAATATACAAATAACAAAGTTTTATTTCAATATTGTATTTCTGAAAAGATTAACTGAACTTTGCCACCTGAAAATTGCTCTTTTGTCTATTTTATATTAAGCACCTGCAAAATAGGCTTGCAACATATCGACACATCTATATAATATAGGTAAACCTCAAAAAAGCTGAAGTGGCCTCAAAAGTTTGGACAAAAACTTTTGGGGCCACTTCCGCTTCAACCTATCCTCTCTTTCTCGGCCATAAAAATTAGTTAATCGCAATAAATCTTATCCAAAGGTAACGATTTTTTCGACATGACGATTGAGGTGCGACAAAATAGTTTTCTGCCAAAAACCGAAGTTTCTATAAATTTTTGCTTAACTTTGTAAGAAATCTATCTAATACATCATATCCTATGAGTACACTTGAACGGGCGATAGAGATAGCAACCGAGGCGCATCGTGGGCAGTTTGACAAGGCGGGAAATGACTATATCGGTCATCCGTTGCGTGTTATGGCAGCGGGCAAGACGACAGAAGAGAAGATTGTCGGTGTGCTGCACGATGTTGTGGAGGACACTGATTGGACATTTGAGCGCCTTGCTGCCGAGGGCTTTTCGGCAGAGGTTATCGAGGCACTGCGATGTGTAACCAAATTGTCGGAGAATGAGCCATACGACAAGTTTATTGCTCGTGTCAAAGAGAATCCTTTGGCAGTGGCGGTCAAGCTCAACGACCTCTCGGATAATATGGATATTCGCCGTTTGCCATATATTTCGGATAAGGATGTAAAGCGATTGAAGAAATATTTGAAAGCGTATAAGCAGCTAACGGGAACACCAACTTACTCGGTATTTGCTTGCCAGCAGGAGTATCCCAATGCCTACAAGCCGTGGAGCGAGGAGGACGATTTAGAGCTAACCCAAATGTGGTGCGATGGTGCAACAACCAAAGAGCTTGCTGCCCACTTCCAACGCAAGCCAAGCGCTATCCGCTCCCGCATCAAAAAGTTGGAGTTAGTTGAGAAATATGGAGAATAAAATAAAAAGATATATGTAACAAACTATTACGCCCGATAAACAAACAGTAGAAGTTTGCCTTAAGAATATAGAAGATAATAATGAATAATATATACGAACTCGCCAAGGAATTCTACGATTTAGTAGAAAAATCACGAAGAGGCATCAATGTCGACGATGTGATGATTGAGTGCATAATGCAAAAAATCAAAGATGGGCATGACCAAAGTATAGATTGTGATATGTTTTTAGATGATGCCCAAAAGCAACGCCGTAAATCATTATACGCAGATGCTGTTAGAGAAATGAAAAAATATTGCAAGCAAGCCATTGAGGATAACAAAGAAGTTCGACGCAAAATTGCAGAACATAAATTATAGGTGGAGGTAAAACATGGCAAAGAAAAATATTTTAAGGGTATTTGATGGCTTTGCTGTTGTCATATACTAACTTCATAATAGATTTACTATGGATATAGAGCACATATTAGGAGGTATAAGCATATTGCTATCTGTCATTATTGCAGTTTTAGGATGGATTATGCAAAGAAAAACCGAGCAGATAAAGATAATGGAAAATCAGCTATCGGATAAGAAATACAATGCATATTCTGATTTAGTCGGACTATTCTTTAGCGTACTTATCAACGACAAAGAGGATAAGACCAAAATGTTGAAAAAGAGAATGATGGAGGTAAAGAAGGGTATCTTCATGTATGGTTCTGACAGCGTTATTAAGGCATTTAACAAATGGTTATGCGCATCAGTTGATGGATCCTCAGAGAATGCTCGATTCAAATATTTTCTTAATCTAATATACAATATCCGCAAAGATATGGGTGGCAAGCATAGTAAGGTTTCTGAATACGACCTGCTACTATGTCTCATACAAAACAAGAAAGAGGTCGATATCTTCTGGGATAAGATAAAGGACGCAAAGTAGGATAATATAGAATTAAAAAACACATGTCATCACCAGATGGTTTATCGGAGTAATCTATAGAGCCAATAGGTTTCTGCACAGATGGGTCGCTTCATTGTAAGCATAGAGAGCCTTTGTCCGGGAAGGTTTGGAACAAGGGCAGAAATTTTTCATTTATTTTGCGGTTGCCCACTAAAAGCATAGGAATATCCGCCCGAAAGCTCTGACAACGATACAAAAAAAGCAGAGGGGGGGGGTGCCTCTGCTTGGTTACGTATTGGACTCGCACTATATAGACGATGCTTGGCGTTTTAATGTAACTCCATATTCCTTGATTGTTTCGTCACTATCACGACCTGGGATCGCCTTCCCTATAGCTGCTTCTATTCGATTTAGTATTTGGATTGCTCTGTCAATAAAATATTCATCAAAATTATCACTTCTGAGATAATCCGGATTAGCCATGTGTGACTTTAATGCCAAATCTATAGTCTGTTGTGATAACTTTTTATTCTGCATTGTCTTAATATATTCACTTGGAGCTCGCCCTCCGATAGACCTATTGGTTCCGGCATAGATAGGCGTTTTGTTAATGACAGAGTTCCATTTTCTTTGTGGTAAATTATTGGCAATGCAATACGCTTGAGGAAAGATATGATGTATATCTGTATCCTCTTCTAAATACGAAGCAATATCCATCTTATTGCCGCTCATAAAGTCTAAAGGCGAACTTTGCATTATCAATGCCATAACACCTTTATAGGCGGCACTATTACGCGTCTGCATAGAGAGTAGGCGTGTGGGTTGGAAATTTGCCCTGACTACCGTATCAGGGTCTTTTCCCTCATTTATCCACGCAAATATATCTACAATATCTAATGCAAATCTTGCCTCATTTGCTCCTCCATACAACTCTCCAAACACGCCACACCAATACCATTGAACCAGTTTGTCAATATTTGTACTCAATATGAGGCTATTTGAGCCAGCTTTCGATTTGTCATAAGCAAATATTGCAGCTAAAGGTATTAATTGCGATGTATATGGAAGGTCATTACTCCGATAGATGCCCTGTTGAGCAAGGAACGATGCCGCATCGATAAAACCTCTAATCAGGCTGTCTCTGTTATTGAGGTAGTCCTCGAGTTCTAATTTAAGTATTTCCCTCTTTTTACAAGATACTGCCCCAGAGATACCCTTTTTATACTTTTGATAGGTCACAAGCAAAGACATTGCTGCCAAAAAATTGACACCTGAAACATCTTTAAGTACATCTAATTTTTTATCAACCCACTTTTTATATATTTCATTCCAGTCAGCCCTAAGGTCATATTCGTCCGCAGCAAATGTTGCCGTAACAAGTTCAAAGACTGTCAAAGGTACACCTCCGGTATTTACATTCTCAAATATTTGACAAACAGCCTCTCGAGGTGTATCCTTGCCAAGTTCAATGACAGGAATTTTATATGCAATAATAGGCTTGATAACACTATCATAAAACTTCATAAATATAGATCCTATCTCTACATCATTATGATAGTAGACATTAAGATTCATCATCCAATGCATAACAGCACTCGAATCAAAGGTAATATTGAGTGGAAACATTAAGTTTTCAAATTCCTGTTCTTGTGTAGATAAATCAAGAGAAATATCCCTACCAATATTCGAGGTTTGCAACTTTGTATGTGGGATGGAAATAATGGCATCAAGTCTGTCAATATCAGGATTTAAGGACTTCTTAATATCTAAATAATAGTATCTTTCAAGAGTTTTATCCTTATTGAGTTATGACAGGTGTTTTGCACTTGAAAACCTGATATAGAGTTGTTAAACGCTGCTGTCCATCTAATACAAGCCATTCAGGTATTGTTGTCAGATTTGAATCTACTCCTGTGAATTTTCTATACTTAAATCTAATAGAATCCCCTCCATTGGCTAGAAACATAGCTGCACCCATTGGATATCCAGAGGTAATACTCTCAATTAATTTACATATTTGAGTATTGTCCCACACCCAACTACGTTGAAATTCCGGTAGTTGAGCCTTCCCCATTTCTACCATTTTCAATAACTCCTCCAATGGCTCATCGTGTGATTTAACAGACATATTTTTTGCTAATTACAAATTATCGAATAGATATTATGCAAATATAGAAGTTATTTCTTAAATTGTCAATTTTTGATGTTAAAGAATAACATAAAGAACTCACATTATTTGAGATCACACTAGATGTTAAGCACGATTTTCGGAGATAAACTATACTTAAATTTAGTTTATCTCTCTTGCACTTTATTATTCTCGATTATGCTTTTGTCTTCAGTTTTTACCTGAATTTCAGTTCAGAAAAGCGATAAATGGTTTTGTTTGCAAAATCGTTTCACTTTTATTTGTGTATCGTGTTGATGTGTCGAGTGTTACAAATGTTTGTACTGTACTTTTCCCAAAGAGGATAGTCCGATTACGGTCGCCTGCTTTTTTTATAAAAGAGAAGTCTGAAATGCAGTGATTTGCCTTGGTTTCCTGAATATCGATTCTAAACAAAACTGTTTATTACAAAAGGTGTAAATACATTTTATGTATCATTAAATAACTATATTGCTTCGGGGCCGGAAATAGGGCGAAAGAATATAGAGAAACTACGATAAACAGTGATAAACAGTGATAAACAGTGATAAACGATGATAACTGATAATCAGAACTACTTATAGATTTGATATTTTGGTTAGAGTATTGTAAAAATTCATTAAGAATGATTGTCTTCTCTTTTTTTACCCTCTGGCAATTGCATACAAAACTTTCAGATAAAAAGTCGTATAAAAAGAGCCTGTCTACAATTTGTTAGACAGACTCATCTAATAATTCAATATTATACTGAAACTATTTATTATTAATTGTAGCTTGAAGCATTTTTATCAGTCGCTCGATACGAGTTAATTTATCGTTTTGAGACTCAACATCATTGAGTTCTGGTAATAGCTTTTGAATTTCACTTTGTTGATTTCGGATTTCTTCGGCTGTTACAGATACATTCTCTATTGTTGTTTCTAATTTTGTTTGTAGCTTGTATAATTCTTTGGATGATGTATGTGATGTATATACTGAATATACAATAGAAACTATACCAAGGACAATACTGACAAGTGCCCACCATGTAGATAAGTTTGCGGTCTTTCTAACTTCGTTGATATTCTCTTGCGCAGTTTTTTGAGTAAGTTTCATGTTTTGTTGTGCTGTTTCCTGCACCAATTTCATATTTCTCTCCGCAATAGCTTGCAAGGCTGTTGAACTATTGTGCTGATATTTTATACTGTATTCATATTCTGCTGCTCTGATGTATCTTTGAGCATTCTCTATATTAAAAGCGCGTTGGCGTAATTCTCGATCATCGTAACAATTTACTCTGCATTTCTTGTTGTAACGAGAATGGTACAATGCATCCATGTAAACTTCATATCCACGAGCTTTAAGACACATTTTGGGGAATGATGTAAAAATTTGGTCTTTTATATCTGTTTTCGCCCGAATTGCCTCCAGCCACTCGTGAATATTATCGACTATGGCGCGTAATATGAATTCGTATCGTTGCAGATAGTGAGCTAAAGCTGGATTATCATCATTCTGGATATGTACTTCATTCTTGCTCGTATACGCTATCAATGATGCGTCATTCGCCAACTCATGGAAATCATGTTCATGATAGAACTCTTTTATAATATGATATATCGCTTCTGGAAAAGTTTTATCCGTAAACCTAAAACCATCTTCATATTGCGAATCCACTGTATATTCATAGGAGTATAATCGCAATCCATTATAACTTGGCTTAACAAATGTTAGTGTAATATAATGTTTATAATCAGATTCGGCATTTGAATAAATATCAATATCAATACTTTCATTTTCCAATAGACGCACTCTGACATTCAGCATATTACCTTCAATGTCGGAAATATTGGTCTCTTTTACCGTTGTAGTAACAACCTCATTCAAATTCCTATAAACTATTGTAGGTATCCACAATACAGCATAACAAGTCATATGTTTGGGCATAAAAAATGGATGAACAAAATCCATCCACATAGTAGTTAAATAAAGTGTTATTTTATTTCAGCATAAAACTCTTTTCCAAGCTCAGATACTCGCCATGTTTTTGCAGTTAGAGTATATCCGCAAATAATGAATCCCACAGCGATGAATTCATCAACAAATTTTTGGCCAATCTCTAGAATTAGTTCACTCATATACCCATTTTCCTTATCGTTCACTTTTGCTAAAGCATTTAATCGTTCGCTTTTACGGGTTCTTCCAGTTTCCATATTTTTCATAATTTTTGCTGAATATATCAGCGTAGCCACTAAACTTATATTTTGCTTTCAATCAAATATTTTATAAACAAAATAAAGCATATATATACTATATTTTGTATCTTGAGACAGAAAACTATGCACAAAGGTACACAAAAAAAATACCAATACCAAATATTTTTTGAATATTTTGATGCCTAATCCAATAAAATAAAATAAACTTGTAACACCATGGGGAAAATTTGACATAATATCAATAGCTTTAAAACCAAGGGCGTTAACTACCACATAACCCTTTGCCGTGTACATAGGTTTCAATTCTGCCGAATATAGATCATTTGGCTGATTGTATCTTTCTGATCCTCAGCTAGGATACAAATCTGTTTTGCCGAGAGTATAATCATCCCTTACTGCTTTCAATTGACGAGTTTTTGAGTGACAAGAAACGATGTCTATTAGATCTCCTGTACATTCCGATTTCGCAAACTTAATCTGAGATTTCTCCAATGTCATTTTATGTAATGCCTTGTCTTATGTCCTTTATAAAGTCCAACCTTTCGGGTCGATTGCTTTTTATAAAAGAAAAGTACGATATGTTGTGATTTGTATAGTATATGAATTGTAGCTCCCTAATTTCTGTTGGGGCTAAAATAGGGCGAAAGAATTTGATAAACGATAATAGCCAATGATAAATTCATCTTAGCAATTTGGGCAGTGGTTGAGATATATCTTCTGCTTGCCTACCTCAACATGCATCTGCATCGCTATATGCTCAAAGCGACTATAATATCCTTGCCTCAAATTCTTGATGTCGTGGTTGCCGACAATCAGGTAAATCTTACCATTAAGCCTATTAAGGATATTGGTCCACTCTGCTGATCCTCCTAAACAGAAGTCGCCGAGATGAAACACAATATCGTCCGGACCGACTACGCTATTCCAGTTGGCTATGAGTGTTTCGTTCATAACATCCACATTCTTAAATGGCCTACCACAGAAGTTGATAATATTGGCATGGTAGAAGTGAGTGTCGGATGTAAAGAACACCCTATCTCCATCAAATTTATAATTCATAATTTCATTGTTTACCGCATCACTGCGTTGTTAATAATAAAGTTTGTTATTGCCATTGGACGGAATTGATGGAGAGGTTAAGCATCACCAATGGGTATAATAAACAAAAATCGTTGAAAAGTGAGGAACTTTCCAACGATTCTTATCTATTCTCATAACTTGGATATCTGCATCTATAATATCCGTATTCGAGTATGTTTCAGTTGGATAGTTTCCCCAATAGAGTTTGCGGTTTCAACGCTTGAAATAGGCGCACACAGAACGCCTTCAAAGCGTTTTACGCCCTGAACTCGATCAATAAGTCGTAAGCAATATGTGCATTCTATTCTGCTGCATTTTGTGACAAGTAATTATCATATGATGTATATATGACACTCTCAAAGATTACTCTTCAACATGGAAGGTATTTTGTTTAATTAGTTCTTGCAAGTCAATTAATGGCAATGGATATGCTTCAAGTATAGTAGACTTCACTTTTTCGTATAAAACTCCTCTCATTCCTCCTATAGCAACATTTATAAAGGTCGGTATGAGGTCCGCCTTGAAATTAAGTTTCATATTATCTCTGTCAACGCTGACAAGATTGTCGATATTATTAATCCCAAAAACGAAAAGCAGTTCAAGATTAAGTACGCTTACTTCTTGTATATCATATTTTGTTCCAACTTTAATCTTGACCTGATTATTCTTTATGTTAAGAAAAGTTTGTGTCATAAATTGTACTCGAAGAGTTTCTCGATTAATACAAGTGTGCGCCATACTATCGCAAGAAGAAATACTGTACAATATCTCTTCTATTGATTCCAAACTAAATAAAATATTTGTTTCTGTATTCATATATTCTTTTTTTATACAAATCCGTAGCATGGAGTTGCAATATGATTATTATAAATGATACTCTTATACCCGACAGATGTATCTAAAGATATGGCTCCTAACACCTTCTGTGTGGGTCTAATTTTAATAGATGCAATTCTGCTATTATATGTGTCTACTGTAATATCCGAAGTCATTGTTGGCGCCTTAAGTTGATCATCTACTAACTGAATCTTCAGTACTCTTGAGATATCAATCAATGTATCCATAGTGAAATTATGGGTACCACTTAACCATTTGCTAATTTCTGATGGTTGTTTACCTAGCCTAATTGCAAATTCTTTTTTGCTCATGCCAGAATGTTCTATGGCATCAGCGATTTTAATTGCAAGCCGCATACGAGATGCCACTTTTTCATAGCTGTCGGCACTACGGGCCTCAAGCCTTTGCAAAATTCCACTGTGTTTTTTAGTCCCCATAGTCGTCAATTATTTTTAATTCTCCTGATAATCCAGCATCAGTTATCTTAATATCACCATCTTTTATTGCCTGTGTTATTTTGGATGATATATATTTCATCATAGTGGCTTCGCGACATAGTTTGGGATCATCTTGCCATGCGCGAATAGATTTGGGTTTAGGGCCACCGCCTCCTAATATTACTGCAACTCTACCATATACTATGCAATATAATCTTAACATTTTATCTGGATGATCATATAAAGCAGATACACCATCTCCCGGAGAACCTTCCTTATCTTTAAAGAATTGGGGACGAGCGCCACCCTCGTTACCCATAAACTTTAAACTGTTATACATATCCGCAATCTCATCTACATATTCTTCCTCATACTCTTCTGCAAAATTTTCAAATAATGTCTGCTCCTCGCCTTCAATTAGAATCGAGAAGATTTGACAACAATCTCCAGATAATGATGGTATTTCTACTAACTCAAAATTCATTACTCAATTTTTGTTCCGCAAAGATAATATATTTTTCTCAAATAATTAACTTATAAGTGAATTTTTTACTTGGTATAATCTCTTGCATGCCTTTCAAACTCTCTGTTAATATCAACAAATTGACTTTGATTTCACAGTCAATTTGTTGATAATGTTAACCGTACGAGCGAAAGAAGCACTACCATATCTTCCTTTGCCCTGTGCATAGGCTCCAATTCAACCGAATAGAGAACATTTGGCTCGATTGTGCCCTCCAAATCTTCTGCCAGGACACAAATATGCTTACTGATGTGGCTACTCTTTGACCACACAAACATCTTCTATTATAATCTTGCCTCCCTTGTTCGTGATTTTGATTCTGTTGGTAAACTCCCAGCCCATATCCAATGCAGTATAAACAAACCAATCGCCATCAAGTTTCACCTCCAGCATAATGGTCTTTCCTTCCGTCCCTGGTTTGCTATCCTGCTGACTGCTTCTAAATAGCCAAGTTGCGTATGCTATACCGTCGGTATCGTAAGTGTACGCATCTTGAAGTTTTTTGAGTAATCCCGAAGAGCAATGTTTTCGCAAGAAGTCGTAATCCTCATAGAGTTTGTTGTTGTACATTTGCGTGATGAAAGACTTAATCTCATCACTCCTGGTAGTGGAGGTATGCGTAGGATGCAGTCTATCTTGTGCGCTAACATTGCACAATGCTCCCGTCAATAACACAATTAGAATGATAAGCTGTTTCATAAATCTTCTCAAATTTACTCTCTGTACAAAGATAATAAGAATTGTTCAAACTTGACGGAGTGTGCTAACTTTTTTTGCAAAGTCCGCAAAAGGCTGGGTTGTATGTATATGTAAATGTTATGATTTTTGAGTCTGAGTTTTTGGAGATTTTATTGTGCGGTTTAGGGGCGAGAATAACACAGAAATCTTTGTACAAAACGAGTACTCGCAATGTTTACTTCTCTATATTGTAAACATTGCAATTGCCGTATAATCAATATAATACAAGATATTGCGCATAATAACATTGGATTTCAGATCGCTTGCTAAAATCGAAGATAAACACAGCCGTTCCCGCTGTTCAGAAATTCAGCCTCAAAAAGTGGATAGAGAAAAGTTGTTGTACCGAATCAACTTGCACCGATTAGTTTACATTATTATCGCTCTTATGGTCAATATTATATGGCTCTACAAAAGTCAATCTTTTAATACTCAAGCGACTATGCAAAAGCGAACAGAGAATAAATGTCATCTTTGAAGAGTGATTTTTTTGTGCAGTTTAGAGCGTTTATATCAAAGAGTTGACAAGACAGAAAAAAGTTACAAACAAATTATTCATATCAGTATGGTGTGTAGTAATCGTCAAGCGAGGCGGGGGCGTGCGGTCGGCGAAATGGAATTCGGTTGGTTATGTGTCGATGTAGAGGATTATGTATATAGAAGGATATATTTTTGTTTTTTGATATACTGAGGAAATAGGCCTCCTATATATGTTCCGTTAATCCCATCTTCTCCCAGCATCTCTTTGTTTTCTAAAAACAGATCAGACGCCGCAGGCGGATGCCCCCAATCCTTTTGTTTCTTTTTTGAATATCTTTTTTCTTTGCTTCAAAGAAAAAAGTATTAGTGTATGTATTACTGTCTTATACTATATTCTTATACTCATTGTACATTTCAGCAAATCGATGTACAAGCAATTTGCTCAAAATGACACATCTTTTGCTCATATCAGCAAATACCCAAAACCTTCCATCCCCAGTCTTTGCAAACCTTTTCCCGAAACATCCTCTACTCTTAAAGTGATAATCGATTACAAATCCGGTTGGGATAACACCCAGCCACAAAAACAAAAAGGTATGAAAAAACTATTTTATGAGACAAAGGAATTCCTTAAGGAGAAGGTGGAGAAAATTGAGCGCGAAATCCTTGCCCTCACAGACGATGGTGCGGCTTGCTGTGTATCCGATGATAAGGGTGCGTATCTTGCAAAACTTATTGAGGAGCGTAAGGATGCCCTGGATGCGTTGTTCCAGGCGACACCAAATGAGGTTATGCGTATGGATAAACTGAACGATCAGTTGAAAACTCTCACACACCAGATGCACGAGCGTGTGGCAATTGTAAATGAGGATGCGTCAAAGATTTTCGTTGATGGTAACTTCGAGGTTGAGGGGCGACTCAACTATAATCCCAATGCTGCCGGTGCCATTATACAGTTGGAGAACGACGACTATTTTGGCTCTGATTTTGCCAAGATTCACCAGGTTATCGATATGCTGTTTGATCAGGGATATCTCCCCATCAAATGCGCCGATTTCGTAAGAGCGTCGGACCTTGTTAACGACTTTGACGATGGTAAATGGGAGACAGCCTACGAGGATTGGCAACCACAAGCGGATAAGCTCAAGTACATCAATATCTGCTTCGCCATCCACAGCCTCAATGCCTACCACCCATATTCAATTCCAGACATTATGCGAATGAATAACTTCGATGTCACGGTGACTATCAAGAAGGTTGTGGCGATGTAAACGCTTGATTTCGTTCCGTAATTGGTTATTGGATTATATGTCACCGAACCGCACGGTTGGGGCACTACACCGCCTCGACCGTGCGTGTGCGGAACGACTCACGGGCCTTGCGGACATAGAGTTTTACAACATCTTCAGGCAAATTTGACGAGCGGACATAGGCTCTTGTTTGGTCGGGGAACTTCGCCAGCGCAGTCGCCAACAGCCACGCAACTCCCATCCGCACATAATATGGTTCTGCACCTTGCACAGTGCCCTGTTGAGCCACTTTCGGTTTGCCTTTGACGGTTTTATACTTTGACTTTATGCGCCCGAAATAGAGAGAGTTGATGCGCTCATAAACCTTGTCAAGCCACTCCTCATTGAGAAAATAACACATCGCTACAACCACCGCAAAGCGTACCTCAAACTCGCGCTCAGAGTCAAACCAACGCTCCAAGAACGCCCACAAAGCCACTTTGTCGGCACGAGTCATCCACTTTGCGTGAGCGCAGTAGGAGTCGCACACAGCCCAATTATCCAGCACAGGCACATAGCGTGTGAGCATCGCCAAACGCTCATCAAGCGAACATTTTTCGAGGTTGATAAGGTAGCCCCAGAGACGACCTCCTCGTAGCAAAGGCACTCGCTCGGCACCGCCTCAAATGCACGAATCACCTCGGCTCCATTGACGCATATGCGGTGCGTTCCATCGGGCATAACAACCTCGCCACCCTCGCGTGAAAGCGACTTTGCGACCTGCTTAATCTCGGGCGAATGAAGTCCCAATACACGCCTTTTGGGCAACGCATTCACCACTCGCAAATGCCCCTCCAGATACCGCGTATCATTTCTAAAACGCTCGCAAACCAATGGCTGTAAAAGGTGTTCAATCATAAGACTATTGCATCATTACTCATTTGAAACTATTCTCTGAGGTAAGGGCTGACAAAATGTCTTATTCACAACTCGATCTCGCATCTTCTGCGCGTTGCTGAAATTTCTGGATATATTCTGTACTATCTCTATATAATTATCTTGGCCTTCATCGTTTTGGTAATAGAACGGTTTTATTGATACGCAATTTGGGTGCTCAAATAGAGTATTCAGCAATGTTCTATCCGATGTGCCACAAGAGTGTCCCATGATATAAATCTGGTATGGAGCTGATTCCACGAATTCAAGAACAGTTCGATAATTCACATCCTCTAAATATCGGATAGACTTAATATTCTTTAATAGCTCATTGTTGTTGAGGCTACTAATCTCTTGGTATTTATTATCCAACTCATCGCCATATCCGAAAATAACACTTTCTGGATTATCCAAATGACCGTGAATATGATTTATTGGAAAGTGATAATCATCAGCCGGCATATACATATCCGCCGTATTGGTGTAGTTGAAATTTAAGAGCATGATTCTATCAGGATAGAGCATTTCTGAAGGCAATTTATCTCCTTCTATTGATTCTATCCCCATATTGTCTATTTGTCCACTTTGTGCTTTCTTGAATTCTAATACTTGTTTGACTCTTTCACGAACTTCGGATTCACCATACAACTTTATTGTATCCGATAAGTCCTCATCTTCAATTCTGCATTTTAGGAATTCGTTCCATTTTGCTCGACCCTCGATAGAAATTTCATTAGCACAAAATGGAGCCATCATACAATCTCTTGTAGCTTGATTTACTATAGAATCGTTGATATTACTATTTTGTACAGATGTTAGATATTCTATGAGTTTAGTGCGCACAATGGCAAACTCATTATTCAATTTCTCCGGCGATGATAAATACACAGAATTAAGCATGCGATAATATTCTGCCTCAATATCAACCCACCCTTTTTCTTCTATAGCTTTGCATATCTCGGTAAAAAAGTGACTGTGCATTTCAAAGTTACACACTTTGGTGTCTGATTTGACATGCTCTACAAGATCTCGCAACGAATATTGTTTTGGAGATATTCCATAATGATATCCCCAAACTAAAGCCCATCCTGCAAGATGAACTTCTTCTTTTAGCTTAAATGAACATAAGCCATCATCTATATGATCACTCCAGGATCCTACTAAATATGATCCTCTGTCTTCCCAATACCAATTTATAAAATCCCCGTATTTAGTGGCGAGTTGATGTGCTAAATCAAACCCATTTCCAACAATTATAATTCTATTCATATATAGTAGTTTTCGGTAACTTCGCTGTAATGTACCTCAAAGTTAGTTAATATTTCAATTCGGCGTATTTAGGGCACTAAAAATCTTCCCCATAATCATCATAGTCGTCGGACGAATCATAGTCGCGAGTGCTGTCGTGCGAAGTGTTGTCCGAGTCATTATCGAACACCTCTTCATAAATCCACGCTGCAAGCAGCCAATCCCAAAGTGACATAACAAAAACATTTAAGGGTTACTTCGCGACAAAGTAACCCTAAGTTTTTGACAACTTTTGACAATCGGCAATAAAAAAAGAGAAAAAGCCGAAACTTTTTCTCTCCACTCGCAATCCACACAGTTATAGCCCACTGCGGTTGCATCTAAATCTGGCGATATGTCGCAAAGATACGAAATTCCCACATAAGAGTTTTTGCAAATTCACGCTTTCTCAAAAATTTTCTATATCTTTGTGATGATTCCAAAAGTGCATAATTATAGTTGTTCAATTTAGTGTTAGAATATGAGAGTCATCGTTGTTGCCGTGCTTCTTTTTTTTCTGATGGGCTGTAATTGCAATATGGATACATCGCAAATGGTGAGTGTAAATCAGGGCAATCTGCGCTTTGAGAAAAATCGACTGATTGTCAGTGCGATGTTGGCAGATTCGACTGCCATGGAGTTCGAATTCGATAGCGGATGCATCAATGGATATGCGAACATTGATAGCGCAACTTTGGAAAGAATCTCAAAACTCCAAACTCAATCAAACACCTCCAACCAAATCGCTTTGCAGGTTGATGGGCGCAATCTTTCATATAAATATTTTATAAATCAGCATACCAAGCCGTTGATTGGCCTGAATTGCAAAGACTCTTTGAGTCGTTGGGCAGTCAATATCTCACAAAATCGACTTGACATAATACCCGATGATAGTATTGTTAATACGGATAAATACTACGCTATACCTATTCGTGTCAAATACGGATTGTTGCCTATTGCTGAACTGCCGATAACCTTCTATAAGAATGGGTATGCCTATTCGTTCAAACGCTCATTTTTGGTTGATACGGGAACGCCAATGGCATTTTGTATTATGGATCCCGACAGCGAATTGATGGCTTTTGTCAATTCTATACCGCATTGTCAATATGACGATGCGCTGACTGAAATGTTTAATCGCCAAGGTCGTGCAAGAGAGCATATAAATTTCATATTGGATAGTGTGGTTGTTCAATCGTTTGTTGTGGGGCGAGCAAGTTGCAATATCGATATTGGTGTGCGTTCTACTCGCAAGGAGTTTGGCGATGATGTTATTGGTACAATAGGAATGGGCATACTGAAAAACTTTGATATGGTATTCGACTATCGTGATTCGCAGTTGCTTATAGCACCGCACGGTATAGAAATGCCATATTATGAGCAAGCCGAGGGCGGTTTGGGATTTACTTACAGCAAAAACCTGCGAGTGTCGTTTGTTC
Organism: Rikenellaceae bacterium; assembly: GCA_015059685.1. Classification (GTDB taxonomy): domain Bacteria; phylum Bacteroidota; class Bacteroidia; order Bacteroidales; family Rikenellaceae; genus Alistipes. Next base: position 6,607 of record SUZW01000010.1, on the reverse strand, counting down.
AACGCGGACATAATGCTCATAAGTCAGGACTACACCCCGGAGATAAGATTGTGACGATAAATGACATTCCGCACGAGAGGTTGCTTGATTCAAATACGATGGACTCGCTGCGAATGCTACCTGACAATACACCGATGCTTCTGAAAATTAGACGAGGAGGAGAGGTTTTGGATATTAACTATCTGACATTTTCGGCTTTGAGATAGCAATTGGCACTGCAATGGGCCGAATCAATCTGCCAAACCGACAAAGTTGTTCTCAGCGGTTTCCACTCCCCACTCGAAAAAGAGATTTTGAACTATCTGCTTGAAAGGCATCATCCCGTAATTTTTGCACTTGGAAGAGCGCTTTATAAGAAGGTCCCGCCATACTTTCAAGCCGCTTTTGACGAGGGGAATTTGCTGTTTATTTCGTTTCGTGGCTACTCGCGCCACAGCTGGAACTCCGCTCAACAACGAAACTGGGGCGCTGCCGACCTCGCCGCCGAGGTCTATTTCACGCAATTCGACAATACCAGCTCCCTCAGCACCCTCCATTTCACACTCGATAGGTATAGCGATAAGGCGGTGTATATTTTAACGCATAGTAATTAGTTGTTTTTTGGGATGCAATTTGAAAAATTTTCATTATCTTTGCGAATAATCAAATTTTCGACTAATGACAAAAGCTGTTAATAGACTGAAAGTCGTGCTTGTAGAGCAGAAGAAAACAGGGAAATGGCTTGCTGCGCAGTTAGGCAAAGACCCATCAACAGTTTCTAAATGGTGCTCTAATACTACCCAACCGCCTCTTGATATGCTTGTGAATATCGCAAAGCTGCTGGAAGTGGATATTAAAGAATTGATAAACGAAAAAGACTTAAACTAATATATGGCAAGACCTATCCATTAAATTATGATACTCCCACAATCTCACACATTAACCACTCGACACCTTAACCGAGTGTTCGATAATACCGTGGCGACCTATAAATATTATTGGTTTCTCGGTATTCTTGATGCGTGCGTAAAGCAAGGCAAATCAAGAATAAATGTATGGGATATTATGATTTCAATGGTCGCCAACGCGTGGTATCCTGTCAATTATTTTAGGTTGTCTTTCGGTAAGTCGGAGTCGTTATACGATGCGATTATAACACTACAACGAGAATATAATATCCCAATAAATATTAGCATAAACGAATTGACAGAGTTGCTTCAAACACTTATTCAACGCAGCGAAGTTCGCAGATTGCTAAATTTCTTGCAGATGAATGTGCCGTTTCGTTTCCTTCGTCCGTGGATAGATACTTCCGATGATAAGCAAACGGTTTTGCGTTCTCAAACATTTGAGAATGGGTGTTTGTATAAACTTGAAAAGATAGACCGCATATGGTGGGTTGAGATAAACCCTGCGTGGTTACCATATCTTCGTGAGAACTACGATATTTTAACATCATTTGCGTATTGGGGTTTAACAAACTTTTTACAAGTACGCAACCCTAATGTTCCGAACATTCCGAACAAGCTAATCAAGAGAGAGGAACGCAGCTCACTACTCGAACAGCGCAAATTTTGGAATACAGCAATCAACAATGGGTTGGAGGTGCGCTGTTTATATACGGACAAGTTGCTTGCGGTAAGAGAATATGAACTCGACCACTTTATTCCGTGGAGTTTTGTTTCGCACGATTTGTTGTGGAACTTAATGCCTGCTGATGCGAGTATTAACTCGTCGAAGAGCAACAAGCTACCTGACTTGAAATTATATCTTCCCAAATTGGCGGAAGCACACCAATCGGCATTGCGTATCAATCTTGAAGTTGGCAGACAAAACAAATTGATGGAAGACTATTTGTCGCTTGGCCATACACCGCAGGATATTGCATTGATGGATCGAGAACATTTGCTTGATTGTTTCTTCCAAACATTTACGCCGATGACACAAATTGCCCACAACATGGGTTTTGAATCGTGGAGATATTAGACTATGGATAAAGTTAATTGCCCATACCTGACAGCAATTAAGCGCACGGCGATGTCCGCTCCGACTCGCTACCTTTTGCAACACGGATTGCTAAAAGGTAGAATACTCGATTTTGGGTGTGGTCATGGATTTGACACGGATGAATTGAAGCGGCAGGGGTATGATATTGAGGGCTATGATAGTTGCTACCGCCCTGATTATCCCAAAGGCAAATTTGATACGATAATTTGCGTGTATGTGCTTAATGTGTTGGAGCCATACGCTCAAGCAGAGGTTATGTGGGAAATATCCAACCTACTTGAGCCAGACGGTACGGTCTATTATGTTGTCCGCAGGGATTTGAAAGAAGAGGGCTTCCGATGGCACGCCATACATAAGCAGTACACCTATCAATGTAATGTAATTTTACCATACAAGAGTTTGGTAAAAAATAAGGGGTTTGAGATATATTGTAAATAATAGCATAGTTAATGTATATTACTCACTTAATCTGCTAATATATGATAACAAGAATTAAAATTAATGGCTTTAAGAGTCTCGTGAATACGGAATTGTATTTAGGACCATTCACCTGCATTGCGGGTGAAAATGCCGCAGGAAAGTCCAATTTCTTTGATGCGATTGTTTTTTTATCACATCTAGCAGACAAAACAATACTTGAAGCGGCCAAATCTATTAGATGCGAATCGCAAAAGCATCTAAATATAAAAGATATATTTTTCAGATATGGAGATAGGTCATACTCAACTATGGAGTTCGAAGTTGATTTGCTTGTCCCTAGGAATGGAGAGGACGATTTAGGTCAGATTGCCACTGCATCTGTATCGGCTTTAAAATATAGATTAGTACTACAATACAATGAAATTGATGTGAGTGGATCTCAACTTCCGATACAAATTATTGAAGAGACTCTATCCCCAATGACACGAGACGATGCAAAAAAAAGTATTGGCTTTGAACATTCTAATGAATGGAGGAATTCTGTTTTATTTGGTCGCAAAAGTTCTACTGTAATCTCAACTCAAGATGGGAAGATAAAACTTCACCAAGATACACAGGGAAAACGAGGCGGAAGAGCAGCGGAATTTATAGCACAGAAAATGCCAAGAACCCTACTTTCAACTGTTACGGCTGAATCTCCAACGGCTTTTCTAGTTCGTCAAGAAATGCGTAACTGGAAGCTCTTGCAATTTGAGCCGAGTTATTTACGCAATCCTAATAGTTTTCATGATATCCATTCTGCAAGTGTGGATGAACATGGAGGAAACTTACCTGCAACATTAATTAGATTAGCTCAAAAAAACTCTGAAGATGTTTTTTGTCAAATCACAAATCAATTAAAAGGATTAGTAAAAGATGTGGCGTGCATAGATGTTGATAAAGACGAAAAAAGAGAGTTGCTGACATTGATGATTACATTTAAGAGTGGGCTGCGATTGCCAGCTCAATCATTGTCAGACGGAACATTGAGGTTTATAGGATTAGGCGTTGTTCAAGAGGATAATAATAATCCTCTGATATGTATGGAAGAGCCAGAAAATGGTATTAATCCCAAAAAAATAAGTGCCATTGTGGATTTATTACAAAGATTGGCTTTTAATCCTAATATGGAGATTGATGAAGAGTCCAATCCTCTTCGCCAAATTATCATAAATACACACTCTCCGCGATTAGTAGAAATGATGCCAGAAGATAGTTTGTACATGGCATGCAACTCAGAGATCTTTAATGAAGAAATGCATTCTATTGTTAATTATACAGAATTTGTAATTTTGCCGAATACGTACAAGACCAAAGTTTACAATGACAACATTCGCACTGTAAGACTTGGCGATATAAAAGGGTATCTAGATGGCAATGTTTATGATTATTTGTACCGCCCTAGGCCCTATAAAAATGTAAGAGCAAATGTTAAAGATCAGGAAGAATTATTAAATGGTGAACCTATACTTTTTTAGGACATATGGACAGATTGACATATACTCTAATATCTGATGGAAGTTCAGATACAACGCTAATACACATCATCAATTGGTGTTTAAGGGATTTGTATCCTAATTTGCCCATTGATTCCCAATATGCAGATTTTAACCCATTGCAAAAAAAACCTTCTCAAGGTGATATCCAGAAAAGGATCGAATTCGCCTCAAAATTATATCCATTTGATTTGTGTATATACCATCGTGACGCAGAAAAAAATGAACGAAATATTCTTGACATCCGAACTGCTGAGGTGTTAGACAAATTGGATGATAAAACACGCAAGAAGGTTGTTTGTATTATTCCTATTAAAATGATGGAGTCTTGGCTTCTTACAGATGAGAAAGCAATAAAGTTTGCTGCAAATAATCCTAATGGATGTGTACAACTAAATCTTCCCGATATTAAAAGAATTGAAGGTTTGACCAACCCCAAAGATCTGTTACATGGGTTGCTTACAACCGCAACAGAAAATAATAAACGAAGATTAAAATCTTTCAATGTAGACAGAGCGGTACATCTTGTTGCAGAGCACACTGATAATTTTGAGAAATTAAGACAATTATCCGCATTCAAGAAATTTGAGCAAGAGCTAAAGAAGGCTGTTGATGCGTTGTTGCAATTAAATTAAAGTCTATAATCGGTTGACACGAACACAATCCACAGAAATATAATTGCAAAAGGAGTCCAATCGGGCTCCTTTGTTATTCATTGGAAGTCTCTTTATCATCGCTTTCCCCGCCGTTGAGGCTGAAGCTTGTGCCGCTTAAAGCTGCCGATAACTTATCCATCTCTCGGCTGACCGTTTGGTCGACAATGCGGGCGTAGATTTGGGTGGTGGCGAGTTTAGTGTGGCCCAGCATCTTGCTGATTGACTCGATGGATACGCCATTGGCATAGGTTACTGTCGTAACAAATGTGTGGCGGACTCTTCCGCGAAACGCACAAAAAAAAGCGATAATCTTTCGATTATCGCTGTGCGTTGAGCGGAAAACGAGACTCGAACTCGCGACCCCAACCTTGGCAAGGTTGTGCTCTACCAACTGAGCTATTTCCGCAATAAATTTTGAACCTTAACAAAGCGGTTGTCCCGTTTTGCGAGTGCAAATATAAGGCAAAAAAAAATACTGTGCAAGAAAAATCGTAAAAAATTTTAATTTTTCCCAATTTTAGTGCTTTTATGCCCTCGCAACGATAAACCAAGCCTGCCTAACAAGCGAAAAAGTTGGGCAGGCTTGGTCGTTGTACATATTACCAATATCTACTATCTCGCCCCTTTCAGGCGATTGCATCGTTTGCACAGCATTTGGCAGTTATCTGCCGTGGTCGTGCCACCCTCTGCCCACGGCGTAATATGGTCGCCCTCCATCTGTTCGAGCGCAAATCTCTCGCCACACGCAGGACACACGCCATCTTGCCTTTCGTACGCCTCTCGCTTCTGCTTCTCGGAGAAGGCTCGAATACTCAAATGTCGCTCATCGTGCGTCAGCAGATAGGCGTAGATTCCCTTTTTGTTGGTCACATCCTCATCGAGCATCAACTCCTTTACTCGCTCCTCGAGTGCCACCGCATCGAATGGCTCGCTACCATACTTGTTATATAGCACACCCCACGCAACGCCCTTCATCTCTTTGCGGTATTTCGAAAAAATCAGTCGTACCCAATTTATCACGCTTTGGAAATAGAGCCACAACTCGGCAGCATTCGCATCGTTCTGATGCATAGCCATATAGTACTCTATATTGTGATTATCCTTTTCGGCTATCCACGCTATTGCCGTTTCGAGATACTCCTGTCGTATTGCCGAGCCACTCATATAGTTTCCGCCAAGTCCGTATGCAGGGCAAGAGGTCTTGCTGAAATATCGCTTTGCGTCCGATACCCACGAGCCAGAATATACCGCATTTCGCAACTCTTGGTCGGTGAGTTTCTCGCCGGCGATATTGATTGTGCGAAACCACTCCAACTTCTCGCTATCCGTGCCGCTGCAAAGGTAAATCATCAACTTGTAGTCAAGAAATCGCTTCTGCTCGTCGTTTTGCAGATTGTGGAAATAGCGCATGTCGTAGGCAAATACGCTCGTAACATATTGGCAGATGGATATTGTTCGTTGCTGACCATCTATCACCTCGAAAGTGCCATCGTCACACACCGCCCAATACATCACATTTAGCGGAAAATCACGATTTATGGTTGTTATCACAGCATCGCGCTGCTTGTCTTTATAGACAAATTCGCGCTGATACTTCGGGCGGATATTCAACTTGCCACCATAGCCGACAACACCCTCCTCGTTATTATCACGATAACCCTCTACCAACTCTCGAATGGTTATCTCTTTAAGTTCGATATTCATAATTTAATTATGTTTATGTACTCCGTCATTCCGAAGGAGTGAAACGACTGTGGGAATCTTCGTTTTTGGGGCTTTTAGCTATTAGCCATTAGCCATTGGCTTTTTTATTAAAGCGGGAGATTGCCACGGCTTGTTCCAAGCCTCGTAATGACGATTTTTATTATTTTTTGATTTTGCGAATTGTTATTCGGGCATATTTGCTTTTCCCATTTACCATTGTGTCTTTGGGGTTATTTAGTAACCCTGGAATTGCAGAAACGCACGAGGATTCTGAAATAGATTTCTTTATCTTTGATTCTTGCTCTA
>SUZW01000009.1 GCA_015059685.1 Rikenellaceae bacterium | reverse complement strand
TGGCAATCTCCATAAAGTGGTTCATACCGATAGCCCAGAAGAACGACAAACGAGGTGCGAAGGCGTCAATCGACATACCTGCGTTGATACCTGCACGCAAGTACTCCAAACCGTCTGCCAAGGTGTAAGCCAACTCGATATCAGCTGTTGCACCAGCCTCCTGCATGTGGTAACCCGAGATAGAGATCGAGTTAAACTTCGGCATATTTTTCGAAGTGTACTCGAAGATGTCAGCGATAATCTTCATCGAGAACTTTGGAGGATAGATATAGGTGTTACGCACCATAAACTCCTTCAAGATGTCGTTCTGGATAGTACCTGCCAACTGGTCGAGTGTGCAACCCTGCTCCAAACCTGTAACGATGTAGAACGCAAGGACTGGAAGTACGGCACCGTTCATGGTCATCGACACCGACATCTTGTCGAGTGGAATACCATTGAACAACACCTTCATATCCTCAACCGAGCAAATCGATACACCAGCCTTACCAACATCACCTACTACACGAGGGTGGTCAGCATCGTAGCCACGGTGTGTAGCGAGGTCGAACGCTACCGAAAGACCCTTCTGACCTGCTGCGAGGTTACGACGATAGAATGCGCTAGACTCCTCGGCAGTCGAGAAACCTGCATACTGACGGATAGTCCAAGGACGCATTACATACATAGTAGAGTAAGGACCACGCAAGAATGGTGCAAGACCTGCTGCATAGTTCAGGTGCTCCATACCCTCCAAATCTGCCGCTGTATAGTTATCCTTTACGGGTATCTGCTCGGCAGTGAGCCAAGGCTCCTTTGCCTCGGCATTGCAAGCAGCTGCACCGCCTGCATATTTCAATTCTGCAAATTTTGCTCTCATAGTTTTTTCCTCCTATCGATTAGATACCCATCTGTGCCAAGTAGCCCTTCAATGTTTCGAGGACATTGCTCTTGACGCTGATAAAGTTGTTAATACCCTTTGACTGCAACTCCTCGGTACAAGCAGGTGCACCGGCAACTACAAGGATAGCCTTGCCACCGAGCAACTCCTTAACCTTTGGAGCAACCTCTGCGTAGTCATCGTCCGAAGCACAAACGACTACGATTTCAGCCTTCGATGCGAGTGCTGCCTCAACACCCTCCTCAACCGACTTGAAGAAGTTGTTGTCGATAACACGGATACCTGCGCATGCGAAGAAGTTACACGAGAACTGCGCACGCGCGCGGGCCATAGCCAAGTTGCCGCAAGTAAGCATGAATGCCTTTGGCTCCTTACCGCTACGGTCAACACCCAAACGCATCGACTCGAATGCCATAGCACCACGATATGGGGTGATTACATTCTCATTTTCAACACGGGTTACAGCCTCTGCCGAAACAGCAGCATCAGCAACCTCGGTGAAGTTAGGATATTGGTTTGCGCCGAGCAAAATCTGACGACGAGTAGCCACAGCCTTATCCTTTGCAGCAGCCGAAGCCTTCACACGCTCTACGATGAAGCCTGCATTGAGAGCCTCCTCGTAGCCACCCTTCTCCTCAACCTCGAGGAAGAGTTTCCAAGCCTCGTTAGCGATGCTGTTGGTCAAGTTCTCGATGTAGTACGAACCTCCGGCAGGGTCAATAACCTGGTCGAAGTGTGACTCGTGCTTCAACAGAAGCGACTCGTTACGAGCGATACGATACGAGAACTCCGATGGCTCTGCGTACGAGTGGTCGAACGGAAGAACCTCCAACGAGTGAACACCTGCGATAGCAGCCGACATAGCCTCGGTAGTACCACGCAACATATTTACATATGGGTCGTATGCTGTCTGGTTCCAAGCCGAAGTGCGAGCGTGAGCGTAGAGCTTGCACGAGCAGTTGCATGCAGGCTCATACTTTGCAACAATGTTCGCCCACAAAAGACGAGCAGCACGGAGCTTTGCCATCTCCATAAAGTAGTTCGAAGTAACGGCAAACGAGAAGCGAATCTTGCGAGCCACCTCATCAATTGTGCAACCCTCCTCCATCAACCATACGAGGTAGTCGTGAGCAGCAGCCAACGAGAATGCCAACTCCTCAACGATGGTCGAACCTGCATCAGAGAAGTAGTGTCCCGATACGGTAATTACACGCACCTTCTTGTACTCCTGTGTAGCCTTAACGAGCTTTACGAGAGCCTCGCAGTCGCAGCAAGCACCATTGACGGTCATACCCTTTACGAGTGGGTCCAATGCGATGTTAAGACGAAGGTCAGCCTTTGCTACACCCTCCTTCTCGGCCTTTGCGATGATAAGCTCACCAGCCTTTGCAGCGAACTTTCCGCAAACGGTGATATCGACAGCAGGGAGTACGATGCCTGCCAAGAGAGCGTCGATGCTCTCTGCGGTAGGCTCAACCTCAGCCTCGCAGAAGCAGAAACCGAGCGAATCAACACCCGAGTTGAGCATTGCAAGAGCAGTAGCGTTAGCCTCCTTCGGACAAGCTACTTTGATAGTTTGGTGAGTAAGCCAAGTGTTGTCAGTGCTTACGCCACGCAAGAAAGGAAACTCACCGGCACCAGTGCCAAGTGTCTCAAGACCTTCAAGGTTCTCGGCACGGTAGTATGGGCGAAGGTTGAAACCCTCGTTTGTGCGCCATACCAACTTGCGCTCATAGTCGGCACCTTTGAGGTCGGCAGTTATCGCAGCCTCCCACGCCTCGGTCGAAACCGGTGGGAACTCGGCGAATAACTTTTCACGATTGTTTGTTGCCATAATTTTGTGATTTAGTTTAGGATAAAAATAGTATATTTTTAATTGTTATTTTCGTTCTCTTTTCTAAAATCGTGTAAAGATAGCAATATTTTTCGAGATTGTTACAACATTAACAGAAAAAATAAGGTCGATTGCAAAAAAGCAACCGACCTCACACAGTTTTTATGGCGATATTTACTCCTTCTCGAACACGAGCACTGCCACGCCATATTGACCGAGCGACACACCCTCGCCACCCTTATCAACCTTGGCATCACCAAGTGTCGACGCCTCGACAAAGCGGTAGCCGGGCACCTTGATATCGGTCGTAAGAGCCCCCTTCGAGAACTCGTTTGTAGCGACCACAGCGACCCTCTTCTCGCCAAAGAAGCCCTTGGCCTGCACCCCCTTATTCGAGTTCTCGAAGCCGAGAACATCACGATAGGTGCCGAGCATCAGGCAGTCGGCATACTTTGTACGAATGGCGTTTATCTTGGCAAGATACGACTGATAGTGTGGTGTCTCGTCAATCAAACCACGACAACGATATATCTCGATATCGTTGCAGAGACCCTTCAGCAACGCCATATTCACACGACGCTCGATATCGCTATCATCACGGATATTTCTGTCGGTAAAGACGACCTCCGGGAAGATATAGCGGAAAAGCTCCGAAAAGTTCTCCTTGCCGTGTGCGATATCTACGATGTGAACAAAATCGCAATATTGAGCCGTATAGTCGGCCAACTGCTCCGAGCCAAAGCCGAACTCCGGCTCATAGTGCTTGACAATATAGTCACGCAGATACTTCAATGTCTCGCCCTTGTCACGCACGAGGTGGTTATTCGGCACAGGGAACTCACGAGATGTATCCCACGGAATTTTCTGCAAGAAGCCGTAGCCAAGCTGGTCGAAGAATACGGCATTCGCCTTGTTGCGATGGGCACGATCGACGAGTTCGACGAGTTTATCTCGCCAAACCTGATGACGAGTATCGGCAATAACAAAGGTAACGGCCTGATACTCTGCCAACCAAGTACCTTTGCCCGAGAAACGATATTGATCTGCAACCTCGGTACCCGCAGGACCCTTGTAGCTAATCTTCGGACCAAGGCCACTCTTATAGAACTCGCTATTGGTGTCGATAAGCTGACCATTGTAGTACATAATCAACTTCTGACCGCTCTTCTTGAACTTCTCGATAGCTTTGCGCCAAGCCTCGTCGCCACCCTGCGCCTCATCTGACGAGTAGGCAGGATTTCCTCTATCCATACCCTCCTTCCACCAACCGAAGGCAAACACAGCATCGGCATCCACGCTCTCGCCCGCCCTCTGAATACGACCATAGAGGTCGGAGTAGCGATAGAGGTAGTTGCCGTATTGGTGTTTGAAGATGATGCGCTGCCAGCTCTTCATCGAGCGTATCCACTGCGGTGTAGCCTTTCTATCCCACCAAGTTGTGCGCACCCACGCTCCATACTTATCGGCCGCAGCGTGCCACGAACCACTGTAAGGCGATACGATATTCGCATCGTTCGACCACTTCTCGCCTGCAAAGCACTGTGGGTACTTGAACAGACCAAACTCCGCCTCCGTGAACGCTCCCTCCTTATCGGCATAGACACGCAAGCCGTGCCAAGTATCCTGGATCTTTGCATCGTGGCTACCCACATATAGACCCTGCTTCTCGCCCGGCAAGATAAAACAGTTTACCGAGGCCTTGCCGCCATAGTGCAAATCCATCTGGCGAAATATCTGCGCAGGGGTACGATATGGGATACGATTGGACTTCGACATAATTCCCTTCACAGGGTCATCGTAGAAGCGACCACCCTCTCGAGCCGTGATGAGTTTGTGGTCGGCAGGTAGCTGCGCATTACGCACCAACGGATACTGCAACTCACGAATTACGGTGTGCTCGACACCATTCTGCACCTCCGATGCAAAACGCACATCCTCGCCCTCGACCGTAATAGTCAAACGCAGTTGTATATCGAGCTTCTCGCCACGCACTACGAGCTTGTCATAAGAGAGCGATATCGACTTCCCGTCGCACAGCACCTTTGGCTTCTGCTCGCCACCGATAATCTCTATCTCCTGCTCATCGTGTGTGTCGTAATACATACGCCAGAGGTAACCACCCGAGGCGTAGTTGTGACCCGTAGCGAGGTTTTTCAGCACTACAAGCTCGCCACCCTTACCTATTTCGACCTCTACTTTGTCGCTCCTTAACACAAAGTTTTTGGCACTCGCCGAGCACCATACTGCACAACACATAAAAAATGTTGCTAAAACTCTCATTCTCTTCATATTGAATATAGTGTGTTTATTTTTTCGCCACAAAGGTAGCAATTACAACAATGACTTCAAAGAAAAATAACCACTTTTTTCGCACCACACTACAACCAAGTTGTCGGCACTCTCTAAAAGCGCAACACATCCAACTTTGCCTGCACATCGCCAAGAGGGTCTTGCGGTGTATCGTTGTGCTTTGTACGACGGTAGTGTGAGCCGAGATTTCGCAGGTTGTAGGTGAAGCGCACAAGGAATGTACGGCCAAGCACCGAGTTGTAGCGCAGCTGCGAGTAGCTCGCCCATACATAACGGCTGAACGAGGTATTTTGATTAAGTATATCGTTCACGCACAACTCCACCTCGCCAAGCCCTCGCAGCACCTTCTTTCCGACCGAGGCGTTCCACAGCGTAAAGAGGTCGTCGAAGTGGTTGGTGAAGCCTATGAAGTGGGTGAAATTGAGCGACGAAGTGAGGGTAAAGCCCAACGGCAGCACCGCCTTGATATTGGCTCGGAGGTAGTGCATAAAGTATTGGTTGTCAATAACCTCCAACGAACTGTTATTGTAGCTGTAGGAGCCTCGCCAGGTCGCCATAAAATCGACATTTTCGGAGATATTGCTACCGATGGTAACCTGTGCGTATGCGTTTGTGTTGTGCATCAGCACCCTCTCGCCCTTGGCCGAGAAGCGACCCTCGTCGTCGATAATCTCCTCGGCAGGGGTATCGCTCGGCACTATCTCCATCGGTATATCCGAGTATGTTGCCCCCATCACGACATTCAAATTCGAGCGTAGATGCTTCATCGGCACGCCCAACGATGTGCGTAGCTCGTACGACCAATAGCCATCGAGATTGACCTGCTGCGAGAGCTGTATAGGTGTGTAGCTCGAGAAGAGGAGCTGCCCATTCTCGTCGTAGCGGTCGGGGATGCGAATTTTACCCGGTGAATAGACAATCTTTGTACCTATATAATTTTGTATATGCTCGGCCTTGGCCATAACCATAAATGTTGTGCCGAGGCGTGACGACACATTGGTATATCGTGCAAAGAGATTGTGCTCCTGCGAAGGGCGCAGATTGGGGTTTCCAACCGATATGTAGGAGGTGTTGTTCACATTATACATATCTATAAGTGTCCACAACCCCGGCACCCTCATCTTCGAGTTGAGCGCAACACGCAGGCTATGCTCCTTGTTGGCTGCAATGTTGAGCGTAGCGTTGTAGAGGAAGTTGTCGTACTTGCCCTGCAGTGGCGCACTCGATGCCCACAAATTCGTTGTCGAGAGGGTTGTATTGCGATACTTCAGGTTCACCGACAGCCAATTTCGTCCCTTGCCGTAGCGCATACCTGCACTCGCCTCGTGGAACATATACAACCCCTCATACGAGGAGGAGCTTTTGGGCTTCAACTTCTCGGCCAGACACTCGTAGCTCTCGTCGGTAGTGTAGTTCATAACATCCCTGCCACGCATCTGATACTGGAAGTTGTAGGAGAGGTTCAACACCACATAACGACCAATCTTCTCACGGAAGGTCGGCTGCACACGAAATGTCGTCGTCTGATTGTCGGTATCGTTATGCGAGTAGGAGTACTTGCGTAGAGCATCTATGGCCTGCGTACCCGAGTAGGACTTGTAGTTGCGCCAACTCTCGCTATCGCTGTGCGAGATATTCGCCACAAGCAGCAGCACTCGCCCCTGCTTCAAGAAGCTGTAGGAGTATTGGCCATAGAGCCCCGCATTGTGCGAGCGTGAGTAGCCTTCGTTGTAGCTCGGGTAGTAGCGCACACCCGACTCCGAGCCCGGCAGACGCATCGAGGTTGTGTCGTTGCGATTTATCGAGAAGTTGTCGGTGTAGGTGTACGAAGGTGTGAGGTAGAGCCTCTGTCGCTTTGCCACCTTCCACTCCAGGCGACCTCGAAAACGGAAGGTCGTCTTGTTCGGGTTGGAGAATTGGTCGTAATGCACCGTATCTATCTTTGCAGGCTCGTTGTACCAACGATCCACCACATATTGATTTTTGGCATTGTTGTGGTTGAAGAAGATGTTGCCATCGAATTTTGCCCTCTTGCGCCTACCCCACCTATCCGAGTAGTTCATCGCAAAGACCTCGGTCGAGGCCACACCCGACTGACGATTTACCGAGAATGTCGAGGAGGCATTCGTACGATTTGTCGTACCCGACATCGAGATACCCTCGTCGGATAGGTTTTGCTTGTTGAGGTTATTTACCAACCCCATAATCGCTATACGGGTCTTGTCACGGAAGATATTTACGGCTCCACCTGCCGAGTACTTACCTTTGTGTGTAATCCCGGGGTTAGCCGTAGGCTCATATCCACCCGCAGCGTGCACCTTACCAAACTCACTATGCGAGAGCGACCCCTTCGTAACGACATTTATAACCTTTCCGCCATCGCCATCATCTACGCCCGTAATCTGCGATGCCTCGCTCAAGCGGTTATAGACCTCGATGCTCTCGACAGCCTGCGCAGGAATACTCTGCAACACCTGCTGCACATTGCCACCAAAGTACTCTTCGTTATCGACATAGACCTTTTTTACCACCTCGCCCTGCGCCTCGATACGACCATTATTTATCGAGATACCGGGCAATTTACGCAACAAACCCTCCAGCTCTGCATCTACTGTAACCTTGAACTGCGAGGCGTTGTAGCGCAGCGTATCACCCACAATCTGCGCCCGTGGCACCACCACCTCCTTCACCACCACGCCGACATCTATTGCCGCCTGCGTGATAGCCATATCGCCAAGATTTACGGGCAGAGCATCGACCTTGAAGATGCGCTCGTACTCCTTGTATCCGAGATATGAGGTGAGGAGCCTGTATTCGCCACGAGGAAGTGGCGGAGTCTTGAAATATCCACCATAGCCGGTGGTGTAGTGTCGTCGAAACAACGAATCACGAGGCGATGTAACCTCAATTATCACACCCGCAACACCCTCTTTCGACTCAAAATCAAAAAATCGCCCACTAACCATAGCCCCCTGACCCCACGCCACAAGGCAGGAGAAGAGAGCGACAACGAGGGTTAGGTAGCGACGCATTTTTAGAATTTTGCTTTTAGCCATTAGCCATTGGCCATTGGCTTTTTACAAAAAAAGTAAAGGTAGGCGGTTATTATACCACCTACCTTTTATAGAATAAGAGATTAGTCCTCCAACTTCGCTGCCAAGAACTCACGGTTCAAGCGAGCGATGTGAGCGATGCTAATCTGCTTTGGACACTCTGCCTGGCAAGCACCTGTGTTGGTACAGTTACCGAAGCCGAGCTCGTCCATCTTTGCAACCATAGCCTTCGCACGGCGTGCGCCCTCGACCTTGCCCTGCGGCAACTTCGCAAGCGAAGATACACGAGCCGCAACAAACAACATTGCCGAGCCATTCTTACAAGTTGCAGCACAAGCACCACAACCTACGCAAGCTGCTGCATCCATCGACTCGTCTGCATCTGCCTTCGGAATTGGAATAGCATTTCCGTCAGGTACCGAGTTGGTACGAACCGAAACGAAACCTCCCGCCTGCAAAATCTGGTCGTAAGCCGAACGATTTACTACGAGGTCCTTGATTACAGGGAACGCAGCCGAACGCCAAGGCTCAACGGTGATTGTAGCACCATCCTTGAACTGACGCATATAGATCTGGCAGGTAGTAACGGCCTGCGATGGACCGTGTGCGTGGCCGTCGATGTGCAACGAGCACATACCGCAGATACCCTCACGGCAGTCGTGGTCGAATGCCACAGGCTCCTCGCCTTTGTGTACGAGGTCATTGTTCAAAATATCGAGCATTTCGAGGAACGAGGTATCCGAAGATACATTCTCAACCTTGTACTCCTTGAATGCACCCTTCGATTGAGCGTCTTTCTGACGCCATATTTTCAATGTGAAATTCATAATTTTTTCCTTTCTAAAAATTTAACGCCAAAAGAGGCTGTTTTTAGTTTTATTTCGAGATTATTTGAGGACTATTTTCGAGCAAATTACCATTTGTTAAATGCAGATAATAGTGGACCTATTTTCAAATTTAAGAAATGGTCAGTTGCCGAAAAGAGCCTCAAAGAATCCGAAACATATTTTCACAGCGACTAATTAGCTTTTTTTTAATAAAACTCAAAACAGCCTCTTAGTCTTTGTAGTTACGCTGTGCACGGTGAGTAAACTCATAGTCGAGTGGCTCCTTTGTAAGTTCAGGAACCTCGTTCTCGCCCTTGTACTCCCAAACCGAAGCGTAAGCGAACTTGTCGTCGTGACGAAGTGCCTCACCCTCCTCGGTCTGGTGCTCCGAACGGAAGTGACCACCGCACGACTCCTCACGGTTCAAGGCATCACGAGCCATCAACTCACCGAGTTCGAGGAAGTCAACCAAACGCAAAGCCTTCTCCAACTCAACATTGAACGAGTTTGCTGTGCCGACAACCTTAACATCCTGCCAGAACTCCTTGCGCAAAGCCTGAATTTCAACAATAGCCTTCTCCAACGACTCCTTTGTACGAGCCATACCCACATTGTCCCACATAATCAAACCAAGACGCTTGTGGATATCATCAACCGACTGCTTACCGTTAATCGAGAGCAACTTCTCAATCTTGGCCTTCACAGCCTTCTCTGCCTCGTCGAATGCAGGTGTAGCGGTCGAAACCTTCGGAGCCTGGATCTTCTTCGAGAGGTAGTCACCAATGGTGTAAGGCAATACGAAGTAACCATCAGCCAAGCCCTGCATCAGAGCCGAAGCACCGAGGCGGTTAGCACCGTGGTCAGAGAAGTTAGCCTCACCGATAGCGTACAAACCAGGAACAGTAGTCATCAAGTTGTAGTCAACCCAGATACCACCCATTGTGTAGTGAACAGCAGGGAAGATCTGCATTGGCTCGTCGTATGGATTAACATCGGTAATCTCCTTGTACATATCGAACAAGTTACCATAACGCTGCTTGATAACATCCTTACCCAGACGCTCGATAGCGGTCTTGAAGTCGAGGAATACAGCCAAACCTGTCTCGTTTACACCATAACCTGCATCGCAACGCTCCTTTGCAGCACGCGAAGCAACATCACGAGGTACCAAGTTACCGAATGCAGGGTAACGACGCTCCAAGTAGTAGTCACGATCCTCCTCGGCAATCTGCGATGGCTTCAAAGTGCCCTTACGCAAAGCCTCTACATCCTCCAACTTCTTTGGTACCCAGATACGGCCATCGTTACGCAACGACTCCGACATCAGAGTCAGCTTCGACTGCTGTGTGCCGTGTACAGGGATACATGTTGGGTGGATCTGTGTAAAGCAAGGGTTTGCAAAACCTGCACCCTTACGATAACACTGGAATGCTGCCGAGCCGTTCGATGCCATAGCGTTTGTCGAGAGGAAGAATACATTTCCGTATCCACCGGTAGCGATAACCACTGCGTGAGCACCATGACGCTCAATCTCACCAGTTACGAGGTTACGAGCGATGATACCCTTTGCTTCGCCATCCTCGATAACGATATCGAGCATCTCGTGACGAGTGTACGACTTAACCGAGCCTGCTGCAATCTCCTTGTTCAACGCAGCGTAAGCACCGAGCAGGAGCTGCTGACCGGTCTGACCACGAGCGTAGAAGGTACGAGATACCTGCGCACCACCGAATGAACGGTTAGCCAACAAGCCACCATACTCACGAGCGAAAGGAACACCCTGCGCTACGCACTGGTCGATGATGAGGTTAGAAACCTCTGCCAAACGATATACATTAGCCTCACGAGCACGGTAGTCACCACCCTTGATTGTATCGTAGAAGAGGCGATATACCGAGTCGTTATCGTTCTGATAGTTCTTCGCAGCGTTGATACCACCCTGTGCAGCGATAGAGTGCGCACGGCGTGGCGAGTCCTGGATGCAGAATACCTTTACATTGTAGCCGAGCTCACCGAGCGAAGCAGCTGCAGAAGCACCACCAAGACCGGTACCTACAACGATGATATCCAACTTACGCTTGTTAGCAGGGCTAACAACCTTGATAGCTGCCTTGTGGTTGCTCCACTTTTGAGCCAACTCGCCGGCAGGGATTTTAGGGTCTAATTTGAAAGCCATATTTCTATAAATTTTGTTATTTTTTTCGAATATTCAAATTTCTACTCCGAATTAGCAACCTGCGCAGCAAGAGCAGTTAGCCAAGAGGTGCTGAACATAGAACCACACAACAACTGCTGCAAAACCACCACAGATGAGCGTAGCAACGATTGTCGAGAGGCACTTCAAGCGTGGGTACCACTTGTCGTTCGCCCAACCAACGGTCTGAACCATCGACCAAACACCGTGCGAGAGGTGGAACCACAAAGCAGCCAACCACACAACATAGAGAGCAACATTGTACCACTTCGAGAAGGTGTACTGGATGAGTGCTGCGCCATCGGTTACAGCAAGACCAAGGCAGTTCTCGTGGTTGCCGAGCAACTCCTGCAACTGCATCTTCGACCAGAAGTGTACGAGGTGGAGCAACAAACCAAGAATAACGATTACGCCCAAGAGGAGCATATTCTTCGATGCCCAATCTACACCCTTCTCCTTTACTGTAATAGCGTAACGAACATTGCCACGAGCCTTGCGGTTCTGCCAAGTGAGCCAGAATGCATAAGCAAAGTGAACAAATACGCCACCTGCCAAGATAACGGTTGCTACCAAAGCGTACCAGTTAGCACCCAACATTGCGCAAATCCAATTGTAAGCATCTGCCGAGAAGATTGCGGCGATGTTCATTGACATGTGGAAGAGAATGAAGAGCACAAGGAAGCAACCCGAGATGCTCATCACCAACTTTCTTCCGAGAGATGAATTAGTTAAAAAACAGCCCATAATTTTAATTTAATTTAAGATTTGTGTATTTTTGTGAAAAGTTTTTATGAAAATTTCGCTTTCAATTTACTCTCTGTTTCGGTAGCTCTCGCACACACGCACACGCATACCTAACTACAAAGATACGAATTGTTTGCGAAATAACAATACTTTTAACTCTTTTTTTTTATGGGCGCAACCAACAAATCGACTTTGCGACGAGAAGTCAGAGCCAAGATAGCCACCCTCTCGGCTACCGATAAG
The DNA here is from genome assembly GCA_015059685.1 of Rikenellaceae bacterium. Lineage (GTDB taxonomy): Bacteria > Bacteroidota > Bacteroidia > Bacteroidales > Rikenellaceae > Alistipes. The sequence goes on along the minus strand of SUZW01000009.1, from coordinate 63,871 downwards.
GAGGCGTTATCTACGCAGATATTCAGCAAGATATCCAAATTTGAGGAGGTCGAAAAAGCCTCCGTTGTAGCACTCTTTGCATCGCTGCCCGACGAGCCTCAAACCGCCTCCATAATCGAGCAACTTGCGCCCCGGAAGCGCATTGTTTTGCCCCGTATCGAGGGCGAGGAGATGGAGTTCTACGACATCTCAGAGGGGTTGCACGAGGGTGCTTTCGGCATTATGGAGCCTTCGGCTGCCGAGCCCGTATCACCCTCGGATATAGATGTTATGATTGTGCCGGGGGTTGCATTTACCGCTGATGGTTTTCGCCTTGGTCGTGGCAAAGGCTTCTACGACAAATACCTCTCCCGCAATGGCTTCCACGCCTACACCATAGGGGTTTGCTACCCCTGCCAGATTGTCGATACCATACCCTCCGAGCCGCACGACAAGGCTATCGAGTTAGTAGTTAGTAGTGAGTAGTGAGTAGTGAGTAGTGAGTAGTGAGTAATGAGTAGTGAGTAGTGAGTAATGAGTAATGAGTAGTGAGTAGTGAGTAGTTAAAAAACTCTAACAACCCCTAACAACCTCTAACAACCCTAACAAAAAAGCTAATGGCTAATGGCTAACGGCTAATTTGCCCCTACTCATCAATCACCATCATCCTGCACGCCTTGCAGTCGAAATGCAGGGCGTAGCGTTTTGAGCCTCGCACAAGATAGAGCTTGCCTCGATATTTCGGTCGTTGCAGCAGGCACTCGCCAATCTCTCGACGGATGCAGTACGAACTCTGCATCACGCACTCCCCTGCTGTCGTCGCACGACAATCAAGTCCCTCGGCGATATCTGAAACTCCATGGTCGGCATAGAACGCTCTTGCAAGGCGATTTGTCACATTGTCTTGCGGTGTGAGCACCCTCGAAGGATAGGCCGCTTCTCGCTCCACAAAGGCCCTGCGAGGCCTTTTATTGGCGTGTGCGATGCGCTCTTCGAGGAGCTTTGCAAGCACCTCACGACGCAGAGCCCCCACAACCGACATCGGCACAAAACGGAGATTTACGACCTCTATATCCGCAACCTCGAATATGGTGTCACCCACACGGGAGAGCTGCTGTCGCAGCATCGCCTCACCTCGCACGGCATCCCGCACCTCCTGCGTATCACACGCCACCGAGCAGGTTGTCGTAACACCCTCTATATCAGTTACCGAAAGAGTAACTGCATCGGCAGAGAACTCCACCTTCATCCTCACATCCACAGTGCGTCGTATGCGACTACGCTCCACCGCTGCAACAAAGTGGCGGTTGTAGTTGCGGTAGAGGGTAACCCCCTCGGCTACACCCTCGTCGCTATTGAGGCGCACGGAGCGACCTTCGACACCATTTATATTTGTTCCGTAGAGCCTTCCGTTCGACACGAAGCATACGCCATCGCCCGTTGCGAGGTCGTGGTCGCAGTCGAGCACCACACCACGCCTGTCGCATCGTGTCACCACGCCTACCCTCTCGCCCATAGACTTCGGGGTATCAAACGAGGCCACGCCACGCACCTTGCCATCGAAAAAGTACTCCGACGCACCACGCATAAAGCTCTTCGAGGCATCGGGCTCAAACTCTATGGTGCTGCGCCCCACCGAGCTGCGCACCACACCCTCACGGCAAGCTATCTCCTTATCGAGAAGACGACGGTAGAGGCTTACGATATTGCGGATATAGACTCTATCTTTGAGTCGGCCCTCAATTTTGAACGACGACACCCCCGCATCTATCATCTCGCCAAGACGCATCGAGAGGTTCATATCCCGCACCGAGAGGAGGTGCTTGCCCTCGATAATCTTTCTCCCCTGCTCATCTTCGAGGTCGTACTCCAGGCGGCACGGCTGGCTGCACTCGCCACGGTTGCCGCTACGCTCCGATGTCGAGCGTGAGAGGAAGCAACGCCCACTGTCGCAGACACATATCGCACCATGCACAAAGGCCTCCAATTCGATATGTGTGGCGTTACGAATGGCACGGATATCTTCGATAGAGAGTGCTCGTTCCAGAATAGCACGCTCGAAGCCCACCTCCTCGAAGAAACGCACCTTGTCGGGCGTTGTGCAGGAGGTCTGTGTCGAGGCATGGAGAGGTATCGGAAGCCCCATACGGCAATAGGCCATATCTTGCACAATGAGGGCATCCACACCCGCCTCCGCCAAGGCCAAGGCCTGCGCCCGAGCCTCCTCCAACTCGTTGTCGTAGAGGAGCGTATTGAGCGTAGCATAGACCTTCACACCATAGCGATGTGCATACTCCACGGTGCGTGCAATATCGGCTACGCTGTTTGTTGCAGCGTGCCTTGCACCAAACTTCGCACCGCCAATATATACGGCATCGGCTCCGCAGTCTATAGCATCGACCGCCGTGTCGTAATCCCTCGCAGGGGCCAAAAGCTCCACTTGTACCATAGGTGGTACAAAGATATAAAAAACAAACGGAAAACGGAAAACTTTCGGTTTTTCGGTTGGTGGGAACTCTGAAGGTGGTCGGGGCGCAAGCGAATTAAGGGATAGTAAGGGCTAGTAACGGCAAGTAAAGAAGGCGCTATACCCTTACTGGCCCTTAATAGCCCTTACTGGCCTTTACTGGCCGTTATCAAATTGCGCCACTCTCAGCTCTCAATTTCTCGTCAGAAGTCGTGAGATGTGGTGCATCGCAAAAGAGAGACCTTCGGGATAGTACAAAGCGTACAGCCCGAAGGTCTTTACTTTTAGCAAAGTCCCCCTCACAGGAGGGGGATTTAGGGGGTAGGTAACACACTTTGGCGTAAAAAAGGCTGCAAAATTATGCAGCCTTTTATTACGCCGCAGATTGCGGCTTATCACGAGAAATTACTATTTAGTTGCACTCTCCAAACGCTTCATCATAACAAACATAAACAATGCCGAGAGCAAACACAAAGCGATAAATACCGACCAAACGATGGTAAGTGAGATACCGCCCCAGAGGAAACCACCAACAGCAACAAGCATATTACCGATTGCGGTAGCCACAAACCAGCCACCCATCATCATACCCTTGTACTTTGGAGGTGCAACCTTCGATACGAACGAGATACCCATTGGCGAGAGCAACAACTCTGCAAAGGTCAATACGAGGTAGGTCATAATCAACCAGTTTGCCGATACGAGTGGTGCATTTGCGCCAGCCTTAACAGCCTCTGCCTGCTCGTTTGGAGTGAGCAGACCCTGCGAACCAAATGCCATAACAGCAAAACCTACCGCTGCAACCAACATACCGTAAGCGATCTTACGAGGTGCCGAAGGCTCCTTGCCACGCTTTGCGAGTGCGCCAAAGATAGCCAACGATACAGGAGTCAATGCCACAACATAGAATGGGTTGAACTGCTGGAAGATTGGAGCCGAAACTGCAACCGAAGCGTCACCCACATTCATACCCTTATAGATAAGGTATCCTACCGCAGCAGCCAAAACTGCAAACGAAGCAACCTTACCCTTTGCGCTATTGCTCTGGAAGGTCGAGAATGCAGCGTAAACGGCAACGATAACAACTACCAAGTTCCAAACGCTGAATGCCATGCTCTGCAAGCCGAATGCCTCCTTCACGGTGAACTCGTCAGCGAAGTAGGTCAAAGTAAGACCATTCTGGTGGAACGCCATCCAGAAGAAGATTACAACGGCAAATACGAGGCAGAGAGCCACGATACGCTGCTTTGTCTCGGCAGGGGTGAGATTATCCTCAACCTGCGCAGCAGCAGCCTTATCGCTCTTCTTGCCACCCTCAACATGGCGGAACCAGTTGCGGCAAGCGTAGTAGATAGCCATCGACACAATCAACGCAACACAAGCCACTGCAAACGAGAAGTGGTAGGCATCGTTACCCTCGAAACCGAGCGACTTCTCTGCCCAATCCTTGATTGCTACGGCTGCGGTTGGAGCGAACAACGCACCAATGTTGATAGCCATATAGAAGAGCGAGAATGCAGAGTCGCGCTTGTCGGCATATTTTGGGTCATCGTAGAGATTACCCACCATAACCTGCAAGTTACCCTTGAACAGACCTGTACCGACAGAGATAAAGAGCAACGCACCGAGCATTGCAATCATCGCCAAGGTGTCGCCACCAAGAGGCAACGAGAGGAGCAAGTATCCGATAAACATAATCGAGATACCGATGGTAACCATCTTACCATAGCCGAACTTGTCTGCCAAGATACCACCAAAGAGTGGCATAAAATAGACAAGACCGAGGAAAGTACTGTAAATTGCACCTGCTACACCTGCGTCCAAACCGAAATTGGCACGAAGGAACAAGGCAAATACAGCCAACATTGTGTAGTAGCCGAAACGCTCACCCGTATTGGCGAGAGCGAGGGCATAAAGGGCTTTTGGGTGTCCTTTGAACATAGTTTATAAAATTTTAGTTAATAAATAATTGTCTAATCCAGGGCAAAGGTACAATTTTTTTGCAAGATTTCAAATAACATAAAAGGCTATTAGTTATTAGCTATTAGCCATTGGCCATTAGCCATTGGCTAATAACAACAAACAGGGCGGTAAATTTACCACCCTGTTTATTGAGTTTGACGCAGGAATGTACCTTCCAAGAATATCTTACCAGCCCAAAGCCGGCTTCACAACACCAAACATCAACCACGCCACAAGGAATGTGACAACAATATTGAAACACTGTGTGCCAAGGAAGGCGTAGAGGATATTTCGGTTATCCTTCGATATGATATCCTTGAGGCGGGTATCCATACCGATGCAGACGAATGCCAGCGAGAAGAAGAACGACGAGAAGGTCTTTGCCATCGAGGTCTCGGCAAGCTTCTTTGCCTCCCAATCAGGGAAGATATGGTTGCCCTGCAAGAGGCTGAATACCAACGATGCAAGGATGAAACCAAAGACAAACTTCGGGAACTTCTCCCATACGAGGCGAGCCGATGGGCGGTGCAACTTGCCATCGCCACCCTTCGATGCGAGGTATGTTGCGATGCAGAATGCAACAACGCCAATCAACACATTTTGTGTTGCCTTAACAATCATAGCGGTCTTGTTGGCCTCGTCGTTAATCATATCACTCGCAGCAGCAACACCACTTGTAGTATCTACGGTACCACCAATCCAGGCACCCATAATCTCATTCTGCACCTCGACATTATCGGTCAGGAGTGGCACGATAAGCTCGGCCAACAGCGGCATCAGATAGATCATCGGAACAGCGATGATAAGCACCACCGAGATGATGTAGGAGAGGTGCTTCTCCTCAACCTTGGCTACGCCACCTGCAGCGATACAAGCCGACACGCCGCAGATTGTAGCACCACTCGACAAGGTCATCGCAGCACGCTCCTCGACCTTCATACGACGAGAGAGCCAGAAGCCGAACAGCCATACGCAAGTCACCACGATGCAGGCCTGCACGATACCTGCAGCACCCGAAGTGAGGAAGTCACGGAACAAGATTGTCGCACCGAGGCAAACCACACCTATTTTAATAAAGAACTCGCCCTGGATAGCCGGTTTCAACCAATCCGGAATATGGAAGCAGTTGCGGATAATCAGACCAAAGATTACCGAGAAGAACACAGCCTCAAAGCCGTAGTACTTAACGGCAGGTATCTTTGCGATAAACTGCGCCAACAACGACACGGCAAAGACCACCACAAACGACCAGAAGAGGCCTCGCAATGGGCGTGAAAGCAACTTGTTGCCGATGTAGAGAACCACGAGTGCTATCAAAAAGAGGACACCGATGCTGATCCACGCATCCGCTGTCGCAAGGGTTGTAGGTATCGCAATTACCTTTTTGATTGTAGGCATCTCACCGGCAAAACCTGCAATCACAAGGAGTGGAATGGCCAAAAATGTCACCACCCAATCCTCAACTAATACTTTTTTCCAAAAATCTTTCATATCAATTTGGGGTTTGTTAGTAATCTCTTTAGAACGATGCTGTAACCAAGACCTTCACGGTGTTGCAGAATGGTCTGTGGTTCTTGAATAGACGACCGTCGCCAAGCATCTGCTCGAGCGAGTAGGCCAACTGTATGCGGGCATACTTCACAGGCTGGTAGCCCACGCAGAGGACATAACGCAAATCCGAATTGCTCTTCGCCTTTGTAGCATCGAGGGTGAAGTAGTCCACCATAGCACCTACCCAGCCGTGACCCGGCATCTTCGGTGCATAGAACTTGTAACCTCCCGACACATAAGCCGACTCCGAACGAGTATGACCGGTTATACCACCGATATACTCCGTACGCACGAAGCAGCACTTGGTGTTGTAGTCGAGGCCGGCACCCCAACGATGCGAAGTGACATATTCGCAGTTGCCTGTCCAACCGAACGAGAGGGCCTTCTCCTCCGTGAGGACATTCTCGCCCCACTGGTAGTATCCCGCAATGGCAAGCTCCTTCATCGGCTTCACGGTCAAACGAGCCATCACATCCTTGCTCTTGTTGTTATCCTTGACATTTATACCGCTACCGTTGAGAACTGCGATGTTGTAGTTCAACACGCTGTAGCCCTCCTTATGGATAAAGCCACCCATAAACTCGACACCGAGGTCACGAGCCGTCATATTCAGACCGAGGATATCGCCACTGCCATTCTTCGCAAGACGACATACTGCGTACGAGTAGTCGATAAAGTCGTACTTGTTAGGACCTATCGAAGCCTCAAACGAGAACTTATTTTTGAACTGTCCCATCTGAACACCGAACTCCTTGCAAGGACGATAGCGCACCCACATATCGAGTATCGGAGCACTCTTGGTCAGACGAGCGAGGTCGAAGTAGAAACGGTAGTCAATCTTGGCACCCTTCTTACCCTTGTAGAGGTCACCCTTGATATCCAAACGGGCACGACGAACATGGAATGTCGAGGAGTTGTCGGCATCGGTCCAGTCGTAAGCCGCCTGAATAAAGCCCGAGATGTTGAAGTACTGCTTAACCTTCGCCCAGTTCTTTGAGCGTTTTTCCATCTTTGCCAAACGCAACTCAAGAGAGTCGATTTTCGCTGCTGCAGCATCACTGCACGCTACCTGATTGTCTGCAGCCAACGCCTGCACAGAGAGGAGCAGACACGCCACAAACAGAGAGTAAACTTTCTTCATTATCACAATTTTAGATTGTTAACATACAGAGTACAAAGGTAATACAAATATCGTGAGTGACGATAGGTATTTATACCTAAAAAGACGAGAGACGAGAGACGAGAGACGAGAGACGAGAGACGAGAGCGCACCCCAAATAGCTGACCAAAAGTCAGCGTCCCCAGCAAGCGACCATCGGGAGCGCCCCCAAATAGCCAACTTGTTGGCGTCCCTATCTTTTTTTTTGCGCTGTGTTTTGGGGGCGCAGTCTGCGACTGCTTTATGGGGGCGGGCTTTGCCCTTAATGGGGGCGCAATCAGAGATTGCTTTATGGGGAGGCGCAAAAAAATAAATTGACAATTGACAATTACTTTTAGCGCACCCTTACTCGCCCTTACTAGCCGTTACTAGCCCTTACTAACCCTTAATTTACCTGCGCCCCGACAACGGTCAGAGTCCCCACAACCTAAACCTCTAGCGCACCTCTAACGCCTCTAACGACCCTAACGCCCTTAACGCCCTTAAAAAGCTTGCGCCCCAACCACCTCAAGAGTCCCCACCAACCTAAATCGTCAGTCGGTTGAGAGGTCGTGTGAGCACCACCTTTGCTCGGTTGAGTTTGTCGATTTGGGCCATGATGGCGAGTTGTTCATCTTCGCTGATGCCCTCCCTGCCGAGTTGTTGTTGCAGCTCGGATATCATCTTCGTGAGGCGTTTGGTCTTAAATAGTTTCATAACCTTCGGCACACCCACGCTCAACACCTCCGACTCGGAGATGGAGTGCACCTCCTTCTTCGACCATATCTCACTCTCGGTATAGACATCATTCTGGGTCATGATATCTATTGCTGCCTTGCACACATCCGGGTCGTGGTGGGCAGTATATTCGTTAGGTTCAGGCAGACGACCCTCCTCGTGAGCTCGTCGGAATATATCGAATATGGTGTTATAGACCCTGTCATTGAGCGACATATCATCGAGAGCCATCTCGTCTAATATGAGCGATGCAACATTTATCGAGACATAGTTGCGCCCCTCCTTCAGCTCGAAGTTCTTATCGCCATGTACCACGAGGTAGTAGATAATCTCTCGTTCGAGCGACTCCTCACTGCTACCAGCCGAGATGTTGCCAAACGGATCCTTCGCTCCGCCAGCCAGCGTTGCATCCTGTGCCTCTCGTTGCTCGGCACGATGACGCTGCGTCTCACGACGCACAAAGGCCTCGGCCTCCTTGTCGCCCACCGACATAAGTCGCTTGCGGGCAACCTCGCCGACCAAGACATTCTCGTCTATATCCATCATGCGGGCGCACTCCTTGATATAGACCGAGCGTTTGATATTGTCCGGCATCAGCGATATCGACTCGACGAGGCTCTTTATCACCTCACTACGCTTTATAGGGTCGTTCTGCGCATCGGCAAGCAGAAGCCTTGCCTTGAAGGTCATAAAGTCCTGGCTGTTCTGCGCTATGTAGTTGCGCACCTCCTCGGCACTGTACGCCCGGGCAAAGGTGTCGGGGTCGTGCTCCTCGGGCAGCAGCACCACACGGACATTCATACCCTCCTTGAGTACCTTGTCCGTACTCTTGAGGGCAGCCCGCTGGCCTGCTCCATCGCCATCGAACATCAGCGTTATATTCTTCGAGAAGCGGTAGAGCAACCTTATCTGCTCCTCGGTGAAGGCCGTACCCGACGATGCCACAACATTCTCGATACCCGATTGGTGCATCGAGATAACATCGGCATAGCCCTCCACGACGATAGCGTTATCCTCCTGCTGTATCGCCTTCTTGGCGAAGTAGAGGCCATAAATCTCACGAGATTTGCTGTATATCTCGCTCTCGGGCGAGTTCTGGTACTTGCCTATATGGCGTTGCTTCTGCTCCTCACTCGAGAGGAGTGTACGACCACCAAAGCCCACGATGCGACCTGCGATGTTGTGTATCGGAAATATCACACGCTCACGGAAGCGGTCGTGCAGTTCGCCCGTACCCTCACGCTTGAGAGATAGACCCGTGGATAACAAAAACTCCTCCTTGTAGCCCGCCCGCAGAGCATCCTGCGACATCTTGCCCCAAGTGGATGGGCAGAAGCCCAAGCCGAACTTGCGTATCGTGGACTCGGCAAAGCCTCGAGCCTGACGGAAGTAGGAGAGGCCGACACTTTGACCCTCGTCGCTGTTGTAGAGGTAGTCGGCAAAGTAGTCCGACGCCCACGAGTTGAGCATAAACATACTCTCGCGGTCGTTGTTGCGCTGTATATCCTCCTCGGTCTGCTCTCGCTCCTGCACCTCGATACCATACTTCTTGGCGATATGGCGCAACGCCTCGGGATAGGTCATACCCTCGTGCTCCATCACGAAGGTTACGGCATTACCACTCTTGCCACAGCCGAAGCAGCGGAATATACCCTTTGCGGGCGAAACCTTGAACGAAGGGGTCTTCTCGTTGTGGAACGGACAGCACGCCTCGTAGTTCACGCCCTTGCGCTTGAGCGAGACATAGTCGCCTACAATATCGACTATATCCGCTGCCGCAAAGATTCGGTCTATGGTCTGTTGGTCAATCATATCGCAAAGGTAAGAAAAATAATTGACAATTGACGAATTGACAATTGAAAATTTGGCTTTTAGCCATTGGCCATTAGCCATTAGCTAAATTGACAATTACAATTACTTTCAGCGCACCCCAGATAGCTGACCAAAAGTCAGCGTCCCCAGCAAGCGACCATCGGGAGCGTCCCCAAATAGCCAACTTGTTGGCGTCCCCATCTTTTTTTTGCGCTGTAATTTGGGGGCGCAGTCTGCGACTGCTTTATGGGGGCGGGCTTCGCCCTTAATGGGGGCGCAATCGGAGATTGCTTTATGGGGAGGCGCTGAATTGATAATTGACGAATTGACAATTACTTTAAGCACTCCCCTAACGACCCTAACGCCTCTAACGCCCCTAATAAACCTGCGCCTTGACCACTTCCAGAGTTCCGACAAACCCAATTTATCGAAAAACGATAATCTTATACCTCACTTTTTAATTTTTCCATTTTATTTTTATTGTTTTTCGATAATTGCAATATAAAATTTCAAGAAAAGTGGCAAAAATAGAACAACTTTTCCGCAAAAGCACTATCTTTGCGGAGAGCAAACAACAAAAATTTCAAGATAGATTATGACACTACTGCGATTTCGTATGTTCGAGCGTGCGCTCGACCACAAGCCCGTAGAGGTAAAGGCGCCTTCGCGCAACCCCTCCGACTACTTCGGTGAGAAGGTTTTTGGTCGTCAGCAGATGCGCAAGTACCTCAACAAGCAGATATACGAAGCTCTGCTCGACACCATCGAGAAGAACACCCCACTCTCGACCGACATTGCCGATGCCGTAGCGGCAGGTATGCGTGGCTGGGCGTTGGACAATGGTGCAGACCACTACTGCCACTGGTTTCAGCCACTCACGGGTGGCACGGCCGAGAAGCACGACTCCTTCTCCGAGCCCGACGGCATAGGCGGTATGCTCGAGGAGTTCTCGGGCAAGGTACTCGTACAGCAGGAGCCTGACGCCTCGTCGTTCCCGAGTGGCGGTATCCGCAACACATTCGAGGCCCGAGGTTACTCGGCATGGGACCCGACATCGCCTGCATTTATCGTAGATACCACGCTCTGCATCCCTACCGTATTTATATCGTACACGGGCGAGGCACTCGACTACAAAACACCGCTGCTGCGCTCCATTACAGCCGTATCGAATGCAGCCACAGAGGTGTGTCGCTACTTCGACCGCAGTGTCGAGCGAGTGAAGGTCTATCTCGGTTGGGAGCAGGAGTACTTCTTGGTTGATGATGCCCTCTGGTCGGCACGCCCCGACCTTGTGCAGACAGGTCGAACACTTATGGGGCACGAGTCGGCAAAAAACCAGCAGCTCGACGACCACTACTTCGGTGCCATACCGCAGCGTGTTCTCGCCTTTATGCGTGACTTGGAGTACGAGTGTCTGAAGCTCGGCATACCTCTCAAGACACGCCACAACGAGGTTGCACCCAACCAATTCGAGTTGGCTCCGATATACGAGGAGGCAAACCTCGCCAACGACCACAACCAACTCCTCATGACCATCATGGGCAAGGTCGCCACACGCCACAACTTCCGTGTCCTGCTCCACGAAAAGCCCTTCAAGGGCGTCAATGGCTCGGGCAAGCACAACAACTGGTCGCTCGGCACCGACACGGGCGTAAATCTCTTGAAGCCCGGTCGCACAGCCTTCGAAAACCTGCAGTTTATAACCTTCCTCGTAAATGTCATTGCTGCCGTGCATCGTCACAACGGACTACTCAAGGCCTCAGTGATGAGCGCATCGAACGAGCATCGTTTGGGTGCGGGTGAGGCACCTCCGACCATCATATCGACCTTCCTTGGCAAGCAGGTCTCGGAGGTACTCGACAAGATCGAGGAGTCGCTCGGCAATCAGGATATACGCTTCGACTCGAAGAATGTATTTCGTATGGGTGGCCTGGCGCAAATTCCGTCGCTCCTGCTGGACAACACCGACCGCAACCGCACCTCGCCATTCGCCTTCACGGGTAACCGCTTCGAGTTCCGTGCCGTAGGTTCGTCGGACAACTGCGCCGATGCGATGATTGTCCTCAACACCGCTGTAGCCGAGGCACTCACCGAGTTCCGCACAAAGGTAGATGCGAAGATACAGTCGGGCGAGAAGCGAGATAAGGCTATCTACGAGACAATACGGGAGCTTATTCGTGAGTGTAAGGCCATCCGCTTCGACGGCAACGGTTACTCCGAGGAGTGGCGCAAAGAGGCCTTACAGAGGGGGTTAGATTGCGAAACATCGGCTCCACTCGTTCTCGATCGTTACCTCGACCCTCAAAGCGTGGATCTATTCGAGAAGCTCAACATCTACAGTCACAAGGAGATTGAGGCCCGCACCGAGATTAAGTGGGAGCAGTATGTCAAAAAGATACAGATTGAGGCTCGAGTGTTGGGCGAGTTGGCAATGAACCATATCGTGCCTATAGCCTCGAAGTACGAGGATGTCCTGCTCGACAAGGTCTGCAAGATGCAGAAGTTGGGGCTAAAGACCGAGACCGATATCAAGCTTATCCGCAACATCCAAAACCGCACGGCCACGATACAGACGCTTGTGGGCGAGATGATTGAGAGCCGCAAGGTTGCCAACAACATCGAAAACACCCGCGAGAAGGCCATCGCCTACCACGACACCGTGGCGGCCTACTTCGACCGCATCCGCACCGAGATAGACAAACTCGAGGAGGTTGTCGATGACCAGATCTGGACACTGCCAAAATATAGAGAGATACTGTTTGTGAAGTAGTGGAGAGTTGAGATCTCTCCAAATTGACAATTGACAATTGAGAATTGACAATTTTTAGACGAGAGACGAGAGACGAGAGCGCACCCCAGATAGCTGACCAAAGGTCAGCGTCCCCAGCAAGCGACCATCGGGAGCGTCCCCAATTAGCCAACTTGTTGGCGTCCCCATCTTTGTTGCGCCGTGACTTGGGGGCGCAGTCTGCGACTGCTTTGTGGGGACGGGCTTCGCCCTTAATGGGGACGCAATCAGAGATTGCTTTATGGGGAGGCGCAGAAAAAATAAAAACAGCGCACCCCAAATAGCTGACCAAAGGTCAGCGTCCCCAGCAAGCGACCATCGGGAGCGCCCCCAAATAGCCAACTTGTTGGCGTCCCCATCTTTTTTTGCGCCCCGACCACCTCAAGAGTCCCCCACCACCAAAAAAGCCTCCGCAATGGGAGGCTTTTTTTATTATACCAGTTTCGAGATGTCGTAGAGGTAGCGTTTGATACTGCGTTTCGGAGTCTTCTCGAACTCGTTAGGATAGATTATAATCGAGGCCAAGCGTTCGTAGGCAGCAACCTGCTGATTTAGAGTCTTGAGATTGTCGTTCATAATCTCCTCCAACTTTGTGCGGTCTATACCCTCCTTCTCGCAAACCGAGAAGTCCGGCACAACCAAGCCGTAAAGACGACCCTTATTCTCCAGCACGAGCGACTCCAGCACAAGCGGCATATTGTTCAACTTATCCTCAATCTCCTCGGGATAGATATTCTGGCCCGTATCGGTCAAAATCATAGTCTTGCAACGGCCCTTGATGTAGATTGTACCATCCTCGTCGATAGTACCCATATCGCCCGTATGCAACCAGCCATCTTTGTCGATTGCAGCAGCCGTATCCTTCTCGTTCTTGTAGTAGCCCTGCATCACAACCTCGCCCTTGACCAAAATCTCGCCAGGGATATTGTGCTGGTCGGCAGAGTCGATACGCACCTCGTTCATACCTATAAGGTAGCGACCGCAAGAGCGAATTTTGAACTCCGTAGGATCGACCGTAACCGAGATAAGAGGTCCGCACTCGGTCATACCGTAGCCCACGATGATTGGGAAGTGTATAGATTTGAGGAACGCCTCGGTCTCTTGGTTTATAGGTGCGCCACCGATGATAAACAACTCGACATTTCCTCCGAACGAGTCGAGCAACTTCTGGCGTATCTTGGATCTCACAATCTCGTTTACCAAAGGCACCTTCATAGCTACCGACAAAGCTCCCTGCTCCAGCAGCGGAGCTACCTGCTTGCGGTATATCTTCTCCAGCACGAGAGGCACCGAGGCGATAACGCTCGGCTGCACCTTCTGCATAGCCTCGACCAACACCTTCGGTGTAGGCATCTTGCCGAGGAGGGTAATATGGCCTCCCACAGCCAACGGTGCAAGGAAATCGACCGTACAGCCATAGGCGTGTGCCAACGGCAGGAACGACAATGTGCGACGACCCTTCGCAAAGTAGTAGTGGTCGCCATTGTGGGGTTTCAGGGTCTTGATATAGGCCACATTAGCCGTGAGGTTATTAACCGTAAGCATCACACCCTTCGAATAGCCCGTAGTACCCGAGGTGTAGTTCAACAGGATGAGCTGGTCGTTCGGCACATCGGCATACTTGATATCCTCGACCGAGAAGCCTCGAGGGTAGCGACGACGATAGTTGGCCGTCATACTATCCACACACTGTGTCAGCACGCCATTGCGACGCTCGAAGAGCACATGGTAGTCCGTGAGCGAGAATACACCATCGATATTTGGCAGAGCCTCACCATCCAAATCCTCCCAGAACGACTCCGTAAGGAACAACAGGCGGCTCTCGGAGTGATTTACAATGTGGGTTATATCATTCGATGTGAAGGTCTGCATAATAGGTACTATGACCGCTCCGTAGGTCATGGTAGCGATATAGACTGCACACCAACGAGGCGTATTGCGACCAACCAAGGCGATTTTATCGCCACGCTTGATGCCCGCCTCATCGAAGAGGATATGCAACTTCGCAATCTCCTTGGCAAAGCCGTAGTACGAATAGCTCTCACCCGAAAAATAGTCCGTAACGGCAGACATCTCGCGGTGCTCGCGAAACGACTGCTCGTACATTTTGATTAAGTTATCTTGTAACATAGTTTTATTTGCTTTTAGCCGTTAGCCATTAGCCATTAGCTTTTAATTTTGAATTCTGAATTTATTTAATTCCAAGTCGCTTTACATCGTAGAGGTAACGCTTGATAGAGCGCTTCGGGGTCTTTTCGAACTCATCGAGATGAATTGTCAATGACACAAGACGCTCGTAGGCAGCAACCTGCTGATTTAGAGTCTTGAGATTGTCGTTCATAATCTCCTCCAACTTTGTGCGGTCGATACCCTCCTTCTCGCAGTGGTCAAAGTCAGGCACAACCAAGCCATAGAGCTTACCCTCATTCTCCAACACGAGCGACTCCATAACAAGCGGCATATTGTTCAACTTATCCTCAATCTCCTCGGGATAGATATTCTGGCCCGTATCGGTCAAAATCATAGTCTTGCAACGACCCTTGATATAGACCGTACCGTCGGGGTCCATAACGCCCATATCGCCCGTATGCATCCAACCATCAGGCTCCAAGGTTGCAGCGGTATCCTTCTCGTTCTTGTAGTAGCCCTGCATAACCATCTCACCCTTGACCATAATCTCGCCAGGGATATGTTGCGGATCCGACGAGTCGATGCGAACATCGAGATACTCCCTCAAATATTTACCGCACGAGCCGAGTTTGTACTCCTCTGGTTGTGGCGTAACGCAGATAAGCGGTGCGCACTCGGTCATACCGTAGCCCACGATGATTGGGAAGTGGATAGATTTGAGGAACGCCTCGGTCTCCTTGTTCATTGGAGCTCCACCGACGATAAACATCTCCAAGTTGCCACCAAACGAAGCCATCAGCTTCTCCTTAATCTTCATACGCACAAGTTCGTTCACCAAAGGCACCTTCATAGCGATACTCAACGGACCCTTCTCGAGCATTGGAGCAATCTGCTTGCGATAGACCTTCTCCAAGACGAGAGGCACCGAGCAGATAATCGCTGGTTGCACCTTCTGCATAGCCTCGACCAAGACCTTTGGCGTAGGCATCTTGCCGAGCAGGTTGATGTGACCACCCGCAGCCAACGGTGCAAGGAAGTCGAAAGCGCAACCAAAGGCGTGTGCCAACGGCAGGAACGCCAAGGTGCGACGACCCTTCTGGAACCATAGTTTGCCTGTCGATTTGTTTATCTTCGTCACGCCATAATAGATATTTGCCGTGAGGTTATTCACCGTAAGCATCACGCCCTTCGAATAGCCCGTAGTACCCGAAGTGTAGCTCAACACCATAAGTGCATCGTTCGGAACATCGGCATACTTGATGTCGTTTACGGTGAAGCCGTTAGGATAGCGCTTGCGGTAGTTCTCGGTCATAGCATTGACATACTTGGTCAATTTGTCGCCCTCACGCTCGTAGATAGCGTGGTAGTCGGTAATCGAGAATACGGCCTCCACATTTGGCAGGGAGTCCTCGTCCAAACCATCCCAATAGGAGTCTGTCAAGAACAACAGGCGGCTCTCGGAGTGATTTACGATATGTGCAATATCGTTTGATGTAAATGTCTGCATGATAGGCACAATGACTGCACCATAGGTGATTGTGGCGATATATACCACGCACCAACGCGGAGTGTTACGACCCACCAAGGCGATTTTGTCACCTCGCTTGATGCCCGCCTCGTCAAAGAGGAGGTGCAACTTGGCAATCTCCTTTGCAAAGCCATAGTAGGAGTAGGTTTCACCCGAAAAATAGTCCGTAACGGCAGACATCTCGCGGTTGTCGCGAAATGACTGCTCGTACATCTTAATTAAGTTTGCTTCTAACATAATAAAACATTTTGGGCTATTAGCCATTGGGCTATTAGCCATTAGCACTTTTATCTTTATCTATTATATCCAACTTAAGGTACTCCCAAACCCTCACCTTCGGTTCGGCAGCATCGAGTATGCGCCCTATATTCTTGCGGTGAGTCCATACCAAGGCTATGGCCACAACGAAAGAGAATACAAGGAACGAGATGGAGGTGTGGTCCAAGCCGTGACGGGCATATATACTACCCGAAAATATCGACACAAAGACCGGAAAAGCACACCCCGCAACAATCGAGGCGAGCGACACATAGTGCCACACCATAAACACCACAAACCACACGGCAAAGCAGAGCAGGGCTATATTTGGCTGAATACCCGTCACTGCCCCCAGCACCGTGGCGACACCTTTGCCTCCCTTGAACTTGGCAAAAATCGGAAATATATGTCCCAAAGTGACCACAAAAACCGCCAATATCTTCATATTTATAATCCAGGCCTGCGATGGGATATTGTCGTCGTATTTGAGAAGCGAAAAGATACTCACCGCTATAAAGCCCTTCAAAAAGTCGATAACAAAGACAGGCAGAGCAGCTCGTACACCGAGAACACGCAGGACATTTGTCGTTCCTGCGTTTTTGCTACCATGCTCACGAACATCCACTCCATAGTACTTCGTGCCAATCCACACAGCACTTGGTATAGAGCCGAGTAGGTACGCTATAATAAACAGAGTTACAATACAATAGTATGTTATTACCATATTATTTTCACAACTGTGTTCGGGAGCAAATATAGTAAAAATTTCTTAACCACCAAAAAAGCGGGGCTGCCAGACGCAACCCCGCTTTCGCAATCCGAGTCTATTACTCTATCGTGATAGATTTGATATATATTGCTTTACCGTCAGAAGTGTGGGCATAAGATAACACCGCAGGTCCGCTCAAAGGCTCGGTCGAGGTAAATGTATATTCGGTTGCTGTGGTTGTCAGCGATACCACACTGCCGAGCTGAACGCCACCTACAGTAACGGTCAATTTTGCTGTCGTACCCGATGCGCCACTGGTATTTACAACGATTTTTGTTACCTTATTCACATCGCCCGATGTCAGCGTCATTGTTTTATACGGATTATTTTTCGAGCCGAACTGCTGCCCTTTGGTCTCATCGTAGCCCCAATGTCCGCCATCGCCTGCCAAGGTCCAAACGAGTCCGCCAAGAACGGCCTCGCCATTGCCACTAAATGCGGCTTGCGTAAAGGTGTACGAATAGGATGTAGGTTCTACGCTTACAACCTTCTTCGCCACAAAGCTCTTAATGTCGCCATATATCACCTCCTCGGTATTTCCGAGAGTCTTGCTCTTCAAGTAGCCTTTGGCTCTGTAATAGTAGGTCTTGCCCTCTTCGAGATTAGATAGGCGTGTCCAGAATGTGCCCTCAATCCAATCTCCGACTTGACTCTCGCCAACAGGGCCTTTTGTCGCTATATACTCGTTATTGAGATTATCTACACTCTCTCCAACATTGAACACAACCCAAGTATCTGCATCGTTTAGTGTCAGTCCATTGCTCTCAAAATCCAATGAGCCAACCAAGATCGCCGAGAGGTCATCTCCAACCAACGCATCCTCGGTCTTGAAGGTGTAGGCACCCAAATCACTCCTCGTGGTAAAACTCTTTATTTCGCCCAAAAACTCTATATTATCAACCAACACACGACTTCTATAATAGTAGGTAGTTCCCTTTGTGAGTTGTCCGACATTCTTCTCGAAAGAGTCATCGGCAGCAAGCGGTGCCGACACCCAATTACCACTAGGGAATTCACCGCCGTTTATAGTTAAGTCGTTAGGATCGGTGCTAATACAGAATGCTGCCGATTTGTAGGTCGGTTCTACGAGCAACGAGAGCTGGCCTTTCAACTTCGCAACACTTAGTCCAATATCCGTAGCGTCCAATGTAGTAGTCTTAACATACGACAATTCACGATGTTTGCCGTCAGCCTCTCCGCCTACGATAATCGACGCATAAGTACTCCAACTTGCTTTGTAGGCATCGACAGCCTCATCGGGCACCTGAATCTTATCCAAATATGGACAGTCTGCAAACAAATTCGATTTTGCGTAAGGAGGCTCAATGCTCTTCATATGCACCTCTTCGAGGTAGGCATTGGCACCAAACGCATTATTTCCTAAATAAGCAACGGTGTATGGAATGGTTACGCTCTCCAACGAGTTGCAACGAGAGAATGCGTCTTTCTCAATAACCTCCAAGCCGTCAGGCATAATCACGCTTTCGAGCTTCTCACAACTTCGGAATGCCCTCTCGCCAATCTTTTTGAGCGAAGAAGGCAGGGTTATAGTTTTGAGGTTTTTACAACTTGTAAACGCCTCTGCACCAAGTTCGGTAATCGAATTAGGCAACTCTATACTCTTGATATTGCAAGCAAGGGCTGCATCGAAATACTCACAGACGCTACCCTCCTCAAATATAATCGAAGATGTTCCACTTCCGATCTGTCCCGAGACTCTGCGTACCATCTTTCCGAATGTAACTTGGGTTGCCACAAAAGTGCCTCCGTAACCATCAGTTCCCAACTGTATATCTTCCGCATAGATATAGACATTATCCATAGGTGCCTTCTCGCCATATTGGTTGTCCGGAATAGGATATCCTGTGAATACATACGAACCTATAAAGGTTACGCTCTTAGGAATTATTACGGTTTTGATAGGACAACCATTGAAAGCGTAATTTCCGACAGTTTCCACCTCGCCAAGATCGACCGATGAGAGTTTCTCGCACTCCTCGAACAATCTCTCCGGTATGGTCTTAAATCCCGCAGGGAATGTTACGCTCTCTACATCCGTCTCGGCAAACACACCAGCCTCGTATTCAGCCTCTGGGTCGAGAACAACCCACTTCGCAGGACAACCCGCAAAACAGCCTTCGCAATACTTTGTAATTTTGCCCACGCCCTTGATGGATTGCAGACTTGTGCAACCTGCAAACATATCCTTCGAGTATTCGGTAACGCTCGATGGCAGAGTAACCTCTTCAAGACGGCTACAACCATAGAATAATCCGCTGGTAGTTAGGTACTTCACGGTTTCAGGTATAACAATTGTGCGGAAAGGTGTTTGATAGAATGCATCGCCACCTATTGTTCGCAGATTGTCAGGCAAAACGATAGTTTCGAGCGAGGTACAGCCCCACAAATGGCCCATAGGATGAGCCGTTTGGCTGATACCTGTCGAGGTTATCGAAACGGCACACTCCAACTCCTTGATATCGCCATCGTTAGGGAAGACGAGGCGTTTGAGCGAGGTACAGTTCATAAAGGCTCCTGCTCGGAAATGCTTAATGCTCTTTGGCAGAGTTACCTCCTCCAAACTTACGCACTCCTTGAATGCTCCGTAATATTTTGTTGGCGCACCCGGCAGGCTCGATGCTTCGATACTGCCCTGAATATCCTCGACCTCCGAATCTTCGCCCCACTCGATGGTTTTGAGGTTAATACACTTGTTGAAAGCGTTATAGCCGATTGTGGTAATCTGCTTCGGCATAACAACCTTTTTGAGTGAAGGCACACAGTTGAAGAATGACAGATCACCTCCACTTGCTCCAATTATATCCGACTCGCTCTTCATCTCCGACAAATCGAGTGTCTCGACCTTCCAGTCGCACTCGAAGTGTGCTTCACCGCCACCTATCACATTGCTACCGCCGACATATTTGCCACCATTGAGCAGTTTGAGGTCGTCGTCATTGAGCGTTCCCACGATTTTGAGGTTGATAATCTGGTACATATCCTCCATAGACATAAGCGTCGAGAGTGTTCCCGGAGTCTTTACATAAAGAGTAATTTCGCCCTCGTTGGCACGCTGTGCAACGCTAATCTCGGTGGTCTTACCCTCGGCTGTGAGAGTGATGGTTGCTGAACGAGGTGATGGCGAGCCATTGTAGTCATAGTTGAAGACCAAAGTCTCGTTGCGCAGTGCTCGTGTCTCGACATAGTGCAACCACTCACCTGTCTGCTTTATGCCTACCGTATAGTCAACATTTACAGATACAGGTATCTCCAATGTTCCGCTCTCAAATGGCAGCGTATAGTCCGCCTCCTCGGGGTCGAGATAATCTTTCTGTCGCTGTGTCAAGTGGAACAACTCCGAATAGTTGCTATCCTTATCCTTGATGCGGATAATCGCCTTACGCTCGTCTGCCTCGGTGCTTGCATCGACCGTAAAGTGCAGCGTCGCCTCTTCGAGGTAGGCTCGGGAGCCCTCCGTTTGACGCACCCAAGCAGCATCCTCGATAATAACATCGAAAGGTTTGCTGTGTTGAAGGTTAATGGTAAAGGTTCCGCCCTGCGCACCGATTGTTCCCTCCTTCGAGCCGAGGATAATCCACGCATCTTCCTTATCTATCACGCCGTTGCCATTCACATCAAGGTAGTCCTCGAATGGAGGTATCTTAAAGTTCTGCACACCGAGTTGCGTATAACGCTTGCGGAGATTTTCACGCACCTTGTCGGCATCGACCAACTTGCTGCTCTCGGTAATCTGCGTAGCAAGATTAGGCGTTGTAAGTTCTCCCGAATTGGCAATATCGCCCGCAATTTTACTGATAAGCTCCGACAACTCACCCACACTGCGACCTGCCTGCAATGATGCCGAAATGGCCAAAAGAATTGCATCGGCATCTTTGCTGCCCGTGATATCCATCTTGTCGAAAGCGACACTCTGCTCTGTCGAAATATGGAAGACCTCCAAAATCTCACGCTCTGCCTGCTTGCGGGCATCAACCAATGAGCCGCCCTCCTCCAAGAGCTTACGAATACGATCTGATTCGAGCGTAGTCAGCAGATTGACATTTGTTTTTCCCGCCTCGGTGAGATCCGAAATAGAACGAAGTGTCAAGGTCGAAGATGACACCTTACCCTCAATCTCGTTGTAGTAGTAGCCCGTAGCGATAATCTCGACATAGCGATTCTCTATCTCGCTACCTACCGAGAAAGTTCCTGTATCATCGGTGGTTTTGGTCTGATACTGCTTTCCCGTAGGGTTGAAATTATCATCAAGAGGCTGAATAGTGATGTTTGTTCCTTGCGTAAAAGGACCCTTCTGAACACTACCAGACGCGCTATAAGTGTTTGTCGGAGTGTCGGGGTTGTCTGGCGGATTTACGGGCGGAGTGTTAGGTTCCTCTCCCGTTGGATCACCACCCACACAAGAGATTAACGCCAATGCGATTGTTGCAGAGAGCAACCAACTGAAAAATGAGCGATGTGTCTTCATAACATTCTGTTTTTATTAAAATTATACCTTTACTAACGATAAAAAAGAGAGGGGATATCCGGCCATTATTGACCGAATATCCCCATTAAATTTGCGCAAAATAAGTATCAGACGAGGCTAAAATACCCCCCCCCTAACAGCTGTATCGTACTGATTATCTGCGTTTTACAATTGTACTGCATAATTATTACAATACTTCATTTTTACAAAGATACTATATTTTTGGAAATAACGCAACAAATATTCACAAAATATTCGAGAGGGCAGGGGGGGGTAGGTTGGTGGGGACTCTGGAGGTGGTCGGGGCGCAGGTAAATTAAGGGTTAGTAAGGGCTAGTAACGGCTAGTAAAGAAGGCGCTATACCCTTACTGGCCCTTAATAGCCCTTACTGGCCCTTACTGGCCGTTATCAGATTGCGCCATCTCTCGTCTCTCGTCTTTTGTCTCTCGTCTAAAAAAAATTCGTCAATTGTCAATTATTTTTCTTATCTTTGCGGGTTAATATATATTTCTATATATAAAACGGATACTGTTATGGCTGTAGATTTCAAGAAACATCTATCGGTTCTCGCATCGCCAAATTGGTGGTGGTCGTGGTTTATGATTATACTTGGTTGTGCGCTCTTGGCGGCAGGATATGTCCTCTTCATCAGTCCGTACAACATCGTTCCGGGAGGTGTATATGGTGCCGGCATCGTGCTGCACAACATATTTCCTTCGATACAGGTCGGAACATTCGGATATATGTTCGACTCGGTGCTGCTTATCCTCGCATTTATAATCTTTGGCCCTCGCTTCGGCTCAAAGACCGTAGTTGCAGCACTGCTCACCCCGGGTCTTATGAACCTCTTTACAAACCTCGTATATCCGACACAAGAGGCGAAAGAGGCGTTGGACCCATCGCAGATGCTTGGCGGCATACTCGATATGTCCGACCACCTTATGCTCACGACCATCGTCGGAGCCGTGGTGCTTGGTGTAGGCGTAGGTCTTGTGGTTAAACAGCAAGCCACAACGGGCGGTACCGATATCGTGGCGATGATTATACAGAAATATTGTCATATCAGCTTCTCGACATCGGTGCTTATCGCCGACTCGGCAGTGGTGCTGTCGGGTTTGGCTGTCATAGGTTTCGGTATAGGTATCGAGGAGGCAGACCCTAACGGCTGGCAGTTGTCGTTCTACTCGCTTGTGGCGATATATGTATCCTCGCGCATCCTGGCATTTATGCTCGATGGTGCCTCGTACGACCGAATACTCTTCATCATAACCTCGCACCACAACGAGGAGTTCCGTCGCTACATCCTCGAGGAGATGGATCGTAGTGGCACATATATCAAGACCAGCGGAATGTACACAGGTGCCGACAAGGAGATGATTTTCCTCGTTGTGCCTCGTCGTGAGCTGCCGAAGGTGCAGCGTGCAATCAAGGAGTACGACCCTCAAGCCTTTATGGT
Organism: Rikenellaceae bacterium; assembly: GCA_015059685.1. Lineage (GTDB taxonomy): Bacteria > Bacteroidota > Bacteroidia > Bacteroidales > Rikenellaceae > Alistipes. Next base: position 40,808 of record SUZW01000009.1, on the reverse strand, counting down.
GGTAGCAAATGCCTACAACACCTTTGGCGAGGGCTTCAAACCTATGCCGGAGAAGCACGAGTTGGAAAATATGTAAACATTTGGCTATTAGCCATTAGCTATTAGCCATTAGCCAATTTTTATTTATGAGTTTGACAAATTTGCGACCTCTCACAGGAGAGGGCAAAAAGATATTTATCGAGACCTACGGCTGTCAGATGAACTTTGGTGACTCGGAGATTGTCGTTTCGATTATGCAGAAGGAGGGTTACTTCTACACCGAGCATATCGAAGAGGCCGACATAATCTTGATAAACACCTGCTCGGTGCGAGATAATGCCGAGCAACGCATCTGGGGCCGACTCAACGAGATGCGTCGTCTGCGTCGCAAGAAGCCTACCTTGTTAGTAGGCGTTATCGGCTGTATGGCGGAGCGACTCAAAGAGGAGCTGCTCGAGAGTGGTTGCGGAGTCGATATCGTGGCGGGGCCAGACACCTACCGTGACCTCCCTGCGTTATGCCGTGAGGCCGAGAGTGGTGGCAAGGGCATCAACACCCTGCTCTCGACCGAGGAGACCTATGCCGATATTGCACCCGTGCGCCTCGACAAGAATGGTGTGAGTGGCTTTATCTCGATTATGCGAGGTTGCAACAACTTCTGCGCCTACTGTGTAGTGCCTTATACCCGAGGCCGTGAGCGCAGTCGCTCGCACGAGACAATCGTGGGCGAGGCTCGCACACTCTTCGAGAACGGCTATCGTGAGGTTACGCTGCTCGGCCAGAATGTAAACTCCTATGCCGATGGCGAGGTGAATTTCCCGAAGCTTTTGGCCAAGGTTGCCGAGATTTCGCCACTCTTGCGAGTGCGCTTCGCTACCTCGCACCCGAAGGATTTGAGCGACGAGCTGATTGCGACAATGGCATCGTACCGCAACATCTGCAAGGCGGTGCATCTGCCTGCACAGTCGGGTTCAAACGCCCAACTCGAGAAGATGAACCGCAAATATACTCGTGAGTGGTACCTGGAGCGTATGCACGCCATACGCAAGGCTATGCCCGAGTGCGCCATCACAACAGACCTTATCTCGGGCTTCTGTGGCGAGACACTCGAGGACCACGAGGCTACCCTATCGCTGATGCGTGAGGTGGGCTACGCCTCGGCCTTTATGTTCAAGTACTCGGTGCGCCCCGACACCTTCTCGGCTCGACACTTCGAGGACGATGTGCCCGACGAGGAGAAGACACGCCGCCTCAACGAGGTTATAGCGTTGCAGAACACCCTCTCGCTCGAACACAACCGTCGAGATGTAGGCAAGAGCTTCGAGGTGCTTATCGAGGGCAGGTCGAAGCGTAGCGACGAGCAACTTTGCGGTCGCACCTCGCAAAACAAGATGGTCGTTTTTGACCGTGTGGATGGTTTGAAGGCGGGCGACTATGTCGAGGTCGAGATTACCGACTGCTCCTCGGCAACACTGTTCGGCAAAGCCAAGAAGTGAGAGTTGAGAGTGACGCAAGTTATAAGGGCCAGTAAGGGCCAGTAAGGGCTATTAAAGGCCAGTAAGGGTATAGCGACTTCTTTACTAGCCGTTACTAGCCATTACAAACCCTTAATTCACTTGCGCCTTGACCACCTCAAGAGTTGAGAATTAAATAAATAAGTAACAACAACCCAAAATTGGAGATGATTGAGGAAATTTTGTGCAAAGCAAGGTAGCGAAAGCGGAGTTTACTCTGCGTAAATGAGCATTTCGCTATCCGCAGATTTGTGCAAAATTTACCAATCAGAACAATTTTCAAGAATAAAGGTATAAGCTTATGGCATTACAATGTGGTATAGTAGGTCTGCCTAATGTAGGTAAATCGACACTTTTCAACTGTTTGTCGAACGCAAAGGCGCAGTCGGCAAACTTCCCATTCTGCACCATCGAGCCCAATGTCGGTGTAATAACCGTACCCGACGAGCGACTCGTGAAGTTGGCAGAGATTGACAACCCGAAGCGAGTGATACCGACAACGATAGAGATTGTCGATATCGCAGGTTTGGTTAAGGGTGCATCCAAGGGCGAAGGACTCGGTAATAAGTTCCTCGCCAACATCCGCAACACAAACGCTATTATCCATGTGTTGCGCTGCTTCGACAACGACAATATCACCCATGTCGATGGCACGGTGGACCCCGTGCGTGACAAGGGCATCATCGACACCGAGTTGCAGCTCAAAGACCTCGAAACGGTCGAAAACCGTATCGCAAAGGTAGCAAAGCAGGCGCAAACGGGAGGCGACAAGTTGGCAAAGCGTCAATATGATATTTTGGTGCGTTACAAGGAGGTTTTAGAGCAGGGTTTGTGCGCCCGCACACTCGAACTCGACAAGGAGGAGCGCAAGGTCGTTAGCGACCTCAACCTCTTGACCGACAAGCCTGTACTCTATGTCTGCAATGTCGATGAGGCAAGCGCAGTATCAGGCAATGCCCACACCGAGGCGGTGAAGGCGGCTATAGCCAACGAGAATGCCGAGATGCTTATCGTAGCAGCGGCTACGGAGGCCGATATTGCCGAGTTGGAAACCTACGAGGAGCGACAGATGTTCCTCGAAGATATGGGTTTGGAGGAGTCGGGTGTGGCTCGTCTTATCAAGGCGGCATACAAGTTGCTCGAACTCGAAACCTTCTTCACCACAGGTGCCGACGAGTCGAGAGCTTGGACATATCCACGAGGCACAAAGGCCCCGCAGGCAGCAGGTGTTATCCACACCGACTTCGAGAAGGGCTTTATCCGTGCCGAGGTTATCAAGTATGCTGACTATGTGGCACTTGGCTCGGAGAAGGCATGCCGTGATGCGGGCAAAATCGGCATCGAAGGCAAAGAGTACATCGTAGAGGATGGCGACATAATGCATTTCTTGTTCAATGTGTAGGCATTGAACAGAAATGCATTTCTCTCGTCTTTTTTTTAGCCAAAAGTGTTGTTTTTTCTGCTTAATGTTGCGTTTTATAAATAAAAATTTATAAATTTGGCAGATTTTAATACCCAAACGAGTATGATAGAACTCTCTACTTACAACCTTTTCTTGGCGATAATGGCGGCTACGGCACTTATTGTTTTTATCGCTCTACACTTTGTAAAGGCCGGTTATGGCTACCTCTACAACCCGAAATTTGGCTTCCCTATCCCAAATAAAGTGGCTTGGGTACTGATGGAGGCTCCCGTATTTGTTGCGATGTGGGTACTTTGGTACTTGGGCGGTATGACGACCGAGATTGTGCCGTTGGTGCTCCTCTCGATTATTCAGATACACTACTTCCAGCGTTCATTCATCTTCCCGCTGCTTATTCGTGGCAACTCGAAGATGCCCGTATCGATTATGTTGATGGGTATGACCTTCAACACCCTCAACGCTTTGATGCAGGGTGGTTGGTTGTTCTTCATTGTACCGACCTATTTCCCTGACTACTACGCAGGCTGGCTCTGCAAGCCATACATCTATATCGGTGTTGCCGTGTGGTTGTTCGGTTTTATCACAAACCTCCACTCGGACTACATCATTCGTCACCTGCGCAAGCCTGGCGACAAGAAGCACTACATCCCGAAGGGCGGTATGTTCCGCTTCGTATCGTCGGCAAACTACTTCGGTGAGTTTATGGAGTGGGTTGGTTACGCCATCGCCTCGTGGTCGGTGGCAGGCGTTGTATTTGCGTGGTGGACATTTGCAAACCTTGCGCCTCGTGCCTTCGACCTCTACAAGCGTTACGAAGAGGAGTTTGGCGAGGAGTTTACAAAACTCAACCGCAAGCGCATAATTCCGTTCTTGTACTAAATTGAAACTATAAAATAAAAACAGCCAATGGCCAATGGCTAATGGCTAATGGCTAATAGTTAAAAACATAAGATTATGGCAAAGGACCTCAAAGAGTCAAAGCTCTTTACACCTTACAAACTTAACGACAAAGTAACTCTTCGCAACCGCACAATTCGTTCGGCAGCGTTCGAGTCGATGGGTAAGGATTTCAATCCAACCCAAAAATTGAAGGACTACCATGTCAGCGTGGCAAAGGGCGGTGTCGGTATGACTACCCTCGCCTACGCCTCAATCAACCGCAGTGGCGTATCGTTCAACTCGCAGTTGTGGTTGCGTGACGAGGTTATCGAGCCACTCAAAGATATCACCGATGCTATTCATGCCGAGGGTGCTGCCGCAGGTATTCAGATTGGACACTGCGGAAATATGACCCACTGGTCAACGGCAGGAAGCTTCCCTGTATCGGCATCGAATGGCTTTAACCTATACTCCCCAACCTTCCACCGTCGTATGTCGCACAAGGAGATTGCCGACACGGCAAAGGATTTCGGCAAGGCGGTACATCTTGCTCACGAGGCGGGTTTTGATAGCGTGGAGGTACACGCAGGACACGGCTACCTCATTTCGCAGTTCCTCTCGCCTTGGACCAATCGTCGTCGTGATGAGTTTGGTGGCTCGTTGGAGAACCGTATGCGCTTTATGAAGATGTGCTTGGAGGAGGTTATGGAGGCTGCACACAAGACAGGCACTGCAGTACTCGTTAAGCACAATATGGAAGATGGCTTCAAGAGTGGTATTCAGATACCCGAGAGCATCGAGATTGCAAAGGAGATAGAGAAGTTCAATGTGAACGGTATCGTACTCTCGTCGGGCTTTGTTTCCCGTGCGCCAATGGCGGTTATGCGTGGTCGTATCCCGACAAAGACGATGAGTTACTACATGGGCTGGAACGAGTGGTTGCAGAAGATTGTGGTCGATTTGTTCGGTCACTGGATGATTAAGGACTACAAGTTCGAGGAGTGCTTCTTCCTCGAAAATGCCAAGAAGTTCCGTGCGGAGTTGAAGGGTCCACTCGTATATGTAGGCGGTATCGTATCTCGTGAGGGTATCGAGAAGGTCTTGGATGCAGGCTTCGAGATGGTGCAGATGGCTCGTTGTTTGATTAACGACCCTGCCTTCGTAAATAAGATGAAGGAGGGCGATATTTCGACTCGTTCGGGTTGTGACCATCGTGACTACTGCATCGCCCGCATGTACTCGAAGGATATGCAGTGTTGCCACAACTGCAAGGAGCCTATTCCTGAGAAGGTGTGGAAGGAACTCGCTAAAATTGACTAATGATGTGTTGTAAGAAACGAAATATTCCAAAGGGTAGCAAGCTTGCCCTCGTTACGGGTGCTTCGACAGGTATTGGTCGTCAGTATGCCGAGCAGTTGGCAGCGTTGGGCTACAACCTTATTATCGTAAGCCGCACCGAGGCCACACTGCAGGAGGTGGCTCACGAGATTGAGGAGAAACATGGCGTAAAGGTCGTTGTCAAGGCTATGGATTTGGCGACTACCGATGCGGCCGACAAGCTCTTTGGTTGGTGCAAGGCGGAGGGGCATATCGTTGATGTGCTGATAAATAACGCAGGTATGTTCTCGTTCTGCGACATCTCGAACACCCCTGCCGAGCGCATTGTACGAACAATCACTCTGCACGATATCACCAACACCCTCTTGTGCCAACTCTTCGGCAACGATATGGCGGAGCGTGGCGGAGGTTACATCCTCAATATGTCGTCGTTCTCGGTGTGGATGCCATTCCCGGGCTTGGCGTTGTATAGCGCATCGAAGGCCTACTTAAAGTCATTCTCGGTGGCATACGCCAAGGAGATGCGATACAAGAATGTATGGGTTACGGCTGTCTGCCCTGCGGGTATTGCCACCGACCTCTACGGACTGAACAAGGAGTGGCAAGGCATAGGTTTGAAGTTGCACGCCCTCTCGAAGCCATCGTTCTGCGCTCGTCGAGGCCTGAACGCTCTGTGGCGCAAGAAGTTGTGCATCGTACCCGACTGGTGGTGCAGGGCCTTTATCCCGATTTGCGATATGCTGCCCCGCTGGGCAATCAACAAACTCCGCAACTTCACGATGAAGTGGCAGAAGTAAAAAATAAGGCAACTTGCGAAGTTGCCTTATTTTTTGCTATTAGCCATTGGCTTTTTATTTGTCGATCTCGAATGTGAGGCGTGGGTGTTTGTCGCCCGCAGTCCACATATTCAACACATCAAAGGTTGGTGGATAGAACTCCTCTGTCTCCTTGTTGCGGCTGATGTTTATACGCAACGATTGGAACGGAAGGAGTTTGTGTGTAGCCTTGCCACGCTTCAAGATAAATGGTACGGAACAGGTATTTGTAAAGAGGAAGGTGCGCTTTCCAGCCTCCTCATCTACACCGATAACCTGGCAGATAACAGCTGCATTCAAGAGCTCGTTGAGCCAATACTGCTCACCAATAAAGTTGTTTGCCGAGTAACCGATGGTGCGGTGGGCCTTCAATGCCTCCTTAACAGCCTCCTCGGTAAGTTCCTTGGCCAAGACAATGGTGTGGGTACGGAAAATCTCGCCACCACGAGGATAGCGTTGTGATGATGGGATATGGAGGTCGGTACTTGCCGAGATAAAGAGCTTCTCGTTGATGCAACGGTCAATCATCTGCGGATAGAGCGTTCTGCCATTTACAACCTCGATACCATCAACCCAGCCCTCGGCATAGATGCGCTCCTGATCCTCGCTCTTATCCATTGTAGGGCGGTTCCAGCCCGGGTGGTTGTGGATAATGATACCGCCCTGCTCCTTAACACGACGGAAGCACTCGAAGAGGTCGGCCGTGCAGATAGCGTTGATATCCTTCAAGAAGAGGGCGTTATACTCGCCCGTAGTCTTTGGGCTACGCCAAATCTCGGTACCACGAACAGGCAACACAGGTATCTTCTCCTTCTCAACAAAGTGGAGAGCCTCCTCGAAGCAGGCATTCAGGTTCGACAACATAGGGGCATTCTTGTCGTTCTTGTTGCCTGCACCTGCATTGGCATACTTGTATGGCACACCATCGGGGTTGTATGGAGCCAAAGCTCGCAACATATACTTCTCGTAACGACGAATTTCGAGGTGGTCGGTGATAGCGATGATATCCAAACCATCATACCACGCCTCACGCATACGCTCACGAGGTGTAATCTCACCATCAGAGTAGATGGTGTGGGTGTGGAAGTCTGCTTTGTAGCAGTTGTAGCCCTGAATTTGAGGCAGAATAATCTCGGTACGAGGTACCACCTTATCGTAGAGGCGGATGCCCGTTTTGCCCTTTACGGGTGTCTGCACAACCTGCGCAGATACAGCCGACACCGCAAGTGCCACGGCTGCAAAAAGGAGTGTTAATCGTTTCATAATTTCCAAAAAATTTAGGTTTTGTTCGTAATTGCTATCACAAAGGTAAGAAAACTTTGTCAAATTTATAACCTTTTTATATATTTGTAGGGCAAAAAAATCACGCTTTTCGTGTTCGACCGAGATATCACACTCTGCTTTACGGGGCATCGTAGCTACGATGGTTGCTGCGACGAGGAGTTGCGGTGCGCCATCCGAGAGTACTACGCCCGAGGCTATCGCATCTTTTTGTCGGGTATGGCCGTAGGTTTCGACCACGCAGCCGCAGAGGCGGTTTTGCAGTTGCGTGGGGAGCTGCCCGGCATCTCGCTTGTTGCGGTGGTGCCCTTCGAGGGTATGGAGCGTAAATTCTCCAAGCAGGCAAGAGCGCACTACGATGCAATTTTGGCCGCTGCCGACAAGGTCGTACTCCTCGCCCCGCACTACTCGGCCGGAGTGTATGCCGTGCGCAACAACTTCCTGGTCGATAACTCCTCGGCAACGATAGCCTACTTCGATGGCTCGAAGGGCGGCACTGCCTACACCGTGCGTCGCACAATCAAGGCTCTGCACCTCTACACAAACCTCTACATCAGCCCCCAGCAGGAGCTCTTCGACAGGGTGCTTGGAGTCAGGGGCTAAAAAAATGCACCCTTCTGTAGTTTTTGGGGGCGGTCGTGCGTCTAATGAGTAAAACCCAACAATGAAGATGAATAGTTCCGAACAAGAGTTTGCCCGCATCATTCGGGAACACAAGGCGACCATCTACACCGTCTGCTATATGTTTTCGAAGGATAAGGAGGAGGTCGAGGACCTCTTTCAGGAGGCCTTAATTGCCTTGTGGCGAGGCTTCGAGAAGTTTCGTGGCGAGTGTAACATTCGCTCGTGGATATACCGTGTATCTCTCAATACCTGCATAAGTGCCGAGCGCAAGAAGCGTCGCCAAGCCGACTCGGTGCGCCTCGATATGAGTATCGACCTCTTCTCCGACACCGACGAGGATAGTCGTCAGGCGCAGATGCTGCGAGAGCGCATTGGCCGCCTCGGTGTTTTCGACCGAGCGATAATTCTGCTGTGGCTCGAAAATCTCTCCTACGAGGAGATTGGTGCCATTGTAGGCATCACCGCAAAAAATGTATCGGTACGCCTCGTGCGCATACGCGAACAACTTAAAAATATGTCAAACGATTAACAGGGTAGAACTATGAACGATAGAGATTTCAACGAACTCAACGAGATGCGTGAGCAACTTGCAACGCTCAAAAAGCGTCTTGAAAGTCAGACAATAGTAAACGACCGCCTTATCAAGGAAGCGATGGGGCGCAAGCTATCATCGCTGAACAATAGTGCGATTTGGATGTGTATCGTGTGCCTTGTTATGATACCACTCGGCTATTTCAATTTCCAAAGAATAGGACACTCTACGGCATTCTGTATCGCTACTTCGGCTCTATTTCTAATCTGTCTTATAGCGATAATCGTCAGCCACTACCGCATCCATAAGCGTGATATCTATTCAGGCAACCTGGTAACGGTTTACAAGGAGGTTGCCCGAATGAAGAAGATATACAAGAGTTGGCACTATTGGTCAATTCCTATGGTGTTAGTGTGGTTCGGCTGGATGGAGTATGAACTATATCTAAACCAAGCCAACGAAGATATATCGGCATTGCTGATGATTAGTGCAAGTGGCATCTTTGGCGGTATTATCGGTGGCATCGTGGGTTTACGCATCCACAAACGCACACTTCGCACGGCCGACGACCTGTTGCAGCAGATTGAGGAGCTGAAGGCAGGGAGTTGAGAGTGGAGAGCTCTCCAAATTGACAATTGACAATTGAGAATTGACAATTTTTTAGTTGAGAGTTGGCGCAAATAGATGGCATTGAATGACAAACGGGCGTTCCGCCCTTAATGGCATTGAATGGCAGCGCAGTCTATCGACTGCTTAATGGCAAAGCGCAGAAAGCTGCGACAAAAAGCCTAAGCGCCTGCCATTCAGCGACCAACGGGAGCGATTGCCATTCAGTGAGCGTTAGCGAACGCTTGCCATTCTATGCCATATTCTCTTGCGCCCCGACCACCTCCAGAGTCCCCACAACCTAAAACCTCAAGCGCACCCCTAACGACCCTAACGCCTCTAACGACCCTAATAAACTTGCGCCCCGACCACCTCCAGAGTCCCCACAACCAAAAAAAAATCAAAATTGTCAATTGTCAATTCGTCAATTGTCAATTATTTGTTGTATCTTTGGGCTGAAATTTAGCAATTTTAACTCAAATCAATAAGAAACGCTATGAAACAAGCAATTGCAATTTTGACAGGCGGCGGTCCTGCACCGGGTATGAACACCGTTGTAGGTAGCGTTGCAAAGACTTTCCTTGCAAAAGGTTATCGTGTTATCGGTTTGCACCACGGCTACTCGGGCCTCTTCAATCCAAACCCTCGTCACGAGGATTTGGACTTCTTCAAGGCCGACTTCATCTTCAACCAGGGTGGTTCGTACCTCACTATGAGCCGTTTCAAGCCAACCGATGCAGATTTCGAAAATAACTTTAACCTCTCGTTCTTCACCGAGAACAACATCAAGTTGCTCGTAACAGTTGGTGGTGACGATACCGCTTCGACCGCAAACCGCATCGCGAAGTTCCTCGAGGCAAAGCAGTACCCTATCGCCAACATCCATGTTCCAAAGACTATCGACAACGACCTTCCGCTTCCTGCAGGTTCGCCAACTTTCGGCTACCAGTCGGCAAAGGAGGGTGGCACCGTTATCGGTCGTGCCGTTTACAACGACGCTCGCACATCGGCTAACTGGTTTGTAGTTGCTGCCATGGGTCGCTCGGCAGGTCACCTCGCATTCGGTATCGGCTCGGCTTGCCACTACCCTATGATTGTTATTCCGGAGATGTTCAACAAGACCGAGATTACTGTCGAGAAGATTGTGAACCTGGTTGTATCGTCAATCATCAAGCGTAAGTTGATGGGCGTTGAGTATGGTGTTGCAATGATCTCGGAGGGTGTGTTCCACGCTCTCTCTGACGAGGAGATTGCAAAGAGTGGCGTTCACTTCACATACGACGACCACGGCCATCCAGAGCTCGGTAAGGTATCGAAGGCTCACATCTTCAACGAGATGCTCGAGGCGAAGCTCAAGGAGTTGAAAATCAAGGTTAAGTCGCGCCCTGTGGAGATTGGTTACGAGGTTCGTTGCCAGACCCCTATCGCTTACGACTTGGTTTACTGCTCGGAGCTTGGTATGGGTGTTTACAAGCTCTTCTCGGAGGGCAAGACCGGCTGCATGGTCTATATCTCGCAGGACGGTTTCGTATCGCCTCTCTACTTGAAGGATTTGCAGGACCCTACAACCGGAAAAATTCCGCCACGCCTCGTAAACATCGAGTCGGACAAGATCCAGCAGGTTATCAACAACATCATGAACTACATCACCGAGGAGGACTACGAGGCTGCAAAGCAGTATGTAGCTAATCCGGAGGCGTACGACTTCCGCAAGATTTTGAACTGGTAGTCGTTATCCGTAGGATAAAATCTCAAAAAAATGCTCGAAGGTGTTTAACTTTCGAGCATTTTTTGTATCTTTGTAGGTGTATCTATGAAAATATCGCAGATATTTTTGACTAACCGAACCTACGAACTATGAAACAAAACTTCGTGTTTCTCACTTTTCTGTTGCTCGGCATATCAACAGCCGTAGCACAGGAGAATATTCCGGATGTACATCTGACAAGCGACATCGTGGCTGCTCGTCGCACGGAGATTATACTGCCTAAAGTAAATGGCTACACCTGCTACAAGGCGGACTTCCACACTCATACAATGTTCTCGGATGCCGACCTCACTCCAAAGCAACGCATACGAGAGGCGTGGTTCGATGGTCTCGACATCGTCTGTTTGAGCGACCACCTCGAGTATCGTCGTCAGGAGCAGATGTTGCTCAATGCCCTTGCTCCATACAACGCTGATGGCAAGCCCCACACCTACCGTCCTGCAAAGATTGAGGGGGCGACAAACACACATACAACCCGTATAACTTGCGACTATGACGCTGTATTTGACGAGGCAAAAGCATTTGTTGAGCGCAGTCTTCTTCCAATAATGCTCGTCAAGGGTATCGAGATGTCGCGAGAGCCAATGAACTATGGTCACTTCAGCGCACTCTTTGTCAAAGATATCAGTGCAATATACGACCCAGATATCAAGCAGGCTATGCGCAATGTTCGTGCGCAAGGCGGTTTGGTTATCCACAACCACCCTGCCTATCGTCGCACCACGACCGACAAAAGCAAGCAGCAGCAGGAGATCTACGACGAGGGATTGATTGACGGCGTAGAGATTGTAAACGATTTGACCTTCTATCCGAAGATGATACGCCGTGCTGTGGAGGAGGATTTGATAATGCTTGGTGCTTCGGATATCCATCGCACAACATACGAGATTTACGGATCGCAAGGTTTCTACCGCACGATGACCTTTATCTTGGCAAAGGAGTTCAGCGAGAAGGCCATTCGTGAAGCCCTCGAGAAGCGTCGCACCATAGCCTACTCCGGTAACCAACTTATGGGCGAAGAGAGGCTGTTAGCGGACTTTTTCAATGCTGCGGTAGATTGTCGCATTTTGGGACACGAGGCGAAGCGAGGGCTGACATTCTACAAGTTGAGCAATGAGTCGTCGATTGTATTCCGCATCGCCTACAACAGTGCAATTTACGAATTGAAGCCGTTTCAGACTGTGACTATAGGCTACAAGAATGATGGCACGAAGGGCGAGGAGCCTACGCTGACCATCGAAAATATGTGGCACATAGACTATCAACATCCGAATATTAAAGTACAAATTGACAAATAATAATAACTAACAACTAAAAATTACTACTATGAAAAAATCACTGCTTATTTTGGCATTTGCAGGACTCTGTTTCACAACAGCCGCTGCACAGGAGAACATTCCGCACGTATTTAGAACAAATGCCGAGGACTACAACCGTCGCACGGAGATTATTTTGCCACAGGTCAAGGGTTACAACATCTACAAGGGCGATTTCCATATCCACACAATGTATTCGGATGGTCGCATAACACCTGCAGGTCGTGTGGCTGAAGCTTGGTTCGACGGCTTGGATGTCATCGCCATCACCGACCACTACGAGGGTTACCGCAATGTTCAGAAGTTCTTTAAGGTTGCTGCTCCGTACAACGCTGACGGCAAGCCAACGAAGTATATGTCGGCATTCAAGGCCGGTGCTGCAATGCTCGATTTCAACGCCATACACGAGGAGGCTGTTGAGATGCGCGACAAGGCGGGCTACGAGATGTTGATTATCAAGGGTTGCGAGATGGCTCGAAATGCCCACATACTCGGACACTTCAACTGCCTATTCTTGAAGGATATCAACCCACTCTACGACAAGGAGCTGTCGGTAGCATTCGACAAGGTACACGAACAAGGTGGTTTGGTCGTTCACAACCACCCTGCATACGTGCGTGGCACAACCGAAAAGAGCAAGGAGCAGGCTGCACTTTACGATGCGGGCAAGATTGATGGTATCGAGGTGTCTAACAGCTTGTCGTTCTACCCTCCAATCGTACGCCGTAGCGTCGAGGAGAACCTCTTTATGTTGGGTTGCACGGATGCTCACGGCCAGACTATGCGCAAGTATGGTCCGTTGGGCGTATATCGTACTATGACCTTCATTCTGGCAAAGGAGCTGACCGAGGCAGCTATCAAGGATGCCCTTTTGAAGCGTCGCACCATAGCCTACTCGGCAGGTTACCTGATTGGCGAGGAGAAGTGGCTCACGGAGTTTTTGAACGCAGCGATAGATTGTCGCCTTATCAAAGTTGACGAGAAGAGTGGCACTCGCAGATTTCAGATTACAAACACCACATCTTTGACATATCGTTTGAACAACGGTGGTAAGTTTGTTCACGAGTTGGAGCCATTCCAGGCCGTAACCGTTACCCTCGGCAAGGATAAGGAGACAGGCAAGTATCTTGCTCCTACATTCACGGTAGATAATATGTGGCACATCGACTACCAGCACCCAACCATTACCCTCGAAATTGACAAATAACGAATATTATGAAACGAATACTTTTGCTATTATCGGCTCTGCTCTGCGTGGCAGGTGCCGAGGCACAGAAGAAGGCTCCGATTGTACATCTAACCTGTCCGGAGAGTTCTGTTCGTCGTACAGAGATTATTCTGCCTACGGTCAAAGGCTTCAACTGCTACAAGGCGGACTTTCATATTCACACCTCCTATTCCGATGGTGTGGTAACACCTGCGGGTCGAGTAGATGAAGCGTGGTACGACGGTTTGGATATTATCGCTATCACCGACCACCTCGAGAGCCACAGTGGTGTAAAGCGTTTCTTGAAGGTTTCGGCACCCTACAACAAGAGTGGTAAGCCAACCCGTTATCTCGTACCTGGTTCGACGAAGATGCCAAAGAGTGGCATAGACCCCGGTCTGAAGGTCGATTTCAACGCCATCCACGAGGAGGCTGTAAAGCACAACCAGCGCAAGGGATACAACCTTTTGCTCATCAAGGGTTGCGAGATGGCCCGCAATAACGAGAAGCTCGGACACTACAACACCCTCTTTGTCGAGGACCTCAACTCGCTCTACGCCTTCGAGCTCAAAGAGGCATTCCTCAATGTCAAGAAGCAGGGCGGCATCATCATCCACAACCACCCGGGCAATGTCGATAAGTATGAGAACGAGTGGCATGCAGATGTCTATAGTTCGGGACTTATAGATGGTGTGGAGGTAGCAAACGGCATCCGTTTCTACCCATATATGGTGCGTCGTTGCGTGGATAACAAACTCACTATGTTTGGCAACACCGACACCCACGGCCTTATCAACCACAAGTACTCCACTATCGGCACATTCCGTACGATGACCATCGTCCTGGCAAAGGAGTGCACCGAGAAGGCGGTAAAGGATGCTATCTTGAAGCGTCGCACCATAGCCTACTCTGGTGGCGACCTTATCGGTGAGGAGAAGTGGCTTGCGGAGTTTTTGAACGCTGCCGTAGATTGCCGTATGGTGAGCGAGAACGAGAAGAAGGGAACACGCAAATATGCTCTCACAAATATGTCGTCGATAACATATCGTCTGCGTCGAGGCCGCATAACCTACGAGTTGGAGCCATTCAAGACCACATTCGTAGATTTCGGAAAAGACAAAGAGACCGGCAAATACAGATTGCCAAAGTTGCGTGCAGAGAATATGTGGATTGCTGATTACAAGCACCCTACGATAGAGCTATCGCTCGACAAATAAAAAAAACAAAACACACTATGAAAAAATTACTTATTATACTTGTACTCTTGGCATTTGGTAGTTCCGATGCTTTGGCGCAGAAGAAGGAGGTGGTGCGTCGCCGCTTCTTCACGCTCGGGCAGGACCGTACCGAGATTATAACCCCAAAGGTTAAGGGATTCAACTGCTACAAGGCCGACCTGCATGTGCACACAATCTACTCGGATGGAGATGTAACGCCTCGTGAGCGTATTCGTGAGGCGTGGTACGACGGTTTGGATATTATAGCCATAACCGACCACCTCGGTGCTCGTCGCTACGAGAAGTATATGCTCAAGGCTCTCCGCAAGTACAACCCCGACGAGCAGCCTTACCCATACTCCCACGCAGGAAAGTGTGGTCGTGTGATGGTCGATTTCAATGCCGTATTCGAGGAGGCAGACAAGGAGGCGGCAAAGTACCCCGACCTACTCTACATCCACGGCACCGAGATCAGCCGCACACAATCGACGGGTAGTGACTACAATGCTCTCTTCGTGAAGGATATCGAGGCGGTATTCGACAAGGACCCTTATCAGTGCATCCGCAACGCCCGTGCGCAGGGTGCCCTTATCACACACAACCACCCCGTAATCAGGCGCGACAAGTGTGTGATGACCGAGTTTGAGGCTACGGCTATGGCACAAGGTCTATTCGACGGTATCGAGATTGTAAATGGCAACACCTTCTATCCGCCAATTATGCGTCGTGCCGTTGACAACGACCTCTATATGGTTGGAGCAACCGATACCCACCACCCAGTATCGGCCGTATTCAAGAGCTTGGGGATATTCCGCACAATGACACTTATCCTTGCCAAGGAGAACACCGAGAAGGCTATCAAAGATGCGCTCCTGAAGCGTCGCACACTCGTATATTGCGGTGGCAACATCATGGGCGAGGAGCAGTGGCTACGACCATTCTTCGATGCTTCGGTAACCTGCCGTTTGCAGTTCGAAGACAAGAAGGCTGGTGCTCGTACCTTTGTCATCACCAACAACACCTCCTTCCCATTCATCCTCCGCAAGGGTCAAATCGTGCGTGAGTTGAAGGGTATGGAGAGTATTCGTGTTACGGTCAAGAGGAGCAAGAGTGGCGAGTGGCAAGACCCACGCTACCGCATCGACAACCTTTGGTTGCCGGATGACAAACGCCCTACTTGGACTCTAAAGGTTTCGAAATAAAAATTCCTATCACAATGAAACGATACATAGTAACGCTTATATTGGTCGCTCTCGGCATCGCATCGAGCGTAGCGAAGTATAACCCCGATACCGAACGACTTTTCGAGAAACAGGTCGGTCGTACCGAGATTATCATTCCGCAGGTTAATGGTTACAACTGCTACAAAGCCGACCTGCATGTGCATACAATCTACTCCGATGGTGAGGTTACGCCCGAGGAGCGTGTGCGTGAGGCGTGGCACGACGGACTCGACATCTTGGCCATCACCGACCATATCGAGACTCGTCGTCAGGAGCGCTCAATGCTTAAATTTCTGAAAAACTACTCGCCGGACAATAAGGGCTTTGAGCCTATCAACACCCGTTGTTCTCGTGGTGTGCCGGCTGACGAGCGAGGCATCATTGCCGATTTGAACTTCTCGTACAACTTGGCAAAGTCGCAGGTCAAATTATATCCCGACCTCTTCCTTATCCGTGGTACGGAGATATCGCGTGAGCCCGTGAAGATTGGCCACTACTGCGCCCTCTTCACCAAGGACAACAACACTATCTACGACCGTGACGATTTGCAGGCACTTCGTAATGCTCACGCACAGGGCGCACTCATCACCCACAACCACCCGGGTTGGGAACGCACATCGGTCGATATTACCGAGTTCGAGCAGAAAGCATACGACGAGGGGTTGATCGATGGTATCGAGGTTGTAAATGGCAATGCCTTCTATCCGAAAATCGTGCGTCGTGCTATCGAGCGTAAGTTCTACATGGTATCGGCCACTGACACCCACAAGCCTACCAGTGAGCAGTTTAGCTCCCTTGGCATATTCCGCAATATGACTCTTATCTTCGCCAAGGAGAAGAGCGAGAAGGGTATTCGTGAGGCTTTGAAGGCTCGTCGCACACTCTGTTACTCGGCAGGCTATGTCATTGGCGAGGAGAGGTTGCTCTCCGACCTATTCCACGCCTCGGTAAAGGCAGAGAAGGTACACGAGAACAAGGAGAAGGGCAAGGTTACCTTCTCTCTTCGCAACAACTCCTCAATCGAGTATCACATCACCTGTGGATACCGCCCATACACCATACCTGCTTTGGGTGCGGTGACAATCTCGGTAGATAAGGGCGAGATACCGATTGTTGTGACAAATATGATACACACAGAGCGTAAAAACCTCGAGATAAAACTTAACTACTAATAGAGACCTATGAAACGAATTATCTTGCTTCTCGTATTGTGTGCAACACTCGGCATATCGTCGAGTGTGGCGCAGTCCAAAGTTCCAGAGGTGAGGGAAATGGCAGGCATTCGCCACCCTCTGCATCGTACCGAGATTGTTCTGCCACAGGTCAATGGCTACAACATCTACAAGGCCGACCTGCATGTCCACACCATATTCTCTGATGGTCATGTGACACCAGCGGAGCGAGTACGAGAGGCGTGGTTGGATGGTTTGGATATCTTGGCCATAACCGAGCACTTGGAGTACCGTCCGTGGGAGAACCACTTTCTCAAGTTCACCAAGAACTACAATGCCAACAAAAAACCGCACAAGGGGGTAAATACCAATGTTATCGTGGAGCCAGCCGACAAGAGGGGCATCCTTGCCGACCTCAACCTCTCGGTCGAGTTGGCCAAGAAGGCTATGAGCCAATACGACAATATGCTCCTTATCCCGGGTATCGAGATTACACGCCACGCCACAGATATCGGCCACTACTGCGCCCTCTTTACCAAGGATAACAACAAAATCTACGACCCCGATCCGTTGAAGTCGCTCCGCAAGGCTCGTGCGCAGGGTGCCCTTATCACGCACAACCACCCGGGTTACAAGCGCACAACTTGCGACATCACCGAGTTCGAGCAGAAGGCCTACGATGCAGGGTTGATTGACGGTATCGAGGTGGCAAATGCCTTCTCGTTCTACCCTCCTACCGTGCGTCGTGCTATCGAGCGCAACTTCTATATGGTTGCCGCTACCGATACCCACCACCCTACTATGGACGAGTTGAGAGGCTTGGGCGTATATCGTACCATGACCTTTATTCTGGCGAAGGAGAATACCGCCGAGGCTATTCGTGAGGCCTTGGAGGCTCGTCGCACACTCGGCTACTGTGCAGGAAATATCATCGGCACCAAGGAGCTGCTGGGCGCACTCTTCACCGCCTCGACTCGCTCGAAGTTTCTCTCGAAAGATAGTCAGGGTAATTGTACCTATATGGTTACAAACCTCTCGTCGATACGATACACTCTACACCTCGGTGGTACTACATACCACCTACACCCATTCGGCACGGTGACTATTCGCTTCATTGCAAAGGGAGGCGTGTCAAGCGAACCTCTCTTGCGTATTGGCAATATGTGGTGTGAGGATAATAAAAATATCACTATTAGACTGCAAGATTAAAGACTCGAGACCAATAAAACAGAGGGACACTTTCCTTTTCGGAAGTGTCCCTCTGTTTTGTTGAGAGTGGAGAGTTGGCGCAATCTGATAACGGTCAGTAACGGCCAGTAAGGGCTATTAAGGGCCAGTAAGGGTATAGCGCCTTCTTTACTAGCCGTTACTAGCCCTTACTAACCCTTATTTTACTTGCGCCACCAACCACCTCGAGAGTTCCCACAACAAAAACAGCTAACAACCAACAAGATGGGTATCGAAAACGATACCCATCTTGTTATGAGGAGCAGAACAATTCCTGCAAAAAAAATCGTCAATGACGAGATTATTTTTGTGCGAGGCCAGGGAGCGAAAGCGGAGCATACTTTGAGGTATGTGAGCATTTCGCTCTCCGCAGGCTCGTGCAAAAAGAACTCGTCAGAACGATTTTCAGAACGATTTTTACTTGAACAAGTGGGATTTAACCACCTTCCCCTCCAAATCTACAACATCTATCTTGATGCAGCTGCTCGTGACATTTGCCTTCAAAACTGCACTATTGCTATTCACAAGAATAGGAAAAGCTGCCTCGGTAGTCTCTGGCGTGTTATGGAAGGAGTATTTGTGGGTATGGCCACACAACATAACCGTAATATTGGCCTTGTTTAAGATAGGGATGAAGCACTCGGTTGCGTGTCTTGCTCCGTGCCACAACTTGCTGCCTTTAATAGTCGGCATATGGAGCAGCACAACACGATATTTGGCATTGCGGCACGCCTCGCTCTCGACAACCTCCTTCAGCCACTCGGCCTCCTCCTTGCGATAGGAGTCGTAAGCTGCCGTTTCGTAGTACTCGATATTGCTATCGGGTTTATCCTCGCCACCATCGAGCACGATAAAGAAGGTATTGCCATGGTTTATCGTATAGTATGGCTTGGCAGTCGGAGTTGGGAAATATGACATAAATTTCAAAGCTCCCTTGCCACGGGTTTCGTGGTTACCACGCACATAGTAGAATGGTGTATTGCTTGCAAAGTGCTTCACAGCCGTATCCAAGAAGCCATCAAAGAGCACCTGCTCGTTGGGAATATCGCTAACCATATCGCCATTGAAGAATACCATATCGGTCTTCTCCTTTTGGAAGCAGTGTGTGAGGTACGCCTCCATCTTATCTATCTTGGAGTGGACATCATTCATCACCACAAACTCTATCTCCTCCTTCGCAGGGTTGAGCGTAGGGATAGTGTGTGCGCCCTTGCGATAGACATTTGTGGATGCGACATTGCCATAGTGGATGCGTGGTCCCTTCTGCGCAAGCACCTCCTTCGAAGCTACGGCGTAGCGGTATTGCTTGCCCGGCTCCAGACCCGTAATTCGTACCTCGTGCAGTGTGCCTATAGTACGCTTACCGAAGCGTGTTTGGTAGAATTTTGGGCGTTCCTTGTAGTAGAAGTGGGTGCCATCATCGGGTGCCACCTCAACCCACGACAGAGCATTGGTATCGGTAACCCACACAACCGTGGCCTCGGTGTCGGTAACGGCCTGCAGATATGGGCCGTGGATAATCTTTATAGCCTGTGCAGAGTAGATACCGCACACAAGAGCTATACAGGTAAGTAGTTTTCTCATAGTGCGTTTTATTTGTAGATGTATATTGTCGCCTTCATTGCTCCGTGTGCGCCCAAGACCAACGCCTGCTCTATATCTGCTGTCTTTGAAGGTCCCGACACAAAAACGCCGAACTCGTAGCCCTCGAGCGATACTCGTGCCACGGCATCGTGCATAGTATCAACCACATCCGCAGCATTGACCGCCACACGCAGATGTTCGCAGGCAAAGAGCTCTCGTCTGTCGCCCTTACAAGGTAGCCACACCGCACCATTCTCGGCTACGGCTAACTTGCTGTGGTGGCACGGTTGCGGAAGGCTCTCGATAGCCGACGCATCGACATACTTGACCTCGCCACCCACCGACTGCACCATCTCGGCAAACTTCGCCACACGCTCCTCGAAGGCAATCTTTGCGATAGCCCCAACATCGGGCATCTCCCTCTTCGGCATTGCCGCATCGGCAATGCGTCGCAGTATATTCTCTCTTGCTCCCATTGTTACTTCTCCATTTTACGCCATACGACCTTAAAACTACGCTTCGCAAAGTGCGGCATCTCACGCCCTCCGTACCACGGATTAAGCCCGTTATTGTAGGTGAAGCGTGGCAGATATGGTGCGCAGCTTATAGCTGTATCGAATACCCAACCGCTACGCATAATCATATTCATCGCCTTGACAATCAGCTTCTTGCTTGGTGCTGCAACACCAAGGCTGTTCATCTGCTGTCGCCAAGCGTATATCTGCTCCGCCAAATCGACCTTCGCAGGGCAGACTCCCGAACAGGAGTAGCACAACGAACAACCCGACATATTGCCGGCATAGAGCTTTGGCGAGCGTAACATTCCGAGATTTATGCCGAGTGGTCCCGGGATAAAGTAGGAGTATGAGTAGCCACCCGAACGACGATATACAGGGCAAGTATTCATACAAGCACCGCAACGCATACACTTCAACATATTGCGGTGTGCCTCGTTTGCCAACGACTCGGTACGGCCATTATCGACAATGACGAGGTGCAGCTCCTTGCCCTCCTCGGGTTTGCGGTATATCGAGGTGTAGGTCGTGATAGGTTGTCCCGTAGCCGAGCGTGCCAACAGACGAGTAAAGACTCCGAGTGATGCCAAGTTAGGTATAACCTTCTCCAGACCCATAATTGCGATATGCAGCGGAGCATGCGAAGTACCCATATCGGCATTTCCCTCGTTGGTACATACGGCAAAGGCTCCCTCCTCGGCAATGGCGAAATTCACACCCGTCATCGCAACATCGGCCTGCATAAACTTCTCACGCAAGTGCTTGCGCGCCTCGTGTGTAAGGTATGTTGGGTCGGAGTTACCCTGCTCGGTGCCAAGCTCACGCTCGAACAACTCGCCAACCTCCTCACGCTTGATGTGTATCGCCGGCAAGACGATATGGCTCGGTGCGCAGTGCATCAGCTGCACAATGCGCTCACCAAGGTCGCTCTCGACGACCTCCACGCCTCGCTCCTCGAGGTATGGTGCCAGGCCACACTCCTCGGCCAACATAGACTTGCTCTTGACCAGATGCTTTGCACCCTTCTCGGCGATGATGTCGCCCACAATCTTATTCATATCGTCGCCCGACTCCGCCCAATGTATCTTTATGCCATTCTGCGTAGCCTTGCGCTCGAACTCCTCCAGATACTCTGCAAGATGCGACAGCGTATGCTCCTTTATGGCCGACGCTGTATTGCGCAACTCCTCCCACTCGGGCAGGGAGTAGGCCTGCCTATCTCGTTTCTCTCGCACGGCAAAGAGCGCCTTGTCGTGCCATACCGAACGGGCCTCGTTCATCAAGAACTTCTTGGCCTTACCTGCGTGACTGCTCATTCCTTTGCTGTTAAGATTTCGATAATATGTTTGGTTCGAATTGCTAACCCCTCATTCTCGATAATGCCCTGCATATTCATCAGGCACGAAGAGTCGGCTCCCGTGATATACTCTGCACCCGTAGCCACATGGCGAGCAACCTTGTCGTGCGCCATACGCTTCGACACGGCACTCTCCTCTATCGAGAAGAGGCCACCAAAGCCGCAACACTCATCTTTGCGCTCCGGCTCCACAACCTCGACACCCTCGACAAGCGACAACAAGTTACGCAGCTTCGAGTAGTACGGGATATTCATCTCGCTCGGTGCGCTCAAGCCCATCAAGCGGACACCATGACACGAGTTGTGCAGCGACACCTTGTGCGGAAAGCGAGCATCGAGCTTCGTAGGGCGTACCACATCGTGAATAAACTCACAAATCTCGTAGATGTGGCTCGCCAAACACTCCTTATCGTCGTCATGATGCGTCAATCGAGGGTAACCCTCACGCACAAACGACACACAGCTTGCCGAAGGGCCTACGACATAGTCGTAGCCGGCAAACAGACGCTCCATCTTCTTGGCCAGAGGCTTTGCATCGGCCTCGTAGCCTGCATTTGCCATAGGCTGACCGCAGCAGGTCTGCTCCAGCGGATAATCGACATCTACGCCCAACGAGCGAAGGAGCCTATACGAAGCCTCCCCCACCTCGGGATAGAGAGCGTTCACATAGCAAGGGATAAACAAGGCGACCTTCATATCGTCAATATCTATTTTCGACCATACTGTTTGATGACACCTCTCGACGACGAGCGCACGAACTCAATCAGCGCATCGCGCTCCGCTGACTGCGGCAGCGTAGCCTCCGCCTCGTTGCAGGCGTTGGTGTAGTTCAGGTCGCTCTGGAACAACACACGGCAGGTGTTGTGTATAGCCTCAATCTGCTCGGCAGTGAAGCCACGACGAGTCAAGCCCAACTTGTTGAAGCCGGCATAGGCACTCGTATCGCTACGCACCACAACAAATGGAGGAACATCCTGTGTAAGGAGCGTACCACCCTGTATCATTGCGTGTGCGCCAATCTTCACCCACTGATGCACAGCCGAGTGACCACCGATAACAACCCAATCGCCCACCTCGACCTCACCGGCCAACGAAACACGATTGGCAATAACGCAGTGGCTACCTACAACATCGTCGTGCGCAACATGGACATAGGCCATCAACAAGTTGCCATCGCCCACAACCGTGGTGCCTCGAGATGCTGTACCACGACTGATGGTCACATACTCTCGGATGTCGTTGTCGTCACCAATCACAGCGGTGGTCTTCTCGCCCACAAACTTCAAATCCTGCGGAAGGCAGGCTATCGAAGCCGCTGTATGTACCTTGTTGCGCTTGCCGAGGCGTGCGCCATCGTTGATAACGGCACCCGGACCTATCCAACAATCGTCACCAATCACAACATCGCCCGCAATGTAGGCAAACGGCTCTACCGTAACATTTTTTCCCAACTTCGCATCGGGATGAACATAAGCTAAAGGACTAATCATACCTCTATATTTTTTTGCTTTTAGCCATTGACCTTTGGCCTTTGGCTTTTATTTGGTTAATTTGAACTCTTTAAGTTGTCGAGGCGCAGGTGAAAATGGGGGCGCCAACAAGTTGGCTTTTTGGGGGCGCTCCCGATGGTCGCTTGTTGGGGACGCTGACTTTTAGTCAGCTTTCTGGGGTGCGCTTTCCATTTTCCGTTCTCAACTTCCTGCTTCCTGCCCGAAAAATCGGAGCTGATGAGATTATTTTTGTGCGAGGCCAGGCGACAAAACCGCAGCATAGTAAACCTATGAGAGGATTTCGGCGACCGACGCACTCGTGCAAAATTTACCCGCCAGAACGATTTTTACTTGTTTTTGACAATTTGCGCCATTATCGTCGCCTC
Organism: Rikenellaceae bacterium; assembly: GCA_015059685.1. Classification (GTDB taxonomy): domain Bacteria; phylum Bacteroidota; class Bacteroidia; order Bacteroidales; family Rikenellaceae; genus Alistipes. The sequence continues at coordinate 17,355 of SUZW01000009.1, read as the reverse complement.
GCAAGCGAGTGTATCACCCACAAATGCTCGGCACTCTACATTTGCCAAGCCTCGGCGTACAGGCTCAAGCAACAGGCACTCTATCTGCATCGTATCGCCAGGTACAATCTTGCGCTTAAATCGCACATTGTCGATACGCAGGAAGTAGGTCGAGTATTGCGACGGGTCCTCAACCTGCGACAGCACATGCAGACCCGAAGTCTGCGCCATAGCCTCGACGATAAGTACTCCCGGCATAACCGGCTCATTCGGGAAGTGACCCTGAAAGAACGGCTCGTTGATTGTAACCTGCTTGACACTTGCTATCGAGTTCTCGTCCATGTGGAAGACCCTATCGACCAATATAAACGGAAAACGGTGTGGCAGCATCGAGCGTATAGCGTTGATATCATAGACCGGAGCCTTACGGCAATCGTACTTGAAGCGAGGTTTCACACCCTCCTGGCGGATAGTCTTATATATCTGCTTCATAAACTCGGTGTTGGCGTAGTGGCCCGGGCGCATAGCGAACACGGCACCCTTGATACGACGACCAAGCAGAGCGAAGTCACCAAGCAGGTCGAGCAACTTGTGGCGAGCCATCTCGTTCTGGAAACGCAGCTCCAAGTTGTTCAGATAACCGCCCGTAACACGGATATCACGCTTATTAAAGAGTGCCGAGAGGTGCTGTAGCTGCTCGTCGCTCACCGGGTTCTCTACAACCACGATAGCGTTATCGACATCACCGCCCTTGATAAGGCCGGCTGCGGCCAGCATCTCCACCTCGTGCAGAAAGACGAAGGTGCGGCACGGAGCAATCTTCTCGGAGTAGTTATCCCCGGGAACGAATGTTGCGTATTGGTTGCCAATAACCTTCGAGTTGAAGTCGATATGCACCGATGCCGAGAACTCCTCGTTTGGATAGATGGCCAGCATCACACCCTTCTCGGGGATGGCAAAGACCTGCTTCTCGGTCACCTCGTAGTAGTTGCGCAGTGCTTTCTGCTCGACAACACCCACTCGTGCTATCTCGGCAACATACTCTCGAGCCGAGCCATCCATAATCGGAGTCTCGGGAGCATTTATATCCACTAACGCATTATCCACGCCAAGTGTCCACAAGGCAGACATGATATGTTCGATGGTGCTCACCCTCGCCTTGCCTCGCTCGATGGTTGTACCTCGGGAGGTGTCGGTGACATTATCGCAGAGAGCCTCAACCGTAGGCTCACCCTCGAGATCTACACGGCGAAAAATTATACCGTGGTTTTCCGGTGCCGGATGCACGGTCATCTCGACCTGCAAGCCCGTATGCAAACCCTTACCCGTAAAGGATATCGAGGCACCAAGAGTATTTTGTCTATCTGACATTTTATCTGTTTTTTAGTTATTTAAGTATTTAATAACACGCAAAGATAGTTATTTTTCCCGAAATTTACTACTTTTGTGACACCATTTACCCCTAAAGTAATGAAACAGCATAACGACACACCGCAGAAGGCTCCTCAGCCAAAGCCAAAACCTCGTCGAGAGCGTCTTAGGCTGCCGTTTGATAATCGTCGCACCGACACGATGAGTTGGATATACGACAATCGTATCGGCCTATGTGTGACCGTTATCTTCTTCCTTGTGCTCTCGATAGCCTTTGTGGTGACAAAGATAGGTGCCTCGAAACGAGCCGCCTCCGACACGATGTACGTAGACCTCGGAGCCGTGGAGCTGCTCGAGGATGAGCGTGACAGACTCCTCGAGGAGGTGCGTCGCAAAAATAGCGAGATAGATTGGAACTCGATACGCAACACCGCCTCAAACGAAAACGCCCTAAACGAGAACCTCGAAGACGAGAAGGGCACCGATGTTGCCGAGTTGAATGCGGCAGCCGAGGCAACCGAGCGTGAGCGCAAGGCCAATCGTGAGGCCTACGAGCGAGGGCTGCGCGAGGCTAACGCCATAGGACAGGAGCGTGACAACGGCAAGGGCGATAACACAAACAAGGATGTCAAGCGCAAAGGCACCGTAACGGTGAGCTTCTCGCTCAAAAATCCTACTCGCTACAGCCGTCATCTCGTAAAACCCGCCTACCGATGCGAGGGTGGTGGCGAGGTTATTGTCGCAATCATAGTAAATCAGCGTGGCGAGGTTACGCAGGCGTGGGTCGAGAGTGGTGGCGACGAATGTATGCGTCAGACAGCCGTGGAGTCGGCACGCAACTCCCGCTTCGACATCAACAACTCCGCCCCTGCAAGACAACAAGGAACGATAACTTATATATTTATTCCGCAGTAGCAGATTTGGTTAGGTTTTATGAGAAGGCTTTTTGCGATAATATTAGCGTCGATATTTGCTCTTTCGGCAAGTGCTGAAAGCGCAGATAGTCTTGTCGTAAAGCCCAAGAGTCGCTACCCCGTATTCGGTATGTGGCGCAACTCGTACTTTGCAACGGGAGCTTCGCTCGACAAGCCTCTATCGCAATACTCGGCAGATGCAAAGTTTCAACTGAGCCTCGGCCTACGATTGTGGAACATCAAAGGTAAGGCCGACATCTTCTTCACATACTCGCAGCACAGCGTATGGGATATCTACCAAGAGTCGTGTCCGTTCCGTGAAACGGCCTACAACCCGGGTGTCTGGGCTGCGTGGCAGGTAACGGAGCAGACTCGCCTATTGTTCGGTATCGAACACGAGTCAAATGGTCAGAAAGATGAACTTTCACGCTCGTTCAACTACGCCACCGTGGCTGTACTCTACGAGCCGTTCTCGCATTGGCGATTTGGTGGGCGTATATGGTACGGATACTACGACCACGACACGATGTTTGACTACTACGACTACCGAGGTGTGTTCCACATCTGGGCGACATACCACACCCTCAACGACCGCTTTTCGGCCACGGCACTCGTAAATCCATCCAACATATTCCGCAACTACAACATACAGCTCGAGGCGGCATGGAAGATGGCAAAACGAGGCGATTGGATACCGTCGCTCTATGTGCAATTTTCGTCGGGATATGGCGACACGATGCTCGACTACGACCGCTACCACTGCAAGATACGCATCGGCATATCGTTGATGAACAATAAATTAGGACTTTATTAGAATTGAAAAATCGAAAAAGCTAACGGCTAATAGCTAATGGCTAATGGCAATAAAATTATGATAAACGCAGAACATTTCCTACTTGTTGGAGCCATACTACTCTTCGTGGCGGTGATGGCGGGCAAGGTGGCATACAGATTTAATGCTCCGGCTCTCCTCCTCTTCCTCGGTGTCGGACTCTTCTTCGGTTACGACATCTTGTCGTTCAACTCCCCCGAGCTGACACAATTTGTGGGTATGGTTTCGCTCTGTATCATCCTATTTTCGGGTGGTATGGATACCAAGTTCTCGGATATTCGCCCCGTAATAGCTCCGGGTGTTACACTCGCCACGGTGGGTGTATTTCTCACGGCCATAACACTCGGCAGTTTCATCTACTTCACGGCACCCTATATCGGTTTCGAGTTGTCGCTACCGTTGTCGTTGCTGATGGCGGCAACAATATCTTCGACCGACTCGGCTTCGGTGTTCTCCATTCTGCGAACACATCGTCAAGGGTTGGGCGAAAATATGCGACCTCTGCTCGAGTTGGAGTCCGGTTCGAATGACCCTACAGCCTATGTTCTCGTGGTGCTGTTCATAAACATCTTGAGCGAAGGCGGAGCCTCGACAAGCGTAGGCGATGCAATTGTTGTATTTATCGTTCAGATGGCTTTAGGCGCACTTGCAGGTGTTGTATTTGGCCGTATTGCCGTGTGGGTTATAAACAAGATAAGCATCGACAACGCCTCGCTCTACTCGGTATTGCTGTTGGCGTTTGTATTCTTCACCTTCTCGTTCACCTCGCTTATGAAGGGTAACGGCTACCTCGCAGTCTATATAGCAGGTCTTATCGTCGGCAACAACAAGCTTGTAAATAAGCGCACGGTAAATACATTCTTCGATGGTATAACCTGGTTGTTCCAGATCATAATGTTCCTGATGCTCGGTCTGTTGGTCGATTTGGAGAAGGCTGTGGAGCCTCGCACCCTACTGCTTGGTGCTGTGGCGGGAGCTTTCCTTATACTCATAGCACGACCATTGGCAACATTCCTGTGTCTTGCGCCATTCCGCAAATTCTCGCTTCAGGCTCGAACATACATCTCGTGGGTGGGACTGCGTGGTGCCGTGCCGATAATCTTTGCCACATACCCTTGGGTCGAGAAGATTGAGGGGGCGGAGCTGCTCTTCAATGTGGTGTTCATCATGACCATCATATCGCTCGTCGTGCAGGGCACGACCGTCAGCAGTATGGCAAAACTCCTCGGCCTATCGTTCAAGGAGAAGGAGAGCAAGTTCCAGAATGCGCTTCAGGACAAGGTGCGCTCGGCATTTACCGAGATTGGCATCACCGAGCAGATGCTCTCGGAGGGCAACACCCTCAACAAGGTTGCTCTGCCCGACAATACGCTTGTGGTGATGGTCTGTCGCGATGGCGATTACTTCGTGCCAAAGGGCAACACCTCGCTACAGCTTGGTGACACGCTGCTGATACTCTCGGATCGCAACGACGAGTTGCAAGCCCACTACAAGGAGTATGGTGTCGAGGATATCATAAAGTTTTAAGTAGTTGGCGTAGTGATATTTCAAAAGTGTTAGTCCCCGATTTTTATGTCGGGGGCTTTGCTTTCTACAAAAATATTACTACATTTGTGATATATTATGGCTGAAAACGACGAACAGTGGTTTGCAATGAGGGCGACCTATGGTCGCAACATGATGGCACAACGGCAACTCGAGAGCTGGGGTTTGGAGAGTTTTGTGCCTACACACCAATGTTCGACAAAGCGTGGACACAGGGTCAAAATCAGCACTGTACCCATTGTGCGTGACCTTATCTTCGTGCATAGCACCAAAGATATGGTGCAGGAGGCAAAGTCGAAAATCGACTACCTCCACTACATAACCCGCCCCATGGAGGGCCGCAACATCCCAATCGAGGTGCCATCGGAGCAGATGGAGCAGTTTATGCTCTTCTGCGAGAGTGGCGGTGAGGTTGTAGCCGAGGTCGAGGATGCAGAGCATCGTGTTGGCGAGAAGGTGCGTGTAACACGAGGGGCATTGAAGGGTGTCGAGGGCCGACTTATAAAGATACAGGGGCGACGAGCCCGCTGCTTCACCGTGCGCATCGAAGGTGTCTGCACAGCCGTAATGGAGCTAAAGAGAGAGGAGCTCGAGAAGATTGACAATTAGAAATTTATAAACCATATAAGCCATTTTTGACTCAATATGAAAGGTATAGTTCTTGCCGGTGGTAGTGGCACACGCCTCTACCCTATTACGAAGGGGGTATCAAAACAGCTTCTGCCTATCTACGATAAGCCGATGGTCTATTACCCTATCTCGACACTTATGTTGGCCGGTATTCGGGATATCCTCATTATCTCGACACCGCACGACCTGCCAGGATTTCAGCGTCTGCTGGGTGACGGCTCGGACTATGGCGTACACTTCGAGTATGCCGAGCAGCCTTCGCCCGATGGTCTGGCGCAGGCCTTCATCATTGGCGAGAAGTTTATTGGCAACGACTCGGCTTGCCTGGTGCTGGGTGACAACATCTTCTACGGACAGGGGTTCTCGGGTATGTTGCGCAAGGCGGTCGAGACTGCCGAAGTGGAGCACAAAGCCACAATTTTCGGTTATGCTGTGCCCGACCCCGAGCGTTTCGGTGTAGCCGAGATAGACGAGGAGGGCAATGTCCTCTCGCTCGAGGAGAAGCCCGCAGAGCCTAAATCGAACTATGCCGTAGTGGGGCTATACTTCTACCCGAACAAGGTTGTCGAGGTAGCCAAGAACATCAAACCTTCGGCTCGTGGCGAGTTGGAGATTACAACCGTAAATGACCGCTTCCGTGCCGATGGCGAGTTGAAGTTGCAGGTTATGGGTCGTGGCTTTGCGTGGCTCGACACCGGTACTCAAGAGTCGCTCTTCGATGCATCACGCTTCATCGAGGTCATCGAGACACGACAGGGCGTACAGGTGGCTTGCCTCGAGGAGATTGCGTGGCGCAAGGGGTGGATATCCGACGACGACCTGCTCCGCCTGGCAGAGCCGATGCGCAAAAATGCCTACGGACAATATATGATTAACCTTGTTAAGAGTAGCCGATAATGGAGGTTATAAAGAGTGATATCGAAGGGGTTGTGATTATCGAGCCCCGCATATTCGAGGACTCACGAGGTTACTTCTTCGAGTCCTTCTCCGAGCGAGAGTTTGTCGAGAAGGTGTGTAACACCCATTTTGTGCAGGACAACGAGTCGAAGTCGTCGTATGGCGTGGTGCGAGGTCTGCACTTCCAGCGACCACCACACGCACAGAGTAAGCTGGTGCGAGTGGTCGAGGGTACGGTACTCGATATTGCGGTAGATATCCGTCGTGGCTCACCCACATTCGGGCGTTATGTAGCCGTAGAACTCTCGGCCGAGAACCATCGCCAGCTCTTCATACCTCGTGGCTTTGCCCACGGCTTTGCTGTCTTGAGCGAGAAGGCGGTGTTCCAATACAAGTGCGACAACTACTACGCTCCGCAGAGCGAGGGTGCCATTGCGTGGAACGACCCCGCAATAGGCATCGACTGGCGTATTCCTGCCGACAAGGTCATCCTCTCGGCAAAGGATATGGCGCATCCTCTGCTTGCAGAGTGCGAAGAGTTGTTTGACTATAACGAAAATCTCTACTAAACGATGACGATACTTATCACAGGTGCTAACGGCCAACTTGGCAACGAGATGCGCATCAAAAGCGCATCAAGCAGCGACCATTACATCTTTACGGATGTGGCCGAACTCGATATAACATCTGCCGCAGCGGTCGAGAGCTTCGTTGCAGAGAACGAAGTAGATGTGGTGGTGAACTGCGCTGCCTACACCGCTGTAGATAATGCCGAAGATGACGAAGCTACGGCCGACAAGATAAACCACACGGCAGTAGCAAATCTCGCCCAAGCGTGTGCAAAGCACAATGCCGCACTCATACATATCTCCACCGACTATGTCTTTGGTGGCGATGGTTGTGTGCCATACTCCGAGGAGGCGCAGACCGCCCCACTCGGAGTCTATGGTCGCACAAAGTTGGCAGGTGAGCGTGCCGCAGCGGAGTCGGGATGTCGCTATATCATAATTCGCACAGCGTGGCTCTACTCGGAGTTTGGGCGTAACTTCTGCAAGACGATGCGCTCACTCACCTCAACGAAGCCCGCTCTCAAGGTGGTATTCGACCAGGTGGGTACTCCAACCTATGCCGCAGACCTTGCCGAGGCTATCGTGCATATCATCACGAGTCGCCAGACCGACAAGGTGGGCATCTATCACTACACCAACGAGGGGGTATGCTCGTGGTACGACTTTGCCGTCGAAATTGCACGACAGAGTGGCAACACCGCTTGTCATATCGAGCCGTGCCATAGCGAGGAGTTCCCGGCAAAGGCGGTACGACCACACTACTCCGTACTCGACAAGACAAAGATTAAGGCTACATTTGGTATCACGATACCTCATTGGCAGCTATCACTCGCAAAATGTATCAAAAACCTAAACGAATAAACAGCTATGAACTTCAAACGCAATATAATTATCACGGGTGGAGCCGGCTTTATTGGCTCGCATGTAGTACGACTCTTCGTGCGCAAGTACCCCGAGTACCACATCATCAACCTCGACCTGCTGACCTACGCAGGCAACCTCGCCAACCTCAAAGATATCGAGAATGAGCCTAACTACACCTTCGTGAAGGCCGATATCTGCGATTTTGACACGGTCTATGCCCTGATGCAGGAGCATAAGGTCGATGGCATCATCCACCTTGCGGCCGAGAGCCATGTGGATAGAAGCATCAAAGACCCATTTACCTTTGCCCGCACAAATGTTATGGGTACACTCTCGCTTTTGCAGGCGGCAAAGCTCTATTGGGAGAGCCTGCCCGAGAAGTTTGAGGGCAAGCGTTTCTACCACATCTCGACAGATGAGGTGTATGGAGCCCTGGAACTTACACACCCCGAGGGCATTGAGCCTCCGTTTACGACCACAGCGTCGTCATCGGAGCACCACTTGGCCTATGGTAAGGACTTCTTCTATGAGGATACCCCATACAACCCGCACTCGCCATATTCGGCAGCCAAGGCCTCGTCGGACCACTTCGTGCGTGCCTTCCACGACACCTATGGTATGCCGACGATTGTGACGAACTGCTCGAACAACTATGGTCCATACCAATTTCCCGAGAAGTTGATACCGCTGTTTATCAACAATATCCGTCACCGCAAGCCGCTGCCTGTATATGGTAAGGGGGAGAATGTGCGAGATTGGCTCTATGTCGAGGACCACGCTCGAGCTATAGACCTCATATTCCACAAGGGCGAGGTGGCCGAGACCTACAATATCGGAGGCTTCAACGAGTGGAAGAATATAGATATTATCAAGGTGCTGATTGCTACGGTGGACCGCCTGCTGGGTAATGAGGAGGGCGCGTCGCTCGACCTCATAACCTATGTTACGGACCGTGCCGGCCACGATATGCGCTATGCTATAGACTCGTCGAAGTTGCAACGAGAGCTTGGCTGGGAGCCGTCGTTGCAGTTCGAGGAGGGCATCGAAAAGACCGTGCGCTGGTACCTCGACAACGAGGAGTGGCTCGAGAACATCACCTCGGGCGACTACGAGCGCTACTACGAGGAGATGTACTCGAAGCGATAGGGCCAGGGCTTATATGCAAGATGCGCAACAATCATTAAGGTTGTTGCGCATCTTTATTATGATGTAGAGAGCGTTACAACTTCGGAGTTCTCTCAAACAGAAATCCACCGACAACACGCATAAGCTCTACAAAAACACTTCGTCTATAGACTTTGTGATACTTCCAAATCGAGTTCATATAGCTCTTAACGATAGCAAGTCGAACTCGCCACTTTGGCATATTCTGGTTAAAGATTGACACTCCGCCATAGAGCACATCATGTAAGATACGCTCGGAGAGCGCCCTATCGACCACAACCTTATCGCAGAAGTCGAGGCCGAGATAATCTACCGCAATGGCATTCAAGGCATTCACGAAGCGGGTATAGCCCAACTTATCGCACCAGGCGTAGAAATTCTCCCAGTCGATATTGCCCTGCTCCGCCTTGACAAATAGCGCCCAATCGAGGATATGGCGCAGGCGGATACCCTCGGTGAGGAAGTGTCCGAAGCTGTGTGTCGTGAGGAAGAGGGCATTGAAGTCGCACGAGGGGCGTATTAACTTTGTGTTCCCGATATACTGCGGGTTAGAGATTGCAAGCAGAATTTGTAGATATCGTTCACGCTGCTTGTACTGCTTGGCACCTCGAATAGGGGTGCAGAATTGGTGGTTCTCCACCATTAGGCCCTTGTAGGATATATGCGAATGTTTGTAGAAGTCACGCTCGACCTTTGCACCGCACTCCTCGGCAATGATATTGCCACGCTCGTAGTTGTCGGGCAAGAAGCAGTCGAGATCGCCACATTCACGATGCGTTGGCTCGGGATAGTACGACGATATGGCAAGCCCCTTTAGACAGAATGTTTGAATATCCTGCTCCGCCCACTTGCCGGCCAACTCGGCAGAGAGCCGCAGCTGCTGCTCGTAACGCTGCTCGATATTAAAAACGGCATTTATCCACTTAAACTTCAGCGCCTGCGGAAACGCCTTCGCAAACTCCTTATCCGCCTCAAACAACTGCATCAAACCATCAAAGACAATGGCAAGGACACCCTGCTGACGAGCGAGGTTATATACTGCCCGCCACGAAGCACCATTTGTGCTATACAGCATCTTTTCCGCCTCCTCGGTGCCAATAGCAACCCGCATAAGATGGAATAGGATCTCGGTATTTTGCTCCTGTATCACAGTGGGAGGGGTTATAACTTTACAACATCATTGGCCTGCCAATCTATAATCTTATCGGCCTGTTCCAGATTTACAAACTCAAAATCAGAGAGATATTTCTCATACTTGGCAAATGCCCCTTTCAGACCTACCCTATTCTTCCAACGACGCAACAACGGAAGGTGTTTCATATCTGGCTGCCCGGGATCGAAGTCGCTCGGATGGAAATAGGTCATTGTATAGTTCTGCTGCTTGGTAAGATATTTAATCATTGCATACGGGAATAGGCGAAAATATCCGCCACCCGAAAAGACAATTTTTCTGCCCATGATATCAGCAGGATTTATTGGGAACTCCTTGAACAGGTATCCCTCGTGGTCAATAATACGAGGCTCACCAATGCCGTAGCTCGGCATACCGCCATACTCTCGCTCGGCAGGGAACAACGAGCAGTCGTACTTGAAGCTCAACTCCGCCAATACATCAAAAGCGAAGAGATTGTGTTCCGTAATTGAGAATGCTGGCGCACGGAAGGCATTAACCTCTTTGCCTGCAACCTGCTCTATCTCGTTTTTAGCCTTGTAGAGGTCGTCGTAGAGTTGTTTTCTGTCAAAATTGGTAAGCAACTCGTGTTGGTAGGTGTGGCAACCAATCTGATGTCCTGCCTCGGCAATCTTGCGGATAGCCTGCGGGTGATTTTCTGCCAACCAACCCAACACAAAGAAGGTAGCCTTCTGGTTACGCTTTTCGAGGGAGTCAAGAATTTTATCCACTCCCTCGTAGATACGCACCTCTTTGCTTGCCCAATTCTTGTCGCCCGACTCGCAATCGTGGCAATACCAATCCTCTATATCAAATGTTAGAATACGCATAATTACTCCAATTTTGATTTTCTAAATTTAGGATTTAGATATTTTATAACACCCGCAAAACAACCAGCAATCATAGGTAATGGATCTTGAATGCTTCCATCTTGATATGACACATTAGAACCAAAAAACTTAAACCAAGAAGGCCTGTAACTAAATCGTTGCTTTGAGAATAAAAACCACATTACATCCAATCCAAACCAACGAATTTCCCTGCCAACTGCGTAGGGATATTTTGGAATTGGCAGTTCAAATTCATCTGCCATTATAATCTTTGCAAAATCGACACCTGCAGCATAAGCAGCTTGGAGGCTTGATGGCACACGAGGGTTGATCTCAATTATTTTAAGTTCCCCTGTTACGGCATCTTCCAATATATCAAAATCCGCAAAGCCTGTCCAATTTAACAATTCTAATGTTTGCTTGCATACATCTAACAGATAGTCGTGCTCTACTGTTTGACAATAGCAACTCGAACCTCCTTTGATTGGAAAGAAACGCATTATCTTAATTATAGTATATGCCGATATCTCTCCTTGTTTATTGCGATATATCATCACATTGTAGTAATGGCCGCTCTGATGTACATATTCTTGCAATGTCGAAGGGCCAAACTGCTCAATTATATTAGGCAGCTTTTCTTCGAGTTCCTCTATATTTTCCACTTTAACAATACCCTTTGCTCCCGCTGATATATTAGGTTTTATCATTGCAGGGAAGCCGACATATTCGGCAACATCTGATATTGTATCTACCGTAATAACCTCGGTACGAGGATGTGGTAGATTTTGTTTTCTACACAATTCCATCAGTTGCTGTTTATCGTTTGCAAGATTAAACACAGAAAATGTCGGCACTGCACATTTGCAATTATATGTCTGCTCAATATGTTCCTTATTTACACTCAAAAATGTAGCTCCTTCATCTCCCATTGGAATTACTATATCCACATTTTTAGTTGAGATATAATTGTAGAAATATTCTTCAAATGCTGTCCCATGAAGACTGATATCCGGAACAACATGTTTTTCATTTATATATCTCGAAGCGTATCCACTAGATACTTTTGAGTTAGCAAAGAGTATTATACGATGGCCACACTCTCTCAATGACCGAGCAATACAAATTGACTGCACATTCTCTCCATTCAGTAATAGAACATCCATACACTATGACACTTTTACTATCTCTATCAAGTTATCAATACAAACATTACGGGTATAATATTTTTCAAATAGTTCTCGGGATTTTTTGCCCATTTCCCCTAACATTTGATGATTCTGATACAATGTCAGAATATTCTTTGCCAATGACTTATAATCGCCTGAAGGAGCAATTAGGCCACACTGATGATCATTAACAAGTGCCTGCACGCCCTCTCCGGCCATTCCCACAATGGGCTTTCCTGCAGACAAATAAGACTGAACCCTCGCCGGTATGGTTGCATTAAGGTGTGGGCAAATACTTCTTTTCAAAGTCAACAACATCACATCAGCAACACTATAGAATGCAGACATGCTATCAAAAGGATAACGGCCTAATACATAAACATTTCCCAAAGAGTGTTCAGCAACATAATCCTTAAGCCACTGCAACAAGGCTCCACCACCTACAAACACCCAGTTTATATCCAAGTACTTTTTCAGTTCTTCGATTGCCAAAACAACATCAGATATACCTTGTCCATCAGCAATATTACCAGCCATCATTATCGTAAAGCCTTTAGGCAATGATGGTATTTTTTGTAACGGCATAGAGGTAATATCTTCACTCCAATTTGGGAAATCGACAATTTTATCGCTATAGTCTGCATTGCGATTTACCAAGTCCTTAAATCCCGGAGAACTAATTAAAATCTTGGTAGAGCTACGATACATCCAATCCGTAAACCAGTCTAGCGGTTTTTTGATAAAATTATTATTGGAATTTATAGTGGATAATACCGAATCTGGCCAAATATCCAACACCCAAGTGTATATAGGAATACGCTTGATTTTTCCAAGTAATATAGCTGGCCACGCTTGTGTTACAGGTGATGTCTGATGCACGATTATCGCATCATACTTTTTTTTCCAAACAAAATAGAATAAAACCCAAAATGTAGATGTAAAGACAAATGACAGGTAGTTAATTGATAATCGAACACTTGTTGCTTTCTTTCCACGCGGTATTTGATATGCGCGATATACTTTTGCGCCTTTATACTCATCTACTCGTTTTTTGAATACACCATAACCCTTCGGGAAAACTCCTTCGGGGTAATTGGGTATTCCGGTCAGCACATCAACTTTATACCCACGCTCTACGAGATCCGATGCAATATCATTACTCTTAAAGAACTCCGGATAAAAATTTTGAGTAACTATAAGTATTCGTTTTGCCATTTGCGATTATTGCTACTTCCTCCAAACCATTTTGTTTACTACGCCCGTGTATGACTGTATCAACTTCACGACCTTGGTTGAAACGTTTTCGTCGGTGTAGTTAGGTACAGGAATGCCATTGTCGCCATTTGCGACCATCTCAACCGCTGTATCTACCGCCTGCAACAACGATCGCTCGTCGATGCCCGCCAAGATAAAGCACCCCTTATCCAATGCCTCGGGGCGTTCCGTCGAAGTACGAATACATACCGCCGGGAACGAGTGTCCTACGCTTGTAAAGAACGAACTCTCCTCCGGCAATGTGCCGCTATCCGACACCACCGCAAAGGCGTTCATCTGCAAGCAGTTATAGTCGTGAAAGCCGAGTGGCTCGTGCTGGATAACTCGTCTATCCAACTCGAAGCCGCTTGAAGCCAATCGGTTACGGCTGCGTGGGTGGCACGAGTACAAAATCGGCATATCGTACTTCTCCGCCATCTTGTTAATTGCCGTAAAGAGCGAAGTAAAGTTCTTCTCGGTATCGATATTCTCCTCACGGTGGGCCGACAAGAGGATATATCTACCCTTCTCCAAGCCCAATCGCTTATGGATATCGCTCGACTCAATCTCGGCCAAGTTCTCGTGCAGCACCTCCGCCATTGGTGAGCCGCTAACATAGGTACGCTCCTTTGCCACGCTCGATGCATTGAGGTAGCGGCGTGCGTGCTCCGAGTAGCAGATATTAACATCCGAGATAATATCCACAATACGACGATTTGTCTCCTCCGGCAAGCACTCGTCGAAGCAGCGATTTCCAGCCTCCATATGGAAGATTGGGATATGCAGACGCTTTGCGCCAATCACCGAGAGGCACGAGTTTGTATCACCAAGCACCAACACGGCATCAGGTTTAATCTCCACCATCAACTTATACGAAGCGTTGATGATATTGCCCATCGTAGCACCCAAGTCATCGCCTACGGCATCGAGATAGACCTCCGGCTCCGCCAACTTCAAGTCGCGGAAGAAGATACCGTTGAGGTTGTAGTCGTAGTTCTGTCCCGTATGAGCCAATATGCAATCGAAATACTTTCGGCACTTGTTAATCACCGCTGCCAAGCGGATAATCTCGGGACGAGTACCCACGATAATCAAAAGTTTGAGTTTGCCATTCTCGGCAAATTTTACGTTTGAAAAGTTCATATCTTTTATTTCTTTAATTTTTCAACAGGATCAAAATATGTATCCGGCTTATTCGGGTCGAATGCCTCGTTTGCCCACATCACCGTTACCAAATCGTCTGTATCCGAGAGGTTGATGATATTGTGGGTATAGCCAGGCAGCATATGTACCGCCTCGATCTTTTCACCGCTAACCTCAAAATTCAACACCTCGTCCGAGCCAACCCTGCGTTGCTGAATCAGGCCATGTCCCGACACCACAATAAAGAACTCCCACTTGGTGTTGTGCCAATGTTCGCCCTTTGTAATGCCCGGCTTCGAGATATTTACACTCACCTGTCCACACTTCTCGCTACGCAGCAACTCGGTAAATGAGCCTCGTGCATCGCAGTTCATCTTCAACTCAAACGATACCTTCTCCTTCGGCAGATAACTCAAATAGGTCGAATAGAGCTTCTTTGCAAAGGAGTTGTACGGAATTTCAGGTACAACAAGTGTCTGCGGTTGTGCCTTAAACGCCTCCAACAAATCGACAATCTCGCCAAGGGTAATTTTGTGCGTTGTCGGCACAGCGCAATACTTGCCATCATCGCACAAAATAGTCTCTACGCCCTCGAACTCGCAGTGATGCTCCTCGCCTTTGAGTGCTCCAATCATCTCGTCCACCAAGTCGTCGATATAGAGCAACTCCAACTCTGTCGAGCGGTCATTCACCGTAATCGGCAAATCGTTGGCTATATTGTTGCAGAAGGTCGCAACTGCCGAGTTGTAGTTCGGGCGGCACCACTTGCCAAACAAGTTCGGGAAGCGATAGACCAATACGCGTGCGCCCGTGCGTGTACTATAATTAAAGAATAGCTCCTCACCGGCACGCTTGCTACGTCCATACTCGCTATCGCCAAAGCGGCCAGCCAAAGTCGCCTGAATAGAAGAGGACAACATAACAGGAGCCGTATTTCCATACTTTTCGAGCGTATCGAGCAGCGTCGAAGCAAAGCCGAAGTTGCCCGCCATAAACTCCTCGTTGTTCTGCGGACGATTTACGCCTGCGAGGTTAAAGACGAAGTCCGCCTCCTTGCAGTATCGCTCCAACTCCTCCACCGTGGAGTCTATATCGTACTCAAAAACCTCCTCAACAACGACATCGCCATAGCACTTCGCCTTGCCGTCACGGATATTTTTGAGTTGCGCACAGAGGTTCTGACCAACAAAACCCTTTGCGCCTGTAACTAATATCTTCATAATTCTTTTTCTAATTTTTAGATTTTGTAATAGAAGAGGGATTTCAAGGCTTGCGATGCTTTTTAATGCGGAGCATACTTGGCGTATGTGAGCAATTAAAAAGTGAGCGTAACGCAGAAATCACCTTATATTCAAAATCTACTCCAGTCCACCCAGAGGTCTTTGTCATACCTCCAACTATCTTTCAACGCCTCCTCCAAAATCTTACCCGAAAAGACGAGCAGAATGGAGTCCTTTTCGTGCGCCTTGATACAGTTGGCGTAGCCCTCGGGTACGCAGATTATTTTACTATCCTTATCGGTTAATTCGTAAATCTCCGCCTCCAAATCGGGCGATGGGTTCTCCCAATTATCCACCTCAACAAGAGCCACCGTGAAGGAGCCCTTAACGCAGTAGAACCACTTCTTCTCGAATTGGTGTCCGTGCCAACCACGAATTACCGAGGTGTCGGGATGGTGGATAAAGTAGCAACGCTCCACACCCGGAAAGCGGAAAGCATTCAACGAAGAGATCTGCCCACGAGCATCACGGAAAATCTCACCCTCAACAACTGTTACCTTTGACATATTATTCTAACTTTTAGACGAGAGACGAATGACGAGAGACGAGAGAAATCCACACTCTTTTAATTGTCAATCGTCAATTGTCAATTTTACTCCGAGCGAATCTCCTTCGCCTTCGAGCGTGGCTGCAAGCCCAAGTCCTCGCGGATAAAGCGCAACTTCAACAGCAACTCCTTCATACCCTCGACATCGAGACGACGGGTGTTGTGAGAGTGGTAGTCCTCAATTTTTGAAACCTTCTCGTTGCCCTCAACGAAGAACTTGTCGTAGTTCAAGTCACGGGTATCGCAAGGGATACGGTAGTAGTCGCCCATATCGATAGCCTTCGCCATCTCCTCACGAGTTACGAGAGTCTCGTACAACTTCTCGCCATGACGGGTACCGATAACCTTAACCTCGGTCTCACCGTATGCAGGATTAACCTTTGCGTAGGTCTGCTTCAACGCCTCTGCCAAAGTCGAAAGGGTTGCTGCAGGAGCTTTCTGCACGAACAAGTCGCCATTCTCACCGTGGGTGAAGGCGTAGATAACCAAATCGACTGCATCGTCAAGGGTCATCATAAAACGAGTCATCTCGGGATCGGTGATGGTGATAGGCTTGCCCTGCTCCATCTGCTCAACCCACAATGGAATAACCGAGCCTCGAGAGGCCATAACATTGCCGTAGCGGGTGCAGCAGATTGTGGTTGCAGCACCGTGTCCAAGCTCACGACCCTTGGCGATAGCGACCTTCTCCATCAACGCCTTCGAGATACCCATAGCATTGATTGGGTAGGCGGCCTTGTCGGTCGAGAGAACAACGACATTCTTCACTCCGTGCTCGATAGCAGAGAGGAGAACATTGTTTGTACCGACCACATTTGTCATTGTCGCCTCCATAGGGAAGAACTCGCACGAAGGCACTTGCTTGAGAGCCGCCGCTGCGAAGACATAATCAACACCGCGCATAGCCACATCGACAGAAGCCTTCTCGCGGACATTGCCGATATAGAACTTCACCTTTGGGTTTTGCAATGCATGACGCATATCATCTTGCTTCTTCTCATCGCGCGAGAAGATACGAATCTCCTTGATATCCGAATCAAGGAATCTACGAAGCACGGCGTTTCCGAAACTGCCCGTACCGCCCGTAATCAACAGGACTTTGTCTTTGAAGATTGACATTTGGGTATTATTTATTTTTAGTTAATATTTGCTCGTATAACTTTATATATCTCTCGAAGCACTCTCGTTTATCGAAGTGC
>SUZW01000030.1 GCA_015059685.1 Rikenellaceae bacterium | reverse complement strand
GTGAAGGTAACGAATAGAATAACCTTCTTCGAGCATCCTCATATATTTGAGCAATGCTCCATAATCGTGTTTTTTGTGCATAAAGAAACCCCAAAAGTTTTTTGTCCAAACTTTTGGGGTCACTTCACAAAGGTTGCCCCCATTTCTGTATGGCATATCTTTAGTTTCCGACCTCGCAGAGGAACTTTATGCGCACCAAGCGTATCTCCTCCTCGGTGTAGTCGCCACCAAGCTCCTCGATAGCCTCGTCGAGTGAGTCGCTCTCGGCATCCTCTTTGAAATATAGGTATATATCCTCAATCTTATCCTCGTCCATATATCCCGATAGGTAGTATTGGATATTGAGTCGTGTTCCCGAGTTTACGATAGCCTCAATCTCGGTGAGCAGCTCGTCGAAGGTGAGGTCTTTGGCACGGGCTATATCCTCGAAGTCCATCTGGCGGTCTATCGACTGAATGATGAATATCTTGTTGCCCGCCTTGTTGGCCACAGCCTTGACGACCATATCTTGTGGGCGGATGATGTCGTTCTCCTCGACATACACCTTGATGAGCTTGATAAACTCCTCGCCAAACTTCTTCGCCTTGCCGACACCCACACCCGAGATATTCTGCATCTCCTCGATGGTTATAGGGTACTGTATCGCCATATCCTGCAACGAAGGGTCTTGGAATATCACAAATGGCGGTAAGCCCTCCTTTTGTGCCACCTCACGACGCAGGTCTTTGAGCATTGCGAAGAGTACCTCGTCGGCAACATCGCCACCACGAGGCATTGCTGCTCCTGCCTCACGCTCCTCCTCGTCGTAGTCGCGGTCTTGCGAAACCATAACCTTCGTAGGGTTGGCAATATACTCTTCGCCCTTACTATTTATAGATATAAGGCCGTAGTTCTCGATATTCTTATCTATGAAGCCCATGATAAGACCCTGTCGCACGACTGCCGACCAGTATCGCTCACCCTTGCTCTTGCCTATGCCGAACCACTCGAGTTTTGCGTGGCCGTAGCTCTTTATCGCTGCGGTATTCTTGCCCACGAGTACAGATATAAGGTGGTCCATCTTGAACTTGTCGCCTATGGTGCGCAGCGCACGCAACGCCTTGACCAAGTCCTGCGTAGCATCGACCTGTGGTCGAGGGTTGCAGCAGTTGTCGCACGCTCCGCAGTTACACTCCTCGTACTCCTCACCGAAGTAGTGGAGCAGGGTTTTGCGACGACACATAGCACTCTCGGCATACGACTCGGTCTCGAGAAGGAGCAACTTGCCAATCTCCTGCTCGGCAACGGGCTTGCCCTGCATAAACTTCTCGAGCTTCTGAATATCCTTGTAGCTATAGAAGGTAAGGCAGTGACCTTCACCGCCATCACGACCTGCACGACCCGTCTCCTGGTAGTAGCCCTCGAGCGACTTTGGTATGTCGTAGTGGATAACAAAGCGTACATCGGGCTTGTCGATACCCATACCGAAGGCTATCGTAGCGACGATAACATCTACCCCCTCCATAAGGAAGGCATCTTGGTTGTCGGCACGGGTTTGAGCATCCATACCTGCGTGGTACGGCAACGCCTTGATATTGTTGGCTACGAGCAGCTCGGCCAACTCCTCGACCTTCTTGCGTGAGAGGCAGTAGATGATACCGCTCTTGCCCTCGTTCTGCTTGATGTAACGGATGATATCACGGTCGGGGTCGTTCTTTGGCCGTAGCTCGTAGTAGAGGTTCGGGCGGTTGAACGACGACTTGAATACCACCGCATCGGTCATACCGAGGTTCTTCTGGATATCCATCTGCACCTTCGGTGTAGCGGTTGCGGTGAGGGTTATGAGAGGCGCCTGACCTATATCATTGATGATTGGGCGGATACGACGATACTCGGGGCGGAAGTCGTGACCCCACTCCGAGATGCAGTGTGCCTCGTCTATGGCGTAGAACGAAATCTTTATCTTGCGAAGGAAGGCGATGTTATCCTCCTTGGTGAGTGACTCGGGGGCGAAGTAGAGCAGTTTTGTCTTGCCCGCCAATACATCGTTGCGTACCTGTTGGATGGCGTTACGGTTGAGCGACGAGTTGAGGAAGTGGGCGATGCCGTCGTTGTCGGCAAATGTTCGCATTGCATCGACCTGGTTCTTCATAAGGGCGATAAGTGGCGAGATGATAATAGCCACGCCATCCATCATTAGGGCCGGAAGCTGGTAACACAGAGATTTTCCTCCGCCCGTTGGCATCAGCACAAAGGTATCTCGCCCGGAGAGCAAATTCAAAATCACCTCCTCTTGGTTCCCCTTGAATGATGTAAATCCGAAGTACTCTTTGAGCTTTTCCCGTAGTAAATTCCTGTCTATCAAAGACTGCGCCATCGTTTTTATCCTATAAAATGACTATTTTCAAACAAATTTCCAATCAAAGATAAAAAATATTTGGGAAAAAAGAGTAACTTTGTGTGAAATTTATTTGAAAAAATTTTTTGTATGAGGTTATATACAACCGATCTTGTCAAGAAATACAAGTCTCGAACAGTGGTCGATCATGTCTCTATAGATGTGCGCCAAGGCGAGATTGTAGGCCTTCTCGGCCCTAATGGTGCGGGTAAAACCACCTCGTTCTATATGATTGTGGGACTTATCAAACCAAACGATGGCCGTATCTTCCTCGAACACGACGATGGCCACACCGACGAGCTTACGAAGTTGCCCGTATATAAGCGAGCGCAGCTTGGTGTGAGCTACCTGGCGCAGGAGGCATCGGTCTTCCGCCATTTGAGTGTCGAGGATAACATCCGCTCCGTGCTCGAGATGACTTCCTACACGAAGGAGTATCAGCGTGACCGCACCGAGGCTCTTATCGAGGAGTTCCGTTTGCAGAAGGTGCGCAAGAGCTACGGTAACCAACTTTCGGGTGGTGAGCGTCGTCGTACCGAGATTGCGAGAGCCATCGCCATAAACCCATCGTTTGTGCTGCTCGATGAGCCGTTTGCAGGTGTCGATCCAATTGCTGTCGAGGATATCCAGAGCATTGTGGCGACCCTGAAGAACAAAAATATCGGTGTGATTATCACCGACCACAATGTCGATGAAACGCTGGCTATTACCGACCGTACCTATCTGCTCTACGAGGGCAAGATTTTGAAAACGGGTACCGCTGAAGAGCTGGCCAACGATGAGATGGTGCGACGAGTATATCTCGGCAAGAACTTCGAGTTGAAGAAGAACCACAAGTTTGAACTCTAAAAAATCGTTCTGGCGGGTAAATTTTGCACGAGTGCGTCGGTCGCCGAAATGCTCATTTACGCATAGTAAACTGCGCTTTCGTCGCCTAGCATCGCACAAAATTTCCACCACCATTTACGATTTTTTGGCAGGAAGCAGAGAGTTGAGAGTGGAAAACGGAAAGCGCACCCCAGAAAGCTGACTAAAAGTCAGCGTCCCCATCAAGCGACCATCGGGAGCGTCCCCAAATAGCCAACTTGTTGGCGTCCCCATTCTCCTGCGCCTTGACAACTTAAAGAGTTTAAATTAACCAAATAAAAGCCAATGGCCAATGGCTAATGGCTAAAAGCTAAAATAGTATGGATAAATCTGTCCCGCAAGGGCAACTTTCGGGCGAAGTATCGCCCCCTTGTTCAAAGAGTTACGCACAGCGTGCTTTGGCAGCAGCACTGCTTGCCGAGGGTACGACAATGCTGCGCAATCTCGACTTCTGTGATGATACGCTCTCTGCAATTCGGGTTATCGAAACACTCGGAGCCAAGGTGGTGCGCCTTGATGAGCGCACCGTTGAGGTGCAAGGTGGCCTAAACCCGCAGAGCCACACTCTGAATGTTGGTGAGTCGGGTTTGGCAACACGAATGTTTACACCGATAGCCTCGCTCTGCGATACACCTATCACGGTGCAGGGTGAGGGTACGCTTCTATATCGCCCGATGCACATGATGATAGAGCCGTTGCGCAAACTCGGTGTCGATGTGCGAGATGGTGGCGGAAGGCTCCCTATCGAGGTGTGTGGCAAGATGCAGGGCGGAGAGATTGAGGTCGATGGCTCGGTGTCGTCGCAATTTCTGACAGGTTTGCTTATGGCGTTGCCGTTGGTTGAGGAGGATACGACCATTGCTGTGTCAAATGCAGTGTCGAAACCATATCTCGATATGACAATCGACCTCGCTTCTCGTTTTGGTGTGCGCATAGCCCACAACGACTACGAGGAGTTCTATGTCGAGGGCGGTCAGCACTACGAGCCTGTCGATATCGCCATTGAGGGCGATTGGAGTGCTGCGGCGATGTTGCTTACGGCAGGTGCTGTGGCGGGGGAGATAACCGTTAAAAATATATCCCTGCTCTCGAAGCAGGCTGATGTGGCTATATGCGAGGCCCTGGTGCGTGCCGGTGCAATAGTTACGAGCGAGCCCGACTCGGTTACGGTGTCGCATCGTGATTTGGTGGCATTCGAGTTCGATGCTACGCAGTGTCCTGACCTCTTTCCTGCATTGGCAGCCTTGGCTGCGGCAGCCGAGGGTGAGAGCGTGATATATGGCACACATCGCCTGGAACACAAGGAGTCAAATCGTGCCGAGGCGATAAAGTGCGAGTACGAGAAACTCGGTATCGAAGTGCGCCTCGAAGGGGATGCAATGTACATCCGTGGTGGCGAGATACGCTCGGCCGAGGTCGATAGCCACCACGACCATCGTATAGCGATGTCGTTGGCGGTCTCGGCTCTGCGTTCCGACAGCGCATTGACGATACACAATGCCGAGTGCGTAGCCAAGAGTTATCCCGACTTTTTTGAGGTTTTGGAGGGCTTGCGAAGATGATGACACACAATAGATACGGCTCGAAGTTCAGCGTAGAGGTTTGGGGCGCATCCCATACCCCCGAGATGGGTGTGCAAATTTATGGCATACCCCGGGGTATAGAGCTTTCGGAGGCCGATTTCGAGGCCGATATTGCCCGTCGCAGGTCGGGTGCAAAGGGTACAACGGCCCGCCGTGAGAGCGATATCCCGACCATCGTGTCGGGCGTGTCGGAGGGTAAGACTACGGGCGAAGTGGTAGAGATTGTATTCCGAAATAGCGATACTCGCTCGTCGGACTACTCCGAGTTTGAGCATCATCCACGCCCTTCGCATGTAGATTTTGTTGCACGGGCAAAGTATGGCAACGATATAGACCTGCGTGGCAGCGGGCAATTTTCGGGGCGTATGACACTGCTGCTTGTGGCGGCAGGTGTAGTGGCAAAAAAGGTTGTCGGGGGGCTATCCTATACCACCCGTATTGTCGAGATTGGCGGCTCTCGCAACGAGGCGGAGTTTGCCGATATCGTTGCCGCAGCGGCCAAAGATGGCGACTCGGTAGGTGGTGTCGTGGAGTGTCGTGCAAGCGGTGTAAAGGTCGGCTTGGGCGAGCCATTCTTCGACTCGGTGGAGAGTGTGATGTCGCACCTCCTCTTCTCGATACCTGCGGTTAAGGGTGTAGAGTTCGGAAGTGGCTTCGAGGGTGTGCGATTGCGTGGCTCGGAGCGCAACGACTGCTTCATAGATAGCGAAGGTCACACCGCAACAAATAACGAGGGCGGTATAAATGGCGGTATCACAAATGGCAACGATGTGGTGGTGCGTGTAGCGATAAAGCCGACACCGAGCATTTCGTGCGAGCAGCAGACCTACGACTTCGAGCGTGGCGAGGTTGCGCCACTGCAAATCAAGGGGCGTCACGATGCCTGCATAGTGCTTCGTGCTGCGGTGGTTGTGGAGGCTGTGGTAGCCATAGCTCTTGCAGAGCTAACTCTTGCCTCTCGTCTTTCATCTCTCGACTAAATTTAACTTTTGCTATGACTGTGCGTCTTATTATACATAAGATAAGAGATGCTGTGGAGTCGTTGTACGGCAAACACGAAGCTGAAGCTATTGCCCGTATGGTTGTGTGCAATAAATTGAACTACAACCTCTCGCAACTCGTTGTGCGCTACGACGAGGAGTGCGAAGTCGAGGGGCTGGAGCGTATGGTTGCAGAACTTAAAAGCGGTCGCCCTGTGCAGTATGTGCTTGGCGAGGCGGAGTTTTGCGATATGGTGTTCGAGGTGCAGGAGGGGGTGCTTATCCCTCGCCCCGAAACCGAAGAGCTGGTCTATCGTATAGTCGAAACAGCTCCACGCAGTGTGCGTATTCTCGATGTCGGTACGGGCAGTGGTGCTATAGCTATTTCGCTTGCCAATATGGTCGAGGGGGCGAGAGTTGCGGCTGTGGATATCTCGAAGGAGGCGTTGGCCGTAGCGCAACGAAATGCCGAGCGACTTGGTGCGGAGGTGGAGTTTGTCGAGGCGGATGCCTTGGGCGATATGAGCCACCTCGGAGAGTTCGATGTGATTGTGTCAAATCCGCCCTATATTCCGCAGAGCGATATTGCGGAGATGCGCAAAAATGTGGTCGATTTCGAGCCACACACCGCACTCTTTGTACCTGACGACGATGCGTTGAAGTTCTATCGCTCGATAGCCCGCAACGCCCGCACGATGTTGGCAGAAGGCGGAGTGTTGTGGTTTGAGATATACGAAAAATTTGGAACCGAGATGTGCGAGATGTTGTACGACGAAGGCTTTGCGCAGTGCGGTGTCGAGGTGGATGCAAACGATAAAGCGAGGATGGTATGGGCAAAGTTGTAAAGCGAACAAAGAGTGCTGCGGAGGCGTTGCAGTCGTTGATGCGGCTATGCTCCCGTGCCGAGCGTTCGTCGGGTGATGCTCTGCGACTGATGCACCGCTGGGGTGTGTCGGATGCGGATGCATGCAAGGTCTTGGCGCAACTGCAAAGGGAGCGATTTATCGACGATAGGCGTTTTGCCGAGTTGTATGCACGGGAGAAGCTCAATTTGAGTGGCTGGGGAGCCTATAAAATCGAGGTGTCACTGCGCCAAAAGGGTATATCGCAGGATATTATTGCCGAGGTTGTGCGACCAATGTTCGGGGAGGCCGATATGGAGAGTCGCCTCACGGAGTTGCTGACTCGCAAGATGAGAACAACGAAGGGTGCAACACCCTACGAGATAAAGACAAAGTTGATACGCTTCGGGCTATCACGAGGCTTCGATATGGAGCATGTGCTGCGATGTGCATCGAGCGTTGTGAAGGGCGTAGATGAAGATTTTTAGATACATAGCGTTTGTGGCTTTGCTGTCGCTTGCGGTGGCGGTGCGTGGCGAGGAGTATTGCTACCCGATACGGGGTGTCAAAGGACTCTACTCCGCCTCCTATGGCGAGATGCGCCCCAACCACTTCCACTCGGGCGTGGATATCCGTACCGAGGGTGCCGAAGGTAAGGCGGTAGTGGCTGTGGCGGATGGTTATGTATCCCGCATCTCTGTTGCACCGACAGGCTATGGCCTTGCGCTCTATGTAACCCACCCCAAAGAGGGTACAGTGTCGGTATATGCCCACCTTTCGAGGCTATGCAAAAAACTTGCAGACACCCTCGTAGAGGCTCGCTACGAGCGAAAATTAAACCGCATAAACCTATTTCCGAGCGAGGGAGCCTTTCCTGTGTCGCAGGGCGACACTATCGCCTTCTCGGGCAATAGCGGCTCGTCGTTTGGGCCACATCTCCACTTCGAGATGCGTGATTTGAGGAGTGGGCACACCTTAAACCCGGTGCGACAAGGTGTCGTTGCACCGCAAGATACGATACCACCGACGATACTGCGCCTGCACTATGTCGTGGCAGATACGCTTATGGGTAGGCCGAAGAGCCGAATGATCGGAAGCTACACCCCGAAATTCGATGGCGGAGAGTATCGCATCACCGAGGGGGTAGAGGTCTGTGGCAGAGGCTACTTTGTGGTGGAGGCCTTGGACCGCAGAAATGGCTCGTCAAATCGTTTTGGCCTATATGGAGCAAAGATGTGGGTCGATGGTGAGGAGCACTTCAACTATCGTATCGACCGCTTCGCTTTTGTCGATACTCGCCACTGCAATATCGTCTCGTACTACCCGTTGCAGCGCACGGCCAAGTGCGAAGCATTGTGTCTGGCGAAGATGCCGTTAGCCCCTCCATATCTCTATCCGTACTCTCCGACCGATGGCTTTGTGGCGTTGCAAGAGGGGGAGATGGCCGATGTCGGGATAGAGATAGCAGACGAGTGCGGAAATATCTCGAAGCTGCGATTTGAGGCGCATGGTGCGCCCTATTTCGGCCGCCCCATGGCGAAGCTCGCCTACGATGCCGTATATATCGATAGTGAGACGACGCAAAAGGTCGAGGGCGAAGGTTTTTCGCTCTTTGTGCCCCGCAAGGCTCTCTACGAAGCGGAGTATTGCCGCACTTCGGCCGTAGAAAAAGTTGAGATAAAAGACTCGTCATTGGTGCAACTTTCTCCATTTTATCGTATCTTTACCGAGGATACAGCCTTCAACAAGGCAGTGAAGGCGAGGTTCGGCCTCTCCGATACGCACTTGGTGCGTGGAGTCTGTGTTGCTACGATAGATGACGATGGCAGGGCGAAATATCTCGGTGGAGAGTATCGTGGAGATAGTGTCGAGGTTGTATTTCGTCGAGGTGGAACAATGGTGGTCGTGGCAGACACGATAGTCCCGATGATACGCCCACGCTTTCGTGAGAGGGCCGATATGAGGGGTGTGGCAAAGATGTCGTTTGCGGTCAAGGATAACTTCTCGAAGGTGCGCAGCTATGCGCTCTATATCGACGACGAGTGGCGCAGCGTGGAGTATCAACCCAAAAAGGGGGAGATGACACACCATTTCGATATGCCGCTTCGGGGGCGAGGCCTATGGCGCAAGGTGCGTTTGGAGGTAGAGGACTGCTGCGGCAACAAGGGTGTTTGGCAGGGGAAAATTTTGAAATAAGATATTAAGATAGAATATGAGAAAGTTCGTTTTGTGGTTGGTGGCGGTTTGTATCGTGAATGTGGCTTCGGCACAACTGCTCGAGAAGAGCTCGTTTGCCGAGGAGATGTCACGCTGTTTTGTGGACTACTACACGGGTGGCGGTATGCAGGAGAAGCTCTACATTGCAACCGACAAACCATACTATAGTGCAGGCGACAAGATATACTACAGTATCTTTTTGATCAATTCGATATTTTTCGACCGATATACCGCCTCACGCTTTGTCTATGTCGAGCTGATAGATGCAATGGGTCGTATCGTCACACGCCAGAAGCTACTTGGCGAGGGTGGCCGTTTCGATAACGCCATAGAGCTCTCGCCAAAGATGAATAATGGTCGCTACACGCTTCGTGCCTATACGAGGTGGCAGACCAATTTCGATAAAGCGTATATCTTCGAGCGACGCATAAACATAGGCAATTATATCGACGATATGGTGCGCACGGCGATAAAGTACGACTTCGATGGCTCGGGCCGTGTCGTAGCATCGGTCGAGGTTACAAACAATATGTTCGAGCCTGTTGCAAACCACGATGTGGAGTACTCGTTGTGCATAAATGGCCGCACGACACGACACATGACACGCACCGACCGTCACGGCTTCTTCCGCTTTGTCTTCCGACCTACGGACGATGCAACCGACTGTGTGCGCTTTCATATCTCGGCTGCGGGGCGCAAGCTCGACCGTATGGTGCAGCTGCCATCCTTCAAAGATGACTTCTCGGCTGCCTTCCTGCCCGAAGGAGGTAACCTTGTGGCTGGCATAGAGCAGATTGTGGCCTTCCGTGCCGTGGGTGTCGATGGCTACTCGGTCGAGGTCGAGGGTGAGGTCAGAAACAAGGCGGGCGAGATTGTCTGCAAAATAGCCTCGCAACATAATGGTATGGGCAAGTTCCCGATTGTCGCCTCGGTGGGCGAGAAGTATCGTGCAACGCTGCGCACCAAAGATGGCATAACCCGCTCCTTCTCGTTGCCCGAGCCGCAGCTGTCGGGATGTGTGCTGCATTTCGAACAGGACTCCTCGACACAGGGTAATATGAGGGTTGAGGTGACCTCCGATTTGAATATATCCTCTTTGGCTCTTGTGATACAGTCACGAGGCTTGGTCAGCTATGTGGTTGAGGATTTGTCGCAACCTATCCGCATAAAGTATGATAAGCTGCGCAGCGGTGTGTCGCAACTCTCGGTGGTTGATAAGGTGACACGCAAGGTCGTTGCCGAGCGTCTGTTCTTTGTGCGAGGTACGCTCGCCTCGGCTACGATGACCTCGAATGTAAAACGCTTCTCGCCTCGAGAGAATGTATATCTCGACTTCAAGATTAGCTCGAGCAGCGGTGAGGCGATGCGTGGCGACTTCGTGGTTTCGGTAACGGATGCGGATATTGTAGGCCGTGATGATAATGGCGATAATATCGTGTCGTATATGCTCCTCAATTCCGATCTGCGAGGCCACATCGAGAGGCCGAGATACTACTTTGAGGCCGACGACAAGGAGCGTAACGAGGGGCTCGACCTTGTGATGCTGACTCATGGTTGGCGACGCTACAAGACCGAGGATGTTGTGATGCACCAAAAACCTAAAATCAAATATACGGCCGAGGAGACACAACACATAACGGGTCTGGTTACGGGCACTATAGGCAAGGCTCGCAACCCGAGTGTGATGATATTCCGCAACCGCAAAGAGTATATGGGTGTCTATCCGCTTAATAAGAGCAACCGCTTCGACATTACTGGCGTAGATACGAGAGATACCACGGCCTACTACATCCAGGCACTCAATCGCGAGGGCTCGAGTAGCCGTGTGCGCATCAAGATTGACCCGCAGAACTTCCCGATGACACCGGCTCTGCAACGCGAGGTCTTCCGCAAGCGTACCTTCTCGTCGGTGCCCGAGGCGTTGCTGATGCGGGCCAAGCAGAACTACTACGACGAGGGCGGCACACCTATTATAGATATAGAGGCGGTGGAGATTGTCGCCTCCAATATCGCAACCTACTCCTACTCGTCGGCGCTGTCGGACTTTAATACCGTGAGTGGCGATATGACACGCTTTGTGTCGATATACGACGCTCTTCAACGCTTCCGTAAGCTCGAGATTGTGGGCAACAATGTCTATGTTGCCGATACCCGAGGTATCTCGACACCTGTGGAGGTCTCCGAAACGAGGAGTAATGGAAGTGGCGACAGCGCAGAGAGTGATGTCTATATCGGTTCGGTCGAGATAGATATGGGCGACAAGGAGGATCTCAAGCCCGAGGTCTATATAAATGGCCAGCAGATGGATATGGGTATGATAGATGCCTATCCTATGAGTGAGGTTGTGAGCGTGTCGTATCTCGATAAGAACGAGGCTACAATGGCGGGTATATCCTCTCCTACGGGCGCCATTATCTTGCAGGTTAGGGATATAAATGCGAGGGAGAAGTTCCTGATAAACTCCATTGCCGAGGTTGTCGTTCCGGGCTATGCTCCACCGGTCGAGTTCTACTCGCCAAACTATGCGGTCGAAAACGACAAGTCGAAACCCGATAACCGCACCACAATAGCGTGGGAACCGTCGCTTGCAAGCAACTCGTTGGGCGAGGCCTCGATGTCGTTCTGGACAGCAGATAGAGCAAGCGACTATCGTGTTGTTATCGAGGGCATAACGCTTGGCGGTGAACTGCTCTACAAGGAGTTTGTCCTGCAGCCGAAGTAGGTGCATCGGCTAAGTGAAATTATATCATAAATTTTTGACGCTTTTTGCAAAATAAGAAATATTTTATACCTTTGTGGTGTAAAGTATTTACAAACGGAAATAGATCCCTCTCCCGAAAACCTCGGGGGGGGGATTTTGAGGTTATAATTTCCTCACTTTCAGTGTTTTAGAGCGCTTATATTGGGCAGCATTGGAAGTCCAAGATGGGAGCAGTAGCGCTCTTTTCTAAAGGCTTGTTCGAGCCGGAAATTTCTCAAAATCACAAAAATATTGGCTTTTTAACAAAACACAACTATTAACAAATTAAAAAAAACACACAATGAAAAATTTTGCCAAATTTTTTGTGTCGGTAGCAGTTCTGTTCGTGGGCGTATCGTGTGCGACAGACTCTACCGAGGACCTTGGCCAGCAGGTGGTTGGCAAGGGTCAAACAGTACTTACCGTTTCGACCGATGGAGAGGTGCGTACCTCTCTTGGCGACAAGAACGGTGAAACCTATCCAATCTATTGGAGCGAGGGCGATCAACTCTCGTTGAACGGCGTTGCATCGTCGAAGCTCGAGGGTGTTGGAGAGAATGCAACCACTGCAACCTTCACTTGGGATGGCACTTTCGATGCTCCTTTCTGCGTTGCTTATCCTGCAAGCAAGGCGGGTGTGGTGACCTTTGCTGCCTCGCAGAAGTATGTTGAGGGTACATTTGCACCAAAGGCTATGCCAATGTATGGTTACAACGATGTTGTTGGTGCCGAGAGCGTAGAGCTCCACTACCTCGCAGGTGTGCTTCGTATCGGTCTCTATGCCGACGAGGAGACAACAATCAAGAGTATGTATGTCGAGAACCTCGAGGGCACTCCTATTGCAGGTACATTCAACTGCGACTTCGCAAATGGCGGAGCCGTAACCCCTGCCGAGGGTGCAGTATCGACTATTTCGTACGATGCCGAGGGTGTAGTTCTTTCGCAGAACGAGGCTGCTCCAACCCTCTTCCACATCACTGTACCGGAGGGCTACTATGAGGTTCTTCGTCTTACCATTATCACCGACAAGGGTACTATGATTGCCAAGGTTCGAGCAGGCCAGGAGTCTGCAGGTGGCAAGATCGTAGCAGGCGTAGTTCGTGAGTTTACAACCAAGAAGTTTAATACTAATGGTGGCAACTATTTCGAGGTTAAGTCGCAAGCAGACCTCGAGACATTGAAAGTTCATATCGCCGGGAACACTTTGAAGAACTACGACATCGTGCGTGTAACCGCAGACTTTGCTGTTGAGGGCTGGACCGAGCCTATCGAGGGCTTTGATGGTATGTTGGATGGTAACAACCACACCAT
>SUZW01000029.1 GCA_015059685.1 Rikenellaceae bacterium | reverse complement strand
AGTATATTAACTACTATAATAACGACCGTATTAAACTAAAATTAAACGGAAAGAGTCCGGTGCAATACCGAACTCTTTACCAGTAAATCTATTTAATAATCAGTCCAACTTTTTGGGGTCAGTACATTGCGGTTACCCCCATTTTTTGTACGCTACGAGCGAAAAAAGAGCTTTGTAACAGCATCAACTCCATCACGAGCAAGGCGCATCATATCGTAGATAACCATAAACTGCTCGTGCATACGCTGCATCGCAGGGCGAAGCGTGAGAGCATATATCGCCACCGCAAACGCAGCGAAGAAGAGTCCGACAAGCAGGCAGGGCAGGACTATCGAGCCAAACCACTCCGAAAGCCACACTACCAACGCCACAACGAAGAGAAGTGCTGCCACAAGTGCCACCAAGGCGGCAACAAGCAGTGCGGCAAAGCACGATCGGTTCTCCTGCATCGGCCGACACCGCTACTTATGTTCGCACTCGCACGGCTTCGACGACACGCCATTCGCCAAACGCCACTTCTCGACCTCGTCGTTGATGAAATCACGCACCAACCTACGCATCTCCTCGCCCGACTTCGGAGCGACAGCAAGTGCTATGGCAGAGCCGAGAGCCATACCGCCAAGCAGAGATGCAAAACACAACATAGAGCTTTTCATAATGTTTTGATTATTTGATTGTTAATACTCGAAGAGTTGCCAAAACCGAAGCGTTATATAGTTACCCAAAACTACCCCGCTACAGACCCGACACGCATCTTCATTACTCACCCTCCCGAAGAGCAAAACCCGAGCCAACAGCCCTCCAAAATCGAGGCGTTTCGCTATTTTTTTCGTCAAAGCAAGCGAAATATTTTGCAAAATCGAAAAAAGGTTGTACTTTTGCAGCGGAAAGATGGCAGAGTGGTCGAATGCGCCGGTCTTGAAAACCGATGAGCTGAGAGGCTCCGGGGGTTCGAATCCCTCTCTTTCCGCTCCAACAAACGAGGTGATTTTCATCGCCTCGTTTTGTTTTTCTCGGAAAGAGAGGGATTCGTTCAGCTTGTGGCGCCTCGGGCGACTTGTCTGCGAGTTGTGTCGGTGGTGCATCGCTTTGCGATGACGATGCAAAGAGCCGATACTGCCAAGTAAATAAATTTCCTCGTCAGCATCAGCTCTTTACATCAGACCTTCGGCCTTGCACCACCGCCCCACCTCTTGGTCTCCTCTCGGCTGCTGCCGCCGTTCGAATCCGGTGGGAAAATGGAAAGTTAGAGCGTGGCGCAATTTGATAACGGCCAGTAAGGGCCAATAAGGGCTATTAAGGGCCAGTAAGGGTATAGCGCCTTCTTTACTGGCCGTTACTCGCCCTTACTAACCCTTAATTCACCTGCGCCGTGACAACCGTCAGAGTTCCCACTAACCTAAACCCTCCAGCGCACCCCTAACGACCCTAACGACCCTAACGCCCCTAATTCTCCTGCGCCCCACCAACCCCAAAAACTATTTTTCTATGAAAAATATATATCATTTGGATAACTTTTTGTAACTTTGTGCGTTTATAGGGTATATTTGCCAAAAAATTATGGAGTTAAAGATATTCAAACGATGGAACAGAGTGGTCGGTTGGGTTGTATTTGCCATTGCCGCAGTGGTCTATCTGCTCACTATCGAGCCATCGTCGTCGCTTTGGGATTGTGGCGAGTTTGTAGCCACTTCGTACAAGTTGGAGGTTGGACACCCACCGGGTGCGCCACTCTTTATGCTCGTAGCACGCATCGCCACGATGTTTGCGCCTTCAGCGCACTATGTGCCACACATGGTAAATGGCATGAATGCGTTGGCGAGTGCCTTCTGCATCTTGTTCCTCTTTTGGACAATCACGCACATAGCTCGTCGCCTATTTACCCGTGAGGGCAAGCCCCTCACAACAGCAAATGCTATTGCCGCACTCGGTGCGGGAGCCGTGGGAGCGTTGGCCTACACCTTTACCGACACCTTCTGGTTCTCGGCAGTCGAGGGCGAGGTCTATGCCCTATCGTCGATGTTTACGGCTCTGGTCGTATGGTTGATGTTGCGCTGGGAGGAGGAGGCTGACGAGCCTCACTCGGCACGATGGATAGTTCTTATCGCCTACCTGATGGGTTTGTCGATAGGTGTGCATATCCTCAACCTGCTGACTATCCCTGCGTTGGTGTTTATCTACTACTTCCGCAAGTATAAGAACATAACGCTCAAGGGTATGGCTCTTGTGACGCTCTTGGCGTGTGTGATACTGCTATTTCTGAACAATATCATCATCCCATACACGGTCTATATCGGTGCTATGGTCGATGTATTCTTCGTAAATTCGCTCGGTGCACCTGTGAATACGGGTATCGTGGTCTTCACCTTTGCGATGTTCGCTCTGCTCGGCACTGCGGTATATGTCACACACCGCAAGGGCAAGCGCATCTGGAACCTCGTGGCGGTATGTGTAACGATGGTTATGCTTGGCTTCTCGTCGTACGCCTCGGTGACTATTCGTGCTGCGGTAAATCCGCCTATGAACTCGAACAACCCCGACAACCCTACGGCTCTGCTCTCTATGCTCAACCGTGACCAATACGGCAATCGCCCGTTGCTCTATGGTGCATCCTATGCTGCGCCTGTCGAGAACTACACCGAAAAGAGTTTCTACCACTACAACAAGGATAAGGGTATCTACGAAAAGCGCACCACGGTAGATGATTATGTCTATCCGTCGAAGTTTATGCACCTCTTCCCTCGTATGTGGAACTATATGAAGAAGGAGCAGGACTACAAACCTTGGGCTGCATATCGCACGAAGATGGACTTTGTGCGTGACGAGGAGGGCAATATCGTCTATGACCAGAATGGGCGACCACAGCGCACCGAGGTCCTCGACTTTGGTCGCAAGGTGTCGTACTACAATGGCGGACAGAGCGAAACAATCATCGAGCCTACATTCTTGGAGAACCTCAACTACTTCTTCTCCTATCAGCTCAACTATATGTATTGGCGATACTTCCTCTGGAACTTTGTTGGTCGCCAAGACGATATTCAGGCCGATGCGGTAACTATTACAAACGGCAATTGGCTCACGGGCTTCAAATTTATTGACTCGGCATATCTCGGTCCGCAGACCAATCTCCCTCGTGAGATGGAGAACAACAAGGCGAGAAATACCTACTATCTGTTGCCGTTCTTGTTGGGTATTATAGGTCTGATATACCAACTCAACCGTGACCCTCGCAACTTTACCGTTGTGATGTGGTTGTTTGTGATGATGGGTATTGCATTGGTCGTATATTTCAACTCCTCGCCTGGTGAGGTGCGTGAGCGTGACTATGTTTATGCCGGCTCGTTCTACGCCTTCTCGATGTGGATAGGCTTGGGCGTGCTGGCCCTCTACGACCTATTGACAAAGGCGTTGAAGAAGCACCACAAAGCAGCCGCTGCTACGGCTACGGTGTTGGCAATGGCGGTGCCGGGTATTCTCTGCGCCCAGAATTGGGACGACCACGACCGTTCGCACCGCACCATGGCTCGTGATTTGGGTTACAATTACCTCTCCTCGATTGTCGAGAAGGAGGGGGTAAGTCCGATAATCGTAAATTATGGCGATAACGACACCTTCCCGTTGTGGTTTAATCAGGAGGTTGATGGCGTGCGTACCGATGTGCGAATTATGAATTCGAGCTACCTCGATGGCGAGTGGTATGTCGATGAGATGAAGTGCAAGGCGAACGATGCCGAGGGTATTCCGTTCTCGTTGCCAAGCCACAAATATACCTTCGTAAATGATTGGGTACCCGTAAACTCGAAGATAGACCGTGTGGTCGATGCCAAGGAGGTTATGGAGTTTGTGCGCAGCGACGACAATCGCACGAAGATAGATTTGGGCTATGGCGCACCTGCCGACTATATCCCGACAAAGCGTATCGCTCTGCCGGTGGATAAAGATGCAGCTATCGCTTCGGGCATTGTGGCGGAGAAGGATAGAGATTTGATGGTCGATACCGTCTATATCAACATTAACGCCTCGTCGCTCTCACGCTCGGAGTTGATGTTGCTCGATATGTTGGCGCACTTCGATTGGAAACGCCCGATATACTTCACGCAGGTCTATGTCTTGCAGAAGTTCGGCTTGCTCGACTACTTGCAGTTTGACGGCTACGCATACCGCTTTGTGCCGATTTTGACACCATACAAAGATTCGTGGAGCATCGGTCGTATAGATGCTGACTATGCCTATGACAAGTTGATGAATACGATGCGCTACGGCAACCTCGCAGATAAGCGTGTCTATGTCGATTACTTTACGCAGTACAACTTGCAGGTATCTCGTGCAAGAGAGGCGTTTGCCCGTGTTGCCCGTGAGTATATCAAGCAGGGCAACGCCAAGCGTGCCGAGGAGTTACTCGATAGAGGTTTGGCGGTATTGCCGATAGACCAACTTCGATTTACGGAGGCCAACACCTTCCCATTTATCGAGTGCTACTACGACCTCGGCTTGAACGAGAAGGGCGATGCGTTGCTGTTGGCGTATGGCGACAATTTGATCGACTATATCGAGTACTACTTGCAGTTCGAGGGTGTTCAGGGCGACTTGGTGGCAGATATTATGTATGACCGCCTCGATGAACTTTCGCGCCTCTACTACCTCGCAGCCTACTACAACCGTGAGGATGTGGTCTATGGCATAAATGAGTACTACCGCACCCTCGGCGCCGAGGATAAGGACCTTATCCTCACCCAGCGTGAGAAGGATTCGCTCGGTATTCAAGGCGCCCCAAAAACGAAGCTATAATTGGAAATTCAAAAACAAAAAATATGGCTAAACCAAAACTTCTTCTTTACAACACGCTCTCACGCCGCAAGGAGGCGTTTGAGCCGATAAACGAAGGTCGTGTCGGAATGTATGTCTGCGGACCAACCGTATATGGCGACCCGCACCTCGGACACACCCGACCTGCTATCACCTTCGACCTCTTGTTCCGCTACTTGAAGGCGGAGGGTTACAAGGTGCGCTATGTGCGCAATATCACCGATGTAGGTCACCTCGAACACGATGCCGATGAGGGCGAGGATAAAATCGCAAAGAAGGCTCGCTTGGAGCAGTTGGAGCCTATGGAGGTTGCCCACTACTACACCGAGCGTTACAAGACCTTTATGGCGAAGTTGGGCGTGCAAACCCCATCTATCGAGCCTCACGCTTCGGGACACATCATCGAGCAGATTGACTTCGTGAAGCGCATCATCGATGCCGGCTACGCCTACGAGTCGAATGGCTCAATCTACTTTGATGTCGAGAAGTACAACCACGACCATAAATATGGTATTTTGTCGGGCCGTAACCTTGACGATATCGTAACCGATACCCGTCAGCTCGATGGTCAGCAGGATAAGCACCACTCCTACGACTTTGCGTTGTGGAAGAAGGCTGCACCGGAGCATATTATGCGTTGGCCTTCGCCTTGGAGCGATGGTTTCCCGGGTTGGCACATGGAGTGTTCGGCAATGAGTACCAAGTACCTCGGTGAGAAGTTCGATATCCACGGAGGCGGTATGGACCTTATGTTCCCACATCATGAGTGCGAGATTGCACAATCTACCGCAGCTCTCGGTCACGACTCGGCTCGCTATTGGGTACACAACAATATGATAACCATCAACGGCAAGAAGATGGGTAAATCGTACAACAACTTCATCACCCTCGAGCAGATGTTCAATGGCGACCACCCTGCTTTGGAGCAGGCATACTCGCCAATGACGGTGCGTTTCTTTATCTTGCAGGCGCACTATCGCTCTACGCTCGACTTCTCGAATGAGGCGTTGCAGGCAGCAGAGAAGGGTTTGGACCGCTTGATGAAGGGTATCGAGGCGTTGCACAAGGCTCCCGTTTCGGCTTCGTCATCGTTTAATGTCGATGAGATTGAGAGCCGCTGTGCCGAGGCTATGGCAGACGATTTGAACTCGCCAATCGTAATTTCTACGATGTTCGACTATGTACGCCTCTTCAACCAACTCTCGGAGGGCAAGCAGACCTTAACCGCCGAGGATAAGGCAAAGGCAGAGGCAACCGTGCAGCGTTGGGTATTCGATATTCTCGGTTTGGAGAACGAGAAGGCGGAGGCTGCGGGCGGAAAGGATATGGTATCGCCACTCGTAACGATGTTGCTCGATATGCGTATGCAGGCAAAGGCTGACAAGAATTGGGCATTGTCTGACGAGATTCGCGATAAACTCACCGCTATCGGTATCCGCGTGAAGGATCGCAAGGATGGTTACGACTGGGAGATAGAGTAGAAGCAAAGACCACTTAAAAGACAACTTACACAAATAACAACCTAAAAAGAGACAAAATGGCAACAAAGTATTCTGGTAAGACTCGTATCGAGAGTGACCTTATCGGTGAAATGGAGGTGCCTGTAGAGGCCCTCTACGGAGTGCAAACATTGCGTGGCATTGAGAATTTCCCTATCAGCCGCTTTCATCTGAACGACTATCCGTTGTTTATCAACGGCTTGGCTATGACCAAGTTGGGAGCTGCCGAGGCGAACCATCAACTCGGCCTTTTGACCGACGCTCAATTCGACGGCATATCAAAGGCTTGCCTCGAGATTTTGCAGGGCAAGCACCACGACCAATTCCCTTGCGATATGATTCAGGGAGGTGCCGGCACAACGACAAATATGAACGCAAACGAGGTTATCGCCAACCGTGCGCTTCAGATTATGGGACACGAGGCGGGAGAGTATCACTACTGCTCGCCTAACGACCATGTAAACTGCTCGCAATCGACAAACGACGCATACCCTTGTGCCATTCACCTCGGCCTCTATGCCACGCACTTGGTCTATATGAAGCACTACAATGCGTTGATTGAGTCGTTCGAGAAGAAGGCCAAGGAGTTTGCCCACATCCTCAAGATGGGTCGTACACAGCTCGAGGATGCGGTGCCTATGACCCTCGGTCAGACCTTTGGTGCTTTTGCCCAGATTTTGAAGGAGGAGCGCAAGAACCTCGAGTTTGCTGCCGAGGAGTTCCTCACCGTAAATATGGGAGCTACCGCTATCGGCACGGGTATCTGCTCGGAGCCGGGCTATTCGGAGAGGTGCATCGCAGCATTGCGTGATATTACCGGCTGGGATATCAAACTTGCCGAGGACCTCGTAGCTGCAACTTCGGATACAACTTGTATGGTTGGTTACTCGTCGGCACTCCGTCGCGTGGCTGTGAAGTTGAACAAGATTTGCAACGACCTCCGCCTCTTGGCTTCGGGTCCTCGCTGCGGTCTTCACGAGTTCGACCTCCCTGCTCGTCAGCCGGGCTCGTCGATTATGCCGGGTAAGGTAAACCCTGTTATTCCGGAGGTTATGAACCAGATTTGCTACAAGGTTATCGGTAATGACACCTGCGTAGCTATGTGCGCACAAGAGGCACAGATGGAGCTTAACGCCATGGAGCCTACGATGGCACAGTGCTGCTTCGAGTCTGCCGAGATAATGATGAACGGCTTTGATACCCTTCGCATAAATTGCGTTGATGGCATCACCGCCAACGAGGAGCAGTGCCGTAAATATGTTCACAACAGCATCGGCATCGTTACAGCCCTCAACCCAATCATCGGCTACAAGAACTCGACAAAGATTGCCAAGGAGGCCCTTGCCACCGGTGGCAGCGTCTATGACCTCGTACTCGAGCACGGCATACTCACCAAAGAGGAGCTCGACACTATCCTCTCGCCCGAGAATATGATTAAACCCGTGAAGCTCGACATTAAACCTCGCAGATAGACCAAGACGAGTAATAAAAAAGAACAATCACTAAAAGCAAACAAGATGGGTATCGAAAACGATACCCATCTTGTTGTTGGTGGTGGGGGGGGGCTGCTTAAAAATCGTAAATGATGAGATTATTTTTGTGCGAGGACTTCCTGCCAAAAAAATCGCTTATGAACGAGGAAATTTTGTGCTAAACGAGGTAGCGAGCCCACAGCATACTAATCGTATGTGAGGAGCTCGCTATCCGCAGACTCGTGCAAAAAGAGCCAATCAGAACTTCCTGCAAAAAAATCGGAGCTGATGAGATTATTTTTGTGCGAGGCCAGGCGACAAAACCGCAGCATAGTAAGCCTATGTGAGGATTTTGGCGACCGCAGACTCGTGCAAAAAGAACTCATCAGAACGGTTTTTTTAGAAGAATAACTTTGCTCCTACAAACACCGAGCGTGGAAGTGAAGGTCCGTAGATATAACCCGAGTCACGATCTGCTCCACGGTCAAAATCTTTTTGATAGGAGTTGCAGATATTGCGGACACCCGCATTAACCTGCATACCGAGGCTCTTCCAGATCTTAAAGTCGTAGGAGAGCTTCAGGCCGAAGTCGAAGAAGGCCTTGGTGTGCTCGATACGGTCCTGCTGGAGCGTCGTGCCATCAGGCAAGATGCCACCTGCAAAGTGTTGCATATACATACGGCCCATATAGTTGCCCGAGAGGTCAATCTTGAAGCCCTTAACCGGCTGTGTCGATATGGTGAAGTAGCCATATACATTTGGCGAACGGAACATATTTTTGGCAGGTGCAACATCGGGATCGTCGCTCCACTGCTCCGGTTCCTTGTACTTGCCCTGCTGCAAAGTCACACCAGCCGAGGCCTCGACCCAAGGCATAAATGCAACCTTAGCCTCGATATTCAAGCCCATAACCGTTGCACCCGAGCCATTGTAACGCTCGTAGATTGTTGCGCCATCGTTAGGGTCCACAATGCCCGTATCACGCAGTGCAAAGACATCGTTTAATATGGTATAGAAGCCCTCAACGAGGAGGTTAGTCTGCACACGACCGAAGGTATGGTAGAAGTCACCCGACACGGTGAAGGTGTGTGAACGCTCCTCCTTCAAATCGTCGGCCAAACGGATACGGGTACGCTCGCCACCCACAACAAGGATATGCAGGTCCTCGTCAAAGGCCTGCGGCGCACGGAAGCCCGAGCCGTAGGTTGCACGGAGGTTGATATCGTGTGTAGGGTTGTAGCGCAAAGTCACACGAGGCGACGGGATGCAGAGGAACTTCTTGTTCGAGGCGTTGTACCAGTTATCCAAACGACCACCCACGAGGAAGCCCCACTTGTTGAACTTGAACTCTCCCTGCGCCAAGGCACTTGCATTGTGGATATGCTGCTCGGTACGCATCGAAGTAAAGCCCTGTGCCACATATCCTATAGGGTTATCGTAGAGGTAGTCGTAGCTATACTCCACGCCCGTAGTAAGTTCGAAGAACTTTATACGATAGAGGTACTGTGCACCTGCCACAGCCGTAACGCCATCGGTCTTGCCGTAGGCGTTAGGGTCCTGACCTGCACCGTAGTAGCTGTCACGCTTTGTCGCCTGTGCCGAGGTATAGACACTATAACGGTGGTGCGAGTCCTTCGATGTGCCCTCAAAGGTCAAGCCACCGCTATTTATAAGGTGGTCGGTGGTCTCGGCAATCATAACCTCGTGTGGAGGACGCTCCAACTGGTCGCCGCCACGACGATACTCGTTTGTCACATGGTAGTCGAGTGTCAGCTTGTTGTATGCGCTGGTCTTGATATATGCCTGCGTACCTATAGTCTGCGACTTGATTGTCGGTATCTCGACAAAGCCATCGAGCATCTCGCCCCTCTTACCACCAAAGTCGTAGGCATCACGCAGACGGCTCTGGCCGTAGATTGTAAGTCCCGCCTTGCGATCCTCGGTCACGAGCGAGGCGTTCAGTGTCGTGTTGTTGTCGAGCGCCTTGCCACAACCTATCGAGGTCAACGAGTGCGACAGCTCTCCCGAGTTACGCAACGGCTCCTTCGTGATGATATTGATGGTTCCACCTATGGCCGACGAGCCATAGAGTGCCGAGCCTCCACCACGCACAACCTCGATACGCTCGACCATATTCGCAGGTATATGCTCCAAGCCATACACTCCCGCCAAAGCCGAAAATATTGGGCGTGAGTTGATAAGTATCTGCGAATATTGGCCATCAAGACCGTTGATGCGCACCTGTGCAAAGCCGCAGTTCTGACACGAGTTCTCGACACGCACACCCGGTTGGAACGACAAGCCCTCGGCTATGGTTGGTGCCGAGACCTTGTTCAGAAGGTCGCTATCGAGGATATTTACGAGCGATGGCGCCTCACGACGAGTTGTCTCGTTGCGGTTTGCCGACACCACGACAGCATCGAGCGAGATCTGCGACTCGGTGGTCTCGAAGTTAAGCACTATATCCGAACCACACTCCACCTCGACCTCCTTGGTCTGGTTGCCATAGCCGATAGCCGATATCGAAACCTTGAATTTGCCCACAGGAACATGGTAGAGGGTGTAGTGACCCGTGATATCTGTTGTTGTACCGATTGTCGTGCCGTCAATAGCAACGGTAATATATGGAATATGCTCCTTTGTGCGGGAGTCGGTTACATGTCCGTGAATTGTAGCCTCACACTTCTCGCCTGCAGCGTGATTGTGGGTTTGATGCGCCTGTCCGTGGCGGTATTGGTGTTGGTGGTGCTGACCGCCTTGTGCGTATGCAGATGCACACACAAATAATACAACTATAATAGTTGAGAATATTTTTTTCATTTGGGTTTATATTTATCGTTAAA
This sequence comes from Rikenellaceae bacterium, assembly GCA_015059685.1. GTDB lineage: Bacteria > Bacteroidota > Bacteroidia > Bacteroidales > Rikenellaceae > Alistipes. Next base: position 2,635 of record SUZW01000029.1, on the reverse strand, counting down.
CAATAATATCTATGCGCAAATTTAGCTGCTCATAGTCTAAAAATCTGTTTTACGATAAATATGGAGGTCCTCGGAGCGAAGAGACGACAACGATATCATTTGCTGCTGCAGTAGGCAGAAAACTCTGCTCGAACTCCAACTCCGAAATAATCGGGGTATAGTTGAAATTCTCGGCAGCTATGGCAAGGAAGTCTTCGGCGTGACAGATTGGACAGTTACACTCCATGCTCTCGCCACTCTCGGAGGCCATCTGTTCGGTCTCCCACAGCGAGCCGTAGTACTCGATGCCGTGCGTGAGATAGAGCCTACACGATACCGCTGTAACCAGCAGCACCGCAAGCATATACGAAACCAGTCGCTTATGATGTAGTAACTTTCTCACGGCTGCAAAGATACAAATAATCGTTAAATATGCAAAATCGGCTACAAATTATCCAATGTATAGTCTATCATCTTCTGGCGAACCAAGGTCGTAGCCGAAGGACGCATCGAGTGGTTTTGGTCGGGATAGACCATCATATCGTACTGCTTACCCGCCTCGTTCAGACGACGACACATCTCCATCGAGTTCTGGAAATGGACATTATCGTCTGCCGTGCCGTGGATAATGAGCAACTTTGTGCGCTCGGCCAGCTTCTCGGCGTGCGAGAGTGGCGAATTATCGTCGTAACCCTTTGGGTTATCCTGTGGCAAACCGTTGTAAATCTCGGTGTAGATGGTGTCGTAGTATCGCCACGATGTTACAGGCGCAACAGCAATAGCCATACGGAACAACCCCTCACCATGCAGAGCGCAGTTCAAAGCCATAAAACCGCCATACGACCAGCCATAAATACCGATGCGCTCGGCATCGACAAAATCCTGTTTTGCCAAGAAGCGGGCAAACGAAATTTGGTCCTCGACCTCCTTGCGACCGAGGTCGGCGTATGTGCATTTCTTAAACTTTTCGCCCCTGAAACCCGTACCACGGCCATCGCAGCACGCCACGATATAGCCATCGTGCGATAATGCATCCTCCCAATCGAGCGACCAACGCTCACGCACCGACTGCGAGCCCGGACCCGAATACTGCGTCAGCAATACGGGGTACCTCTTCCCCTTCTCAAAGCCAAACGGCAACTGAATATAGTAGTTGAGTGTATCGCCACGCTCGGTGACAAACTGCTTGTACTCTCGCTTCGCCCACTCTCCTCGCTCGGCAACCTTCGCTCGGCTATCAAGCAGCGTATCTACAACCTTGCCCGAAGCCTCACATACGGTGACAACATTTGGTGTCGCTGCATCGGTGTAGGTGCGGATATAGTAGCGCATACCGACCGAAGGGGCTATCGAGTTGAAGCCACCCTCGGTATAGCAACGCTTACCCTTGCCATTCAACGCCACGGAGTATAGGTTGCGTTGTAGCGGGCTCTGCTCGGTCGAGAGGTAGTAGATGCGGTTTTTCGCAACACCCACAACCTGTGTCACCTCCCATCTGCCCGAAGTTATGGCGTTCAAGCGGCCTTTTTTGATACTATGCAGGTAGAGATGATTATACCCCGCAGTGGTCTCTTCGCTTACGATAAACCTATCACCATCGACAAATTGTACGGTTGCCGAAGATGGTCTTTCGACATAGGTTGCGCTCTTCTCCTCGTAGATTGGGCGCACCACCCCACTCTCCTCACGCAACAGCACCTCGAAGTGGTTTTGCAGACGATTAACACGATAGAAGAGGAACTCTCCATTTGGCGTGTAGGCCAAGTTGAAAATATATTGGTCGGGGTTATCGCCCGTAGGTATCTGCTCCGTTTTGCCCGTTGCAACATCGTAGAGGTGGAGCGTCACAACCGAGTTTTTGTCGCCCGCCTTCGGGTATTTGAACGAGAAGGCCTTGTTGTACAACTTATCGTCGTAACGCATCATCTCGAAGGTCGGCACCGCACTCTCATCGAAGCGCAAGTAGGCAATCTTCGCCCCATCTGCCGATACAGCATACCCTTTCGTGAAGCCATACTCCTCCTCGTAAACCCAATCGCTTGTGCCGTTGATAACCTTGTTCCACTCGCCATCCGAAGTTATCGCCTTCGAGGTGGAGGTTGCAATATCGTAGAGGTAGAGATTGTTCTCTTTGGAATAGACAAGGCTCTTGTTATCGGGAGAAAAGGCCACATCACGCACCTGCTCCAAGACTCTACGAGCCTTACCACCCACATCGGCCAGGTAGTAGTCGGCCGTAAACGAACGACGGTAGATAGGCTTCACGCTCTGCGCATCGGAGAGCAAAATCTGCCTCTCGTCGGCCGAGAAGAGATATGAGCCGATACGAAAATCGCCCTCGAATACAACAAGGCTATCTGCTCGGTCGGCATAGGAGCATCGCACGACTCTCTTGCCCTTGATGATGGTGAAGTGTTCGCCATCGGCCATTGAGCGCACGCCATATATCGCACCATTTGCGGCACGGCACTTGGCGATATCCTCATATTTTATGGTCGAGCCGTATGCAACGACAGTGGCGCACAGAACCGCCACTGCAAAAAGAAATAGTTTTCTCATAGTCTATTTTTTGATGGCATTGAATGGCATTCGTTCGCTATTCGCTCACTTAATGGCATTGAATGACAAATAAGCTTACATCGCTTGCCATTCAGCA
>SUZW01000028.1 GCA_015059685.1 Rikenellaceae bacterium | reverse complement strand
TACCGACAATACCTTTGCTGCAATGCAGGAGAACGGTACTCACTATATCTCGATGAATATCCGCCTCTTGAAAAAGACCGAGCGTGAGCGTTCGCTGACCGAGATTTGCGACCTTATGCGTAAGGACCTCGACAAGTATGCCGAGATCCGTACCTACGAGGTTATCGAGTCGGGACAGAAGGGTGGTGCCGGAGGTCAGCAGTCGGTTGATATCGAACTCTACGGCTACGACCTCGAGACTACCGACCGTGTCGCAGCCGAGATTAAGGATAAGATGCTCGGCGTTGAGGGCTGTACCGAGGTTACCATCTCGCGTGACGAATATACCCCTGAGTATCAGGTTGTGTTCGACCGTGACAAGTTGGCTCGCAATGGCTTGAATGTGGCTACGGCTGCAACATTCCTCCGTAACCGTGTGAATGGAGCTGTGGCATCGTACTATCGTGAGGATGGCGAGGAGTATGATATCTTGGTGCGCTACGACAAACCTTTCCGTGAGTCGGTTGAGGATTTGGAGAATGTGACACTCTACAACTCTATGGGACAGGCTGTTAAGGTGCGTGATGTAGGTCATGTTATCGAGGCTAATACCCCTCCTACAATTCAGCGTATGGACCGTTCTCGTTATGTTAAGATTTCGGGTGCTATCGGTCACGGCTACGCTATGTCTGAGATTATCGAGGGCACAGTTGCCGAGTTGAACAAGATGGAGTTCCCTGCCGGCATCACTTGGGAGCTTGGTGGTTCGTACGAGGACCAGCAAGATACCTTCAATGACCTGTTTATGTTGTTGGCGTTGATGGTGATTTTGGTCTTTGTGATTATGGCTTCGCAGTTTGAGTCATTGACCTATCCATTTGTAATTATGTTCTCGTTGCCATTTGCGTTGGTGGGTGTTATCCTCGGCTTGTGGATTTCGGATACTGCAATGGGCGTTATGGGCTTGCTCGGTGTGCTGATGTTGGTGGGTATCGTGGTAAATAACGGTATCGTGCTTGTCGATTACACTCGTCTGCTCGTAGGTCGTGGGAAGCCAATTCTCGAGGCTGCTGTTGCAGCGGGTCGTTCCCGTATGCGACCTATCCTGATGACTACGCTCACTACCGTACTCGGTATGGTACCAATGGCTGTAGGTAATGGTGTAGGTGCCGAGATGTGGAACTCGCTCGGTATGACCGTGGCGTGGGGACTCTCGTTCTCGACACTCGTAACACTATTCCTTATCCCTGTCTTGTTCTCGGTATTTGCCCTTCGTGGCGAGAAGCGCAGAGCAAAGAAGGCGGCCAAGGAGAGTGCAATGTTGAATGCTTAAAAGGTAATGAAATTATGAAAGGTATATTTATAGCTTGTGACCAAGCACTTTATGACGAGGTACAGCAGAAGATGGCGGAGCTCGGAGTTCGTGGTTACACCTCTTGGGAGGAGGTGCAGGGCTGCGGAACGGAGACAGGTGAGCCACACCTCGGCGACTATGTATGGCCGATTTTGAACTCGGCGATACTCTCGATTACTGACGATGAGCATTGTTGGAAGTTGCTCGATGAGTTGCGAAAGCTCGATGCAGCAAACCCGCAGCTTGGAGTGAGGGCTTTTTGGTGGGAGGTGGGTGGTACTTTGTAACCACCTCACCCTCTGCCGTGAGCATATAAAACTATAAAACTATGTCGAAACAGAGCTTATTCCCCTACTTTGCGCAGGCGTTGCGTGGTGTGCAGGGTGTGGAAGTTATAGATGTTGATGGTGCAGCGATGTTGCACTTCGAAAATATCAATGGTGACGACCTGCAGGAGCTTAAGTATCCGTGCCGCATCGACGCATTGGTGATGATAGTCTGCGTGCATGGCGAGATGTCGTTCTCGTCGCACATGAGCGATTATACGCTTCGTGCCAACCAATTCTTTATCTCCTCGTCGTCGATGTTTCAGCTTCACTCGGCTCAAGATTGCGAGTTCTATATGATGGCATTCAATATGAACTTCTTGACAAGTATGAATGTCGATATACGCTTTATTGCGCAGCTGGAGTCGCAGTTGAGGAGTCGAGCCAAGATTGCCACCATGAGTGAGGCAGAGATGGATGCCGTGGGCCGTTTCTTTGCCACCATGCACAAGGGCTATGGCAACAACCTCTCCGAGTACAAGGAGTGTTCGCTGCGTCATATATTCTGTGCAGCTATCTATCACATCTGCGACGCCATCATTGGTCCGGATGGAGTGGTGTCGGTAGCTGGTGTCAAGGATCGCAGCTCCGAGTATTTCGAACGCCTCATGGGCCTCTTGTCGGAGCACTACCGTGAGCAGCGTAATGTGGAGTTCTATGCCGAGAAGATGCACATCTCGTCGAAGCACCTTTCGCGAGTTATCCGCAACTTTACGGGTCGCTCTGTGCATCAGTGGATAGATGAGTTTGTGGCGTTGGAGATTAAGAATCTGCTCAAATACTCCGATATGAGTATCCAGCAGATATCTTATCATCTCAACTTTCCTAACCCCTCTTTCATGGGGCAATACTTCAAAAGGATTACCGGCCTCACCCCCGGCGAATACAAGAAGTCGTAAATATGCGGTGAATTTTGCACTGCTCTTCGGTAAGCGAGCTCCTCACATACGATTAGTATGCTGCGGGCTCGCTTCCTCGTTTAGCGCAAAATTCCCTCGCCTATTTACAACTTCTTTGGATTGAGGCCTTGCAACCATCTGCTTAAATTACGATTTTTGGTTCCTTGTTGAGTTCAAATCCCCCTTGCCTAAAAATTGTCAATTGTCAATTCTTCAATTGTCAATTCCAAAAGAGCCTGCTCGATGTTTCGAGCAGGCTCTTTTGACTATTGTGCCGAGTTGTCGTTGGTGAGTAGCTGTCCTTTATATTCGCCTGTCAGGGTGTTGAGGAACGCTACAATCAGATCCTCCTCCTCGTCGGTAAGTTCCACGCCCGACTGGTAGGTACCCATAGCGCACACAGCCTCCTTCAGTGAGGTGCGAGTACCATCGTGGTAGTAAGGCCAGGTGAGAGCGACATTGCGCAAGCCCGGAACCTTGAAGCGGTGGCGGTCACGCTCCACGCCTGTCTGCTTGAAGCGGCCGTTATCCTCCTCGGTAAGGGCCAAGCCTCGGTCAGCGAAGTAGTGTTTGCGCAGCCCCATCAACTCGTAGCTCTCGCCACCGAGGTTCTTTCCTACGTGGCAAGTAGCACAATTGTACTTCTTAAACAACTCGTAGCCCTGCAGCTCCTCGGCTGTGATAGCTGTGTCATCGCCACGAAGATACTTGTCGAAGCGGGAGTTCGGGGTTATGAGCGTGCGCTCGAAATGCTCGATAGCATCGGTGATAGTCGCTTGATTGATACCCTCGGGATATACAGCCTTGAACTCACGCACGAACTTGCGGTCTTTGTTGAGCTTTGCCACGATAGCATCGAAGTTTGGCGAGGCCATCTCCACAGGGTTTACCGGAGGGCCCGCAGCCTGCTCGGCAAGTGTTGCGGCACGGCCATCCCAGAACTGTACAAAGTTGTAAACAGCGTTGAATACGGTTGGGGCATTTACGCCACCGAGTTTGCCCTCGACACCCTCGGAGTACTGCTTATTATCGACACCTGCGGTATTCAGGCCGTGGCACGATGCGCACGACACGGTGTTATCGACCGAGAGTCGTGGGTCGTGATAGAGCTTGAAGCCCAACGCAGCCTTTGCCTCATCGTATGGCAACGAGAGGTCGATAGGGCGTATAGGCTCACCGGCACGCTCACCCACCAAGCCGTCGTTGTAGAGGGCTGTGCGGTATGCCGTAGCCCACTCGAGGATGATGTCACGCTTGGCGTTTGTCATGCGGCTGCCCCAATGTACAAGGTAGAACTTCGCCATAGGCATACGCTTGTCGAGTGCCACCTTCTCGATTTTAGCAACATCTACGGGGTTGAAGCTGCCCTTGCCCGTTTGAAGCGTGTTCCAAAGCGGCTCCATATCGAAGGCACGGTAACCCTCGTCGACATCCTTCTTCATCACATCGCCCACAACGGGGAGTGCGAAGTATGCCGGTAACTCGGGTTCTGCCGAGTGGCACATCAGGCAGCCACCCTTCTCGAAGACAACCTCCACTCGCTCGTCGAGCGGAAGATCGGCCGATGGAGCGTGGTCCACGATGCGGAATATTGCAAGTGCAAGGACCACAATCACCAGAGCTAAATAGATCAACTTTTTCTTCATAACTACTGCTGTTTTTAATGGTTAATTATTGCGATTATAGGAATGAACACTTTTTTCGGCCGAAGGGAGATAATTCACTCCGTACCAGCACATCTGCAGTGCGAGGAAGCCGACAATCAACGCTACGCAGAACGCCTTTGTGGCACGAGGTCGCAGGAGTCGCAGATGTATGGCTCCGAGGTATATAAACCAAGTTGCCGCAGCCCACGCCTCCTTGGCATCCCAGCTCCAATACTCGCCCCACGCTTGCTTTGCCCATAGTGCGCCTGTCAGCATACCCACCGTAAAGAGGGCTACGCCTCCGCCAAGAAGGTTGTCTATGGCGTGCAGCACTCTCTCGTCGTGCTTGACGAGGTGGTATATAGCCATAAGTGTTGCTACACCGAGCAGGGCATACGAGAACATATAGACCGCCACATGTGGCATAAACCATGCGCTCTGCAGTGCCGGCATAAGACTCTTGTCGTGCAGCTCGGGGCGCAGGCAGTTTATCACCATAAATACGGTGGCAAGGAGTGTTGAGAAGCTCAAAACCCAGCGAAAACGCCACCTTGCGTAAGTCGCAACGCCCGCCACGAGCAGAAAGAGTGAGTACCACAGTCGTGTCTCTCCCATTGTGCGCATCGGAGGTCGCTCGAGCGATATCCACAATATGGCGACAAAGGTTGAGAGTATAGCCACCGCAAGTGATGATGTTGCAAGGGCTGCAACTCGACGGTTACACAAGGCGAGTACCGATGCCACAACGGCAAGCAGTGCCGTTGCGAGGGCAAACCACGGAAATATGTTCCATCCCATCATCATCTTGCCCGTTTTTGAAAACCTTGCATAAACAACATAAACGCACCGAGAAGCAGTAGGGCTATCCCAGTAGCCGTAATGCCTCTCCACGGCTCACGCACAACCTGTAACAAGCATCCGTCAGGTGCATAATTCATCAAATATATATCCTCGCCAAACCTTGGCGAATAGGGGCTATTTACCTCTATATCTACAACTTTGTCATCCACGGCTACCGAGGCGCAAAATCGCTCGGGAGTACCACTCTTTGAGTGTTCCACCTCGAAGTCATCGAGGCGCAATTCGTAGTCGAGGTAGCTCCTTCTGCCCTGCTCGGAGAGGGCTTCACGGGTAGGTGCGCTACCAACCTGCACACGCAAAATCTGCTTGTCGGGCGCACCGAAGAAGGCAGATGCCACGGCAAGCCACAGGCCGCAATGGGTGATGAGAAATCGCCAACGCACCCCGTTTTCGTTGCGCCAACCGCGCAATATGACGAGTGTCAATATACTCTGCACAAATAGAATGCCGCCCACTACGGGCCACGAGGTCATTGCGGGCTCGCTCTGTAGGCCGAGTACAAGTGCGATGGTTGCAGCTACGCCAAGAGCTGTGTATGTAGCCTCGGCCGAGAGAAGATATTGCACCACCGTAGATGTCGCTCTGCGACGATAGCCCTCCCATAGGGCAATGAGCCATAGCGCACAAAGCAGAATATTTATAGGTGCCGCAAACAGCCATACGGGGAAGTCGCCAAGGAGCCACTGCAACACGAAGAGTGCGACAGCGATAACCGTGAGAGCGATGCGTGGCATACGATATTTTTGAGCCTTCCCCATCTCGTTCAACATTTTCCGAATGTAAAGATAATAAACTTTTGCAAATATATGGCTAAATATTGAGCTATTTTTCGTATATTTGTTTTCGAGATGAGGAGATTACTGAAAAATTTAGGACTTTGGATACTTGTGGCTATGGTCGCAGGTGCCGTTGTGGGTGCCGCTATGGGCGGTGAGGCGAGGGCGTTTGCTCCGCTGGGCACACTCTTTATTCAATTTATCAAGATGCTGGTGGTGCCGTTGGTTGCCGTGTCGATTATTTCGGGCGCAGCATCGCTCGGGGGCTCACGCTCGGCAGGGGTTATAGGCTCGGTGTCGATAGCCTATATCTTTGCGACTACGCTGGTTGCCGTGTGCATCGCCTTTGGTGCCGATGCACTCTTCAAGCCCGGTGCAGGTGTGGATATGGCACTCTTTGAGGGCGGAGGCAAAGACTACGGCACGGCTCCGACACTGTCGTTTTGGGATACACTTATCGGCATGATACCTGCAAACCCGATTAAGGCCTTGGTCGATGGCAATATGTTGCAAATCATTGTGTTCGGCCTTCTTCTCGGCTTCGGCATATCGGCTCTTGCAGAGCAGAAACGCACCAAGGTTGTAGGCGGGCTGAATGCCTTGTTGGAGGCGTTGGTATGGTGTATAGATAAGGTTATGTGGGTGGCTCCGCTGGGTGTGTTCGGCCTTATGGCAGAGTCGATAGGAACATTCGGCTTCGAGGTGCTGCTGCGCATTGCCGACCTTGTGTGGGTATATCTCTTGGCAATATTGGTTATGGGTGTTGTGGTCTATCCGCTCACCATTGCCACGATGTCGCGAGTGCCACTCAAAACCTTCGTCAAGGAGATGGTGCGCCCGCAACTTATCGCCTTCTCTACCGCCTCGTCGCTGGTTACGCTACCCGAGAATATGGCGACCTGCGACCGCCTCGGCATCTCGAAGGAGGTCTCGGGCTTTGTTATACCTCTTGGTGCTACGATAAATATGTCGGGCAATGCGATATACTACACCCTCGTGACACTCTTCTTTGCCGAGATGTACGGCATAGATTTGGGCGTGGCACAGTATGTGGCAATAGCCGTTGTTGCAACCCTCGGCTCGATAGGACAGGCGGGAGTACCCGGTCCTACGCTCCTTGTTGTGGCCGTGATGGTGGCTGCGGGCGTGCCTATCGAGGGCTTGCCTCTGCTCTATGCTCTCGACCGCATCTTCGATATGGTGCGTACCGTTCTAAATATTACGGGCGACACGGCTTGCGCTGCCGTGACCGACCGTTTTGTAAAGCGGACGAAATAAGAGTAGGAATTTCAGAAACTTTTATTATCTTTGCACCAGTTTAGAAAGGTTCTTGATTTATGTTGAGCAGAAGATTACTTAGAACAAAGGTTGTAAAAGCAGTATATGCCTACACGCAGTGCGAGGGTATGACCCCCGTGGCTGCCGAGAAAAATCTCGTGGCATCGGTGAACTGCGCCTACGACCTATATTTCCATCTACTTGCACTCGTTCCCGAGATTGCCGAGTATGCAGCCGAGCGTATCCGCATCGGCGAAAACAAAAAGCTCCCAACCTACGAAGACCTACACCCAAACCGCAAGTTCGTCGAGAATAAGGTCGTTGCACGCCTTGCCGAGGATGAAGGCTTGCAGGCGGAGCTGAAGGCTCGTAAGCTCTCGTGGAGTGGTCATCGTGACCTTATCGTTGCGCTCTACAACGCCCTCGTAAGGCAGACCTTCTACCAGAAGTATATGGCCTCGGAGAGTCGCTCGTTCAAGGAGGATGCACAACTCGTGTCGGATATCTATATGCTGATGCTCGAGGAGTTCGAGCCACTCGAAACGGTACTCGAGGAGCAGTCGATACTCTGGAATGACGACCTCGGTTACCTCCTCACAATGGCATCCCGCACGGTGCTGTCGGTGCGTGAGAGCCACGAGGCGATAAAGTTCCTGCCACAGTTCAAAAACGAGGAGGATTTGGAGTTTGCCAAGGTGCTGCTCCGCAACTCGATAGGTGGCTACGAGCGCATTGGTATGATGATTGACAATACGATGAGTAATTGGGATATCGAGCGTGTGGCGTTGATGGACAACATCATCCTCGTTGTCGGTATTGCCGAGGCCGAGAGCTTCGCTTCGATACCTACACGAGTTACGCTGAACGAGTATATCGACATCGCCAAGTACTACTCGACAAACTCGAGTGGTGGCTTTATCAACGGTATTCTCGACAAGGTTATCTCTCGTCTGACGGAAGAGGGTAAGATCGTAAAATCTGGAAAAGGACTTTTATAAAATTTCCACCACCATTTAAGAATTTGGATAAAAAGCTAATGGCTAATGGCCAATAGCTAATAGCAAAGAAAAAATATTATTAACCAATAAATTTTTTGAAAATTATGATTTCACTTTTGCAGGCAGCAGCTGCTGCAGCACCACAACAGGGCTTTGGTAACTGGTCATTCTGGGTAATGATTGCAGCGATGATTTTGATTATGTACTTCTTTATGTGGCGTCCCGAGTCGAAGCGTCGCAAGGAGATGCAGAAGTTCCGTGATGGCTTGAAGAAGGGCGATAAGGTTATCACCGCAGGCGGTATCTTTGCTCGTGTAAAGGAGGTCGAGGAGACCACGCTTCTTATCGAGGTGGATAGCAATGTAACGCTCCGTATCGACAAGAATATGGTCGTTGCCGACACCACAGCGCAGGCTACACAGGAGAAGAAATAACAACACCAAATAACTACTAACTACACACATTTGAATTATGAAAAAATTACTCTTTACCGCTGTTGCTGTGTCGTTGTCGTTTGCGGCAATGGCACAGAAGAAGGCAGAGATGATGTCGTGGGAGGAGGCTACAGCCAAGGCAAGTGAGGTTTTGGCGACACTCTCGCTCGAGGAGAAGATCGATATGACTCACGGCCACAACAAGTTCTTCCTTCCGGGAGCTCCGGCAAAGGGCCTTCCACATGTCTTTATGGTCGATGCTTCGGCCGGTGTGCGTATCAACCACTCTATTCCTGATCAGAACGAGGTGCGCCACCCTGAGAAGACTACGCAGTTCCCTGCAAACATTATGCTCGCCTCGACCTTCAACACCGAGTTGGCGAAGGCTTATGGTGAGGCTGTGGGTTACGAAACCCGTATGGCAGGTGCTGGTGTATTGCTCGGCCCGGGCATGAATATCTACCGTTCGTCGCAGTGCGGTCGTAACTTCGAGTACCTCGGAGAGGATCCATATCTGGCTGCAACAATGGTTGAGAACTATGTTACAGGTATGCAGGGCACAGGTACTATGGCCTGCTTGAAGCACTTCCTCTGCAACAACACGGAGCTTCTTCGTAAGTTGTCGAACTCGATTGTAGATGAGCGTGCTATTATGGAGATTTATACCCCTGCATTTAAGGCGGGTATCGACGCAGGCGCAGGCTCGGTGATGACTTCGTACAACCTCGTAAATGGCGAGTGGGCAGGTCAGAGCAAGTATGTCATCACGGACCTTCTCCGTGGCAGACTTGGCTTCAAGGGCTTGGTGATGACAGACTGGCAGTCGGTATTTGACTGGAAGAAGATAGTTCTCTCGGGTCAGAATGTCGAGATGCCGGGTGCGCCAAACGAGTTCTATCACATCAACTCGGTGCGTGAGCTCTTGGCAAAGGGTGAGATTACCGAGAAGAATATCGACGATATGATTCGCCCTATGGTAGCGACATGTATCCGCTACGGTCTGTACGACCGTTTCAAGAATGGCCAGCCTAACGAGGACCACCTCGAGGCAAAGTTCCCACACCATGAGGCTGTGTCGTATCAGACAGCAGCCGAGGGTGCTGTGCTCTTGAAGAACAACGGCATCCTTCCGTTGAAGGAGGGCCAGCAGATTTTGCTTGCAGGTCGTTGGGCAAAGACGGCTCCGCAGGGTGGCGGCTCATCGAAGGTTAAGGGCTTCAATCAGGTGACTTCGGAGCAGGCTCTCTTGAACTCGCTTCGAGCAAAGGTTACAGCAGTGGAGAAGCCAAACTATATCCAGTTGCAGAAGGCCGATGTTGTCGTGATAGCTACGGGAACGCTCGATAGCGAGAGCTATGAGCGTCCATTTACTATGCAGGAGGAGGACGAGGCTTTGGTGCGTATGGCTTGCGCAGCAAACAAGAATGTCATCGTCTTGGTTCTTTCGGGCTCGGGTATCGATATGAGTGCGTGGAGCGACAAGGCTTCGGCTATCATCTACGGTTGGTATCCTGGTCAGAGTGGTATGCAGGCTATTGCCGATATCATCGTGGGTAAGGTTAATCCTTCGGGTAAGCTGCCTATGACTATCGAGAAGTCGTTTAAGGACTCTCCGGCATATCTTACAATGCCAAAGGGCTTGAAGACCAGCCACACACAGAAGAATTTGAACGAGTTGTGGATCTATCCACGCCACTACGACTTGGAGTATAAGGAGTCGGTGTTGGTGGGCTACCGTTGGTACGAGACAAAGGGTATCGAGCCTCTCTATCCATTCGGATTTGGTTTGTCGTACACAACCTTTGAGATTGGTAAGGCCAAGGCTCCAAAGAGCGTTGCAGACGACAAACCTATCAAGGTTACCGTGCGTGTCGAGAATACGGGCAAGGTGGCAGGTGCCGAGGTTGTGCAGCTCTATGTTTCGGAGAACAACCCAACCGTGTTGCGTCCGAAGAAGGAGTTGAAGCGTTACGAGAAGGTGCAGCTTGCTCCGGGCGAGAAGAAAACCATCTCGTTTGAGCTCTCGAAGCGTGACTTCGCTTTCTGGAACGACAAGACCCACGCTTGGCAGACCAACAAGGGCGAATATACAATCCATGTTGGTAACTCGTCGGCAAATATTACCTCGACTTGTGCGCTCGTGATAGAGTAGTGTAAGTGTTTAAGGCTCAATAGGCGGCCCTTCGAAAGAGGGGCCGCTTTTGTTGTAATTGCGATTGTTTGTTATATTACCAAAAAAACTATATATTTGTAACCGAAACATTTAACTCGAGAGAGAAAAAGATGAAAAAAATTCTATCCTTTTCCCTGCTGTTGATGACGGGACTCGTGCTGTCGCAGCTACTGCCGAGTGTGCTGGGTGAGTCGTATGGCGAGCTGAAACACATGGTCGAGGTTGCGCTTGGAGTCTGCCTTGCGTTTATTATGATAAATGTGGGCCGAGAGTTCGAGATTGACAAGAGCAATGTCAAGGTCTATGTCAAGGACTACTTCGTGGCGATGTTTGCTGCTGCGGTGCCGTGGTTGCTGATAGCCATATACTACATCTTCGCCCTTATGCCGTCGGAGTGGTGGGGTAGTGGTGATGCGTGGAAGGAGACGCTGCTGTTGAGCCGTTTTGCCGCCCCTACATCTGCGGGTATATTGTTCTCGATGTTGGCGGCTATGAGCTTGCAGAAGAGTTGGATATACCAGAAGGCGCAGACGCTTGCGATATTCGACGACCTCGACACCATAATCTTGATGGTGCCGTTGCAGGTTGCGATGATTGGCGAACTGAATTGGCAGATGGTGGCAATGTTGGTGGTTATCTTCGGCTTGTTTGTTGTGGGCTGGAGGTATATGTCACGCTTTAAGATGCGCCAGACTTGGTTTGCCATATTTACCTATGCCGTGTTGGTCTATGGCGCAACATATCTTGTCTATGTCGTTACCCATCACTTCTTTGGTGCCAAGGGCGCGATACATATAGAGGTGCTGTTGCCGGCATTTATCTTCGGTATGGTTATCAAGAATAAACACATGAGCGGCAAGCGTGAGGAGCGAGCTGCGACGACCATATCTATGATATTTATGTTGCTCGTAGGTATGAGTATGCCGTTGATAGATATGAGTGGTGCTTCGCATGTGGGCGAGGGCGAGAGCCTCGTTGCCTCGATACCGATGATGTCGGGCTGGGAGATAGCGTTGCATGTGGTTGCTGTTACGATATTGTCAAATATAGGTAAGTTGGTGCCACTGTTCTTCTACCACGATCGCTCATTCACGGAGCGATTGGCCCTCTCGATAGGTATGTTCACTCGTGGAGAGGTTGGCGCAGGCGTAATATTTATCGCCTTGGGCTACAATATTGGAGGCCCTGTGCTGCTTATTTCGGTCTTGGCACTCGTTTTGAATTTGGTGCTTACGGTGGGCTTCGTGTCGATAGTGAAGTATCTGGCACTGAAGTCCGAGAAGCAGAGCAAATGCAAGGTGGTCGAGGTGGCTTAATGGATAGTTCGACGATACAAAAGGCCTGCAACCGATATGGTTTGCGGGCCTTTTTTGCGCAGAAAATTGTGATTAGAGACACTTTTTTGTGTGAATAATGATATTTTTTGCGAAAAATGATTATCTTTGTTTGATGATAAACCCTTAAAACTGAAACTGTAACAAAATTATAAACCAATACAATTATGGCAAAAGTACTTAAAATTAGAGATTTGACTTTGCGAGATGGTCAGCAGTCATCTTTCGCAACCCGTATGACACAGGCCGAAATTGAGCGTGTGTTGCCTTTCTACAAAGATGCACACTTCTTTGCTATGGAGGTGTGGGGTGGTGCAGTGCCTGACTCGGTTATGCGCTACCTTGGCGAGAACCCTTGGTATCGTCTTGAGAGCATTAAGAAGGCGGTAGGTGATGTTTCGAAGCTCACGGCTCTGTCGCGTGGTCGTAACCTCTTCGGTTATGCCCCTTATACCGACGAAATTATTGAGGGCTTCTGCCGCAACTCTATCGAGAGTGGCTTGGGCATCATGCGTATCTTCGACTGCTTGAACGATGTTGATAATGTAAAATCGACCATCAAGTATGTGAAGAAGTATGGCGGTATTGCCGACTGCGCAGTCTGCTACACCGTAGATCCTAAATATCCGAAGCTCTCGTTCTTGCAGAAGTTGATGGGCAAGAAGAACCCTGCACCGGTATTTACCGACGAATACTTCGTGTCGAAGGCGAAGGAGTTGGCTGCTCTTGGTGCCGATATGATTACCATCAAGGATATGTCGGGTTTGATTCCGCCACAGCGTGTCAGCGCACTCGTCAAGAAGTTGAAGGCCGCTACGGGTATCCCTGTAGATTTCCATACACACTGTACTCCTGGCTACGGCTTGGCTTCGGTCTATGCCGCTATCGCTGCGGGCGTAGATGTTGTTGATACCAACTGCTGGTGGTTTGGTGGTGGTACAGGTGCCCCTGCATTGGAGCTTGTGTACCTCTTCTGCCAGAAGCTCGGTATAGATATGGGCGTAAATATGGAGGCTGTGGCAAAGATTAACGAGCAGCTGAAAGATATCCGTTCGGAGTTGAATGTTTCGGTATTTGGCAAGGATAAGCCTGCACCAAAACCATTCAACCCACTCGTAGATGCTACCCCTGCCGAGGTTGAGGAGCAACTCAACCGTGCAGTGAAGGCTGCCGAGAAGGAGGACTTCGTGGCTCTGCTCGATGCAGCACAGAAGATTGAGGCCTACTTCGGCTTCCCTGCTCCGAACAAGCTCGTTCAGGAGGCGGAGATACCGGGCGGTATGTACTCGAATATGGTTGCACAGTTGCAGGCACTCAAGGCCGAGGAGATTTTGCCAAAGGCTATGGAGTTGATTCCGGAGGTGCGTTTGGCTGCAGGTCTTCCACCACTCGTAACCCCTACATCGCAGATTGTAGGCGCACAGGCTGTAAACTGCGCCCTCGACTTGAAGGCAGGTCGTGCGATGTACACCACAAAGAACAACCAGTTTGTAAACCTCGTGAAGGGTGAGTACGGCAAGACCCCTGTGAAGATTGATCCGGAGTTCCGTTTCAAGATTTGCGGTGTTCGCGAGGAGAGCAACTACGATATCTCGAAGTACCAGCACCAACCAAACCCTGAACTTTCAGAGGCAGGTGGCGTGAAGTTGGCCGAGAACGAGAAGGAGGAGTTGTTGCTCGAGTTGTTCCCACTCGTTGCGAAACCATACCTCACAGGCGTTAAGACCAAGGCTTATCAGGCGAAGGTTGCTGCCGAGGCTCCTGCAAAGGAGGAGACCGCAGCTGTTGCCGAGCCAAAGGCTCAGCCAATTACGGGTCACACCATCGTTGCTCCACTTCCTGGAAAGGTTATCGAGTTCAAGGTTAAGGTTGGCGACGCTGTGGCTGTAGGTCAGGAGGTTGCCGTTTTGGAGGCAATGAAGATGGAGAACTCTATCACCTCCGATGCTGCGGGCTATGTTAAGCAGATTTTGGTCGTTGCAGGCGAGAATGTCGCTACCGACGCTGTGCTTATCGAGTTGGGTGATGCTCCTGTTGCAGCAAAGGCGGAGGCTGCTGCGCCAAAGGCTGTCGTGGGCAATAAGGTCGTAGCTCCACTTCCGGGCCGTGTTATCTCGTTGAAGGTCAAGGCGGGTGATGCTGTGAAGGCCGGTCAGGAGGTTGCCGTTTTGGAGGCAATGAAGATGGAGAACTCAATCACTTCGGACTACGATGGAACTGTTCAGCAGGTACTTGTAGCCGAGGGTGATAATGTTGCTACTGATGCAGTATTGCTTATCGTAGGATAAAAGCCGTCTAACAAGGTGATTTCTGCGTTACGCTTCGGTCGTTGAGTTGCTCACATACGCTTTAGTATGCTGCGCACTCAACGCCTTGCAAGCCTTGAAATCCCTCTTGTTATACAACTTTTAGATT
>SUZW01000027.1 GCA_015059685.1 Rikenellaceae bacterium | reverse complement strand
CCATGCCACAACAGCAAAAACCTCAACAAAATTATAAATTTTTTTGAAATTTCTTTGCTAAAACAAAAAATAAATCATACTTTTGCACTCGCAAAACGGAATTGGGCTATGGTGTAATGGTAACACTACAGATTCTGGTCCTGTCATTCCAGGTTCGAATCCTGGTAGCCCAACACGAAGACGACTTTTTTAAGTCGTCTTTTTTCGTGTTGGGCTACCAGGATTCGTTCAGTCGGTGGCGTTTCGGGTGACTTGTCTGCGTGTGGTGGCGGTGGTGCATCGCTTTGCGATGACGATGCAAAGAGCCGATACCGCCAAGTAAATAAATTTCCTCGTCAGCATCAGCTCTTTACATCAGACCTTCGGCCTTGCACCACCGCTCCACCTCTTGGTCACCTCTCTTCTGCTGCGACCGTTCGAATCCCGTGGTTGGGAAAAGTTGAGAGTTGAGAGATGAGAGATGGCGCAATCTGATAACGGCCAGTAAAGGCCAGTAAGGGCTATTAACGGCCAGTAAAGGTATAGTATCTTCTTTACTTTGCGCTGTGTTTTGGGGGCGCAGTCTACGACTGCTTTATGGGGGCGGGCGTTCCGCCCTTAATGGGGGCGCAATCAAAGATTGCTTAATGGGGAGGCGCAGAATGCAGAATTGACAATTGACAATTGAAAATTTGGCTTTTAGCCATTGGCCATTAGCCATTAGCTAAATTGACAATTACAATTACTTTCAGCGCTCCCCTAACGACCCTAACGCCTCTAACGACCCTAATAAACCTGCGCCACCGACCACCCTCCAGAGTCCCCACAACCAAAAACCTCCAGCGCACCCTTACTCGCCATTACTGGCCGTTACTAGCCCTTACCAACCCTTAATTGCACCTGCGCCCTGACCACAGAATTCGACCGGCGGCAGCAGCCGAGAGCAGACCAAGAGGCGCAACAATGGGCAGAAAACCGAAGGTTTAGATGATAGATTGAATAGTGGCAGGCAAACTTGTTTGAAATGCCGCTATTCAATCTATTATCGTTGTTGCGAAGCAACTCTGCACATTCGCAACAACTCGCAGACAAGTCTGCCGAGGCGCAACAAGCTGAACGAAGCCTGGTAACACGACAAAAAAAAAGAAGACAACTCGAAAGTTGTCTTCTTTGTCGGGGTACCAGGATTCGAACCTGGGACCCTCTGGTCCCAAACCAGATGCGCTAACCGGACTGCGCTACACCCCGTGCTTTCGTGACTCCGCCAGGATTCAAACCTGGAACCGCTTGATCCGTAGTCAAGTACTCTATTCAGTTGAGCTACGGAGCCGAATTGCGAGTGCAAATATAGGGGCTTTTTTTCTATTGTGCAAATATTTTAAGAAAATTTTTTAATATTTTTTATAAACCCCTCATTTTTAGGAGTATTGAAAAATAAGAAAAAGCCTATATCGCACATAACACAAAGGTAGTTCGGCACCACATCAGAGCTCATCACGGCCATATTCATAAAAAAAGTAAGAAAATTACCACTTTTTTTGTGCAACAAGATATTTTTTTCTAAATTTGCAATTGTCATCAAGCAATGATGGGGTAAATCCCTCCTCCGAAAACATCGGGGGGGGGATTTTGAGGTTTTAATTTCCTCACTTTCAATACTTTGGGTCGTTTATACTGGATAGTATTGAGGGTACGCAAGGAGCAATACTGCTCTTTCCGAAAGGCTTATTCGAGCCGGAAATTTCTCAAAATCAAAAAAATAGCACGAAAGAGATAGATACTTATTTTATATAGCTATTTATTAAACCAACTAAATTAAAAACACAATGAAAAATTTTGCCAAATTTTTTGTGTCGGTAGCAGTTCTGTTCGTTGGCGTATCGTGCGCGACAGACTCTACCGAGGACCTCGGCCAGCAGGTTGTTGGCAAGGGTCAAACAACAATTACCGTATCAACAGGCACTCGTACATCGCTTGGCGATAAGGTAGATGGAGAGTATCCAGTCTATTGGAGTGAGGGTGATCAACTCTCGTTGAACGGTGTTGCTTCAAAGAGCATCGAGATTGCCGAGGACGGCAAGACCGCAACCTTCACTTGGGATGGTACTTTCGATGCTCCTTACTGCCTTGCATACCCTGCAAGCAAGGAGGGTACTGTAACCTTCGCTGCCGAGCAGGAGTATGTTCCGGGTACATTCTCGCAGAACGCTGTGCCTATGATTGGCTACGCTGATGTAGCAGGCGTTGAGAGCGTACAGCTCGAGTACCTCGCAGGCGTGCTTCAGTTCAACATTACAGATGTGGACATAACAGGTGAAACAGCTAAACTCGCATCTGTGGTTATCGAGACTGTTGATGGCTCACCTATCGCAGGCGTATTCGATTGCGACTTCGCAACCGGCACTGTTAAGCCACAGGCAGGTTCACTCTCATCTATCGAGTACTCGTTTGGCGAGGAGGGTATGCCTGTTGAAGTTGGTACATCATTCCATGTTGCAGTTCCTGCGGGTACATACGATGCTGTGAAGGTCCTCTTTGTTGAGGCTAACGGTTCTACTATGGAGAAGACTTTGAAGGCTGGTGTCGATAGTGCAAAAGGCCCTATCGTTAAAGGTCAGGTTCGTGAGTTCTCTGTAACATACAAAGCCGACAAGGAATATATCGTGATTAAAGATGCTGCATCGTTGGCAGCATTTGCTGAGGCGGTTAAGACTACTCCGGATTTGGAGGCAATAGTACTTGCAGATGTCGATGCTTCGAGCATTGCAGCTGATTGGACACCAATCGAGGGCTTCACAGGCCTTCTCCGTGGTAATGGTAAGACTATCAGCGGATTGACAAAGCCTTTGTTCGACGATTTACAGTGTACTGTCACAAACTTGACTGTAAACTCAACTCTTGTTATCACAACTACTCGTGGAGGAGTGTTTGCAAATACTATGTCGGCAGGAAAGATTGTGAATTGTGTAGCTCATGGTTCAATAACATATCAGCGTAAATCAAGTGTTCCGCATGTTGGAGGCTTGATCGGAAGTTTGACAGCGACTACGGAAGGTCTTGAAATCACAGGATGTACAAACTATTGTAATATTATTATTGCAGGTGATACCGAAGGCAAAACAGATGCTAACCTCTATTTTGGCGGTATTGCGGGACATGTCAAGAGTGTAGTAATATCAAATTGTGAGAATTATGGTTCTATCACTTTTAACGCAATCAAGGGTAGCGATACAGCCAGATACCTTAATGCAGGAGGTATAGTAGGTGGAAATACAGGAAATCCGGCTACATTTATAGATTGCACAAACTACGGCACAATAACCACATCTAAAGACCCTGCCTGCTCAATTTCTTATGTGAGAGCTGCTGGTATAATAGGTGTCACAAATGTTGCCTCGGTAGGACATAATCTTACAAACAATGGAGATTTTAGTTTTTACGCAGCCCCTCGATATTGGTGCGGTGGAATTATTGGTCATTCACAATCGGGTGCATCAACCGATTTAGCCAATTTTAGTAATTGCGTCAATACAGGTTCAATTACCATGTCAAATGCAGGTTCTGGCGTTTGTTATATCGGAGGCTGCTTGGGATGTATTGAAGCTAATGCAAGTCGTGTAATCAAGGACTTCCACAATAGAGGCAATATTATCTTGAATGAAACACGAGCAAGTGTTGTTTCTCGAAGAATGTTTGTTGGTGGTGTCATAGGCTATGTAAACACCGGAACAGCCATCAGCTACTGCTCTAATGAAGGTAATGTAATAGCTCCTTACTATAAATACAGTTCCGATATAGGAACCTTTATCGGACTTTTGTGCGGTCCTCGTTACTATCACACAGGCTTGTCAGGCACAAGCACTACCCCTATGATTAGTACTGCCGACCATTGCTACATCAAGGGTACTATCAAGCGTTACAAGGTCGATAAGAGTGGTAACGATGAGGTTGAGGTTGACACTTTGGATAAACTCTATATGTTTGCTTTTGGCGAGCAAGATAGCTATGATGGTGACACTGAACCTTCAAAATATATCACCAACTGCTCGGCAACCGATCCAACCGTAGCACAAGAGCCATCAACCGAAGAGTAATTAACGGAGTAGTAATTTGAAAATAAGAAAGGAAAAAGATATGAAAAAGACAGTTTTGAATAGCTACTCGGCACCAATGGTGCAGTATTATAGTGTTGCAATCGAGCGTGGCTTCACTTTGAGCGACGGTACAGGTACCGGCATCGAGCTCGATGGTATGGGTTCAACAACCGACGAACTCGAATAGGCGAGCAGGTAGGTAGATAAGTAATAAATATGTTTGGGACCGAGGTGGCTTTGAGGCTGCCTCGGTCTGTATTTTATATAGGGAAATATTCTTCAAATATAGAATTTTACTATCCCCGTTTATTAAAATTTTATCAAATTATTTGGAGATAATAAGATATTTTTTATTATATTTGTACTACAGACAAACTAACACACTATTTATTATGACTGGAAAAGTAAAGTGGTTCGACAACAAAAAGGGCTACGGTTTTATCATCTCCGAGGAGGGAAAAGAGGTTTTTGTTCACTTCACAGGTATCGTCAAGGAGGGTTTCAAGGCCTTGAACGAGGGGCAGAATGTAGAGTTCGAGCTCAGCGATGGCGATAAGGGCGTGCAAGCCGTAAATGTTGTTGTCGTAGCAAAGAGCGAGGAGTAGGTTACAATAAACAAATACCCTCAAATGACAAAACCCGCCTTCATGGCGGGTTTTTATAGTTTCACAAAGTAGCCAACACTACCCTGCTATATATTTGCCGATTTTAGGTACTCGCTGCAACGCCACGGCCACGATAGCCGAGGAGACAAAGCTCAAGAGTGCAGTCACAACAATCTCAACCGGAGATGTCCACACGCCGAGAACGCCCTCATTGCCCAGTCCGAGCAACTCTCGCACCGCCCCACTGATAGGTACAAGCAGCAGGAGGTGTAGGAGGTATATTCCGTAGCTCGCCTTCGACACGGGGAGCAAGATGTTGTTGTAGAACTTGCCCTCGCACTTTATCTTCTTAAACACGAGTATCCACGCTACGGTCATCAGCGCCACGCCCACGGTGTCATTACACCAAGTGGTCTCCCACCACACAGCCTTCTCGACCAAGCCCGTAACCGGAAACTCGCCCTGTGTCATCTCGAAGACTCGACGCAAGAAGCCACCAAAGACCACTACGAAGCCTGCGAGATACGATGGAACAGCGATAGCCAGGGTCTTTTTCCACGACAACTCGCCCACAAAGCGACGGAAGTAGAGCCCCATCAAGAGGTAGCCCACGAAGCCACTGATATAGTAGAATGTGCCATAGGTATTCCAGCTCGCCTCGCCCCACAATGGAGTGAGTGCAGGGCGTGGAAGCCCCGACACGCCATAGGTTATCTCCATACCCTCGAAGCCGCCTCCTACAACATCTCGCAAGAGTGGGATAAGGGTCGTAAAGGCCCATATACCAAGATAGACCTGCAACTCACGCTTGCTAACCCTCTCTGCCCAAGGTGAGAGCAGAGGCATAAGCAGATAGACACCTATCAACATATAGACAAACCAAAGGTGGCCTGCCGAGTAGTTGAAGTTGAGCAACAAGTTCTGGAAATTCTCCGCAGGGTTACCCCACGCAAAGGCATAGACCGCACTCCACAGCAGGAACGGCACCACCACACGCACAACACGGCGGCGCAAGAACTCGCCCGAAGAGTAGTGTAGCGGAAACTGCAAGTAGCTCGAAGCGACAATAAACAATGGTACGCACGCGCGCACGAGGGAGTCGAAGAGCGACGACCAATAGGCATCGGCCTCGGTCAATATCTGCGAGCCCTCACCACCAAGATAGAATGGCTCGGTAGCGTGTACCACAACAACCATAAAGCAGGCTGCAACACGCAACCAATCTACCCACACGACACGATTTTCGGTTTTAAGTTGAGTCATAGAGTGTTATTTTACAATCTTTTATGGAACAAAAATAGTAATTTTATACTATAATAAAAATATAAATGTTGCGAAATTCTCTAAAATAGTCTATCTTTGCCATCGCAAAAGGAAAGATGCAGGAGTGGTTGAACTGGCCCGCCTGGAAAGCGAGTAAACCCCAAAAGGGTTTCGGGGGTTCGAATCCCCCTCTTTCCGCCAAAAATAAAACGAAGCAAGGAGATGTCGATATTATCGGCATCTTTTTGTTTTTGCAGCACTACGCACATAAACTTGGTTTGTAGGGCGTAGTGATGTGGAAACAAAATTGGGTTGATTTATCAACTCCTTGCGTAGTGCTGATTTTCGCAAGGAGCCCGCCGGCGAGGCAAGGGAAAGACGAGCAGCGCTTGCGCTACGAAGTCAATCCCCCTCTTTCCGCAAGAAATAAAACGAAGCAAGGAGATGTCGATATTATCGACATCTTTTTACTTATATCTCTACAACAAGAATTTCAGCAAGAACAACGCTGCAAGCACATAGGTCGATAGACCCACTTTGCGGAAGTTGCCACTGCCGAGATGTATCAGCACATAGCTCAACACTCCGAAGATAATACCATCGGAGATACTATAGGACAGCGGCATCATAATAATACACAAGAAAGATGGTATAGCCTCCAGGTAGTTCGTAAAGTCTATCTTCGACACTCCCGACATCATCATCACACCAACCAGCAACAGCACCGGTGCCGTAGCCGCACTTGGCAGCGACAAGAAGAACGGTGCAAAGAAGAGGCACAGCAAGAAGCATAATGCCGTAACCGTAGCGGTCAAACCACTACGACCACCCTCCGACACACCTGCAGCGCTCTCGACATAGGTACCCACGGTACTTGTGCCGAGAAATGCGCCTGCTGTAGTACCTATGGCGTCGCACATAAAGGCTTGACGCATACGGATAGGATTGCCCTCCTTGTCCAACATATTCGCCTTGGCCGAGACACCGATAAGCGTTCCTATCGTGTCGAACAGGTCGATAAAGAGGAGCGTAAAGACCACGATAAACATATCTTTGGTAAGGATGTGTGCCCACTCGAACTTGCAGAACAGAGGCTCGATGCTTGGTGGCATACTCACGAAGCCCTCGAACTTCGTAACCCCCATAGGGACACCAATAACAGCGGTGAGAACAATACCTATAAGCAATGCACCCTTAACCCTCTTAACCAACAGCACGGAGGTAATCACAAGTCCGAGTATCGAGAGTATTGTTGCCGTAGCACCGATATCGCCCAATGTTACAAGGGTTGCATCGGAGCCGACAATCAGGCCTGCGTTCTGCAGACCGATAAAGGCAATAAAGAGTCCAATACCTACCGATATCGACTCACGCAGACACTTCGGCAAGGCGTGCACAATCTTCTCTCGCAGATTTGTAACCGTAAGCACGATAAATACCAAGCCCTCAAGCAGCACCGCTGTCAAAGCGAATTGCCACGAGTAGCCCATAGTCAAACATACCGTATAGGCAAAAAAGGCGTTCAACCCCATACAAGGAGCCAACGCAAATGGCAGTTTAGCATAGAGGCCCATCATCAGCGTAGGTATCACTGCGGCCAGCACCGTAGTGGTAAACAACGCCCCCTTATCCATCCCCGTAACGGAGAGGATATTGGGGTTTACGGCAAGGATATAGGCCATTGTAAGGAAGGTGGTCAGACCTGCAATAACCTCGGTCTTAACATTTGTGGTACTCCTATCGAGGTCAAAAAGCCTGCTTAATATATCTCTATTTTTCATCTGGGTTATAACTTTTTATCTCTTGTGCAAATATGCTCTACTGCCTAAAAACAAATTAAGGAGATATTTACAATCTCCCTAATTGCAGCTATATAGCCTCTCCTTCTATCTCGGGTGCAGGGTTTGCCTCCTGCCCCTTGAATGGCAGTACTCCGGGCGTCTGCTGCGGATATAGCGGGCGTGACGATACGATGCTATCGACAACAAACTTCGTGAAACCTCGCCACGGCAAGACACCGAAGTACTCCTTGTAGTGCAGTTCGACATTCTGCCCACCGAGCAACATCAGCCTCTCGGCCAACTCTTTATCGGGCACCGAGAACTCAAACTCGTAGGACTGCACACCTGCCGTTTGCGCACGGAATCCGGCCTGTATAAGCTTTCCCTCGTAGGTCTTAAAAAGAACGCCCTTGTGCACAACATAGTTCAGCTCACCACTCTTCACTCCCTCGCCAAATACGAAGTAGAAGCGGAAGTAGAAAAACACGGCTGCTGCACCTATAAGCAGCGCAATAATAATCGACAAAACTCTTCTCATAACCTCAATTTATTAAAATCTATATCCTACCTGCACCGAGAAGTTTCCATTCTTGATATTGAGAAATGTATCTTGCTGGATAGGAGCTTTCGCAATATTATACAAACCAAGGTCGTACTGCACACCAACATATATATGCTCCACAAATAACATTGCTGCCGCAAAGCTCAAGCCACAGTCGAAGCGATGTGCAAAGCCTTCGTGATAGAGAGGTGTAATCTACTTGTAGAAATACTTTATCGTATGCGTCTCCTCCAATCTGTCCGACTTCGCATTGTGGGTGCTATCGCCAAAGAGACCTGCTGCAAAGTACGGACCAACATTGAGTTGGAATTGCGCACGCTCCACATCACCGAGGCGGAACGATACCAACACAGGCACCTGCAGATAGTAGCCCGAATGGACATTCTTAACATAATGTTCGTCGTCTTGCACACTCTTAAAATTGCCGCCTCGGGTAGTAAAGAGTACGCCCGGTTTGAGATAGAAGCCCTCAAACAAAGGTATATCAACATTTACGCCGACATTAAAACCCGGGTGTTGTTTGAAGTCGGGAGTTACACTACCTTGACTATTTCCCGCCTTAATCATAAGGTCGGAGATATTGAAACCTGCTACAATCTCTGCCGTAACACGCTCGTAGGGTTGTGAAAACATTGTTCTAAAGGTCTGCGGCTTGGCAACAAAGGATGTTACCATAAGAAGTGCGCAAAGTAGATATCGTTTCATAATCTCACCTATAATTACACACAAAGATAGAAAAAGTTGATGTAAAAAACAACAACTTTTCATATATTTGTACGGAGATTAGATAAGCACCACGCATAAGAGGTAAAAAAACAGAGCAAATAATGGTAAAAACAAAAAATATTTTATATCTTTGCAATTGAAAAGCAAAAGAAAGTAAAATATTTCACATTACATAACTATACAAACAAAAAAAATAATGTTAGAGAGTTTGAAACAGGAGGTTTTGGAGGCCAACCTCGACCTCGTAAAGCGAAACTTGGTAATTCTGACTTGGGGCAATGTATCTGCCATAGATCGCAACACCGGACTTGTTGTAATCAAGCCAAGCGGTGTAAGCTATGACGATATGAAGGCCGAAGATATGGTCGTTGTCGATTTGGAGGGCAATGTTGTCGATGGCAACCTTCGCCCATCATCGGATACTCCGACACACCTTGCCATATATCGTCACTTCCCCGAAGTTGGTGGTGTCGTTCATACCCACTCTACCTACGCCACTGCGTGGGCACAAGCCGGACTGCCTATTCCGAATATCGGCACAACACATGCCGACACCTTCCATCGTGATGTTCCCTGCACCGAGGAGATGAGCCACGAGCAAATTGCCGAGGCTTACGAGGCTGCAACGGGTGATATCATAGCCAAGGCTTTCGAGGGTATGAACCCTATGCACACACCTGCCGTACTTGTCAAGCACCACGGCCCATTCACCTGGGGCAAGAGCGCAGCCGAGGCGGTTATGAATGCTCAAATATTGGAGGAGGTGGCCCGTATGGCCTCTATCACGGTGGCTCTCAACCCGAAAGTTGAGATGAACCCCGACCTCATCGACAAGCACTATGAGCGCAAGCACGGTGCAAATGCCTACTACGGTCAAAAGAAGTAACTAACAATAAAAAACTA
Organism: Rikenellaceae bacterium; assembly: GCA_015059685.1. Taxonomy (GTDB): domain Bacteria; phylum Bacteroidota; class Bacteroidia; order Bacteroidales; family Rikenellaceae; genus Alistipes. Next base: position 5,921 of record SUZW01000027.1, on the reverse strand, counting down.
CACAGAACTATGACAAAGGTTGAGAGTGCGCTTCAGCGTACAACAGACACAAAAGATTTGATTATTGGCGCCGGTGTCGTATCACGCACGGCAGAGATGTTTGCAAAGTTGTTCCCTGCCCAGAAGGCTATCATCGTTGCCGACTTGAACACCTGGGAGGTTGCAGGAAAGGCTGTATTCGCATCGCTCGAAGAGGCCGGCATTCCGCAGGAGAAGCCGTTTATCTTCACCGACGAGGATTTGTATGCCGAGTGGAAGCATGTCGAGAAGTTGCAGGCGCACCTTCGCAACTTGGATGCTATCGCCATCGCTGTAGGTTCGGGCGTGATGAACGACCTCACAAAGTATGTATCGCACACTCTCGGTCGCAAGTATATGTGTGTCGGAACAGCCGCTTCGATGGATGGATACACCGCCTATGGTGCCTCTATCACCAAGGATGGCAACAAGCAGACCTTCGACTGCCCTGCACCTCACGGCTTCGTAATGGACCCTGTCATCGCAGCCGCAGCACCAAAGGAGTTGGCAGCTTCGGGCTATGCCGACCTTATCGCAAAGATACCTGCGGGAGCCGACTGGATGTTGGCAGATGTAACAGGCAACGAGGCTATCGACAAGTTCGCTTGGGACTTGGTACAGGATGGTTTGCGCGAGGCTTTGGGCGACCCTGCAGCAGTATTTGCAGGTGATGTAGCAAAGACCGAGGCACTCTCGGAGGGTCTATTGATGAGCGGCTTTGCAATGCAGGCTATTCAGTCGAGCCGCCCTGCTTCGGGCACAGAGCACCAGTTCTCGCACTGCTGGGATATGGAGGACCTCTGCTTCGAGGGCAAGCATGTGTCGCACGGCTTCAAGGTAGGTATCGGTACTTTGGCTTCGACCGCATCGTTGGAGTTCCTCTTGGAGAAGGATATCGAGAACCTCGACATCGACAAGTGTGTTGCCGAGTGGAAGTCGTGGGAGGAGCAGGAGGCCGAAATTCGCGAGGTCTTTGCAGGTAAGCCTGGCCACACAGCTCGTGGTTTGAAGGAGACTCACGACAAGTACACCGACAAGGAGGGTTTGCGCAAGCAGTTGGAGGCTCTCAAGGCTGCATGGCCTACACTCAAGGAGGAGATACGCAAGCAGATTATCCCATTTGCGCAGGTTCGTGAGAACCTCCGTTTGGTAGGCGCACCATACGAGCCTGAGCATATCGGAGTTTCGCGTGAGCGTATGCGCACAACATTCTCTTATATCCCTTATATGCGTAGCCGTTTCGCCAATATCGATATCGTATATCGTTGCGGCTTTATGCCAGAGTTGATGGAGCGTCTCTTTGGAAAGGGCGGCATCTGGGAAGTCAAGTAAAAATCGTTCTGATGAGTTCTTTTTGCACGAGTCGGCGGTCGCCAAAATCCTCACATAGGCTTACTATGCTGCGGTTTTGTCGCCTGGCCTCGCACAAAAATAGTCTCATCAGCTCCGATTTTTTTTGGCAGGAGTTGTTCTGATGAGTTCTTTTTGCACAAGTCAGCGGTCGCCAAAATCCCCACATAGGCTTACTATGCTGCGGTTTTGTCGCCTGGCCTTGCACAAAAACAGTCTCATCAGCTACAATTTTGATTGTGGAAGAAAAAACTTGTAAAACGAAAAAAGCTAATAGCCCTAAAAAAATGACTGAAACTAAAAAATCTTTTAACTATTGGCAGATACGCACCATCGTCATCACGATGGTCAGCTACGCCTTGTTCTACTTCGTGCGTAAGAACTTCTCGATTGCTATGCCCGGCCTTGCTGCCGAGTTTGGCATCTCGAAGGTCTCGCTCGGTCTGTTCCTTACGCTGCACGGCATAATCTATGGCCTGTCACGCTTTGTAAATGGTTTTATCACCGACCGCAATAGTGCCCGCATAGTCCTCTCGGTAGGTCTTATGTTGTGTGCTTTGGCAAATATCCTCTTCGGCTTCAGCGATACCATCGCAGGCTGGATCGTAGCCTTGGCTAATAATATGGGTACGGAGTGGGCGTTTACAAGCGTACTGCTCTACTTCATGGGTATCGTATGGGTTATAAACGGCTACCTTCAGGGTATGGGTGTGCCACCTTGTACCAAGACCCTGACACAGTGGATACACCCAAAGGAGTTGGCGACAAAGATGTCGATATGGAATATGTCGCACTCGATTGGTGCCGGCCTCGTATTCGGCTTGTGCGGTTGGTACATTATGCCGCACATGGGAGTTGATATGAGTGCAAATGCCGAGGCTGTGGCAAATATCGCCTCGAACCTTAACCTCGAGGTTACCGACCCTAAAGTCTTGAACTTCGCAGCCCACTACTACGCTTGGCGTTGGTGCTTCATCATCCCTGCATTGTTCGCTATGGCAGGTGCCATAGGCTCATTCTTGCTATGGAAGGACTCACCGTCGGATGTTGGTCTGCCCGAGATTATGGGCGAGAAGAAGGCCGTGGTACGCACCGCAGAGGAGAGTGCCGAGTACAAGGCATTCATCCGTCGCAAGGTCTTTGGAAACCGCTTGATTTGGACCTTGGCGCTGACAAATTTCTTCGTCTATATTGTCCGCTTTGCGGCTCTCGATTGGGGTCCTACACTTCTGACCGAGTCGAAGGGTTTGTCGCTCGCTATGGCTACAACGCTCTGTATCGTATTCGAGTTTATCGGTGGTAATATCGGTATGGTTGTGGCAGGTTGGGCTACCGACCACATCTTCAAGAATAAGGCTCACCATACATGCGTATTTTGTATGCTCGGTGCAGCCGCTTCGATTGCCCTCTTCTGGGTTATCCCGACAGGCTCGCCTTGGTGGGTGATGATTTTGCCATTCACCTTCATCGGCTTCTTCATCTATGGTCCGCAGGCGTTGCTCGGTATCGCAGCCGCTAACCAGGCTACAAACCGTGCCTCGGCAACCGCAAATGGCATCCTCGGCATATTCGGCTACGCAAGTACATTGATTTCGGGCGTAGGCTTCGGTTATGTTGCACAGCACTACGGCTGGAATGGTGCCTATATCGTGATGCTGGCTATGGCTATGATGGGTGTTTTGTCGCTCCTGACGATGTGGAGCGCCAAGGCCGACGGATACGACGAGAAAGAGGCGTAGTTCAATTGAGAATTGGCAAATAAGGGTTGAGAGTCGAAAAAATCGGCTCTCAACTTCTATTTTTGACTTTTAATTCGTACCTTTGTCTTGTTATGTGGAGGTTTTTGATAATAGTCATCGCTTTTCTCGGGGCATCACTCTTCGAGAGTGGCACTGCTGTAGCCCCTGCATCTAATACCGAGTGCGAGATTATCGACCTCTACAACGAGCAGATAAGGTGTTGTCATCAGCACAATATCGATATCGAGCCAACCTCGACAATCGTTGTACCGACATCGGTTCGCACGCTGTCATCGAGCAGCACCCGTCAGTCCGAGCAGCGTATGCTTCATCTTGTGGTGGCCGAAAATCTTGGCACCACCACAAAATACCCTATCACACGATTTATCCACCGCCTCGGCTCTTGTGCCCGTGCCGTGGATTTCTACCTATATATGTTATGTCAGTTACGACTATGATTTGCTGCAACACCCTAAAAATTGCAAACAAATCGAGTATTAACAACAAAACATATATAAACAAATGGAGATAAAAGACTTTAACGAGGCACTCTACGCCTCGTCGAATGGCGTTGTTGTGGAGCGCCGTAAGAGCATTATCGTACCTATCTTGGTACTCTTGGCGGGCATGGTTCTGCTCGTGGTAAACTACTTTATCGAGAATGGCAGCGATGCCAACAACCTCAAATCTACACTTATCTTGATCGGTGGAGCCGTAGCACTTGTGGGCGTTGTGATGTGTGGCATAAACATCTTTGGCCGCGGTGCGCCATACCACACGGGCGACAAGTGTTTCCTCGTGCGCAAGCAGTACTCTTTTGACCGTTCGCAGGAGAAGGAGGTGCTGAAGGCCGTGGAGGCGGTGGACAGATTAGCCCTCGATATTCTCGAGGAGAGCGATATCGCCAGCTTATCGGCTGTCTGCTACTATTCGCCTCGCAGTCGCTACTGCGCTATGCAGGCCTTTGCCTACGAGGAGTTTGTCTTCAAGTCTATAACGGAACTACAAGTTAAACAATAAACAATAATGGAACGCCATCCAAGCGTTCCATTATTGTTTAGACGAAAGACGAAAGACGAGAGACGAGAGTTTATTTCTCGCCAGAAGTCGTGAGATGTGGTGCATCGCAAAAGAAAAGACCTCGGGATAGTACAAATAGTACAGCCCGAGGTCTTTTACTTTTAGCGATGTGCCGCAGATTGCGGCTTATCACGAGAAATTATGCGCCGAAGTTATCGTACAAAATATTCTCCGGTGGCACTCCGAGTGAGTCGAGGAGCTTCTCAACTGCTCCGACCATCATTGGAGGTCCGCACATAAGGTAGATACAACCCTCTGGGTCCTCGTGGTTCTTGAGATAATTCTCGAAGAGGACATTGTGAACGAAGCCCACCTTGTAGTCCACGCCTGCTGCATCTGCCTCCGGATCCGGGCGGTCAAGAGCAAGGTTGAACTTGAAGTTAGGGAACTCACGCTCAATCTCTGCGTAGTCCTCCAAGTAGAAGGCCTCCTTGAGCGAACGAGCACCATACCAGAACGATACAGGGCGCTTGGTCTTCTCGGTCTTGAACAGATGCATAATGTGCGAACGCATAGGCGCCATACCTGCACCACCACCGATAAAGATCAACTCCTGGGTATCAGGCAAGTTGTCAGGGAGGAAGAACTCTCCGTAAGGGCCCGACATCGTGATCTTATCGCCCGGTTTGAGCGAGTAGATATACGACGAGCAGACACCCGGATTAACCGGCAACATCTTACGGTCAGGACCGAATGGAGGGGTTGCAATACGAACATTCAGACGAATGATATCGCCCTCGGCAGGGTATGTAGCGCACGAGTAAGCACGCACCTGTGGCTCAGGGTTAACCATCTTGAGGTCACGAAGACCGAACTTAACCCAATCCTCCTCGTACTGCGGATCAACATCGATATCCTTGTAATCAACGGTGATTGCAGGAACATCAATCTGGATGTAGCCACCCGAACGGAAGTTGAGGTGCTCGCCCTCAGGCAACTTCACCACGAACTCCTTGATGAAGGTAGCGACATTGTGGTTCGAGATAACCTCGCACTCCCACTTCTTGATACTCAACACCGAGTCAGGAACAGCGATTTTCATATCCTCCTTAACCTTCACCTGGCAACCCAAACGCCAATTCTCACGAATTTGCTTGCGGTTGAAGAAGCCTGTTTCGGTAGGAAGCACCTCGCCGCCACCCTCCAAAACCTGGCACTTGCACTGTCCGCAGGCACCCTTACCACCGCAAGCCGATGGAAGGAAGATGTCTGCCGTAGCGAGTGTAGCGAGGAGGTTACCACCGGCCTCAACCTCAACGACCTTCTTGCCGTTGTTGATGTCGATGGTTACATTGCCCGACGAGGTCAGTTTAGCCTTTGCAAAGAGCAACAGTGCCACCAAAAGGAGGGTTACTGCAAGAAAGGCAACAATTGCAACAATAATTACTTTTATCATCTTCTTTACTCTTATTAAAGGTTTACAACTGAATACCCGAGAATATCATAAATGCGATACCCATCAAGCCTGTGATAATAAATGCGATACCTGGACCCTTCAATGCTGCAGGGATATGCGAGTAGGCAAGACGCTCACGGATAGCAGCCATCATAACGATAGCCAACCACCAACCGAGGCCAGAGCCCAAACCATATACTACCGACTCACCGACATTGCGAATCTCGCCTGCACCGACCATCTGCTGCATAAACAACGAGCCACCCATGATGGCGCAGTTTACAGCGATAAGCGGAAGGAAGATACCGAGCTGGTTGTAGAGGGTTGGCGAGAACTTC
>SUZW01000008.1 GCA_015059685.1 Rikenellaceae bacterium | reverse complement strand
ATCTTTCGTATAGCGTCCTCATACCCTGGTATCTGCACCTTCTCGTAGAGGTTCACCTTTTGAGTAGTCTTTCGGCGTGCATAGTCCAAAAGTGCCATCTTGCGGTTATAGACCTCGAACTCGATGCCGAGGGTGGCTATCTTCTTGAGTAGATCGATGCCGTCGCTATACCATGCAGGCGAGGAGAAGAGGTCGAATGGTTTGCACTCGAACTCCACCTCGTGCAGTACAGGTATGCGCACACCCGCAATTTTGTGTGTCGAAAGCACTATATCTTTCACGCCAAGTAGGGTACAATCAAACTCTCCCCACAGAGCCACCATATAGTCGTATTCGGCTATGAGCGCATCCAATCGCTCACGGTACTCTGCTGCGGAGTCCTTCGCTCGCTTAACCTCGGAGCGCAAGGCCGACTCCTTACTCTTGATGGTAGGGAGTGCCTTCTGGCGCATCTTCAGCTGTTTGCCGAGTTCGCCGAGCGAAGTCTTGTTATATTGAAATTTGATTGCCATTGCTTAAATTACGCTTTCCAATATTTCTCGATAAGTTCTGCCTTGATAGCAACCTCCTCCTTCGAGAAGTACTTGCCAAACAACGACCACGCAGTGTCAAGCATCTCGGTAATGTCGATATTGACATCGATAGCCAACAACTTCTCCGAGTAGTCCTTTGCAAACTTCAAGGCACGCTCGTCATACTCCGACAAGTCAAAACCATTCTCCAACTTGGTCTTTGCATTCGCTGCATCGGCATAGAGACGCACGCAGGCATTCATCACCTGTGGGTGGTCCTCACGGGTCTTCTTGCCGATAACGAGCTGCTTCAAACGCGACAACGAACGGAATGGGTCGATGATAACCTTACCCGTGTCGGAGTCGTTACGGAGGAACAACTGTCCCTCGGTGATATAACCCGTATTATCCGGAATAGCGTGGGTGATATCGCCACCCGACAATGTGGTAACGGCAATAATGGTAATCGAACCGCCATTAGGCAGCTGCACCGCCTTCTCGTAAATCTTCGCCAAGTCCGAATAGAGCGAACCAGGCATAGAGTCCTTCGAAGGGATCTGGTCCATACGGTTCGATACGATAGCCAAGGCATCGGCATACAAGGTCATATCGGTCAAGAGCACCAACACCTTCTCGCCCTTATCCACTGCGAAGTACTCCGCTGCTGTCAAAGCCATATCAGGCACAAGGAGTCGCTCTACCGGTGGGTTCTCGGTGGTGTTGATGAACGAGATGATACGGTCCAAAGCACCTGCATTCTCGAATACCTGCTTGAAGTAGAGGTAGTCGTCGTTGGTAAGACCCATACCACCCAAGATAATCTTGTCGGCCTTTGCACGAAGAGCCACATTTGCCATCACGGCATTATATGGCTGGTCGGGGTCTGCGAAGAATGGAATCTTCTGACCCGTCACGATGGTGTTGTTGAGGTCGATACCTGCGATACCCGTAGCGATAAGCTCCGATGGCTGCAAACGACGGAATGGGTTTACGGTAGGGCCACCAATCTCTCGAGCCTCACCCTCTACGGCCTCACCACCCTCGAGTGGCTCACCATAGGCGTTGAAGAAGCGACCTGCCAAGTTGTCCGATACACGCAACTTCGGTGGTTCGCCCTGGAATACAACCTCCGAGTCTGTTGCCAAACCCTCGGTGCCGGCAAAGACCTGCAAGGTAACGCTGTCGCCCATAATCTTTACTACCTGTGCGAGGCGGCCACCTACGGTAGCCAACTCGTCATTACCTACGCCCGTAGCACGGAGCGTAACGGTAGCCTTGGTAATGTTCTCAATCTTTGTATATATCTTTTGAAATGCTCGTGTCATAACTCTTTATGCAAGTTTAGTTGTTAGCGATATAAGCATCTATCTGCTTCTCGTAGTCGTAGAACTTCTCGCTCTTCCACTCGGCATAGTTCATCTGGCGGAAGAGGTTGATGAGTCCCTTGAAGAACTTCGAGCAAGCCTCGAAATCCTCGAACTCGAAGTCACGGTCGCAAATCGAGAGCACCTTCTTGTACATCATCTGCTGACGCTCCATAGGGCAGTTAGCATCGATATCGTCGAAGGCATCCTGCTGCAAGATGACGAAGTCGATGAGCTCCGACTTCCAGAAGCGCTCGTGATACTCTACAGGCACACCATCATCACCGAGGATGTTAATCTGGTCGTTAGCCTCCTTACCACGCTGCACGAGGGTCTTGCCACGATATACGAGCGACACCCAATCCTTCTCGATCTTCTCACCGAGGTATGCCTCAACCTCGGGATACTCCAAATACTTCGAGTACGAGTCGAGTGGGTCAATTGCAGGGTAACGCTTCGAGTCGGCACGGCCCTGCGACAGAGCGTAGAAGCATCGTGCGGCCTTCTTTGTCGATTCGGTTACAGGCTCCTTCAAGTTACCACCCGCAGGCGATACTGTTCCGAGGAATGTTACCGAACCGGTCTCGCCATTGTTCAACTTTACCAAACCTGCACGAGCGTAGAAGCTCGAGATAATTGCCGAGAGGTCCATAGGGAAGGCGTCCTGACCAGGAAGCTCCTCCAAACGGTTCGACATCTCACGCAATGCCTGTGCCCAACGAGAGGTCGAGTCGGCCATTACAAGCACCTTCAAACCCATCGAACGGTAGTACTCACCAATGGTCATACCCGTATAAACTGAAGCCTCACGAGCTGCAACAGGCATATTCGAGGTGTTGCAGATGATGATGGTTCGCTCCATCAACTTGTGACCTGTGTGTGGGTCGATAAGTTCAGGGAACTCCTTGAAAATCTCCACAACCTCGTTTGCACGCTCACCACAAGCAACGATGATGATGATATCGGCCTCGGCCTGCTTCGAAATTGCGTGCTGCAATACGGTCTTACCTGCACCGAATGGGCCAGGGATAAAGCCTGTACCACCCTCTGCAAGTGGGTTGAAGGTGTCGATAGCACGAACACCTGTCTCCATTACGCGCGAAGGGCGTGGCTTCTCGGTGTAGCAACGAATAGCCTGCTTAACGGGCCACTTCTGCACCATTGTGATATTGTACTCGTTGTTGTCCGAGTCGGTCACAACAGCGATTGTGTCGGTGACCTTGTACTCACCGGCCTCGGCAACGCTCTTTACGGTGTAGTTGCCTGTCATTACGAAAGGCACCATAATCTTGTGCGCCACCCACTGCTCCTTAACCTCACCGAGCCAAGCTCCTGCCGAAACCTTGTCGCCTGCCTTTGCGAGTGGGGTGAATGCCCACTTCTGCTCGTAGTCGATAGGGTCGGTAATCGAGCCACGGTCGATGAACAAGCCGTTCATCTTCTCGAGGTCGTTCTGCAGACCGTCATAGTTGCGCGACAACATACCTGGAGCCAATGTAGCCTCGAGCATGTGTCCCTCAAACTCCACTTTATCGCCGATTTTCAGACCTCGTGTGCTGTCGAAAACCTGCACATAGGCATCATCGCCTATAACCTTGATGACCTCGGCCATCATCTTGGTCTCACCTGCATAAACATAGCAAATCTCGTTCTGACCGACAGCTCCGTCAGCCTTCACGATAACGATGTTCGAGATGATACCATTAACTTTTCCAGTTGTTTTCATTATGCGTTATAATTTATTTATCATTTCCTTACCATCTAACTCCGCTACGAGGCGGTCGAACATCTCACGACCCACCTTCGCATCGAGCGCAACCCAACGAGCCACCATATTCGCCCTCATCAAGTATGCTATGACAGCATTGAGATCGAAGTAGTCGAATGTAGCAAGCTCCGAGAGTTCAGCCCAACGGATGTTGTCAATCTTGCGCTCCTTCTCTATGAAGTTGCGCTCATCTGCCACAGCCGAAACTATGGCCTCGACATAAGGCAGCTCGGCACGCAGACCGAAGTCGGCAGCTGAACTGCGCAGAAGCGACTCTGTTACCGAGTCCTCACCAACAACCACAGCCTCGATAGCTACGCCCTGCTTTCGTGCCAATGTTGCGGCAACGATGTTGCGTATCGTGCGGTCGCACTTCGACCACTCACGCAGCAGACGGGACTTCGAAGTTTCACAACAACGGTAGTAGGCGTTCATCAGTGCCTTGGCAAAAGGCTGCGAAAGGTCGAAATCCTCGGCCTCCTCGCTCTCGGGTGAAGCGTAGGCACGAACAACCTTTGCAAGCGGAGCAATAAGGCGTGATGGAGCCTTCAACTCCTCGTCAATCTCCTCGCTCGACAGGCGGCCAAGAGAGTTGTAGGTCGAGGAGCCGTTGTGGCGGCTTATAAGATTTTCGCAGTCGTAGTAGGCGTAGAGCAACTCCACAACCTTCATATCCGAGGTTGAAAGAGCCTCCTCGACCTCGGCAAGTATCTCTTCGATATCGAAACCTTTGGTCTCGGTATCGAGGCTGTACTCACGAAGGCCCGCTACGAGTGCATAGTACGACGAAGAGAACATAAGCCTTTAAGCAAAGAGTAATTGTGAAACCTTCTCACGCAAATACTCGTCGAGCAATGCCTCGAACGACTCGTCGGTGAAGGCGATGTAGTAGCCACCATCCTTCTCGCCAACCTTGAAGCCACTCTTCACATCCTTCGAGTAGCCAACCTCGACACCCGCTGCAAGCAGCTGCTTTGCCGAAGCCTCGAATACCTTTGCAAACTCGCTCTCCTTGGCTGCAGGAAGCAGAGCCTTGAGCGATGTCTGCTCGGCTGCACCGTTCCAATTCTTGGCAACCTCGAGGAGCAGCTCCTTGATAAACGCTGCATCTGCCGTTGCGCCCTTGATAGCCTCGGTCGAGCTCTTGGCGATGATAGCCGATGCAAGCTCGTTCTTAATCTTGGCTACAGCCTCACGACCTGCCAATGCAATCTCGGTCATCGAGTTCTTCTCGGTGTCGGCAGCCTTGGCCTCTGCCTTCTTTACGATCTGCTCGGCCTCGGCCTTTGCCTCTGCCAAAATTGCTGCGGCCTTCTCCTTGGCCTCGGCAACCAAACGGTCAGCCTCGACACGACCCTTCTCCAAACCTTCGCCATATAGGCGCTCGGTCAACTCTTTCAATTTGTTCTCCATAGTTTTATGTTGTTGATTTATATGTATTTGTAATTTTCCGTTTATAGGTTTATTGAGCCAAACTCAAAAGTCGTCACAAAGATAGTAATTTTTCCCTGATTTCCAACTTGTTTCGGAGATTATATTTGGGGAAAATCATACATCACACATACCAAAATGAACAAAAGGCGAAAAGTTCGTTACAACTTCTCGCCTTTTGGATGTGATTGTCGAGTTTTTTTATAGCCCGAACTCCGCCTTGATGGCATCGACTGCATCGAGTCGCTCCCAGCCGAAGAACTCTACCTCACGCTCGACCTCTTTGCCGTTTTCGACGAATGTAACAGCCTTTGTATAAGGGCGATTGCCGAAGTGGCCGTACGATGCTGTCGCCTCGAAAATAGGGTTTTTCAGGCCGAAGCGTTTAACGATGGCGTGTGGTCGCAAATCGAACAACTTGCCGATGCGCTCGGCTATCTCGCCCTCGCTTATCGAGAGCTTGTTTGTGCCGTAGGTATCGACATATACAGAGAGAGGCTGCGCAATGCCGATAGCGTAGCTCAACTGCACGAGTACCTCATCTGCAACACCCGCAGCAACCATATTCTTGGCGATGTGGCGAGCTGCGTATGCGGCCGAACGGTCCACCTTCGAGGAGTCCTTACCCGAGAATGCACCGCCGCCGTGTGCGCCACGACCTCCATAGGTATCGACGATAATCTTGCGGCCTGTCAATCCTGTATCTCCGTGAGGGCCACCGATAACGAATTTGCCCGTAGGGTTTACATGGAGGATATAATCCTCACCGATAAGCTGTGCCAACTCGTCGCCTGCACGCTCCAAACGAGCCTTCACTCGAGGGATAAGGATGTTGCGCACATCCTCCTTGATTTGTGCCACATCGACATCCTCGTCGTGTTGTGTCGAAACGACGATAGTATGTACTCGCTTTGCCTTGCGGTCATCGCCATACTCAATGGTTACCTGGCTCTTGGCATCGGGGCGGAGGTAGGTCATAACCTCTCCCTTACGACGAATTACAGCCAACTCCTTCAGGATAACATGCGAGAGGATAAGCGTTGCCGGCATCAACTCTCGTGACTCATTTACGGCATAGCCGAACATAATGCCCTGATCGCCTGCGCCCTGCTCCTCCTCGGTGGCACGCACAACGCCTTGGTTGATGTCCGACGACTGCTCGTGGATAGCCGACAAGATGCCGCACGACTTGGCGTCGAACTGCAACTCGCTACGGTTATAACCGATGCGGTCAATCACTCGACGGGCTGTACCCTGAATATCGACATAAGCATCCGAGCAGACCTCGCCCGAAACAACCACTAAACCTGTGGTACAGAGCGTTTCGCAAGCGACCTTTGCCTGTGCATCTCGGCGCAGAAACTCGTCGAGAATGGCGTCTGAAATCTGGTCGGATACCTTATCTGGGTGTCCTTCCGAAACCGACTCTGATGTAAATAAAAATCCCATACTTTATTATAGTTAAAAGTTAAAATTGCAAAGTTAAAAATTAGACGAGAGACGAAAGACGAGAGACGAGAGAAAAGCAAAACATCAAAACGATTTATCGTTTTACTTTTAATTGTCAATTATCAATTGTCAATTGTCAATTTTACAATGTTGGGATTTGGCAGAAACGCCTCAAAAAAAGAGTTGCCGGTTTAGCAATTTTTTATTGTGGTTGCAATCAGTCCAAATCCCTCCACATTTGCGGTCGCAAAGATATAACTAAAATTTGAGAATTAAAAATTGAGAATTGAAAATTCTATTTTTTTTGACTACCTTTGTGTGATGATAGACAAAAACAGCTCGACGAGATGAAGAGAGTTTTATTGACATTGGTAGCACTCGCACAGGTGCTTTTTGTGTCGGCTCGACCGACCTTTAATATCAAAGATTTTGGAGCCAAAGGCAATGGCAAGAGCCTCAATACGGAGGCCATAAACCGAGCCATCACCACCTGTAGCGAGAGTGGCGGTGGCGTTGTGGTGGTACCAAAGGGTGAGTATCTCTGCGGAACCATCGTGTTGCAGGATAATGTGGAGCTGCGACTCGAGGAGGGTAGTCGTCTGGTCGCAACAACCGACCTCGCTTCGTACAAGGGTTATGTATGCAAGCGTGACGACTTCGAGAGGTACAAGATGGCCTATGCCGAGTATTGGAACAAAGCCTTTGTTCTGGCTGTCGGCAAGCAGAATTTCGCCATTACGGGCGAGGGTACAATATGCGGTCAGCATGTCGAAAATCCGAATGGCGAGGAGCGTATTCGTGGTCCGCACTGCATAGTCTTTGCCGAGTCCAAGAACTTCACAATCAGCGGCATACATATCGACAAGGCGGGTAACTACGGCTTTATGGGCTACGAGTTGCAAAATGGTTTGTACGACAATCTCCGTATCACCGAGGGTTATGATGGTATCCATATCCGAGGAGGCAAGAATATAACGATCCGCAACTGCAAAATCGAGTCGGGCGACGATGCTATTGCAGGTGGCTGGTGGGAGAATTTCGTAATCACAAATTGCGACCTCAATACCACAATCAACGGTGTGCGCCTTATCTATCCTGCCACAAATCTCGAGATTGGGCACTGCCTATTCAAGGGCCCGGGAGTCTATCCGCAACGCTCGGTGCGCAGCCTTCGTGGCAAGAAGCTGATGATGTCGGCTGTGATATTGCAGCCCGGGGCTTGGCAAGATTGCGAGGGTGTGCTCAAAGATATCTATATTCACGACCTTACAATAGATAATTTGCGCAACGCTTTCTGCTCCGACCTTAAGAGTGGTACTTGGGCCGAGAATATCGTTCTCGAGCGTATCAAGGCGACAAATATCTACCATTCGGCACTACAGTTTGTGGGCTATTGGGGCGGTACGCACGAGAGTGTAACTCTGCGGGATGTCGATATAGAGTATGTCGGTCGTATCGACGATGCGGTGCAGAACCCTGTTGTGAAGCCGACCCATATCGAGGCGCATGTACACCCATATTGGGGGCTCTATCTGAAGGGCATAAAGTTCTGCACACTCGAGAATGTGAAGCTCTCATATACGGGCAAGGAGTGCCGTTCGGCTATAGGCGTCGAGGATGTCTTTAAGATCGATATGAAAGATGTGTCGGCCGACGATGTCGAGGGAAAGGAGAAGCTCGTATCTATAAATAGTGTGCTCTCGCCTACACGCAAATCTACGAAGTTTATACCGCTGCGATAGCTTTGGTGGTAAAAACAAGATATGCCGACCGCAAAAACGGTCGGCATATCTTGTTTAAGGTCTCTGTGGCTTATTCGCCAAAATATTTGTTCAGCAGGAATGCAAGACGATATCCTGCATTGCGGAGCTGCTCCGATACGAAACCACGAGAGAGTTCTACGGTGTTAGGGTCGAGGTGGTACTTGCCACGAGGGTTGAGGTCGTAAGCCTTCTTCGCATTTACGGCCGAGTGTTTTACCCACTCGTACAGGTCGCCCGACTGAATACGCTTAATCTCACCCTTCTTGCAGTTGTCAATCTCGGCAGCAACCTGTGCAGGGGTCTTGTCGGGGTTGAGAAGAGCAGGCATCTTGTCGTATATGTAGTGGAACTGCGTCTTCCAACCATCGAGCTCGCAATCCCAGAAGCAACGACCACCAATGTAGGTGTGTGACGGGCAGTGCATATCGCCCGCAAAGTGAAGCACCATGCGGGTGTTGAATATTACGGTCGAGTCGCACTTCTCACGGTAGCGTGAGAGGTTGATGTCGGCAACCTTGAGGGCGTGAATTGCATCGCCACCCTTCTTGAGTCGTGGGTTGATGTTGTACTCGAGATTGTCATCGACTTCGTATACATGCCACGCAGTAGTGTAGGCGATAGGAGGGTCTTTGCGGTGGTCGTCCATCCATACGGCATCGAGGGTGATGTCGTATGGCAGGTACTTTGCCAAGTTTGCTTTGGTGCGCTCGGTCAAGTGACGCTTTGCTACCTCGACAACAATTTCGTGTCCGAATTTGCTCCAAGCCGATGCCTGAAGCGAAATCGTAATAAGAGTGATAAATGTTAATAGCTTTTTCATATTTATGCTTTTGAGTTTTTGGGATTAAATAATGTCAAAGGCGATCTCCATCATATCCGTGAAGGTCTTTTCACGCTGCTCGGCTGTGGTCTCCTCGTGAGTTACGAGCGAGTCCGAGATGGTGCAGATGCAGAGAGCCTGGTTGCCGCTGCGGGCTGCGTTCATATAGAGTGCCGAAGCCTCCATCTCGACGGCCAAAACGCCCATCTTCTGCCACTGCTTCCACGCCTCGGGGTTGTCGTTGTAGAATATCTCCGATGCGAGGATGTTACCCACGGCATAGTTCACGCCCATCGACTTCGCCTTCTCGACCGCTGCGCTCAACATTTCGTAGTCGGCAATAGGGGCGTAAGTGCCTGGAAGATTGTATTGTGCTGCGAAGTTTGAGTTGTCGCAAGCTCCCTGCGCTATGACGATGTCGCCAATGTGTAGGTCGGGTTGATATGCTCCTGCCGAGCCTGTGCGGATAATGCGTTTTACGCCATAAAAATTGAAGAGCTCGAAGGTGTAGATGCCGATAGAGGAGATGCCCATACCGTGCCCCATAACCGAAACCTCCTTGCCTTTGTAGGTTCCCGTGTAGCAATACATTCCACGCACCTGATTTACGAGTTTAGGGTTCTCGAGGTAACGCTCTGCCATAAACTTGGCACGCAACGGATCGCCTGCCATGATAACTCGCTCGGCTATCTCTCCGAGCTTTGCTCCGATATGAGGAGTAGGTGTTAAGTTTGCCATAAAAATCTAATTATTTTACATAAAATTTATAAATGCAAGTGTGTGTATAGACCTGCCCCGGCTCCAAGACAATCGTTGGGAACGATGGCTGATTTGGCGCATCGGGATAGCGTTGTGTTTCGAGCGCAAAGGCACCTCGGTAGAGTATAGGCTTGCCGTACTTGTTGCTGTAGGAGCCATCGAAGAAGTTGCCGCAGTAGAACTGTAGTGCTACCTGGTCGGTGTGAAGCTCCATGCCACGACCACTCTTTGGAGAGTAGATGTCGGCAACCTTTATGACCTCACCATTGTCCTCACGGTCGATGATGAAGTTGTGGTCGTAGCCTGCACCGGCTTTGAGTTGCGGATGCTCGTCGTTCACTCGTTCGCCAATGGCGTGTGGCTCGTTGAAGTCAAACGGGGTGTTCTTTACGCACATAATCTCGCCCGTAGGGATAAGAAGTCCATTTATGGGGGTTATCGCCTTGCTGTTGATTGTCAGGATATGGTCAAGAATTGTGCCCTCGCCATCGCCCTCGAGGTTGAAGAAGGAGTGGTGCGAGAGGTTTAATACGGTCTTGGCATCGGTCATGGCCTTGTACGATACGACAAACTCGTTGTTTGGCGTTAGCTCGTAGGTCATTGAGATTACACGGTTTGCCGGGAAACCATCTTGCCCGTCGGGAAGAATGCAGTAGAATACAATCTTGCTGTCGGTTGCCTCTCTGATATCCCATACGATGCGATCGACACCGAGCGTTCCGCCGTGCAGGGTTTGGCCGTTGTTGTTCTGTGGCAGGGTGTACTCCTTGTCATCGAGCGAGAATTTGCCGTTTGCAATGCGGTTGGCTACGGGGCCGACAGCGGCACCGAGGTAACGCTCACCCGTATTGTTGATGTAGCGATCGATATTTTCGTAGCCAATCTCGATATCGGCATAGCGACCGTTGCGGTCGGGAGCCCACAGCGATATGACCCTTGCCCCGTAGTTTGTGACCTGCATCACGAGGTCACCGCCACGAAGAGTGTATAGCGATACGGCCTTGCCATCGACCGTGGTCTCGAAAGCTGCCTTGTCGAGTAGTGCTATTTTGTGGTCATCGCAGCACGATACAGCCACAAGTAACGCCAGTATAGTAAGTAGTCTTTTCATAATGTGCGCACATAATAATCCTCACAAAGATAATAATTTTTAGAAAAAAGAGCAATTGTTCCGGCTAAAATTATTATCTTCGCTCTCGCTACAAATCTAAAAAAAAAGAGAACCATGAATGTTCGTATAGCGGAAGATTGGAAGGCACTGCTTCAAGAGGAGTTCGACAAACCCTATTTTGCCGAGTTGGTCGGCTTTGTGAAGGCGGAGTACGCCTCGCATCAGATATTTCCTGCGGCACGCAATATTTTTCGAGCCTTCGATAAGTGTCCGCTCGATAAGTTGAAAGTCGTGATTATCGGGCAAGACCCATATCATGGTGATGGTCAGGCAAATGGTCTTTGCTTCTCGGTCGATGATGGAGTTGATTTTCCGCCATCACTGCGCAATATCTTCAAGGAGGTGGCCGACGATACGGGTACGGCTGTACCTGCGAGTGGTAACCTCGACCGCTGGGCGGAGCAGGGGGTTTTGATGCTCAATGCTGTGCTGACCGTGAGGGCGCATGAGGCGGCATCGCACGCAGGTCGTGGCTGGGAGCAGTTTACGGATGCTGTGGTGCGCAAAATTGCCGAGGAGAAGGAGGGTGTTGTCTATATGCTGTGGGGAAGCTATGCCCAAAAGAAGGGGGCGATGGTCGATGCTTCGAAAAATTTGGTCTTGAAGGCTGTGCATCCATCGCCATTGTCGGTCTATCGAGGCTTTTTTGGCTCTCGTCATTTTTCGAAAGCAAATGAGTATCTGCAACATAGCGGAAAACTGCCGATTGTGTGGTAGATTGTTGAAAAAAATAATGCGAAATACTTTTGCATATTACTAAATTATGCCTATCTTTGTAAAACCGAAACGACCGGTAGTTTTCGGTGCTAATTTGAGTAAAATTTAAGTAAAGAAGAGGCTATGTAGTTAGGGAGTTTGCCTGTGTCGCCTTTTGGCGAATACGGCCGGTTGGCTGCTGTGTGCAATGATGTTGGCAGATGCAGCCGGCGGTGGTGCGGCGGGCTCTGGTTTTCGGAGATGAAGGTGTTGAGTGTTGCTCTGCGCAAGCAGGAGCGACTATAACTTTTGTATTTCGAGCGCACGGGCGCATATCGTGCGTGTGTATGCGAGGAGGGGAGAGGAAAGAGGACGAACGGAAAGAAGAGGGGATGAATAGAAATGAAAGAGGATGAACAGAAATCTAACAAAATAAATGTCAAACTAAAAAACACACACTAAAACACACAACAAAAAAAACTAACTGAACAAAAACAAACAAGAGAAATTCTACAAAACAAACAAATTAACAAACTAAAAAACATCTATTAGCGTGAAAAATTTTACTAAACTTCTGATGGTGGTTGCACTGCTTGCAAGTTACTCTTGTACGCAGGATGTGACTACAGATTTGGACCAGAATGTGGGTTCAGGTCAAGGCGAGATGGTCACGCTGTCTGCAACCCTTCCTTCACCAGAGGCTCGTACCGAGCTTGGTGCGAAGGTTGGCAATGTCTATCCGTTGTATTGGAGCGAGGGAGATGTCGTTTCGGTAAATGGATATGCAGCGGGTGTGGAGATTGTAAGTGGCAATCGCAAACTTGCTAATCTTTCGGTTCCTGCAGCGTTGGAGACTCCGTATCATTTGGTTTATCCGTGGGTAGAGGGTGTAGAGCCGAGTGCAAAGGTGGGCTATTCACCTGTTGTGTTCCAGTCGGTTCAGGCTCATACCGAGGGGTCGTTTGCTCAAGGCAGCGCACCTATGTATGGCTACACCAACGGCTTCGAGAACATTACCCTCAAGCACTTGACCACAGTACTTCGTGTTGAGGTTAAGGCCAAGGCCGGTGAGACTGTAAACTTGAGCTACCTCACAGTCGGAACAGTCGATGGTACCCCTATCTCGGGTCTATTTGATGTGGATTGCAGCAATGGTGCAATGGTACCTCGCAGCAGCGCCTCTTCAACTATCCTCTACGACTTTGGCGAGGGTGGCTGTCAGTTGACCGATGCACAATCGAGCGTATTCTACATCGCTGTACCGCAGGGCACATACGAGGGCTTCGAGATTAACTTCATCGCAGACAATGGTGCAGTGATGACAAAGAGTTTCTCGGGCTTGGGCTCGAAAAAACTCGTAGCAGGCAAAGTGCGTGAGTTCCCTTGCGTAGAGTTCGAGGCAGGTTCGTCGATGTTCCTTATCTCGAACGATGCCGAACTGCTTGACTTCGCAGCGCAGATGGCCGCAGGTGGCATTGCCGAGGATGGTGCATTGCTCGTTGCCGATATCGATATGACCGATAAGGCTTGGACTCCAATCGATCTTGCAGGTAAGGTCTTTGATGGTAACAACAAGTGGATTAAGGGTCTTACAGTTCCTTTGTTCGATAATGTTTCTGCAGAGGTGCGCAACCTTAATGTCGAGAGCAACATCGTAGCGACAAATATGAACTATGTTGGAGCTATCTGTAATAGCGTTGCAGGTGGTAGCATTACCAACTGTTCAACAGAAGGTACCTTGACCTTCTCGAATAACGAGCATATCGGTGCTTTGTTGAGCGATATTGCAGTCGGTGGTGTTGCAGGTAACTTGTCGTCAGGTAGCCTTGCAAACTGTCGTAACAAGATGGATATCGTTATTGCGAGTGGTGCAGCTACAGGCTTGATGGCACCTTCGGTGTTGAGTGTTGGTGGTGTTGTTGGTGCCGTTGATAGCGATAGTGCGCAAGTTACTGATTGCGAGAATCACGCAGAGTTGAAGATTGAGGAGACATCGGGTAGCATAACAAGTTCGTATGCTATTGGTGGTGTCGCAGGTTCAGTCCTGACTGCTGCAGATTTTAGCAACTGCTACAACTATGGTGCTTTGGTACAGGCAACTCCTGTAAGTTCGCTCTATATGGGCGGTGTTGCTGGATATTCACCTGCTTCGATAAATAAGTGCGAGAATCGTGGTTCGTTGACAGCACGCAGTCAGGCTGAAGCATACAACATCGGTGGTATTACGGCTCTTGCTATGTCGATGCTCAATAATGCTAACTATGGTGCAATCTCGACTGTTAATCTGCCACCTGTAGAGGGTGCAGAATTTGGCGCTAGAGTTTTGCGTATCGGTGGCGTGGCTGCATACGCTACGATGAGTGTAGAAGATAACTTCAGCGTCGTGAGCGATGAAAGCGCAGTATTCGAGAATAACAAGAACTACGGTACTATTCGCAGCCTTGCTTCGACACTTGTAGGTGAGGTGATGTGTATCGGTGGTGTTGTTGGTGAGGCAAACCTCCCAATCTCGAACTGCTACAACTATCACAGCGGTGATGACGAGAAGAGCGCAGATATCTATGTTGGCGGAACTTTGGTACCGGCAACCATTGCAGGTATTGGCGGTGTTGTAGGTAGCACAACAGATGAAACAAACGATATCAGCAATATCTACAACTACGGTAATATTGAACTTCACTACACATTGGGTACAGATGGTCAGCCAATCTACCAGGCAGGTCTTGTAGCTCGCGCACACGGTGATGTTGGCAACTCGGCAAACCATGGTAATTTGCTTATCGCTGTGGATTGTAGACAGTCGACTACCGGAACATTGACATACGCTGGCTGTATCGACTATGCAAGTAGCGGCAAGTTGATGAACTTGACCAACAAGGGCGAGGTTAGATATACGGGTAAGACCTCATATCGTGTTAAGTTTGGTGGTATTGCTCGTTATGTTGATGGAACATCAGCTATTGCAATGGAGAATTGCGTGAATGATGGAGACCTTATCTATGCCGGTTTGTCGGTAAATACTGCTTATGTTGGTGGTCTGGTTCAGGACTGCGATATGAGTATGACAAACTGCCACAACAATGGCGATATTATCTTTGACCAGCGAGGTGCTGTCAGCGGCTCTGCACAGGTTGCAGGTTTGATGGACGCTATTAGCGGTTCGAACAATGCAGTTTATGATGGTTGTAGCGTAACTGGCGATATTATCATTGCGTGTGTTCTCGACACTGCACTCTACTGTGGAGGCTTCTTCTACAATATTGCAGAGGGATGTACTGTGCAGAATTGCGAGTTGAAGGGTAATATCCATATTACTTCGACTGCAATCACAGGTAATAAGGGTGACTTTATCGGAGGCTACTTCTCGTCGGTTAAGACGAAGAATGTTTCGCTCCTCAACTGCTACAACTCGGGTGATATCATCTTTGAGGGTATGGCCAATGCGAAGGGTGTGACCATGGCTTCGTTCTCGGCAAACAACTCTGCCGATGCAACCAATTGTGTTATCAGGGATTGTATAAACGAGGGTAACATCGTATTTAAGGGCAAGTCGGATGTGCAATCCACATCGGTCTATATGTCTGCATTCCAGACAATCACTGCTGTACCTTTGGTAGGGTCAACAGGTAATATCAACCGCGGTTCGATGATTGCCGAGGGTCGTCTTTCGAACCACTACTATGTCGGAGGTTGTGTAGCCTCTTATCGTGGTGCTACAGGCAACCTTGAGGGTTTCACCAATGAAGGTCTTGTAACTGTTACGGGTAAGACGGATACAAATGTCTATCTCGGTGGTGTTGCAGCTTATGTAAACTTGAGCCTTGCGGATGGTGAGGCACAAGATGGCACAGGTGACCGTGTAACAAACTGCCACAATAAGGGTGAGGTTCGCTCGGAGGCGGTCGTTGCGGGTAATGTTTACCTTGGCGGTGTTGCCGGTTTCACAACTATGAAGTGTTCGCCAATATACAACTGTACAAACAGTGGTCTTGTGCATCTCGGAGGTAGAGTCCTTGGTGGTGACAATGCTGTTGGCGGTATTGCAGGAATAGTTGGTGCCGCTGTCGCAAACTGCTCGAATAGCGGAACAATTGAGGTCCAGGGTTCGTTGGACTTCCAGCCTGTGGTTGGTGGTATTGCCGGAGGTATATTGCGCTCGGCAACTACTACTGCAGCGTGTGAGGGCAACGAGAATACGGGTAGCATTATGGCCGGTAAATCTACATCTGTAGGTGCTATTACGGGTGTTAGCCGCAGCGTGGTTCAGATGCTCAATAGTAAGGTTGGCGGTAAGGTTGAGCGTAACAATGTGGTTACCGAGCTTACTGAGCAAAACTATATGGACTATATTTATGGCGAGAAGTGGTCAGGTGATGAAACCGAGCCTGCATACGATGGTGCAACCTTCGTAGCCCCTGTACTGCCGGAGGGCGGTGAGGGAACCGAGGGCTCGGGTGATAATACCGATGGTACCGTCTAATCGCACACCAAAAGAGTTGAATAAATAATAAAACAGAATAAGATGAGAACTGTATTAAGAATATCGATTTTACTCGCATTCTGTCTTGTATCCTGCACGAAGCCTCTGCCAGAGGTTGTAGAGCCGGAGATCTCGACAAATGCGGTGTCGAAGATTACGGTGACATTCCCTGAATTGACGATTGAGGGTGTTGCCGAGAATTATGAGTTCGCATGGGATGCAAATACCTACATCGGTGCCTATGGCTCGGTGCAGGGCTCGAATGAGAAGTACGCAGCTACGACAGAGAGCGTAGGTCTCTCGACTGCGGAGTTCTATGGTGATGCGATAGAGGGTAACCTTACACTCTATATCCCATACTCGAATAAAGGAGATAAGGCTGTTGCAGAGGGTCGTCTTGAGATACCTGCAGTTCAGGCTTATGAGGCTAATCCGTGGAACATGTTGCGCAACACTATTAAATATATAGGTGTAGCGACATCGGAAGAGCCGCATGCAGAGTTTGGTTACGAGGCGGGCTTGTTGAGGATACAACTCAAAGTTGTGACCTCGAGCGTAGAGAGCGTAACTGCCTATGTGAAGACTACAAACTCGAGTAACGATGCACACCCTTGTGGTTGGTACTCGCTCTTTGAGAGTGTAACACCTCGTATGACAAATGCATCGGATAAGGTCTCCGTATCTTATATCGGTGGTTTGAATTCGACCCCTTCGGTGCCACTCATCGTGTGGGCCGTTGTAGCTCCCGGTACATACGAGAATATCGTAGTGTCGGTTGTCGATGGCGAGAAGGTGGTTGATACCTATGTTAAGGGCCCTTTCGTTGTTGAGAAGAGCAAGGTTTGCGATGTTGTTGTTACAGCAGATCGCTATGGCTATGGCGTGAACGACTTTGAGGCCGAAAATGGTGAATACAACTAAACTCACAAGAAAGAAAGGAGATTTCTGATATGAAACAAAAGATTTTTATATTCTCGATTGTTGCAGCTCTGTTCGTAGCAGGCTGTACCAAGATAGAGGTTGCGCAGCCACAGGGCCGAGTTATCGCTACTGTGGAGGTTGCAGTCGAGGCGAGTGAGTTTCCAATTTCGGTGAAGACTGTTGGCGTGTGGAGCGCATCGACACAGACCGATTGGTTGCATGTTGATGGCGACCTCAAGAAGGACAACTGCGCTATTGCCGTAGCTTATGACTCGAATGAATCGACCGAGAGTCGAAGAAACTTCTGCCGTGTAGGCCATGTGGTAATATCAACTTATGATGGTTTTACTACCGATACAATCGTTGTTAAGCAGCGAGGCCTTACACCATTCCTCTCACTTCAGGATACCGAGATGCCTGGAGCCGATATGGAGTATAAGGTGCCATTCAACACCAACCTGTCGGCTGCACAGTTGCCATCGATGTCATTCTCTGCTGATGCGAACTGGGTTCAGTCGGTAGAGTTTGGAACAGATGGCGCATCACTCCTCGTTACGGCGAGTGTAAATGCAGGTGCACCTCGTACAGCACAGATTTCGGCATCGTTCAAGGATGCTTGGGGTGAAGTGCACTCTACAACCTGTACGCTAACTCAACTTCAATCTGATAATGAAAGTGGCGATTATGAATAAGAAGATACTTTATACGCTTATTGCTGCGCTTTTCGGTTGCGTAGCGTGTACAACCGAAGTGCCTGTAACAGGCGAGCATCCGCTCGATGTTGAGGTTCCTGGTGTAGCTGATACCGGCATTACAAAGATTGTATATTGCAATCTCAAGGATTCGAGATCGACACTTGACCTCGAGGCCTACGCATCGTATGTGCGAGAGGTAGATGCCGACATTCTCTTTATGCTCTCGGACCCTACGATTGGTTCGCCTGCAAAGAAGGCTGAGGTGTGGGCAGAGACAACTCTCAAGGATCTCTATCCTAACCTTCGTTTCAACTCTATTTCTCGTGCCGGAACCTGTATCGTGGTGCTCAGCAAGGAGTCGATGGATACCTATGGTACTGTATCGGTGAGTGCTTTGACAAACCACTTCTACTTCACACTCGGAGAGTTTGGTTATGTATTTGCCGACCTCGGCAAGAGCCTCTCGCCGGATGACCGTGTAGAGGAGGTTCGCGCGATGTATAGCGCTACTGTAGGCGTGGATATTGACAAAGACAAGTGGATCTATGTACTTGGTGCAAATGTAGGTTCGTATGCAGATGTGCTGAAGTACGCATCGAGCCTTCCGGAGTCGATTAAATCGACATTGTCGGAGAGCTCGTCAGCGGTACACACTTGGTTGTCGAAGCAGAAGATGGTAGATTGTGTTGGTACGCAGTGCAGCGTTTACACCCCTTCGTGCAGCGATGGCTCACGCAGAGAGTTTGTATATGTGACCCCTGCCGTATGGCACGATATGACACCTATTATTATCGATACAACAATGCCATATGGTTCGACACACTATCCTATTTCGGTAACAATTAAAAATGAAGAGTAGAAGATGAAACGCCTACTATCAAATGTAAAATATGCAATATTTTGCTTGACAGCCATACTCTCTGTGCAGGTGGCTATGGCGCAGGCTCCTCGCACCATTAAGGGACAGGTGTTGGATAACACGGGACTTCCGATGATTGGTGCTACGGTAGTCGTTGTCGGCAATACCTCGGTCGGTACAACAACCGATATGGAGGGTAAATTTACTATTAAGGCATCGCAAAACGATGTACTCTCGTTCTCGTTCCTCGGTTATACCGAAGTGAATGAGAAGGTGGGCAACCGTACAACAATAAATGTTGTGCTCAACCCAGACAATGTATCTATTAACGAGGTCGTGGTCATTGGTTACGGTACACAGGCCAAGAGTGACCTTACAGGTGCTGTGACATCGGTCAATATGGAGGACTTGGCGAGCACATCGCTTACCTCGGTTGATCAGGCGTTGCAGGGCCGTATGGCCGGTGTCGAGATCTCGACAACCGATGGTGAGCCTGGTTCGGCAGCTTCGATCCGTATTCGTGGTTCCCGTTCTATCTCGGCATCGAATGAGCCACTTATCGTGGTCGATGGTGTGATGGATGCAGTGGAGAGCTTCTCGGATATCGATCCATCGGATATTAAGAGCGTGACCGTGTTGAAGGATGCTTCGTCAACAGCAATCTATGGTTCACGAGGTGCAAACGGTGTTATCCTGGTTACCACAAACGAGGCCAAGGGTACGAAACTCAATGTTACCTTCAAGGCGACATTCGGTCTTTCGGAGCTTCCTCGTGAGTTGGATATCATGAGCGCCGAGGAGTTGGCTCGTATCCGTAACGACTACCAGATGCATCGTGAAACTAATTATTATCACAAGCGTCCAGATGAGTTGTCCTACGCCAACCCATCGTTGCAGGGCCAGGGAACAGATTGGCTTGATGTGATGACACAGAAGGCATTTTCGCAGGCCTACTACCTCTCGTTGGCAGGTGGTGGCAAGAATACCAAGGTCTTCTTCTCGGTGAACTACAAGGATAACGACGGTATCGTGATTAACACAGGCCAGCAGCACTTGACTGCCCGCTTGAAGTTGGATCACAACGCTACCAAGTGGATGAAGATGGGTATTAACCTCAATTACCAGACTCGTCACAACGACCAGGCAAAGACAGGTATCAACGGTACAGGTACTACGGTTGCTATCGCACTGAACCCACTCTTGTCTCCGGATGCAACTTGGAACAACTTGGGCGATAGTGCAACAAATGGTGGTTCGGTCTATAATAGCCCTTACTTGCAGGCTATACATATCACTCATATGACAAACCGTAACTACTTGACGATGTCGCCATATTTGGAGTTTACGCTTACGAAGGGTCTGAAGCTGAAATCGACATTCTCGTATAGCTACTTCAATACCAACCGCTTCTACTATTCGCCATCGTTTATGCCGGTTGCAGCGTCACGAAAGTATGGTGGTACAGCTCGTCGTCAGGAGACTATCAACAACAACCTCTTGAGCGAGACTACACTCTCGTACAACCGTACATTCAAGAAGACCCACAAGGTGAATATCGTGGCCGGTTTTACCGCCCAGAATAAGCGTTCGGATGTCCGTAATACCGAGGGTGTAGGTTACCTCGATGACAATGTATCGTACTACAATATGGGTAGTATCGTAGATAAGCGTCGTCTTACCGAGACCACTTCGGCAACGGAGATACAGCGTTTCTCGGTGTTGGCTCGTGCTAACTACTCTTACAAGTCGCGTTACCATGTCACCTTCACAGGTCGTTACGATGGTTCGTCGAACTTCTCGAAGGGTAACAAGTGGGCATTCTTCCCAGCGTTGGCGTTCAAGTGGAGTATCAACAATGAGTCGTTTATGAGCAATGTAGGTAACTGGCTCACCGACCTCTCGTTGCGTTTGAGTGCCGGTCGCTCGGGTAACGATGCTGTGTCGAGCTATGTTTCGCAGATGGCTTTGACTACCAATACAAGTGGTTGGTTGTTCGGTGATACCCAGGAGGTTGCCTACTACCCAACTCGTTTGGATAACCCTGATTTGACTTGGGAGAAGACAGACTCTTACAATGTCGGTATCGACTTCTCGGTATTGGATAACCGAGTATCCTTCTCGTTGGAGGGTTACTATGCAAAGACACACGATTTGTTGTTGAGTATCTCGAACCCACAGGTTACAGGTTACAATACTCGTTATGAGAATATTGGTAGTACGCAGAATATCGGAGGTGAGTTCTCGATTACATCGCGTAACATCACCCGTGCAAACTTCCAGTGGACTACAAACTTGACCATTTCGCACAACACATCGAAGGTGTTGGATCTCGGTATGGACTACGATTATATCGCAACCTACGAGAAAAATGGTATTATGTGCTACGGATATGTTGAGGGTTATCCTGCAAACTCGTTGTGGGGCCTCAAGCATGGTGGCGTATGGCACAATAAGGGCGAGCAGAAGGAGAACGAGGTAACCAAGACTTATGTGTCGTATGGTCAGTCGCTCGGTTACTCGAAGTATATCGATGTAAACCACGATGGCGTACTTGATGATAACGACCGTGTATATCTCGGTACAGCCGATCCGTTCATCTATGGAGGTTTCAACAATACCTTCCGTATTGTGAAGAACTTGCAGATAGGTGTCTATTTCACCTACTCGCTCGGTGGCCGTATGTACAACCCTACAGAGTTTGAGATGGGTAACACCCGTATGCGTACCAACAAGTATCGCTATATGATGGATGCTTGGCATGCAACCCGTAACCCATACTCGGATATTCCGGCTTTGGGTCACACGGACGACTATCCAAGCGACCGCTATGTTCACGATGCATCGTACTTCCGTTTGCAGAATGTGAACTTGAGCTACACATTCGACCTTCGCAAGAAGACTCGTTATTTGCGTGATATTACCTTGTCGGCAGCATGTAACAATGTATTCTTGGTATCGAAGTATAATGGTTTTGACCCTGATGTATCGAATGGTACAGCTCGTATAGATAAGGGTTGGTATCCAAAGAACCGTACATATACATTCTCAATTCAAATACGCTACTAAACTATGAAAAAGATATTATTATTAGCGCTTTCGGTCTTTGCACTTGTGGGCTGTACGCTCGAGGAGAAGATTATATCATCTTCGACTCCGGAGACCTACTATCAGACCGAGAAGCAGATAGAAACAGGCTTGAATGGTTGCTACATTCCGTTGAAGTCGATCTATACGAACTATGCGTTTATTCAGTATGCAGATGGCGGTACAGACTTGATGTATAAGAATTCGTCTGATGCAACTGATGCAAATGCGATGTACACACCAACAACCCCTCGTTTTGGTGCAACCGTATGGCAGCAGGGTTATCTTGGTGTAATGCGTTGTAATGCGATGTATGCCGCTATCGAGCGTTCACCGCTTACAGAGGAGGAGAAAGCCCCACTCTATGCCGAGTGTGTTATTGTTCGTGCCTTCTTCTACTACCTCTTGACCATCCACTTCAAGGATGTACCTTACTACACCGAGGAGGTTACCGATGCAAATAGCGAGCGTATTGCTCGTCTGCCTCGTATGTCGGCTTCGGATACTCGCAACGCTTTGATTGACGAGATTTGCTACTGGTTGGAGGAGCGTCAGGCTCTGCCAAATGAGCGTTCTTATGCAACGAACTACCGTATCGGTGCTGCCGTAGGTTATATGTTGGCAGGTAAGATGTGTATGTGGGAGAAGCGTTGGAACGATGCTATCCGTATCTTCGGTCACTTGGAGGATATCTATGGTAACGGTGCAGGTAACGACCCTTCGGGTTCGTTGATGCAGTATCCTTTGTCGGATATTCGTTTTCGCGAGAAGTTCACCAAGGAGTCTATCTTCGAGATCCCTGCTACAAGTGAGGAGTATGGTCTTCAGGTTGTAGGTGCTGTGGCAACTATCACCACTCCGTTCCGTGAGACTTCGGAGCAGTTTGAGGATCCGGAGGATGAGAACTTTGCAGACCAATCTATCGAGTCGGATATCTACCGTGGTGTAGCTATTCCGGAGCTTGGTAAGGAGGCTCGTACAGTGTCGCCATTGTTGCCAACGAAGCACTTCTACCAGACTTTGATGGTCGTTAATGGACCTGACCGTCGCTGCGCAACCTATACTACTACGGGTGAGTTGGTTAATGGTGGTAATGCCGGAGGCTACTTGGCTTGGGGCTGGCATGGCTGGAGGAAGGGAGAGGATAGAGATTTGGTTCCTCGTCGTTACCTCTTCTTCTCGAATTCCAGTAGCGCATCGGGTTGTCCAAATCTTGGTGACAAGTTCTGGTGTCCGGGTATGGTCTATACCAGCGACTTCAACAATCCAAAGGTCTTCCGCTTTGCGGGTGCTATCTTGTGCTTGGCAGAGGCTCATCTCCGTATGGGTGACTTGGTTAAGGCTTGCCAGTACCTTAATGCAGTGAAGGAGCGTGCGGGTATTGAGCTTGTTTCGATGGCAAACTTCGCAAATGCTGATCAATTGTTGAAGGAGATACAGGATGAGGCAGGTCGAGAGCTCTTTGGTGAGTTCAACCGCCGTTACGACCTTATCCGCTGGGGTATATGGTATGAGCGCGTTCAGGAGTACTCGGAGTCAACATACTTGAAGGACTACACGCTGAATAAGCCTTGCCGTGAGTACTACCCAATACCTGACAAGCAGGTTGTTCTCTCGGGTGGTGCATTGGATAATAACGAATATGCTAAATACGGATTGTAATGAAAAGGATAGTTTTTATATGCGTAGCAACGGTGTTGGCGGTACTCGGAGTATCGACTTCGTGCCAGAAACCGTTTGAGTTTGATCACCTGCTTGCTGTCGATTTTGTACAGATAGACCCAACCTATGCAAGTTGCGAGGAGTGCTTCTATGTATATTCGACCGAGAGCTGGGAGATTGAGGTTGTAAATAGTGATCCACTTGATAACGAGTGGTGCAAAGCAGAGCCTGCAGTAGGCAAGGGTACGATGATTGTGAAGTTGAAGTTCGATACAAACTTCTCGATAGATCCTCGTCAGGCAACCGTCTATATCCGCACAACATCGGGTACGAGAGTTGAGCGAATGATTGCAGTAAATCAAACAGGTAATGTATAATAGGGGAGGAACAGTATGAAAAAGATATTATTAGCAACCATTGTTGCCGTATCTGCCCTTGCGGTGTCGTGTAACTACACCGATGCGTGGGATGTGCCTGTTGTTAAGCTTGGTGCTTACGAAAAGGTCTTCTATCCAACGCCGGAGGAGGGTGATTTGACAATTCGTGTAACCTCGAATGTGGCCTATGAGGCTCGCATCGTAGATGGTTACGAGTGGATAAAGTTTGCCGACACGAAGGAGGCAGTGTTGCCTTGCCCTGGCAGTGGCGATATCGCAGTTCACTACGGAGCGAACCTCTATGGTAAGCGAGTAGGCCGTGTTGTGTTGTGCGCAGAGGGTCGTACCGATACCGTGGCGATTAAGCAGCACGGTGTATATCAGGACAACTTCTCGATTTTCGACGAGGATAAGAGCATCTTCTCGTCGGGCACCACGATTAAGGTTCCTGAGGCTGGTCAGAGCTATGTTATTCGTCTTAACTGCAATGAGATTGCAGCTAATGTGAAAACGAAGACCACAGACCCTGACTTTGTGACAGACCTTCTTTTCGAGCACGATGTCCTCTCGTTCACCGTTAAGCCAAATACTTACGAGCGCCCTCGTCAGGCACAGATTGAGCTCTCGTATGTGAATGGTTGGGAGGAGAAGGTCGCCTTGATAATCTACATCGATCAGGAGTATGTTCTCCGAATTGAGTAGTAGGGTGGCGACATATTAGACGGGTGGAGCTGCGACAAAGGTCGTGGCTCCACTTTTTTTTTGAGAAAGTTCTTGCTCCGTTATGTAACAGTTAATTGCTTGTCTAAAAAAATGTCAATTGTCAATTGTCAATTGTCAATTATTTTGTATCTTTGCACTGTCAGAGGTTCTTGGTCGGGCCTATCGCCCGATAAGATTAAAACGGAATTCGGTGTAAATCCGAAACAGTACCTGCTGCTGTAAGTTCCTGCCCCGAGGGCGAGCGTTCGTAGAGAGTAGAGGCATCTGCGCTCAATTGTGTGAGGAGAGATGCGACGCTGCGCTGAGGAGGGGTAAAAAGGCACTCTTTGCCACTGATCTACTTGATTGGGAAGGCGCCTTGCGGAATGAGTCAGAAGACCTACCTCGACATTTTTGTTTAACAATCCGCAGGCAATCGGGTTATAAAACTTACATTTTATGTCCAAAGCATTTAAGTTTGCACTTGTTGCAACCCTATTGTTGGTAGGTGGTTGCGCATCATTTGAAGGAGTTGATGGTGGCGGTAAAGAGCCTGCTTCCAAAGAGTTAGAGTTTGAGGTGGTGGAGTTTATGCCGGCTCCCGGGCAGTTCGTGAATGAGGGTTACACGGCAACCACAATGGCGGAGGCGTGTGCCTATGCGCAAGAACGCCTCGAGAACAACTACTATGTATCGCTCGGAGGCTTTGGCGGCTATATCATAGTGAAGTTCGATAAACCTATTCTCAATTCGGAGGGCGACTACGACTTTGGTATCTACGGCAATGCCTTTATGGGTAGCTCCGAGCCTGGCGTGGTTTGGGTGTCGTATGATGCAAACGGCAATGGCATAGCTGACGATGAGTGGCAGGAGCTGTATGGCTCGGAGAGTATGTTGAAAAATAGTGTTCAGAGAAACTACTCGATAACCTACTCCCGTACCGACGACGAAGAGAAGATAGCGTGGCGTGATAACAAAGGCGGTAGTGGAATTATCGAGCGTAACTCGATACATCGACAAGACTACTTTCCTGCGTGGGTTACGGAGGGCGAATATACGCTCTCGGGTACGCTGTTGCCCGACAATGGCGTGTGGAGCGAGATAAATCAAGAGTGGGTGCTCAACGCTTTTGAGTGGGGCTATGTCGATAACTATAGCGCAATCGACCTCGCTGCGGATGGAGCTAACCGCTTCCGTATTCTCGATGCTCGTGACGCTACGGGAGAGGTGAATATGCTTCCGCAGATTGACTTTGTGAAGGTGCAGTCGGCAACAAATGTCGTGCATACCATTATCGGTGAGGTCTCGACCGAGGTTTGTGGCTTTGTCTCATACAATAGTGCGGAGTAATGCGACTCTTGCGCCAAATAACCACCATCTTTGCGCTGCTGCTCACCTCGTGTATGAGGTGGGAGTATGGCGAGCAGGAGCATTTCAACCTGCTTGGCGAGGGGATGTTTGTTACCAACGAGGGCAACTTTACCTTTGGCGGAGCATCGTTGTCGTTCTACGACCCCGAGGGTCGCCATATCGAGAACGAGATGTTCTATCGTGCCAACGCCATGAAGTTGGGCGATGTGGCACAGTCGATGGTCGTGCGTGATGGCGTGGGCTGGATTGTGGTCAATAACTCGCATGTGGTATTTGCCATAGATGTCGAGACGCTGCGTGAGGTGGGGCGTATTACCGACCTGCCTTCGCCACGATATATATGCTTTGTGAGCGACGAGAAGGCCTATATCTCGCAGCTCGATAGCGACCGCCTTATCATTGTAAATTCTAAAAAGTTCGAGGTTACGGGCGAGATTGTCTGCCCGATGACTACCGCCTACCGCACCGGCTCGACGGAGCAGATGGTCATCGTGGGCGACTACCTCTATGTTGTCTGCTGGTCGTATCAGCGACGCATATTGAAGATAGATACTCGCACCGACGAGGTTGTCGATTATGTGGATATAGGTGTGCAGCCGAAATCTATCGTTGCGGACCGCAACGGCAAACTCTGGGTTGTGAGCGATGGCGGTTATGAGGATAATGTTATCGGTTACGAGGCTTCACGGCTTTACCGCATAGAGCCTGAGGGGTTGGAGGTGGAACGAGAGTTTGAACTTGGCAAAAGCGGCACAGGAAACGCAACACGCACAGCTTCGAGGCTCAAAATCAACGATGCGGGCGACACGATATATTGGATAGATGGGGGAGTGTGGCGAATGTCGATAGAGGCCGAGGAGTTGCCTGCCGAGCCATTTATTCGACCTACGATGACGGGTAGTATGCCGAGCCTCTACTACGCCTTGGGCGTAGCACCCGACACCGAGGAGGTCTATGTTGGTGATGCGCTCGACTATCAGCAACGAAGCATCATATATCGCTACTCTCGTGAGGGAGAGTTGCTCGATACCTTCACGGCAGGTGTTATTGCGGGCGATTTTTGTTGGAAGAGATGATGCGCAGACTTTGTGTCATACTGCTTTTGATGGTAGCACCTTTGTCGGTTGTGGCGGAGGGGCGCGATTGGCTGCGTGATGGCTTGGAGATACCCGATGTCGAGGTCGTGGCTCGTCGCCCGATGCGTGATATAGGTGTCGATCAGACCAAGATTGACTCGGCAATGTTGCACCAGAATATCTCGCTCTCGATGGCCGATATCTTGTCGTTCAACTCCTCGATATTCGTTAAAAATAGTGGCCGAGCAACGCTCTCGACTGTGTCGTTCAGGGGTACTTCTCCCTCGCATACGCAGGTGGTGTGGAATGGCCTGCGCATAAACTCGCCAATGCTCGGTATGACCGACTTCTCGATGATACCCTCGTTCTTGGTCGATAAGGCAATGCTGTTGCACGGCTCTTCGTCGGTTACCGAGGCGGGCGGTGGCTTGGGCGGTGCGGTGCGTCTATCTACGACACCCGTGCAGGAGGAGGGTTTCGGTCTGCACTTTGTGCAGGGGGTAGGATCGTTTTGGACCTTCGATGACTTCCTGCGCCTGACCTACAATAAAGGGCGTTGGCAGACATCGACACGAGTGGTCTTTTCGACCTCGAAGAACAACTACCGCTACCGCAACTACGACAAGAGGGAGAATATCTACGATGATGAGGGCAAAATCGTCGGTCAATACTACCCCGAGGAGCGCAATCGCAACGGCTCGTTCCGAGATGCGCACCTTATGCAGGATGTGTACTACAAGACGAAGGGTGGTGACCGCCTATCGTTGAATGCCTGGTACACAAACTCCTACCGTGAATTGCCACTGCTTACGACCGACTACGGCTCCTCGCCCACATACGAGAACTACCAGCGTGAAAACACCTTTCGTGGTGTGGTTGGCTACGACCATATACGCCGTAATTGGCAAGTGGGGGCCAAGGCGGGCTACATATATACCTGGCTCGGTTACGACTATAGCTACAACAATGTCGCATCGACCTGCTCGCGCAGCCGCATAAATACGGTTTATGGCTCGCTCTCGGGCTCCTACTCCTTCGAGGAGGCAAGGGTGGTACTATCGGCCGATGTTACGCTCCACGAAAACTTTGTGCGCTCCGAGGATAATGCCGTAGGGTATAAGGCCGACCGCACCGAGCTGTCGGCCGTGGTGTCGGCACGCTGGCAACCCATCGAACGGTTAGGCGTGGCGGCAACACTGCGTGAGGAGATGTATGGCACGAAGTGGACTTTGCCGATACCTGTAGTGGC
Source organism: Rikenellaceae bacterium (assembly GCA_015059685.1). Classification (GTDB taxonomy): domain Bacteria; phylum Bacteroidota; class Bacteroidia; order Bacteroidales; family Rikenellaceae; genus Alistipes. The sequence continues at coordinate 62,404 of SUZW01000008.1, read as the reverse complement.
TGTTGAGGGCGTGGTGTCGAAAAAGGGCAATGTGATGCTCCGAGCCTCGGCCTCTCGCAACTACCGAGCCCCTTCGCTCAACGACCTCTACTTCCGCCCGGGCGGTAATCCCGACCTGCGTAGTGAGAGTGGCTGGAGCTACGATGCGGGCATATCGAGCGAGGTGGGGCGCAAGGCTATCTACAAATTCAGGGTGTCGGCCTCGTGGTTCGAGTCGTGGATTGACGATTGGATATTGTGGTTGCCGACCAACAAGGGCTTCTTCTCGCCCGGCAATGTGAAGAGCGTACATTCGTATGGTGTCGAGGCGCAAGCGTCGTTGTGGGTGCGCTTGGCGAAAGATTGGCGACTGGAGCTAAACGGCTCGGCTGCTTGGACACCTTCGGTGAATGTCGGAGAGCCGATATCTGCGGGCGATGACTCGATAGGCAAGCAACTGCCATATATACCGCAGTTTTCGGCCTCGGTTACGGGGCGATTGTCGTTCCGCTCGTGGTCGCTGCTCTATAAGTGGTGCCACTATAGTGAGCGTTATACAATGTCGAGCAACGATGTGTCGCTCACAGGCAGGCTTCCGGCCTACTTTATGAACAACATAGAGCTCGAAAAGGGCTTCTCGTTTCGTTGGGCAGAGCTCACGCTCAAGGGTGCAATCAACAACCTCTTTGACGAGGAGTATGTATCGGTGTTGTCACACCCGATGCCGGGTATAAACTTCGAGATTTTTGTGGGAATACGCCCGAAGTGGGGCAAAAAGAGATAGCGACGATGAAGAAGTTATGCGCCCGTTGTGGCAAACCGTTCGACTGCCTGCACGATAGCGATATCGAGCATTGTCACTGCGCTACGGTGCAGCTTACCCCCTCGCAACGCCAAAAAATAAAGGCAACCTACGAAGGTTGCCTCTGTAACTCCTGTCTGCGCCTTATGGCCGAGAGCCTCGAATAAACGCTACGCTCTCTCGAGGTCGATGAAGCTGAATGAGCCCTCGTAGGCCTCGCCACGCTCGAAATATGTGCGTGAAATCTCTCGCCACTCCTTCATATCAAACTCCGGAAATGATGTGTCACCCTCGTACTCTTGATGCACGATGGTGAGGTAGAGCTTGTCGGCCAAAGGCAGAGCCTGCGCATAGATTTGCGCACCTCCTATGATGAAAATCTCCTCCTCGGCAGGGAACATCGCTATCGCCTCCTCCAACGAGTGGGCAACCTCGCAACCCTCGAAAGTGCTGTCGCCACGGGTGATGACAACATTTGTGCGGTTTGGCAGTGGGCGACCTATCGACTCGAAGGTCTTGCGCCCCATCACTACGGGGTGTCCCGAGGTTATGGTGCGGAAGTGGCGCATATCCTCCTTAATGTTCCACAGCAGGGCGTTCTTGTCGCCAATCACGCCATTTTCGGCTATTGCAACTATAAGCGATACCATAATTAGAATGACATTGGTGCTTTGATGGTTGGATATGGGTCGTAGTCGGTCAAGGTGAAGTCCTCGTACTTGAAGTCGAAAATCGACTTTACCTCGGGGTTGAGGTGCATCTTCGGTAGCGTACGAGGTGTGCGTGACAGCTGCTCCTCGACCTGCTCGAAGTGGTTGAGGTAGAGGTGAGTGTCGCCCGTGGTGTGGACAAACTCGCCAGCCTCCAGACCGCAAACTTGCGCCATCATCATCGTAAGCAGAGCGTACGAAGCGATATTGAACGGCACACCGAGGAAGGTGTCTGCACTACGCTGATAGAGCATACACGAGAGCTTGCCATCCGCCACATAGAACTGAAAGAGCGTGTGACACGGAGGCAGAGCCATCTTCTCGACATCGGCCACATTCCATGCCGAGACGATGATGCGTCGTGAGTCGGGGTTATTCTTTATCAAATCTACCGCCTGCTGTATCTGGTCGATGGCCTCGCCGTTGGGGCGTGGCCACGAACGCCATTGGTAACCATACACATGGTTCAAATCACCAAACTTGTAACCCTCGATAGGGGAGTCGATACCCTCTTGCGCTGCACGCAGAAACTCCTCCATCGAGACGGGCAAGACACCCTCTTTGACGCAGAGTTCGTTGTAGTAGCGGTAGGCATCGTTGTCCCAAATATGCACACCATTATCTACGAGGTACTTGATGTTGGTGTCGCCCGCAAGGAACCACAACAACTCGTGGATAATGCCCTTCAAAAAGACCTTCTTGGTCGTAAGCAAAGGAAATCCCTCGGAGAGGTCAAAGCGCATCTGGTGACCAAAAACAGACTTTGTGCCCGTTCCCGTGCGGTCGGTCTTGACTACGCCCTCGTTCTTAATTCGGGCAAGGAGGTCGAGATATTGTTTCATACATTTATTGCTATTAGCTATTAGCCATTGGCCATTAGCTTTTTATAAATTTTAACTTAATTTCTCCGTTGTCGTCGAGCGATATGTAGTTTGGCTGCGAGTGCCAATTGCCCATAAACAGGATACGATGAGGCGATGCAATATCCGCAGCGTAGTGCATGTGACCGAAGATGTAGTAGTCGGCCTCGACTGCGTCGTGGTGCTGCGCCACATACTCCACAAGTGGCTCTATGACCTCGGGGCGTTGCTCCGAGCCGTGCGACTTGCGTGATTTGCCACTCCACCACTTGCCAAAGCGTAGGAAGAGGTCGGGGTGGATAAGCCACGAGGCCGCCTTGCGCAGGAAGCGGGAACGGAACACCCAATTCATAAGGCGCAACATCGGCAGATTGTCGATATTCATATTGTCACCGTGCGCCACGAAGAGCCGTTTGCCTGCAACCTCGAACACTTGAGGTTTGGTGTAGAGCTCTATGCCGCACTCCTTCGTAAGATAGTCGCCCACCCACATATCGTGGTTGCCCGTGAGCATCACAACTCTTACGCCCTTGTCGTGCAATTCGGCCAAACGACCAAGCACTCGCACAAAACCCTTCGGTACAACCTCGTTGTATTCGAACCAAAAGTCGAATATATCTCCGACCAGGAAGAGCGTCTCGGCATCCCCCTCAATCTGCTTCAAGAAGTCGAGAAAGTTGCGCTCAATGCGCCTCTGTTCAGCCGTGTCACCCGAGCCGAGATGTATGTCTGCAACGAAGTAGTGCATCGTGATATTCTTTTGTTCGGTTAGTCGAAAATTTCGGATAAACGCCTCTCCAAAGCGGCACTATATAGGTCTTTGGCTATGATGTTGCCCTTGGTGTCAATAAGGTAGTTCGATGGCAACTTGCGGATGTTGTAGGCCCGCAACATCGGCGAAGCCTCACCCTTGAAGTCGCACACCGATATCCACGGCAGACGCTGCTCCTGCACCGCTGTAATCCACGCAGCCTTCGATGTATCGGCCGAAACCTGATATACACGGAAGCCCTGCGACTCGTACTTGTCGTATATCTCCTTCAACTCGGCATTGAAGGCGTTGCTGTTGCCCATCTCGGCCGACCAGAAATCGACCAACACGACACACCCCTCGAGCGAGGATAGTGCAACCTCATTGCCATACATATCCGTTCCGCAGAGGTCGGGGTAGGAGCGTGACTCGATAGAGCTGAGCAACGACAATCGAGCCTCCATACGGGCGATGTCGTTGTTGAGCGTTATCAGATATGGCGACTCCTTGTGGCTCTTCGAGAGTGCGTCGGCAACGGTGCGGTAGTAGATAATGTCGCTGTCGGCTCCGGCAAGGTGCTGCTCACCGGCAAGACGCTGATAGAGCGCATATACCGAGGCGATATGCTCCTTGTTCTCGATGATGAAGGATATCTGCTTGCGCTTGATGTCGCGATAGCAGGCGTTGTACTGCTCGGCAAGGTGCTTGCGCTCTTCGCCTTTGGCGGTAGGGTAGCTCTGCATGATGCGCTGCAACTCCATCTGCCCCTCGATATACTCCTTGTTGAAGGTGCGCAGCAACTCCGACTCCTCGGAACCATTGACGGTGTAGTTTATAAGGGCGCTGCCGAGTGCGCTAACCTCGATATCCTCGCCTCGCTGCACGAGCAACGGAATACGGTCGTTGTTGTAGATGAGATTGTAGAGCGATGGCGTGTCGGCAACACTCTTGATGAAGAAGTGGTATGACCCATCCTGCGCAAGAGCCACCGAGTCGATGACCTGCTGCCCCGAGGCCGACATCTGCTCGAGATATACGGTCTTGGCGTTGAGGCCGACAAATTGGCCCGATATGCGCACACTCTCGTTGTGACACCCCACCGACAGCAGGACTGTGGCAACGACTGCGGACACTATTATAAAAAATCTCTTCATTGCGATAAACTGTTGCTTGGCAGATAGACTACTTGTGCTTGGCGTTACTCTTTGTGTGACTCTTGGATGAGGCTTTACCCTTGTTTGCACCTTTGGTCTTTGTTGCCTTTTGTTGCAAAGAGGCCGATTTATGCTTCGTTTCAAACTTTTTGAGCATCTCTTCGTTCACTTCAATAGCACCCGAGGACATAATCTTTATATCATTTATGAGGGTGTCGTTGCTCGGAATTTCCTGGTTGTACTCCATGCTCTTGTTGCGGAGGTAACGGGTGGCATTCTCCAACTCCGACTCCACATCGACCTTGTCATGCTCCTCGCCCAGACGCTGCAACACACGCTTTATGTTCTTGCCGTAGTGCTTGTGCGATATGTTGCCTTGCGAGTAGGCGAGCTTCTCGGGCTTCACCTCCAAATCCTCTCGTGAAGGGCGTGTGTAGGGGCTATCGACATCGAGTCGAAACTCCGACATTATAAATAGGTGGTCCCACAACTTGTGGGCAAAATCTGCCGTATCACGAAGTGTAGGGTTGATGTTTCCCATTACGGCTATCACCGCCTGTGCTTGGCGGGTGCGCTCGTTGCGGTCCTCAATCTCGAGCAGAGCATCGACCATCTCCTGAATGTGGCGGCCATACTCGGGTATGAGTAGTCGGCGACGCAGGTAATTGTAGTTTTTTATCATATACGAAACTAATCTTCAGAAATACGCTATTTGGTCATTTGCGATACTATTTTTGGTCCATCTTTGACGACACCCAACCTGCGGTTGCGGTTTTGGGCTGTTCGACCAAAAAGCCTACCTTTGACACTGTATCCGAATGCAAAAATAGGAATTTTTTAGAGAATAGCAAAATGACAAAAGTTTTAATTGTAGAGCAATCAAAAAGCGTGCGCAATAATCTGCGTGAGAGGTTGGAGTTTGAGGGTTTCAAGACCGAGGGTGCCGAGAGTGTCGCCATCGCCCGACGAATGTGCGAAAATCTCCCATTCGATGTGGTCTTGACCGATAGGGTGGAGGGGTTTGATGGACTCGAACTGCCCCTTATAGTCCTCTCTCGTGACAGCAGCATCGACTCGGCTGTCGAGGCGGTACGCCACGGAGCAATAGACTTTCTGACCAAGCCGATAGATATGAACCGCCTGCTCGGCTCTATTCGCAAGGCTGTTGCTCCCCCTGCCGAGGAGGCGAAGCCGCAGCGCAGTGCCAAACCTCGCCATAGCGCAGGCTGTGCGACCATCGAGCCCATTGTGGGCGAGAGCGAGGCGATAGTGCGAGTGCGGGAACTCGTCGATAAGATAGCCCGTAGCGAAGCGAGGGTGCTTATTACTGGCGAGAACGGCACGGGCAAGGAGCTGGTTGCGAGGTGGCTGCACTGCAAGAGCTCACGCAAGGATGCGCCCTTTGTCGAGGTGAACTGCGCTGCTATACCCTCGGAGCTTATCGAGAGCGAACTCTTCGGGCACGAGAAGGGGGCCTTCACCTCGGCTATTAAGCAACGCAAAGGCAAGTTCGAGCAGGCCGATGGCGGCACACTCTTTATGGACGAGATTGGCGATATGTCACTCTCGGCACAGGCGAAGGTTTTGCGGGCCTTGCAGGAGCGCAAAATTTCGAGGGTGGGCAGCGACCGAGATATAGAGGTCGATGTCCGAGTCGTTGCCGCCACAAACAAAAATCTCGAAAAGGAGATTGCCGAGGGGCGTTTTCGTGAAGATTTGTACCACCGCATCGGGGTTATTTTGATAAAGGTACCCCCTTTGCGGGAGCGTAAGGGGGATGTGGCGATACTTGTGAACTACTTTCTGGAGAGTATCTGCCGAGAGTACAATATCCCAACAAAAGAGATTGACGCAGAGGCTGTTGCAAGACTATCCGATAGGCGTTGGAGTGGCAATATCCGAGAGCTGCGCAACATTGTCGAGAGGTTGGTCGTCCTCGGTGGCGCAACCATTACACGAGAGGATATAGAGAGTTACTGCTAAAAAACTCGAGAATGGACCATAAAGTATACCTTTGAGATGGGTGAAAAAAAAGAGCGAAAAAATGTGAAAAAAAAGTTATTTTTTTTGTTTTTCTCGCTCTTTTTTTTTTTAATTTTGTATCGGAAATATTTGTATTTCATCAAATATTGCCCAAACAACATATAAAAAACATACTAACATTAACCAACAAAAAATCTTATGGCAGTAAAAGAGACCGGTGTGAGCTACTACGGATTGAGCTACCCGGAGCATGCAAGAAAAGATTTTGAGGAGATGATTGCACACAACTGTAACGCAGTCATTCTTGCCCTCACAGAATTCGACATCGACTTCTGGTTTCCTAACATTATTGAGATTACCAAGGTTGCCAAAGAGCTTGGAATGAAGGTCTATTTGGACACTTGGGGTATTGGAAAGTGGTTCGGAGGTGAGCCGCCATCATTGTTCCTTACCAACAACCCGGGCAATCGTCAGGTGAGCGCACTCACAGGTGAGCCGTTGCCACACGCTTGCTTCAACACCCCTGCGTTCCGCGACTACTTCTATCGTATCTGCGAGAAGTTGGCGTGGGAGGTACCTGCCGACGGTTTCTTCTGGGATGAGCCTCACTACGCTCTTCCAAAGGGTATCGCTTCGATTACGGGTGGCGTGGCAGACGATTGGGCTTGTCGTTGCCCTATCTGCCAGAAGAAGTTTGAGCAGCAGTATGGCTACGAGATGCCGAAGCTCATCACTCCGGAGGTTGTTCAGTTCCGTGAGAACGAGGCCCTCGAGACTTTGCGTGTAGCGTCGGAGAAGATTAAGGCTATCCGCCCTGATTCGAAGATTATCTGCTGTGTACACGCTACGCAGAATACCTATTATGTTACCGAGCGTCGTGGTTACGATAACTGGGATAAGGTTGCAGCAACCGAGGCATTCGATGTATTCTCTACAACTATCATCAACTACTCGTTGCCACAGAGCTTCGTCGAGAATGTGACAAAGCGTACCGTAAGCGTTGCAAAGCGTCACGGCAAGGGTAACCAGCGTTGGTTGATGGGCTACTTCAACGAGCCGGAGAATATGAACCGAGTGAAGGAGATGGTTCACTACTACGCTGAAGAGGGTGTAGAGAGCCTCTTTGCTTGGACATATCGTGGTGGTCACGGAACAGTTTTGGCAGCACCTCACGCTCTCAAACTTTGGGATACCTTGGGCGAGGCATACGGTGAGGTACTCGACCCAGAGTATAGAATAAAGAAGTAATCAACCATAAAAAATTAAGATTATGGCACATTCAGATTTGGGATTTTTGGAGAAGGCCGAGGCTATTCTCGAGAGAGTCCACAATGAACAAGCAGAAAATATATCGAAGGCAACAGACCTTATGGTCGAGGCTATCAAGAAGGATGAGCTTATCCATGTATATGGAGGTGGTGGACACACAACCTTGGTGATGGGTGAGATGTTCTTCCGTGCAGGTGGTCTCTCGAATATCAACCCTATTATGGAGACCGGTCTTTCGGTATTCAATCAGGCGTTGAAGTACCTCGAGTTGGAGCGTACCGAGAACTACGGAAGCAGTATCGTGAAGTACTACAAAATTCAGCCGGGCGAGGTCTTTATCCTCTTCCATAATATCGGTATCAACCCTGCAACCATAGACGCAGCGTTGGAGGCAAAGCGTTGTGGTGCGAAGATTATCGCTATCTCGTCGTCGTATTGGCAGGACGAGATGCCTGAAGATCACTTCATCCGCCACTCGAGCAAGCAGAACTTGTTTGATATCGCAGATGTTTGCATCGACGACTACAACCCTGTAGGCGATGCTCTCATTCGTGTTCCGGGCTTCGACCGCAGCTTTGGTCCTGTATCGAATATCGTAGATTTCTATATTGCACACTGGTTGGAGATTGACACCATCAACAAGTGTTTGGCACAGGGTATCAACCCTCCTGTATGGTCGAGTGCCAACGAGCCTGGTGGCGATGAGATCAACGCAGCCTATTTGAAGAAGTATTTTAACCGAGTAAAGTGCTTGTAGTTATGAGAATGGAGAAAGAGGCTCTTTTGGCCTTACTGAACAAGTATAGCGTTCCTTTCTGCACTGCAGATTTGGATATGAATATTCCAATTCAACCTTGGCGTTGCAACCGCAAGTATGTGGAGTTGGAGAAGTTGGTATCTTCGAACACTTTGGAGCACCTTTGTCTTCTTCGTTTCTGCCACTTGACAGATGCAAAGACCGAGTTGAAGGATCTCCTCTATCGTGAGTTTGACATTGCCGAGTTTGTCACAGGCCACAATATTGTTGCGCTCCACGCAGCTTTCACAAACGAGAGAAGCGGTAGCGTGATTATCACGCTGGACAATGGCGTCATTGGCAGTATCGAGGTCGGTAACCTGCTCCCTGAGGGTCAGGCAGAGGTGGATCGTCACGAGATGATTGCTCGTCGTGGTGTTGGTAGCGACATCGTTGTCGATACCCAGCTTCCGCAGCAGTCAATCTATCTGATGACAGACAAACCGGAGGCTTTCAAAGATACGGATAGCGAACTTTTCGGTTTGAACGACAAGCAGATAGAGTTGGTTCGCGCTCATTTTGCTTTCTTGAAAGACAAATCAAAGAAGGAGTGGCATGCAGCACAAGATGCACATCTTTTGGCTGCAGTTAAGGCCGCATTCGAATCAAATGAAACTCATAAAAAGATTGTACTATGAAACCGGTCAAGATAGCAATTTTGTCCCTTACACACGGACACACAAGAAAATATTTTCAGACTTTGCACGACAATCCGGCACTGGATTGGGTGGCTGTTTCGGCAGAGAGCGAGGAGGTGCGTGATGTATTCTATCACTACGGATACAACGAGATACCTTGCTACATGAGCGACGACGAGATGTTTGATGCTCATCCCGAGATTGAGGCTGTAGTTATCGCTTCGGCTAATAGCCGTCACCTCGAGCAGGTTAAGAACTGCGCTCGTCGTGGTATTCATGTTTTGTCGATGAAAATTCCGACATTCGATATGGCCGAGTATGACGAGATGATGAAGGTTGTGAAGGAGTCGGGCATCGTGTTCCAGATTGAGCTGGAGATGCACTACAACCCTGTTGTCTATCGTATGAAGGAGCTCTTTGCGAAGAAGGCTCTCGGAGATGTTGCATCGTTCAACGCAACCAACATTACGCTTTCGCCGGTATGGGCTTTCCCTTGGCAGGGCGTTCCGGAGTTGAGCTACGGTCGTCGTGAGCCACTGCGTGAGGGCGATCATCGTTTCCGTGGCGGAGCACTCTGTGACCATCCGCATATCTTTGATATGATTCGTTGGCTCACGGGTAGTGACTACGAGTATATCTACGCAGAGGTAGGTCCAAATATTCGTCCTGACATCGAGGAGGAGGATATCATCCTCGTAAACGGAAAGATGAAGAATGGCGTAAGCTTCCTTTTGGACCCATCGTGGTCTCGTTTGGAGGAGCGTTTGAAGGTTCCTGCTCCAGGCTGGGAGGTCTTCCCTAAGCGTATGGAGGTGAACTTCAATATCAGCGGAGATAAGGGCGTTATGCTCGTTGATTCGTTTGGTCCGAATGTCTATCACAACGGAGCACCAAACGACCGTTACACGGTTCAGTACACCTACTTCGATGAGTGGATTGGATTGGTTGACGAGTTCGTTGATTGCGTAAGAAACAACCGCACTCCAAAGATTAATATTGAGTGGCACCGTCGCACTATCGAGGCAATGAATGCTTGCTACGAGAGTGTTCGCACGGGTCAGCCTGTTTACTTTTAATCTATGAAGAAGACCATTCCATACAAGTGGGAGTTGGTTATCTGGCTCTTTATCGCTTTCTTTTTCAACCAAGCGGACCGCCAGATTTTCAATGTACTCCTATTGGATATTCAAACCGATCTGGGACTTTCATCGTCCCAGGTTGGTTTAGTTGGTACAGCGTTGTTGCTTGTAAATGGTATCTTGCTACCGGTAGCAGGTATTCTTGGCGATAAGTTAAGCAAGAAGTGGATAATTGTCTGCGCTTTATTGTTGTGGAGCGTAGCCACGATGCTTACGGGTCTGTCTGCCGGTTTGCCGGCACTTATCTTGCTACGCAGTGTTGCCACGGGAGGAGGAGAGGCCTTTTACTCCCCTTCTGCAAATAAGCTGATTAGCGAGAACCACAGCGAAAGCACTCGAGCTACCGCTATATCGGCACACCAGACCGCACTATACATCGGCTTTATCATAAGTGGCTTGATTGCTACTCAATTGGCCTTCTATTTTGGGTGGCGTTCGGCGTTCTTCATCTTTGGTGCTTGCGGAGTTTTGTTGGCTGCGCTGATGGCGTGGCGAATTAAACCCGACAAGTCGCAGAATAGCGGAGAGCCATTGGGAAAGCTTATTGGAGGAGGATTGCGTGCCTTTTTCACCTCGCCAACAGCGTGGTTGTTGGCAATTGCCTTGACGGGATATCAGTTCTCGGGTCAGGCTATGTATGTGTGGGGGCCGGCCTATCTTCAAAAAGAGTTCCTTCTTAACCCTACAAGAGCCGCTTTTGATGCCTCGTTCTATCCGCAAATGGCCTCCATTATTGGAGTCTTTGTTGGAGCGCGCATCGCAGATCGAAGCGTAGGAAAGTACAAGGGCATAAGAGTGTGGATGCTGATTATAGGATTGGTCTTGGGAGCACCGTTCTTCTTCTTGGCGGGAACAGCTACAAACGAAGTGATTGTCTGCATTGCACTCGCAGGCTTTGGCTTCTTCAAAGGTATCTACGATTCGAACACCTTTGCATCTCTGTATGATGTAATTGAGCCTCGTTTTAGATCTATGGCAACCTCTTTTATTCTGATGTTTGCCTACCTGCTCTCTTGCTGCTCACCATGGTTGCTTGGCGAGTTGGAGCCGACTATCGGTCTATCGGGAGGTATGCATCTGATGGGTGTCGTTTTCTTGGTGGCGTCGATACCACTCTTTATAGCACTCAAGTTTACATTGAAGAAGGAGCTGAAAGTGAATATGTAGCAGATGCGGAGGCACTGTTGCACGATACTGAAAACAAAAGGAGCTGTCCAGCCATAGAGGGTTGTGACAGCTTTTTTTGTGAAAATTGTCAATAGTCGATTGTCAATTGTCAAATATATTTGTATATTTGCGCCCACAAGTATAGATACCCAAAAAGATGAAAGCAGTTTCAACAGTAAAGGCGTTGCGAGAGGAGCTCGCAATGTGCCAAGGTAAAAAGATAGGCTTCGTGCCGACAATGGGCGCACTGCACGAAGGACATATCTCGCTTGTTACTCGTGCCCGCAAGGAGTGCGATGTAGTGGTAGCGAGTGTATTTGTAAACCCTACTCAATTCAACGACAAAAACGACCTGCGCAACTATCCTCGTACCCCCGAGGCTGATGCAGCGATGCTTGAAGCAGCAGGCGTAGATTTGGTACTCTTCCCTTCGGTCGAGGAGATTTACCCGGAGCCCGATACTCGTCAGTTCGACTTCGGTCAGATTGACAAGGTTATGGAGGGTGCAACCCGCCCCGGACACTTCAATGGCGTGGTACAGGTGGTAAGCCGCCTCTTTGCCATTGTCGAGCCTACTTGCGCCTACTTTGGCGAGAAGGATTTTCAGCAGATTGCAGTAATTCGTGCTATGGTTGCGCAACTCGGCTTGAAGGTCGAGATTATCGACTGTCCAATCGTGCGTGATACAGACGGCTTGGCTCGTTCATCGCGCAACCTCTTGCTCACCCCTGCGCATCGTGCCGCAGCACCTCATATCTACGAGGTGTTGAGCGCAGCGCAAGCGAAGGTTGGCGAGATGTCGCCCGCAGAGCTGACCGCTTGGGTTACTGCCGAGGTGGAGAAGAACGAGTTGCTGAAGGTTATATATTTCGCAGCGGTCGATGCACTCTCGATGCAGACTATCGAGGAGTGGAGCGACTCGGAGCGTGTGCAGGGCTGCATAGCGGTGCAGGCCGGCGAGATACGATTGATTGATAATATTAAACTTAAATAAAACGAGATTTTTATATGACTATCGAGGTCTTAAAATCTAAAATTCATCGTGTAAAGGTTACACAGGCGAATGTAAACTATGTAGGTAGCATCACCATCGACTCGGTGTTGATGGAGGCTGCAAATATTATTCGTGGCGAGAAGGTACAGGTGGTAAATGTCACCAATGGCGAGCGACTCGAAACCTACGCTATTCCTGGCGAGGCGGGCAGTGGTGTTATCTGCCTTAATGGAGCAGCTGCACACAAGGCGAATGTGGGGGATATTGTTATCATCATCTCCTACGCTTCGATGGATTTCGAGGAGGCAAAGTCGTTCGAGCCGAGCGTGATTTTCCCTGATACCGCAACCAACAAGTTGGTAAAATAGACGAGAGACGAAAGACGAGAGAAAAACATTTTTAATTTTTAATTTCAAAGTGGATACACTGTTGTCGATACTTGCCGTATTGTTCGGTGTGGTGGGTTGCGTGGGTTGCATCGTTCCGGTGTTGCCGGGTGTGATGTTGGCCTATGCGGGTTATCTGTCGCTCTACTTCTGCTCCTACTCAACAATATCGCTTGCGTGGCTCGTTGTGTTTGGCGTGCTGACGCTTGCGGTGTCACTGCTCGATTACCTGCTGCCCTCGTATATGACCAGAAAGTTCGGTGGCACGAAGGCGGGCGAGCGAGGTGCTATGGCGGGCGTTATTGCAGGTATGTTCTTCGGGCCTATCGGTATTATCGTGGCTCCGTTTGTCGGGGCTGTGGTTGCGGAGCTGATCTACGACAGCAGCGACAAGGAGAGAGCCTTCAAAAGTGGCTTCGGTTCGTTCCTCTCGTTCTTTGTTGGCACGGGCATAAAACTCGCTCTCTCGATGTGGATGACGATTAGGATAGTGGTCGAAATCTGCAAGCATATATTGTAGTTGGTGGCGTTAGAGAGTAATGTTTAATTCAGCTAATGGCCGAAGGCTAATGGCTAAAAACAAAAATATTATGAAGAGATTTGGTTGGTTAATGGTTTTGGTGGCGATGGTTGCCGTTTCGTGCGGTTATCGCTACGAGAGCGTGGAGGGCGATAAGTCTGCTACCCGCATATATACACTCAAAAACGGATTGAAGGTCTATATGTCGGTAAACAAGGAGCAACCTCGTTTGCAGACGATGATTGCCGTGCGTGTAGGCTCGAAGAATGACCCTGCCGAGACGACAGGTCTGGCGCACTACTTTGAGCATTTGATGTTCAAGGGTACCGACAAGTTCGGAACGCAGAATTACGAGGCGGAGAAGCCTCTGCTCGATGAGATTGAGCGTCTGTTCGAGGTCTATCGTGCAACTACTGACGAGGCGGAGCGCAAGGCAATATATGCAAAGATTGACAGCGTATCGCAGGAGGCATCGAAGTATGCCATTCCTAACGAGTACGACAAGTTGATGCAGGCGATAGGTGCTGACGGCACAAACGCTTGGACCTCGTATGACGAAACAAACTATGTGGAGGATATCCCATCGAACCAGATTGAGAATTGGGCAAAAATTCAGGCGGAGCGATTTGAGAATGCTGTAATTCGTGGTTTTCACACCGAGCTCGAAACCGTATATGAGGAGTACAATATGGGTCTTACACGAGATAGCGGCAAGCTCTTCGATAAGGTAATGGCTACGATTTTTCCAGACCATCCATACGGTACGCAGACCACTATCGGTAAGCAGGAACATCTGAAAAATCCGTCAATCACAAATATCAAGAACTACTACAAGACCTACTATGTGCCGAACAATATGGCAATATGTATGGCGGGAGATTTCAACCCTGACGAGGCGATTGTGATTGTTGACAAGTACTTCGGAAAACTCAAACCAAATCGCAAACTCCCGAAGGTCGAGGAGTACAAACCTGCTCGTATGACCGAGGTTAAGGAGGCGGAGGTTTACGGCTTGGAGAGTGAGAGCGTGGCCATCGCTTGGCCTATCGAGGGTGCGAAGAGCGAGGGAGCTTTGGTTGGCGATATTCTATCGTCGGTATTGTCGAATGGCAGTTGTGGACTCTTTGACACAAACCTTCTACAGGAGCAGAAGGTGTTGAGCGCCTACGGAGGTGTGGAGCTCTTGGCCGATGCGGGTATTGCGGTCTTGATTGGCGAGCCAAAGCAGGGGCAGACACTCGAAGAGGTGCGTGATTTGTTGCTTGGCGAGGTGGCTGCGTTGCGTGAAGGTGACTTTGATGGCGATTTGATTAGCTCGATAGTCGCCAACTACCGCAAGAGCGAGATGTCGCAGCTCGAAAACAACTTCTCGTTGGCATATCGTATGGAGGCGGCATTTATCAACGGCCTGGAGTGGGAGAGCGTGGCTAATGAGCTTGACCGTGCAGCCGATATTACCAAAGCAGATATAGTTGAGTGGGCAAACAAGAATATGCCTGCCGATGGCTACTGCGTAGTCTATAAGCGTCAGGGCGAGGATAAGTCGCAGAAGAAGATAGAGAAGCCGACAATCACCCCGATATCGGCTAATCGTGATGTCGAGAGCGACTATTTGGCCTCGATACAGGCTTCGGAGGTGGCACCTATAGCTCCACAGTTTGTAGATTTCGAGCGTGACTTGGGTCGCTCGAAGTTGGATAGTGGGGTAGAGGTGCTCTACAAGCGCAACACCACAAACGACCTCTTCTCGCTCATATACCTCTACGACTTCGGTACTTCGACCGTGAAGTCGATGGAGTTGGCAGCCGATTATATGCTCTATCTCGGTACCGAGGAGGAGAGTGCCGAGGAGATACAGCGCCATTTGTACGACTTGGCCTGCTCGTTTGATATCACGGTGACACCGACACGCACCTATGTTGCTATTGGAGGCTTGTCCGAGAATATGGAGAAGGCGATGCGTGTTGTCGAAGATTATATGGCAAAGGTTGTGGGTGACGAGGATGTGTTGCGTGAGGTTAAGCGTGATGCCCTGCAGGAGCGCATCAACGCCAAGAGCTCACAGCAGAGCAACTTCCGTGCCCTGCAGATGTATAGCATCTACGGCTCCGACTATATCAAGAGGAATACGATGACTGCCAAGGAACTCAACGGAGTGTCGTCGCAGGAGCTGTTGCAGAATATCCACGACCTCGCCTCGATAAAGCACCGCATAATGTACTACGGCCCGCAGTCGCTCAACGAACTTGTTGCGAGCCTCTATGCGGCACATCGCACGGCCGACAATCTTAAGGATTTGCGCTCGGAGCTTGCCAAACCACAGGCCGTGAAGCAGTCGGGCGTGACATTTGCACAGTACGATGCAAAGCAGGTCTATTATATGCAGTACTCGTGCCGTGAGGAGGATAAGTGGAATCTCGACTATTCGCCTGTGGGCAATCTCTACAACAACTACTTCTCGGGCGGTATGAACTCTATCGTGTTCCAGGAGATGCGTGAGGCTCGAGGCTTGGCATACTCGGCATATACATACCTGGCAAAGGGTAATGAGCCGCACCACCCATACTACTTCTACGCCTTTATCGCTACGCAGAACGACAAGGTGCAGCAGGCAGTCGAGGCATTCGACGAAATTATCGAAAATATGCCTCGTTCGGAGAAGGCTTTTGAGTTGGCCAAGAGTGGCATATTGGCAAATATCGAGAGCAAACGCACTACCAAGATGGATGTTTTGTGGAACTATCTCGAACAGGAGAAGTTCGGCCTTAAGGAGGATATCAACAAGACCATTTACGAGGGTATTCAGTCGCTCACGCTCGACGATGTGGCGAAGTTCCAGCAGGAGTTTATCAAGGGCAGAGCCTACAACTACTGCATCTTGGGCGATAGGAACGACCTCGATATGCGATATATAGGCTCACTCGGCAAGGTTAAACTCGTTTCGCAGGAGGAGATTTTTGGATATTAGTGAGTAGTGAGTAGTGAGTAGTGAGCAGTGAGTAGTTGAAAAATAATTTTACATTCGACATCAAAACTCTCGTCTCTCGTCTCTCGTCTCTCGTCTAAAAAAAGACACAACACTTAAATAAATATATGTAATTATGAAAAAAATCGTTTTTGTAACAATGGGAATTATTGCAATGGCACTTACCTCGTGTAAGGAGAAGGCAACGGAGCAGCCTTGGATTGTGGATCGTTTTGACGATGTCAAGATTATCCGCTACGAGGTGCCGGAGTTTGAGAACCAGTCGCTCAACGACAAACTCTTAATCTACTACTTGGCAGAGTCTGCAAAGTGTGGTCGTGATATCCTCTTCGACCAGAACTTCAAGTACAACCTTACAATTCGTCGTGCATTGGAGAAGATCTACACCTCGTACGATGGCAACAAGGAGTGTCCAGAGTTCAAGGCTATGGAGAAGTACTTGAAGAAGGTTTGGTTGGCTAATGGTATCCACCACCACTACTCGAACGACAAGTTCGCACCCGAGTTCTCGCGTGAGTGGTTCTCGGCACAGTGGGATAAGTGCAGCGTTGAGTCGCCTGTCGAGAAGGAGGTTATCTTGGAGGCTATCTTCAACCCTGCACTCTACGCTACCCGCCTCAATCAGGCAAAGGGCGCAGATGTTATCGCAACATCGGCAGGCAACTACTACGAGGGCTTAACCCAGAAGGAGGTTGAGAAGTTCTACAACGCAATGATTAAGAAGGCGGGTAATGACCCACGCCCAATTTCGTATGGTTTGAACTCGAAACTCGTAAAGAAGAATGGCAAAATCGTAGAGCAGACCTACAAGATTGGCGGTATGTACACCGAGGCTTTGGAGCAGATTGTATATTGGTTGGAGAAGGCACAAGAGGTTGCTGCCGAGCCTACAAAGAGCATCATCGCAAAGCTTATCAAGTACTACAAGTCGGGTGACTTGCGTGACTTTGACGAGTTCAATGTTGCATGGGTACAGGACACCGAGTCGAATGTCGATTTCGTAAATGGTTTCACCGAGGTTTATGGTGACCCACTCGGATATAAGGCTTCGTGGGAGTCGGTTGTAAACTTCCGTGATAAGAAGGCTTGCGAGCGTACACAGATTATCTCGGACAATGCACAGTGGTTCGAGGACCACTCGCCAATCAACCCTGCATACCGCAAGGAGGTTGTGAAGGGTGTCTCGGCAAAGGTTATCACCGTGGCAATGCTCGGTGGCGACACCTACCCAACAACCCCTATCGGTATCAACCTTCCAAATGCCGATTGGATTAGAAAAGACTATGGCTCGAAGTCGGTAACCATTGACAATATCACCTACGCATATAAGAAGGCGGCACAGGGCAACGGTTTCTCGGAGGAGTTCGTACTTCGTGAGGAGGACCGCGCTCGCATGAAGGAGTACGGCAAGCTCTCTGACGACCTCCACACCGACCTTCACGAGTGCCTCGGTCACGGCTCGGGTCAGTTGGCTCCGGGTACTACCGGAACAGAGTTGGGTGTCTATTCTTCGGCTCTCGAAGAGACTCGTGCAGACCTCTTCGCTCTCTACTACTTGGCTGATGAGAAGATGATTGAGATTGGTTTGATTCCTTCGCTCGATGCAGCGTGGGCACAGTACGCATCGTACATTATGAACGGTGCTATGACACAGCTCTCTCGCATCGAGTTGGGCAAGGATGTCGAGCAGGCTCACATGCGTAACCGCAAGCTCATTTCGTGCTGGGCATACGACCTCGGCAAGGAGGATAATGTTATCGAGTGGGTTGTTAAAGATGGCAAGCGTTATATCGTTGTAAACGACTTTGAGAAGTTGCGCACAATCTTCGGCGAGCAGTTGCGTGAAATTCAGCGCATCAAGTCGGAGGGCGACTTCGAGGCTGGTAAGGCTTTGATTGAGAAGTATGCCGTTAAGATTGACCAGGAGCTTCACAAGGAGGTGCGTGAGCGTTACTATGCGCTCAACATCGAGCCTTACGGAGGCTTCGTAAACCCTGAGTATGAGTTGGTTAAGGAGGGTGATAAGATTGTGGATGTAAAGGTTTCGTACCCTGCAAACTATATCGAGCAGCACCTCCACTACTCGAAGGACTACTCGTTCTTGCCAAGCTTGAACTAATCGCTTGAGATGTGATAGTTAAAGCGAGAGCCGAAAGGTTCTCGCTTTTTTGTGTTAAATATTGTTAATATTTAATGTTTTTTCACTATCTTTGCAAAGATTGTGTATATAGGCATAATATATAATTCAAAGAGGACTATGGCAAAGAAAGATCAAGATATGTTTTTAGAGGATATGGGTTTTGCGGCTGATGTGAATGAGCAACGACATCAGGTGATACCTATCATTGCGAGTGGGGATGACGACGCTATCGAGGAGGTGCAACTTCCCGAGGTGTTGCCTATACTTACGCTCCGCAGCTCGGTGCTGTTCCCGGGGGCTATAACACCTATAACCGTAGGCCGAGAGAAGAGTATAGCTCTGGTGCGTGCGGTGCAGAGTGATGGCGGCTTGTTGGGCGCAGTGTTGCAGAAGAATGCCGAGATTGAGACCCCGACACCCGACGATATGTATCGTATCGGTACGGCAGCCCGTATTCTCAAAATTCTCGAGATGCCGAATGGCAACCTCACCGTTATACTCTCGGGTCTCGAGAAGATAGAGGTTGGCGAGTATCTCACGACAGAGCCATTCTTCAAGGCTCGTGTTACACCGTTGCTCGACGCTACACCCGACAAAAACAGCGTGGAGTTTGATGCGTTGGTGGACTCTATCCGTGATGTGGCACTCAACATCATCAACACCTCGCCTTCGATGCCGAAGGAGGCTTCGTTTGCAATCAAGAATATCGACTCGCACCGAGGTATCGTGAACTTCATCTGCTCGAACCTCGACTTCTCGGATGAGGATCGCCAGATGTTGCTTGAGGCACCGGGTTTGATGGCCCGTTCACGCAAATTGCTCGAGATACTTATTCGTGAGCAGCAGCTGCTCGAGATAAAGCAGGATATTCAGGGCAAGGTTAAGCAGGAGATAGATAAACAACAGCGTGACTACTACCTACAGCAGCAGATGCGCACCATACAGCAGGAGCTGGGTGAGGATGAGGATGGCGACATCGCTCGTCTGCGTGAGGCCGCTTCGAAGAAGAAGTGGAGCGAGGCTACACGCACAATGTTCGAGAAGGAGCTTTCAAAGATGGAGCGCTTGAACCCTGCGGTAGCGGAGTATTCGGTGCAGATGACCTACTTGCAGTTGATGGTTGACCTTCCGTGGAACGAGTTTACCGAGGATAACCTCGACTTGAAGTGCGCCCGTGAGCAGCTCGATGCCGACCACTTCGGCTTGGAGGAGGTCAAGGAGCGTATCTTGGAGCACCTGGCCGTTATCAAGCTGAAGGGCGATTTGAAATCCCCTATCCTCTGCTTGTATGGCCCTCCGGGAGTTGGTAAGACCTCGCTCGGAAAGTCGGTGGCTACGGCTCTCGGTCGTAAGTTTGGTCGTATAGCCCTTGGTGGTCTGCACGACGAGGCGGAGATTAGAGGTCACCGCCGTACATATATCGGAGCAATGCCGGGTCGAATTATCGAAACTATTAAACGCTGTGGTTCGTCGAACCCTGTCATCATTCTCGACGAGGTGGATAAGATCACCGTGAGCAACCATGGTGACCCTTCGTCGGCACTCTTGGAGGTGTTGGACCCCGAGCAGAACACCACATTCCACGACAACTACCTCGATACGGAGTACGATTTGTCGAAGGTGCTCTTTATCGCTACGGCAAACGATATCGGTGCGGTAAACCCTGCACTGCGTGACCGTATGGAGTTGATAAATATCCCGGGCTATATCCTCGAAGATAAGGTCGAGATTGCCGAGCGACACCTTGTGCATAAGCAGTGCGAGGCGCACGGCTTGAAGGATGAGCAGATGGTCGTAGAGCGAGATATCGTCAAGAAGATTATATCGGAGTACACCCGTGAGTCGGGTGTGCGCTCGCTCGATAAGCACCTTGCGAAGTTGGCTCGAGCAAGGGCCAAGAGCATCGCTTTCGAGGAGGAGTTTTCGCCTGTATTTACAGCCGAGGAGGTTGTGAAGGTGCTTGGTAAACCGAAGTTCCTCAACGAGGAGTACGAGATAAAGGATATGGTAGGTGTGGTTACGGGCTTGGCTTGGACACAGGTTGGTGGCGACATTCTCTATATCGAGAGCATACTCACACCGGGTAAGGGTAAATTGTCGCTTACGGGTAGTCTGGGCGATGTGATGAAGGAGTCGGCAACGATTGCCTTCGAGTGGGTTAAGGCTCACTACAAGGAGTATGGTATCGACGCAGAGGCGTTCGAGAAGTTCGACCTCAATATCCATGTGCCCGAAGGTGCAACGCCAAAGGATGGCCCTTCGGCAGGTATTACGATGATAACCTCGATAATGTCCACCTATACGGGCCGTAAGGTCAAGGAGCGTATCGCTATGACGGGCGAAACGACTCTGCGAGGCAGGGTATTGCCTATTGGTGGCGTGAAGGAGAAGATTTTGGCCGCAAAGCGTGCGGGTATTCATACCATCTTGCTCCCCGAGGAGAACCGCAAGGATGTCGAGGAGATAACAAAGGAGTATATCGAGGGCTTGACCTTCCACTATGTACGCTCGAACGAGCAGGTGCTTGCTCTTGCGCTGCAAGAGTAAATTAAATGGGCTTTTGGCCATTGGCCATTGGCCATTAGCCATTAGCCATTAGCTTTTATTAGGATTTTAATTCTTAATTTGCAATGAAAGTTATTGCCATTATTCCGGCTCGATATGCCAGCACCCGCTTTCCGGCCAAGCCGTTGGCGAAGTTGGGCGGTAAGTTGGTTATAGAACGAGTCTATGAGCAGGTTGCAGGGTGCGTTGAGCGTGCCGTTGTAGCAACCGACGACGAGCGCATCTACGATGCAGTAAAGGGCTTTGGTGGCGAGGTTGTGATGACTTCAACGGAGCACCGAAGTGGCACGGATCGCTGTCGTGAAGCCTTCGAGAAGGTGGGCTTCGATGCCGATATCGTCATAAATGTGCAGGGCGACGAGCCATTTATCCAGCCCGAGCAGATTGAGACACTGAAACGCTGCTTCGAGAACGAGGGAACAGAGATAGCAACGCTCGTGAAACCATTTTCGGTGGAGGATGGCATCGAGGCGCTCGAGAACCCGAACTCTCCGAAGGTCGTTGTCGATGAGCAGATGCACGCCCTCTACTTTTCGCGCTCGGTGGTGCCATACTTGCGAGGCGTGGAGCGTGCGGAGTGGCTGCACCACCACACCTTCTACAAGCATATCGGCATCTACGCTTTTAGAGCCGAGGTGCTCAAGCAGGTTACCTCGTTGCCGCAGTCGTCGCTCGAGAAGGCCGAGTCGCTCGAGCAGTTGCGTTGGCTCGAGAACGGCTATAAGATAGGCGTGGGTATTACGAATGTCGAGACTATAGGTATCGACACCCCCGAAGACCTACAGAGGGCAGAGGCGTTTTTGAATAGCAGAAATTAGACTATAAAACCTTAAAGAGTATGAAGAAAACTTTGTTGGCATTTGCGCTATTGGCAGTCGGTATCTCGACAGCTTCGGCAGAGTGGAAAATCGCAGGCGATAAAATTCGCACGAAGTGGGCAGAGGAGGTAACACCTTCAAATGTTCACCAGGAGTACCCTCGACCACAGCTTGTGCGTGGCGAGTGGCAAAATCTCAATGGCTTGTGGAACTATGCCATTACCGACCTCGACGCAGCACAGCCAACCAAGTTTGATGGCGAAATACTCGTTCCGTTTGCGCTGGAGTCGGCTTTGTCGGGCGTGCAGAAATCGCTCACCGAGAAGCAGTTGTTGTGGTACGAGCGTGAGTTTATGGTGCCTTCGAAGTGGATGTCGCAGCGTGTGATGCTCCACTTTGGTGCAGTAGATTGGAGCGCAGATGTATATGTGAATGGAGTATATGTAGGTGGCCACACCGGAGGTTTCACTCCATTTGCTTGCGATATCACCGCAGCCCTTAACAAGAAGGGCGCACAGAAGTTGGTGGTTCGTGTATGGGACCCAACCGAGAAGGGCGAGCAGCCGGTAGGTAAGCAGCTGACAAAGCTCGGCAATATATGGTACACCCCCGTTTCGGGTATCTGGCAGACCGTATGGTTGGAGCCTGTATCGAAGCAGAACCATATCGAGAGCATAACCCCTTCGAGCTGCCTTCGTCATAGCGATATCATCGTCAATACCAAGACCGCAGTTTGCGATGGCGTGGTTGCAGTTGAGGTTTTTGATAACGGCACAAAGGTTGGCGAGGGCTCGGCTCCTTGTGGCACAGCTGTGAAGATACATATCCCTAATGCAAAGTTGTGGACTCCCGAGACTCCGCACCTCTACGACTTGAAGGTTGCGTTGAAGCAGAACGGCAAGGTCGTAGAGAGCGTTGCGTCATATATGGCAATGCGTGAGGTCGGCAAGATGCGTGACGAGTACGGACACCTCCGTGCCACACTCAATGGCAAGCCAATCTTTATGTACGGCCCACTCGATCAGGGCTGGTGGCCTGATGGCCTCTATACGGCTCCGACCGACGAGGCTTTGGCCTGGGATATCCAATTGACAAAGGAGCTCGGATTTAACACTATCCGCAAACATATCAAGGTCGAGCCTGCTCGTTGGTTCTACCACTGTGACCGATTGGGTATGCTCGTATGGCAGGATATGCCTTGTGGCGAGCTGGTGAAGCCTCACGCTTGGGCACGATGGACCGTAAATGGTGGCTCGGACACACCTCTCAGCGAGGAGTTCAAGCACAACTACTACAAGGAGTGGGGCGAAGTTCTGGACTTCTGTAAATTTTTCCCATCGGTAGTCGTTTGGGTACCATTCAACGAGAACTGGTCGCAGTTCGACACCGAGAAGGTTACGGAGTGGACAGCAAAGCGTGATAACTCGCGCCTTATCAACCCTGCCAGCGGTGGTAACTTGCGTGAGTGTGGAGACATTATGGATTGGCACAACTATCCGAAGCCTATTATGGCCGTGCACCACGCAGACTACATCCTTATACTTGGCGAGTATGGCGGTTTAGGACTACCGGTGAAGGGTCACCTTTGGAACCCGGAGATGCACAACTGGGGCTATGGAGGCAACCGCAAGAGTATGGATGATGTGACAAATACCTACATCGAGTATGCCGAGATGATTATCCCATTCGTTAAGCAGGGTATGTCGGGTGCTATCTATACGCAGACGACCGATGTTGAGGGTGAGGTTAATGGCTTTGTGACATACGACCGCAAGGTCGTGAAGATGGATGTAAAGCGCATCCACGATGTTAACCAGCGTGTAATCAAGTCGTTGAAATAACAATAATCAACAGGTATGAAACCAATATTTATTGCAGGTCCGTGTGTTATCGAGTCGGCAGAGTTGCTCGACGAGGTGGCAAAGAAACTGTGTGAGATAAACCAAACACTCGGCACCGATATCATCTTCAAAGCGTCGTTTGACAAGGCCAATCGCACCTCGATACACTCTTTTCGTGGTGTAGGTATGGACAAGGGTTTGCAGATGCTTGCGGATGTACGCTCGAAGTGGGGGTTGAAACTTCTGACCGACATTCACGAGTCGTGGCAGGCTGCACCCGTAGGCGAGGTTGCCGATGTGTTGCAGATACCGGCTTTCCTCTGCCGTCAGACCGACTTGGTTGTAGCTGCAGCCAAGACAGGGCGTGCGGTAAATATCAAGAAGGCGCAGTTCCTCTCGGGTGCCGATATGCGCTACCCGTACGAGAAGGCTATGGAGGCTGGCGCCAAGGAGGTGTGGCTCACCGAGCGAGGAAACTCGTTTGGCTACAACAACCTCGTGGTCGATTTCAGAAATATACCCGATATGCTCAACATCACACCTCGTGTCGTGATGGACTGCACACACTCGGTGCAACGCCCGGGTGCTGCGGGTGGCAAGACAGGCGGCAATCGTGAGTTTGTGCCACAGATGGCCTTGGCTGCGAAGGCCTTTGGTGCTACGGGCTACTTCTTCGAGGTGCATCCAACGCCCGATGAGGCGTTGAGCGATGGCCCGAATATGCTCTATTTGAATGATTTGGAAACAGTGATAAAAACACTACTATAAGAGATGAATAGTTCAAGAAAAGAGGAGATACTCGATATCGCACGAGAGGCATTGCAGATTGAAGCGGATGCTCTGTTGCGTATAAAGCGTGATTTGGGTGACGACTTCCTGAGGGCTGTCGAGACCATTCTTGCTTGCAAGGGTAAGGTGATAATGACAGGTATGGGTAAGTCGGGTTTGGTGGCAAAAAAGATAGCCGCCACGCTGGCAAGCACGGGAACACCGAGCTTCTACCTTCACCCCGGAGAGGCTTTTCATGGTGACCTCGGTATGATATCGAGCGAAGATATTGTCCTGGCATTGTCCTACTCGGGCGAGACCGACGAGGTGCTCAAGATTGTCCCTTTCCTCCACGAAAACGGAAATACGCTAATTTCGATGACAGGCAATGGTGAGTCGTCGTTGGCCAAGAACTCGAATATCCACCTCGATGTGGCTGTCGAGCGTGAGGCCTGCATCCTGCACCTTGCACCGACCTCTTCGACGACAGCGCAGCTGGCGTTGGGCGATGCGTTGGCTTGTGCGCTTATGAAGCTGCGCAACTTCTCGTCGATGGACTTTGCACGCCTGCATCCGGGTGGAAGCCTCGGTCGCAGATTGTTGATGACAGTGGGAAATGTTATGCGCAAGCACGACCTGCCTGTTGTCGATGAGCAGACTTCGGCTTCGGAGATGATACACGCCATATCGAAGGGCGGTTTGGGCCTTATTGTGGTGCAGCGTGACGAGGAGATTTTGGGTATTGTGACCGATGGTGATATTCGTCGAGCTATGGAGAGCCGTCAGGCTGCATTCTTCGATATTCACCCTATGGATATCGCCTCACGCTCACCCAAGTGCATCGCTCCGACCGAGAAACTTATCGAGGCCGAGAAGATGATGACCGAGCACAAGGTAAATTCGTTGCTCGTGGTCGATGATGCGAAGCGCCTTGTGGGTGTGATACAGATTTACGATATAAAACTATAAAAAAATTGAAATAACAGAATTATGGGACTTTTGGACTTTATGGCACCTCCGGCACACAAACCGCTGTTGCCTCAAGAGAAGATTGACAAGGAGTACAAGTGGATGCGCCTCAAGGTGTTCTTGGGTATCTATTTCGGCTATGCAGCCTACTATCTTGTACGCAAGAACCTTTCGTTTGCAGGAGCCGATATGATGGCTCTTGGTTATCTTGACACAAGTGGTGTGGGTGATGCAATGGCGGGATTGCCTATTGCATACGCTGTTAGCAAGTTCTTGATGGGAGGTCTTTCGGATCGCTCCGATGCTCGCAAATTTTTAACCTTCGGTCTGATTATCTCGGCCGTGATAATGATTGTGGCGGGCTTGATACCTTATCCGAAAAACAGTGCAATTACAACGGCCATACTCTTTTGCTTGACCTGTTTGACAGGCTGGTTCTCGGGTATGGGATGGCCTCCTTGCGGTCGTGTGATGTCGCATTGGTTCTCGACCAACGAGCGCTCGTTCAAGATGTCAATTTGGAACACGGCACACAATATCGGTAGCTCGGGCTTGGCATGGTTGGCTACGATTGGTGGCGGAAGCCTTATTGTGGCTTGCGGTTTTGGCGCAGAGGATGCGTGGCGTGAGGCCTTTATTGTTCCATCCATTGCCGCACTCGCTGTAGCGGGTTTGTGTTGGTGGTTTATCCGTGATACACCGGAGTCGTGCGGTCTGCCTCCAATCGATAAGTATCGCAATGATTACTCGGGTGCAAAGGCAAAGAAAGGCGAGGAGGATAAAATCCCGTTCAAAACGCTCTTTTTCGACTATGTGCTTAAAAATAAGATGTTGTGGCTTATAGGCTTGGCCAACATCCTCGTCTATTTGGTGCGTAATGGTATCTCGGATTGGCTGCCGATATATCTGCAGGAGGTTCACGGAATTGCAAAGGCAGTAAGTAAAGATTTGTATGCATACCACATGTTGGCCGCTATCCCGGGAACACTGATTGCCGGTTGGTTGTCGTCGAGATTTTTCCAAGGTCGTTGCGCTCCCGTAAATGTGATATGTATGGCCATAACAGCTATCGGAGCATTTATCTATTGGCAGGCAGGAGCTATTGCGGCTGCTTTAGGTGTTGACTATATCTCGATTGTTATCATTGCTCTTGTTGTCACAGGCTTTGCGGTGTATGGACCTGTAGCGATGATTTCAATTCAGGCTATTGCCATAGTGCCAAAGAATGCTGCGGGTACGGCAGCCGGCTTTATGGGTCTGTTGGGTTATCTGATTGGTGATGCACTACTCTCGAAGATTGCTTTTGGTCGCATTGTGGAGAGTGGCACTAACGGCTGGGATTTGACCTTCGTAGGCTTCTTCGCAGCAAGCGTTATCGCCACTGTAATCTGCTTGCTGGCTATGGGCAAGGAGAAGAAGATGTTTGAGGAGCGCATTGCAGCAGCAAAGGCTGAACAGAAGTAGTATTCAAATCGAAAGAGATATGTATAAATCGCTTGGCGAGTTTATAGATAGGTTGGAGCGTGCCGATGAGTTAATTCGCATCGGCACTCCCGTATCTTCGGAGTTGGAGATAGCCGAGATTACCGACCGCATCGTGAAGAGCGAGGGCGGAGGCAAGGCGTTGCTCTTTGAGAATACCGACAAGGGCTTCCCTGTATTGACAAATCTCTACGGCTCGGAGCGCAGAATGGCTATGGCGCTCGGAGTGGAGAGATTGGAGGATATCTCGGAGCGATTGGATGCGCTTATCGGCACGGTAACCTCACCGAAGGAGAACTTCGTGGATAAGTTGCGACTGTTGCCACTCCTTGGCGAGGTGTCGCAGTGGTTTCCTCGCAAGAAAAAGGGTGCAGGAGCGTGCCAGCAGGTGGTGCTTGAGGGCGAGGAGGCGAAGTTGTCGCTACTGCCTATTTTGAAGTGCTGGCCACACGATGGAGGGCGTTTTGTGACACTTCCGATGGTGCATACCGTGGACCCGAATAGCGGTATTCGTAATGTCGGTATGTATCGTATGCAGGTTTTTGATGACTACACAACGGGAATGCATTGGCACCGCCATAAGACAGGCGCACGCCACTACGAGGCCTACAAGGCACAAGGCAAGCGAATGCCCGTGTCGGTGGCAATTGGTGGCGACCCCGTATATGCCTACTCGGCTACCGCCCCCGTGCCCGACAATATCGACGAGTATCTGTTGGCGGGCTTGTTGAGGGGTAAGCCCGTGAAGTTGGTAAAGTGCGTGACCAACGATATCTATGTTCCCGAGGATTGCGACTTCGTGATTGAGGGCTATGTCGATACCTCGGAGGATAAGGTCTTGGAGGGCGATTTTGGCGACCATACGGGATTTTATTCGCTGAAGGACTACTATCCGAAGTTCCATGTTACCGCAATAACCCATCGCCGAGATGCGGTCTATCCTGCGACAATCGTGGGTGTTCCGCCACAGGAAGATGCCTATATCGCAATGGCAACGGAGCGTATTTTCCTCGCTCCGATACGCCTTGTGATGCAACCCGAGGTAGAGGATATGACGATGCCTTCGGCAGGTACGCAGCACAATATAACCATTATCTCGATGCGGCAACTCTACGAGCGACAGGCCTCGAAGGTGGCACTTGGCTTGTGGGGCGCAGGGCAGATGATGTTTAATAAATATCTGCTCCTTACCCCAGCCTCGACCAATGTGCGCTCTCCGAAGGAGTTGGCTGCGTTACTGCGCAACTGCGACCTCCGCAAGTCGCTTATCCGTAGCGAGGGTATCTACGATGTTCTTGACCATGCCACTTCGACTTGCGGTTTTGGTGGCAAGGTGGCGCTCGACTTGACAAATGTTGCAGAACGAGAGCAGAAGGGCGCATTTAAGAGAGAACTACTGCCGGAGGGCGTTGTTGCGGATACGACTCTGCTCGAAGAGTGGAGCACACTGCTTCTATTTGCCGATAATGACCTCGAAATCGACCTCGAAAAGGTAGCCGAGGGCGCAAATTGCAACTTCGTTGCGATATTCGACAAACGGGCCAAGGGGTTGACTGCCGAGGAGTTGTTGTGGCTCGGAGCCGCAAATACGGAGCCGAAGCGTGATATCACCCTCTGCGGTGCGACACTCGTTGTCGATGCCCGTGCAAAGCGGGGCGAGGGGGCACCCGTGCGCTGGCCAAATGTCGTTGTGTCGGATGATAGCACAATTGCCAAGGTCGATAGCCGATGGAAGGAGTATGGGCTCGGAGAGTTCGTCGAGTCGCTTTCGTTGCGCTACAGGAGTTTGCTTTTGTCGGATGGGGCAGAGTGGTAGAGATGTTTTCGAAACAAAATATACGGGGATTGATATATGTGGTGGTTATAGTTATCGCCATAGCACTCGTTGGCTACTTTGCCAACCCTCGCTCCCCGATTACTCTGCAGAGCCCGAAGGTTACGCAGAGCGCACCCAAGAGCGATACGCTCTTTATCTTTGACCCAAATACCGTGTCGTATGAGGAGCTGGTTATGCTCGGCTTCGATAAACGCACGGCCGTGGGTATTGTGAAGTATCGCACCGCAGGCAAGGTCTTCGGTATTGCCGAGGAGTTGGCCTTGTGCTATGGTGTCACCGACTCGATGTATGCTCGTCTGCGCCCCTATATAAAGATTGGGGAGAAGTATGCTACACGGTCTATGGCCCGCAATCTCGACTCCGTGCGACAGAAGAGCCGCCCTGCACGCTTTGCGCCACGCCCGTTCGAGCCTTTCAAGATTGACACGGTGGGTGTGGAGTATCTTCGTTTGATAGGCTTCTCGACACGCCAGGCCGAGGCTCTTATCGAGTACCGCAATCGTGGTGGAGGTATCTTCTCGATGAACGAGCTGCGTGACTGCTACGCCGTGAGTGAGGAGATGGCCGACTCGCTCTCGCACTTTGTGGTTTTGAGTGTGCGAGATCCGCTGGCGGGACTTATCGAGATAAACTCGGCCGACTCGGCCACGCTGCGTAAGGTGCGTGGCATCGGAGCAAAGACAGTCGTTGCGGTGATGCAATATCGCTCCTTGCTGGGTGGCTTCTACCGAAAAGAGCAACTTTCGGAGCTAAAATGTGTTACGGAGGAGAATTTTCTGCGAATTTGTGAACAAATTTATTGCGATAGTTGCAAAATTTCAAAAATAGATATTAACTTTGCACCCGCATCCGATTTCGAGCATCATCCATATATGACTCGACACTCGGTGAATGCAATTTTAGAACAGCGTGAATTGAAAGGAGGTTGGAGAAGTATCGAAGAGATGACCGACGATGACATATTCGGAAAGGAGCAGGCCGAGGCCATTGCACCTTATCTTCTTTTTGGTACCACACCGCAGAGTTTCGATTAGCTATATTTTAGAAAAGACGCCTTGGCAGATGGCGTAAAATCTGCCGATATAATTTTTTGATTACAAACAACAAAAACAGAGAATAATTATGATTATCATGCCAGTTAAAGAGGGCGAGAACATCGAGCGCGCTCTCAAGAAGTTTAAGCGTAAGTACGAGCGTACAGGTGTTTTGAAGGAGCTTCGTGCTCGTCAGTACTTCACAAAGCCTTCGATTGCAAAGCGCGACAAGATGGCTCACGCTATCTATGTTGAGCAGCTTCACCGCAAGGAGGAGGAGTAGTCCGACTCTCGGGCGTTCGTGAGGAGCGACGAACTTGTAGCGTTACGCTTTTAACGCTAAAAACGAAGAGGTTACCGCAATGGTAACCTCTTCTGTTGTATATGTGTATCTCTATTGGTGTTGTGGGCGGAGCAGGTCCTGCACAACCTTCACAGGCGAGAAGGTCGAGATTGGCACATCTACGAATATTGTGTTCCACTTCGCCATTGCACCATTCCACAAACCAGGCAACTCCTGCGCACGCAACTCACGACCACCGCTCGACTTCGACGATATGAAGCCGGTCTTCGGGTCGGTGTAACCCATCAAATCGAACTTCGAGCCATCAACACGACGCACTCCGCAGACCAAATCTACAGGGTTGAAGTGTGTTGCAGCCTTCATCAAAGGCATATCCTCGGCCGATATCTGGCTCGACTCGGCAATCTGCAATGACTGCGTACCATCGTCGTTCTTAACCCAGAATGGACCACCGCCAGGCTCACCCTCGTTGCGCACCATACCGCAGACACGGATAGGGCGGTCGAGCAACGACTCCAACAACGCTGCATCGTATTCGGCAGGGAGCTTGGTGCAGAGCCTCTTCTCTACGAACTCGGCAACCTCTGCCAAGTTTGCTGTGCCCTCACGCAGAGCCTTGAGGTGAGCAAAGGCCTCTGCTTGCAGGTCGAGCAATACGCCTGCCAACGCCTTCTTGTAACGAATGGTGTCGCCACGCAGAGCGTCGGTCGTAACATTGTCGATATTCTTCACGAAGATTACATCTGCCTCGATGTCGTTCAAGTTCGAGAGCAACGCTCCGTGTCCCGCAGGGCGGAACAACAACTTACCCTCGTCGGTGAGAAATGGAGTGTTGTCGGGATTTACGGCTATGGTGTCGGTCGAAGGCTTCTGCTCCGAGAAGGAGATGTCGTAGCGGATGCCGAACTTCGCCTCGTACTTCGCTACACGCTCGTCGAGCAGGGCTTTGAATGCCGCCTTATGCTCGGGCGATACGGTGAAGTGCAGGCGTGAAACGCCCTTCGATGCTGCGTACTGCGCACCCTCCATCAGGTGCTCCTCGATAGCCTTGCGTGCGCCATCCTCGTAGTTGTGGAAGGTTACCAAACCCTTCGGTGTTGCACCGTAGTTTAGCCCCGCCTTGATGATTGCCGAGACAACCGCTTTGTCGTCGGTAAAATCTACGCCCGTAGCCTTCAACTCCTCGTAAAAGGCGAACTTTTCGATACTCTGCAAGAGGGTGTCGATACCCTTGCCACGCTTGTCGTCGTTTACGAACTCGAACAACTCCTTGAACATACGGGTTGCTGCGCCCGATGCCGGAACAAATTTTACCACTTCGAGCTGCTCGGCAACCTTGTCGTAGTGGGCAACTGCCGCCTCGCACTCCTCTGCCGAAAGTATGGTTATGCCATCCTCGGGCGAGGCCGCCTTCACCACTTCGAGCGAAGGGAAACCACGACGGAACGCCTCAATTTGCTTCTCGACCTGCTCCACGGTCAGGCCGTGAGCCTTAATCTCCTGAACTTGATTTTCACTGAACATATATCTGTAGTTTTTAAGGTTTTTCGATGTTTGCTTATCAAAGGTAGCGATAAAAACGCAAAAATCAAAATTCGGTGCCACCGTTTTTTGTCCTCTTGAAATAAATTTGTTAAATTTGTGGCATTGTTGCTCGCCTCGTTAGGTCGATGCCGATAGGGGAAAGCATATCCAAACCAAAAGAGCAGTTTATAGAATGAAGAGATTTTTGATATTTGCCGCATCTGTTGTTGTGTCGTTTTTTGCGGTTGCACAGCAGAATACGAGCATCGAGATAGACCCTTCGAGCTTTAAGCCCGTACAGACAAATGCTATCAGCGGCGTAGCTATCGACAAGATACAACCTGACCTCTCTCGTCGCCCCTGCGCACGAATTAAGATGCACATAAACCGTATGTCACGAGAGGATATAGCCTCGCTCTCGGTCAAGACCGTGGGTGGCAATGTCGTTGTGATGAAGAGCGTAGTTGCCAGCGAGGGCAACGGCCTTATTGTCGAACTTACAGCCAAACCTCAAACTCGTTTCTATCTCCACCACGACAAGTATGGCGACTCGAATGAGGTTGTGCTCGACTTGGAGGGCGAGAAGGAGTATAAGCTCGAGGCCGAGCTGTCGCTACTGCAGTCTATTGTTGTGAGCACCAATGTTGTGGGTGCCGATGTCTATATCGACAACGATTTTAAGGGGCAGACAGGTAGCAGTATGGCCCTTACGGTCAATGATATGACCCACGGCATACACAATCTGCGTGTGAGCTATGGCGTGGCAAAGAGTGAGCGACAGATAGAGGTCAGCGGCAGCAATATCCACTTCCGCATAGATGTCGATAGCTCGCTTTCACGACCTCAATATGTGGTCTTTGTTGTGCAGCCGAAGAGTGCCTCGGTGGTTATCGAGGGCAAGACGCTGCTGCCCGATGCCGATGGCGTTGTTACAACGGTGCTCAATAGCGGCTCCTATAACTACCTTGTTACCGCCAAGGAGCACCACGACGAGAAGGGTACCTTTGTAGTGAGTGGCAGCAAGGTGCAAAAGAGCGTCACGCTGCACCCTGCCTATGGCTGGTTGAGCGTGCCGAGCAAGGGTGTGTTGGTGGGCGCAAGCGTCTTTGTGGATAATGGCTTTGTCGGTCAGACACCCGTTGCGGAGCATAAGCTGTCGAGTGGTACGCACCGTGTGCGTGTCGTGAAGGAGATGTATCGGGCACACGAGGGAGATATCGTTGTCGAGGATAATAAGAGGGTGGAGTATGCCCCAACCCTTGTTGCCGACTTTGCGAGCGTTACAATAGATGCGGGCGGAAGCTACGATATATATGTAAATAACGAGTTGAAGGGAGAGTCGCCGTGGAGTGGCAACCTCGCTACGGGTGCCTATATCTTCGAGGCTCGCAAGGCGGGGCACCGCACCACCTCGCTCTCGAAGACAATCTCGGCCACCCCTGCGCAGCAGCGATATACACTTCCCGCACCGACACCTATCGTCGGAACGCTCAATGTGACCAGCACCCCTGCAATGGCAGAGGTCTATGTCGATGGCAAGGTTGTAGGCCAAACCCCGATGATGATAGATTTGATTATCGGAGAATACGAGATTATTGCTCGCAAGGGTGAACTTATATCGCAAAAACAGAGCGTGGTTGTCGATAATGGCCAAACTGCAAATCTTTCACTTACTCTTGTGAGACCCGAGCTTCCAAAACTTCAGCATCAGACCTTTGTCGAGAATGTCAAAGGCCTTAATATGAAGATGGTCTATGTCGATGGCGGAACCTTTAAGATGGGATCTAGCAAAGAGAAACCTGGTTATAGTGTAACACTTGACTCATACTATATCGCTGAGTGCGAGGTAACACAGGCGCAGTGGCAGAAGATAATGGGAACAACGATACACCACCAAAGAAATAAGGCAAACCCAGGTTGGTTGATGTACGGTGTGGGAGATAACTATCCGATGTATTATGTAAACTGGCTTGACGCCCAGGAATTTTGCAAAAAGTTGAGTGAGATAACCGGCAAACGCTATACGCTGCCAACCGAGGCACAGTGGGAGTATGCTGCTCGTGGAGGTAATAAGAGCCAAGGATACAAGTATAGCGGTAGCGATACAATAGGCAATGCTGCTTGGTATGCAGATAATAGTGGTAGCTTATCTCATTCGGTTAAGCAGAAACAACCAAACGAACTTGGTCTGTACGATATGAGTGGCAATGTATACGAGTGGTGTAGCGATTGGCATGACAGCTATTCATGGAATAGTCAAACCAATCCGACCGGACCATTGTACGGTAACCTCCGTGTGTTGCGTGGTGGTAGTTGGGGCGGGAATGAGATGGGCAGCCGTGTCTCGAGTCGTGGCTGCGACTATCCGTCTTTTCGTGGCAGCACATACGGCTTCCGTGTGGTCGTTCTCCCGTAGTTTAATGGCGGTCATTTGCAATGGCGAGCAGGTCAAGTGGAACAAAACCTGCGAGTGATGTAGTGCTGAAAGCTATGACAAAAAAGTTGTGGCGCACCCTTATTGGCCGTTAATTTACTTGCGCCTTGACAACCTCAAGAGTTCCCACAGCCTAAACCCTCAAGCGCTCCCCTAACGCCTCTAACGCCCCTAATAAACCTGCGCCCCTACAACGGTCAGACTCCCCACCAACAAAAAAGCAACCCTTCAAGGTTGCTTTTTTTGTCGTTACGACAGTGCTATAAGTGCCAATATCTGTGCTGTGAATATTCGTAGGAACATCGTCAGCGGATAGACCGTGGCATAGACCACCGCAACACGGTCGTTCGACGAGACGCTACCTGCGTAGGCGAGAGCAGGCGGATTGGTCATACTGCCCGACATAAGGCCCATAATCGAGAAGTAGTCCATCTTCATCCACTTGCGGGCGATGATACCCACGATAAGGATAGGCAGCATCGTAATAGCCACGCCATAGAGTATCCACCAGTAACCGCCACCCACAATAGCATCGACAAAGCCCTCGCCTGCGCTCAAGCCTACGGCTGCGAGGAACAACGAGATACCAATCTCTCGTATCATCATATTTGCCGAGTTGGTGGTGAAGGTTACGAGCTTATATTTAGGGCCATACTTGGCCAAGAGAATTGCCACGATAAGCGGACCTCCCGCCAAGCCGAGCTTCACGGGTTGCGGTATGCCGGGGAAGGCAACAGGAATAGAGCCGACCAGCACACCGAGGAAGATGCCGAGGAAGATAGGTACAAGGTTCGGGCGGTCGAGACGCTTGACGGAGTTGCCGAGGATGGTCGATACCTGGTCGAGGTCGTTGGCACGGCCCACAACAACCACAACATCGCCCATCTGCAAGCGCAACTCGTAGGTCGCAACAAGCTCGATACCTGCACGGACAACACGGGTGATGGTGACATGGTAGTTCTCACGGATATGGAGGTCACCGATATGTTTGCCGTTGAGTTCAGGTTTGGTAACCACGATACGACGCTTCTCGAGGTGCGACGAAGCGGTGCCGTAGTCGTTATCGTTAATCTTCACGATATCGCCAATAAGCGATTGCACGAGGTCGGCATCGTTGCTGCTCACCACGATACGCAAGATATCGTTCTCCTGCAGCTCGGTCTCGCCCGAGGCGATGCGCTGCTGCCCATCGTGGTCGAAGATGCGGGCAACGACAAATTGGCTGTGGGTGAGGCGGCTGATGTCGGATATGGTCTTGCCAAATACGGCACGGTTTGTAACACGGACATCTATACGCAGGGTGCGAGGTGCATTGCTGCGCTCGGCACTCTTCTTCTCACGCTCGAGCTTTATGCGGAACAGACCTCGCACAATAAGCATCGAGAGGATGATGCCCACAACGCCCATAGGGTAGGTGGTGGCGTAGGCCGAGGCCATAGTTGCGGCCTCCGACTCCGACACAACGCTCTGCGCAGCACCCAGACCAGGGGTGTTGGTCACAGCACCCGACAAGACACCGACCATGGTGGTGAGCTCCTCGCCCGTGAGGATATGTATGGTGTAGCATATTGTGCAACCGAGCAGGATAATCAACGCTGCCAACATATTCAGCTTGATACCGCCCTCACGGAGTGACGACACAAACGAAGGTCCTACCTGAATACCGATGGAATAGACGAAGAGTATCAGACCGAACTCCTTGATGAAGTGGCAGGTTGCATCGTCTATCGTGAGTCCGAAGTGCGACAATACAATGCCGACAAAGAGTACCCAGGTAACACCAAGTGATACCGAGCCAAACTTTATGCGGTTGAGTGCAAGGCCCACGGCTATCGTGAGCGCCAAGATAAGGACAGTCGAAGCAATACTATTGCCCGTGAAAAGTTCTATAAACCAATTCATAACGCTATGTAAATAAACCTAACACCGCCCTCGGAGCTCTCCGAAGGCGGTGCAAAGATACAAAATTATACGCTATAAACCTAATTAGTTGCCACGAATGCCATATTTTTTGAGGATCTTGGCAATCTTTGGCTGGTAGGCCTGCACGAAACGGTGGAAACCGAGGTCCGAAGGGTGGGAGTTGTCGATTGTCGCATCCTCGCCCAAGACATTCTCGATCTCCAAGTAATATACATCTTTGTACCTCTTCGAGAGGGCAATCATCATCTTGCGTGACTCCTCGGTGCGCACCTTGCGCTTGTTGTAGGTGGAGAGGCTTAAGCATTTAGAGTGGTGGTTTGGTGTCTGCAG
Organism: Rikenellaceae bacterium; assembly: GCA_015059685.1. GTDB lineage: Bacteria > Bacteroidota > Bacteroidia > Bacteroidales > Rikenellaceae > Alistipes. The sequence continues at coordinate 26,301 of SUZW01000008.1, read as the reverse complement.
GAAGATGAGAGGCTTGCCCGGGTGAGCCTTAACCATCTCCGCCACGAAGTTATCCAATCTCTCCTTGATCTCCTCGATTGTAGGGTTCGAGAAGGCATCGAAGATAAAGGCATCGGCCTCCACCGTCTTCAGGAAGGCGAGGAACTGCGGCTGCATCTTGCACTCGCCACTGAAACCGAAGTTCACGAAGTCGATACCGAGGTTGCGGCTCAACTGTGCCGTGTAGGTCAAACCGCTACGGCTTGCCGAGGCTCCGTGCGTGATGCTCGAGCCGTGAACTACGACCTTGTGCTTGAATGGTTTAGGCAGACCCTCGATATAGGCCCCTTTATCTACGCCAATCTCGAGCTTTCGCAACTCGCACCACATAGGCAGGTAGAGTAGGCACTCCTTCTCGCCCTCGGGCAACGCCTTGATAAGGGTGTGGGTACGCTTATTATCTTCAGGTCGGGTCTTGCCACGACCTACGCCGGCAAACTTCCACTCGCCATCGACCTTGATATAGAGGTCAAGACCGTGTTGAAGTACACCTGTCATATTGTCACCCAAGGCTCTTGGAGTGTTCTCCCACGCAGCCGTAATCTGCGACGAGTTGGTCTTGAAGACGACATAGAGGCCCGAAGACTTCTTGGCGTGGCTCACCACAATATTGTTAAAACCCTCGTAAGGGGTGTGGTCGAAGCGGTAGTAGGGGCTCTTGTCGGTCTGCTTGGTGTAGCCGTGGATACCCAACTTCGTCGCATCGACAAACTTCATCTCCTGTGCCATTGCCGATATCGACAATGCTACACACGCAGTCAAAATGGCGAACAATCGTTTCATTTTTATGTTTTTTTAAGTTTATAGTTACTGTTGCTGGATTAGCTAATGGCTAATGGCTAATATTTGATTACCCCCGAGCCGAGCAACCGCTCGCCCTCGTACCACGCTGCAAACTGACCGCCCGCAATACCTCGTTGTGGCTGGTCGAAGAGAATGTAGAGGGCATCTGCATGCTGAATAAGCGTTGCATCCTCGAGTGGCTGGCGGTAGCGAATACGCACCTTTAGTCTGCGCTCCTCGCCTTCGTGCAGAGCCTCGCACGGCTCCACCCAATGCACCTCGTCGTTGTCGATGCGTAGTGCCCTGCGGTAGAGCCCGGGGTGGCTGTCGCCCTCACCGACATAGATGGTGTTGGTGGCCACATCTGTACCTATTATAAATAAAGACTCCTTGCGCCCACCGATACCGAGGCCTTTGCGTTGTCCTATGGTGTAGAAGTGGGCTCCGTTGTGTTCGCCAATCTTCTTGCCATCACGCACCGTGTATCGGTATGGCTCGGCAAGTTGCTCCACCTCGCTCTGCTCCGCACGCTCGGCATATCTGCGCCACGAAGGGAGTATTTCGTGAATGTTTCCCTTTTTTGCTGCGAGTTGCTGTTGCAGGAATACGGGCAAATCAACCTTGCCGACAAAACAGATACCCTGTGAGTCCTTGCGCTTGGCGGTCGCCAACTTCTGCTCCTCGGCAATACGGCGCACCTCGGGTTTTAGGAGGTGTCCGATTGGGAACATCGCATATTTGAGCTGCTCCTGCGAGAGCTGGCAAAGGAAGTAGCTCTGATCCTTGTTAGGGTCGCTGCCCGCCAGGAGCGAATAGACCTTCTCACCGCCAACCGTGCGCTCCTCCTTGCGGCAGTAGTGGCCCGTAGCCACAGCCTCGGCACCGAGTTTGAGTGCCTCTTTGAGAAAGACATCGAACTTTATCTCTCGGTTGCACAGTACATCGGGGTTGGGGGTTCGACCTTTCTCATACTCCGAGAACATATAATCGACCACGCGCCTCTTGTACTCTGCCGACAAATCGACATAGTGGAAGGCGATATCGAGCCTTTTGGCAACCAACTCCGCAAAGACCTGGTCGTCGTGCCACGAACATTCGCCCTCGAGCTTTCCCGTGGAGTCGTGCCAATTGCGCATAAAGAGTCCGATGACCTCGTGCCCCTGCTCTTTGAGCAGGTACGCAGCCACCGAAGAGTCCACTCCGCCCGATAAACCTACTACAACTTTCATTTTGATTTTTGTTAGAGGTTGTTAGAGGTTGTTAAAGGTTGTTAGAGAAAATAATTCTCAATTTATTCTTCCGAGTAAGCATCTCGCTTCATCTTCCACATCGGAACGAATATCAGCGCACCGATAACGGCCATTGCCACCATCGCTACGAATACACCGTTCCAGCCCCACTTCGAGTCGGCGATAAGACCAAAGCCCCAACCCGAGACGAGAACGCTGACATAGCTTACGAAGCCAATAAGGCCGAGTGCCGTAGCCGAAGCCTTGCGGGTAGCGTGGTTCGACGAGATAACACCGATAAGGGCTTGCGGGCCATAGATGAAGGCTCCCGCCAACGCCAAGACAAAGAGCAATACAACAGGGCTTGCTCCTGTCTTCTGCAGGGTGATGAAGCCAACAATCGAGAACAAAGCTCCGACCATGCACAACAAGCAGGTGCGTGCAGCACGACCACCAAAGACCTTATCGCTAATCCAACCTGCCAAGAGCATACCCACGACACCGAAAATCTCGAAGATGATAACGGTCATAGCGGCCCACTCGGCAGTCATACCGCAGTGCTCACGCAAGAATGTTGGGCCCCAATCGAGTACGGCAAAGCGGATAACATAGACAAAGAAGTCGGCAACGGCTAAAGCCCAAATCACAGGGTTCTGCCACACATGTTTGCGGATAAATGCCGAGAGCTCTGCTGACGACTCGGTAGAGGTTGTGTCGCTCGACTTCTCGTTGCCCTCGCTAATCTCGGGCAGACCGACGCTCTTTGGCGTGTCACGCAAGATTACGGCTGTAAGCACAACGCCCACAGCAGCGATGATGCCCGGGATGATAAATGCCCACTTCCAAGCACCAAAGTTGAGTGCTGCCGACTCTACGGCAGGGTCTGTGACCTCCTTGCCGAGGTTGGCTGCGATGGTGGCTACAATCTCCGTATTGCCCGAAACATTTGTACCCATCATACCCATAATCAGCACTCCGCACAATACGCCCGCCAAGCCTGCGCCTATCGAGTGAGAGGTGTTCCATATCGACATCTTCGTTGCAAGTTCTCCTGCAGGTACCCAGCGGGTGATAAGACGACTGCATGGAGGGAAACCGCAACCCTGGAAGATGTTGTTTATAATCCAGAGCGTCGATAACAGAATTATAAACTTACCCACAAACTCGGGTGTCGAACCTTCGGGCACACCCGTGAAGTAGGTTATAATCTCGGCACCAAAGCCGATGAAGAAGGCTGTCAGCGTACTCACCGCCAAGCCTACAACCATGTGCCAACGACCATTTATGCGGTCGGCCAACATACCATTCAGCAACTTCGACAAACCATAGAGGAAACCTGCCAACGAGAGGATACCTCCGAGGCTCGCCTTCGTGATGCCATACTCGGCAGTCAAGCCGGGCATTGCGAACGAGAAGTTCTTGCGGATAAGGTAGAAGAAGATGTAACCTATCATCGTGCCGATGATGGTACGCCACTGCCAATACTTAAATTTTTTCTGCTGTTCTGCTGTCATAACCTCTCCCCCTATTTTGCTATTTCGTTGTACGCCTTAACTATATCGGCTACAAGAGCATTGTTTGCAATGCCTGTAACCTCCTTTATTGCACTCTCCAAACCGAGCTCGGCAATCTTTGCCTGCAACTCTACGCTCTGTGCATCCTCTGCGTTTGAGTAGTGAAGCGCAGCACCAATACCGAGCAAGAGGTTTGGTGTCGCTACACCCGCCTCCTGCGCTGTAAGCATAGGCTTCACCAAACGGTCCGAAGCCGAGAGTTTACGCAGCGGTTCACGACCTACACGGGTGACATCGTCTTTGAGATATGGGTTGCGGAAGCGACCGATAATCTTGTCGATATACTTGAAGTGAGCCTCCTTGTCGAAGCCATACTTCGCAACCAAGCCCAAGCCGCTCTCCTGCATTGCAGCCTTCACGATGGTGAAAATCTCCTCGTCGGCAATGCTCTCGTCGATGGTTGCTTTGCCACGCAACTTGCCGATATAGGCGGTGATGGCGTGACCCGTGTTGAGCGTAAAGAGCTTGCGCTCGATATAGGCGATAAGGTTGTCCGCCAAGTTCATACCTGCGATGTGCGGTACCTCGCCCACAAACGACTTCTCCTCGACATTCCACTCGTAGAAGGCCTCGACAACCACATCTATGGGGTTCTCGGTGCGTACCGGTGGAACAATTCTATCTACCGAGCAGTCAGGGAAACCTACCCACTCTGCGCAGTATGCCTTCTGCTCCTCGTTGAGGTGCGAGAGGACATGCTCCTTGAGCTGCGACGATGCACGCACGGCATTCTCGCAAGCGATGATGTTGAGAGGTCGCTGCAGACCCGCCTCGTGACGAGCTGCGATAGCCTTGGCGATGGTCGGTGCAATGCGTGGGAGGATAACCACACCCACTGCCGTGGTCACAATATCAGCCTCGGCAATCTCGTTCACAACAGCCTCGGTGGTAGAATTTACGGCCGAGATATTGGTGATATGTTGCTCAACGCAATCTACATCCTTTACGAATACAGTGTACTCCTTCTTCTCGTTGATAAGGTCGATAACGGCCTGATTTACATCGGCAAATACTACATGGTAACCTGCCTGCTCCAACACCGCACCGATAAATCCACGGCCGATATTTCCTGCTCCAAATTGAATTGCTTTCATCTTTTCTGTTGTGTTTATAGGGTTATATTTTTTACTATCAACTAAAGTTCTGCTCTTAATGCTCTTAACTAAAACTCTGCTCCTCCTTCGTAGCCGACATCCTCGAGTAGAGTAGTGCCGTTGGCTGCGGCTACAGCCAGAGCGTCGCAACGGTTGTTCTCCACCGTTTCAGCGTGGCCCTTAACCCATACGAAGTGTACATTATGACGACGATAGGCCCTCAAAAACCTTATCCAAAGGTCGGGGTTTTTCTTGCCCGAGAAGCATTTGCGCTCCCAGCCGAATACCCACCCCTTCGATACGGCATCGACCACATACTTCGAGTCGGAGTAGAGCGTAACATCCGACCCATCGAACTTCAACGCCTCGAGAGCTACACATACGGCCATCAACTCCATACGGTTGTTTGTCGTGCGACGAAAGCCTTGCGACAACTCCTTGCGGTGTGGTCCACTTATCAGAACTACACCATAGCCACCCTTTCCCGGGTTGCCGAGTGCCGAGCCGTCGGTATATATAGTGATTACTGCTGCCATACGATACTATTCGAGTACAATCTTTTCAAGCTCTGCGAAGCGTTCAATAATATATCGTGCGCCTTTTTCGCACAACATCTCGGGCGAGTGGCTGCCGTATGTAACACCGCAGAGGTGACAACCCGCCTCACGCCCCATATCCATATCGAAGGTCGAGTCACCGACAACCAACACCTCGTCGGCCCTAACGCCAAAACGACGAATGACCTCAATGGCGATATCGGGTGCCGGCTTCACGCACTCCACATCCTCTACCGATACGACATCGTCGATATACTTGGCAATGCCGAGATTTGTGGTTAAGCGGTCGATTACGGGGCGAATATTGTTCGAGGCGATAGCAATCTTCACTCCTGCATTTTTGAGGTGGTCGAGTGTTTCGGCAACACCATCGAACAACTCGATAAGTTGCTCACTCTCCTCCCTATATATGGTGTTATACTCGGCAATCATCTCCTCGATTGTGGCATCGTCAATGCCTTCATCGCCCGCAAAGCAACGAAAGGCAGCCGGAAGAGCCAGACCGAAGTTTTTGTAAACCACCTCTTTGTCCACCTTGTAACCACGCCTTTCGAGCATCTTGCCTGCTGCATGATATATAGCAGGCACGGTACAGGCCGTGGTGCCGTCAAAGTCGAGTGCAACAACTCTATAGTTCGGTTCAGACATAATTTTATTGAGTTATATTTACCAACTGCTCACGATAAGCGTTCAAGATGCGCGACTTCGAGATGAAACCACGATAGTGGTTCTCCTTATCCACCACAGGCAACATCCAAGTTCGATTTGCTTCGAAACGAGGCAGTACCTCCTGTATCATCTCGTGTTCGAGAATTTTATCGGGCGGTTGTATCATATAGTGCGTAATCGAGGTGCCACGCTTCGATACCTTGAACATATCCTCACGCAGGTCGTCGAGTTGTACGATGCCCACCAGGTGACCGAAGTTGTCGATAATAGGGAATATGTTACGCTTGGCCGAGGCGATAATATCGACCACATCGCCCAGCGTGAAGTGCTCCTTGATACGCACGAAGTCGGTCTCCATCAACTCGTCGAGGTTGAGGAAAACCAATACCGACTGGTCTTTGTCGTGCGTGAGCAACTCGCCCTTCTGGCGTAGCTGCTTGGTGTATATAGAGTCGGGGTCGAGGTAGCGACCTACGGCAAAGGCGATGCACGACACAATCATCAGCGGAATAAACAATCCGTAGCCGTTCGAGAGCTCGGCGATGAGGAATATAGCTGTCAGCGGAGCCTTCATCACGCCTGACATTACGCCCGCCATGCCGACCAACGAGAATGTTGCAATCGACACCTCCCAACCGACCATATTGCAGATTATAGCCACTGCAGCACCCGTGAAAGCACCGACAAATAGCGATGGGGCGAATGTTCCACCCACGCCACCTGCGGCATTTGTCGTTGCCATGGCTATGACCTTGAAGATTATTATCGCTACGATATAGATCAGCACCACCCAATCTATATCTCGGAAGTCGTAGAAGAGCGAATTTTCGAAAATCGTAACCTTGTCGCCCTGCATCAGCGATACAAAGCTCTCGTAACCCTCGCCATAGAGTGGTGGGAAGATAAATATCAGCACACCCAACACCACACCACCTATTGCCCAACGCTTATATTGGTTCGATACCGAGCGTACAAAGTGGCCGACCTTGGCATTTACCGTTGTGAAGTAGTAGGATACAGCACCGCACAGACCTCCCAGGAGCAGAAATAGCGGTATCTGCTCGATGCGGAAAGAGTCGTTGCTTGTGAGCGACACCGAGATTATCGGGTCGAAGCCTCGAAGCACGAGGGCCAAAGTTGTCGCTGTGACCGACGATATAAGCAACGGGATAATCGAGGTTGAGGTGATGTCGAGCATCAAAATCTCCAATACAAAGACTACACCCGTAATCGGAGCCTTGAATATAGCCGCCACCGCAGCACCTGCACCACAGCAGAGCAGGAGCGTGATGTTTTTGTAGTTGAGCTTTGCCAACTTACCCACATTCGAGCCTATGGCTGCACCCGTCAATACTATAGGGGCCTCGGGACCTACCGAGCCACCAAAACCTATGGTCACGGCACCTCCGACCACCGAGGTCCAGCAGTTGTGGCCGGCAATCTGTGAGCCACGGCGTGACATGGCGTAGAGTACCCTCGTAACACCCTCGGAGATGTTGTCCTTGACGATATAGCGCACAAAGAGGGTGGCCAAGATTATACCTATAGCGGGATATACGAGGTAGAGGAAGTGGAATGTATCCACATCGAACCAATTTACAAGTGCCGACTTTATAAGGTGGAGCAACAACTCAAATAGATAGGTACCAAAACCCGCCAATAGACCCACCACCACAGCGAGTATGGCGAGCATCTGACGCTCGCTAAACCTCTTTGTGATGTCGAGAAACCAACGATAGATTTTTTCTCGGTTGGCCTTGCTTATGTAATTGGACCTTTCAATCATAATTTATCAGCTTTTAGCCATTTTTAATTGACAATTGACAGTTGACAATTGATAATTTATGGCAAAAACGATAAATCGTTTTTTGTATGATAATTTATAAATTAAAAATACCTTTAATTGTTAATTTTCAATTATCAATTATCAATTATTGGAAGCAGAGCGGTATCGCTCTGCTTGCTCTGCGATAAGTTCTTTATCTTCAAAGTAGTTAATCTTCATTGCCTCGCGGACATCGTGGAGCGTTGCAGCGGCCGTAGCACGAGCCTCGATAGTGCCCTTCTCGAGAATGGCATAGACCTCCTCAATCTTCTGCTCCCACTCCTTGCGACGAGCACGAATAGGCTCCAAAATCTCCTCCAACACGGCAATCAGGAGCTTCTTGCACTTCACATCGCCCAAGCCACCACGACGATAGTGCGCCTTCATCTCGTCGAGGTTTTTGTAGTCAGGCAGGTACCTCTCGAAGTGTAGGTCGCAGCAGAAGGCATCGAGGTATGTGAATACGCAGTTGCCCTCGACCTTGCCCGGGTCCTCGATGCGGAGGTGGTCAGGGTCGGTGTACATCGACATCACCTTCTGCTTCACCTCTTTCGGAGTGTCCGAGAGGTAGATGCAGTTGCCGAGCGACTTTGACATCTTCGCCTTGCCATCCGTTCCCGGCAGACGCATGCAGACACAATTCTCGGGAAGGAGAATTTCCGGCTCAACGAGAGTTTCACCGTATGTGGAGTTGAACTTGTGAACAATCTCGCGAGCCTGCTCAATCATAGGCTCTTGGTCGGCACCCGCAGGTACGGTCGTAGCACGGAATGCGGTGATGTCCGAGGCCTGCGAGATAGGGTAGGTGAAGAAGCCGACAGGAATACCTTGTTTTTGTGTGGTATCGCCCTCGGCGGCATTTTCCGAGAAGCCACGCAACTGAATTTCGGCCTTTACGGTCGGGTTGCGCTGCAGACGCTGCACCGTGACGAGGTTCATATAGTAGAATGCCAACTCGGTGAGTTCGGCAACCTGCGACTGAATGAATATTGTCGATTTCTCGGGGTCAAGACCGCACGAGAGGTAGTCGAGAGCCACCTCGATAATGTTTTGGCGCACCTTCTCGGGGTTGTCGGCATTGTCGGTCAGAGCCTGTGCATCGGCAATCATAATAAAAATCTTCTCGAACTCGCCCGAGTTCTGCAGCTCCACACGACGACGCAACGAGCCTACAAAGTGCCCAAGGTGCAAACGACCTGTTGGCCTATCTCCCGTAAGTATAATTTTTCCCATATTTCTGAATTTTTCTTGGCTTTTGAGCGTTAGCCATTAGCCATTAGCGTTTCTATATTTCTCAATGATTATGTGCGTGCGTGCGCATAATCGCACAAAGATAGAAATAAAAACGGAAAACGAAAAGCAGAAAGCGGAAAACTTTTAGTTTTTCGGTTGGTGGGAACTCTGACGATTATCACGGCGCAGGAGAATAGAGGTTATTAGAGGTTGTTAGGGGTTGTTAGGGGTGCGCTTGGGGTTTTTGGTTGTCGGAACTCTGGAGGTTGTCAAGACGCAGGTGTAATGGCATTGAATGGCAGGCATTCGCTAACGCTCACTGAATGACAATCGCTCCCGTTGGTCGCTGAATGGCAGGCGTTTACGCTTTTTTTGCCACAGCTTTCTGCGCTTTGCCATTAAGCAGTCGTTAGACTGCGCTGCCATTAAGGGCGAAGCCCGTTTGCCATTCTATGCCATCTTTGTTGCGCCTTGACCACCTTCAGAGTCCCCGATATTTGCCGCCTATCTCGCCTCGGGTTTGCACTGCGAGAGGCAGTAGCTGCGCAGATCCTCCCACTTGTAGAATGGGTAGTTGTCGCTCTTGACCGGGATGCGGATATCACGCTCGCTGTGGAGCACTCGCACGAGGATATCGCCCTGCTTGTTGCGGTAGAAGATAAACTGTACATTTACCGCCATCGAGGTGATACGGCTGTCGCACCACACCTCCGGAAGTCGCTCAATATCAGCAAATGCGAGGCGACCATCGCACCCCTCGGCATGCATTATGGCAAGCAGCGGAATTACGGCCGAGTCGTGGCCAAAACGGAGCGTTGCCACCTCGTTTGGAGCCTTGCCCGAGAGAACCTCGTCGGCACGCTCTATTATATCCCGCAGAAGCAACTTTCCATCCTGGTTGCGTATGTCGCCAAAGTCGGCCGAAGGGCCATAGGTGAGGTAGCGACGGATATTGAAAAAGTGCCACATCTGGTAACGCTCCTCCTCGGTGAAAACATCGTGCAACGAGGGCAGATTATCGAAATTCTGGATGATAATCGCCAGGTCGTGCATATTACCTATAAATGATTGAGTACCAGGTGTGTTATATGCCGAACTTATGAGCTTCTCGGCGTAGTCGTAGTCGTTGAAAATACGGCAAACGAAGGCCTTGTCTTTGGTATGCTCCTGTTGGTATTGTTTCGCTATCTTGCGCGCCTTTTTGTAGTATATATTCATATTCTTCTCGGGGCGTGTGATGTCGATGTCGTGCTCACTTGCGTAGCGTGTGAAGGAGATATGCGGATGTATCTCTTTGAGTCGCTCGGTAAAGGCGGTCATACTCATCACACATCGCACCGAAGGTGATACAAAGCAGGTTATATGGTTGCCGTTACGCTTCGAGAAGACTTCGGGATAGAGCGTTGCCATACGCTCGGCAATACCTCGGTGCTCACGCTCTCCTCGAGGTGAGAGGTCACCGGCACGCAGGTGGGCATCGTCGGCTATGATGCGTATGCGACGCATAAGGTCGAGTCCGAGTTCGGTGAGCTTGCCATCCTTGGCCGCCTGCTCCAAGAGTGCAGCGGGGATGTCATACTTCTTTTGTGCGGTGTGGTAGCGGGAGCCGTGACGGCCATAGTGCGAGATGTAGAAGGGCTTGTAACCTCGTGGTGCCGCTACCGCAACCTGCTCGGTTACGGGGTATGCGGTGTAGATACCTCCTGCAATGTCGGGGTTTGCGGCTATCTCTTCACGAATGCTCTGCGCAAAGGCTGTTGTGGCAAAAATAGTGGCTACGGCAAGTAGTAAAAAACGCTTCATAGTGTGGTCGGTTTTATGTAATAATACTCTACAAAAGTATAAACTTATTTTGGTTTTGCCAAAAATAGAGCGTATGAGATGCTGCGCAGAGCGGAAAATTTCGAGATGGAGATATTTTCATAAATTATTTTTATATCTTTGCAGAGTCTTATAAAACAAACCGTATGACGATTATTCAGTTGGAGTATCTGTTGGCGGTAGCCAACTTTGGTAGTTTCTCGGTTGCATCGGAGCACTGTTTTGTGACGCAACCATCTCTCTCTATGCAGATTAAGGCTCTCGAGGAGGAGCTTGGAGTGGTGCTGCTCGACCGTTCAAAAAAGCCCGTTATACCTACCGAGGCGGGAGAGGTTGTTTTGGCGCAGGTGCGAGAGACCTTGAGCGAGTACCACTCGATAAAGGAGGTGGTAAAACGCTTCAAGGGCGAGGTGTCGGGTAAGATACGCTTGGGTGTGATACCTACGATTGCGCCATACCTGTTGCACAAGTTCCTGCCCGAGTTTGTCGAGCGATATCCGAAGGTCGATATCGAGGTGCGTGAGATGAAGACTGCCGATATTGTCGAGGCTCTCAATCACGACAAGATAGATGTTGCGATTGTGGCGGGAGGAACCTGTGGCGAGGGCGTTGTCGAACAGGAGCTCTTCAACGATAAGTTCTACGCCTATGTATCGCCTCGTAACTCGCTGTATAACAAATCGAATGTGCGTATTGAGGATATAGATATAAACGACCTTCTGTTGCTCTCGGAGGGTAACTGTATGCGTGATCAGGTTATAGAGCTCTGCCAGGCTCGTCGTCGTGTGCCTTCACGCTATCAGTTCGAGTCGGGACAGCTCGACACGCTGATGCGAATTGTCGATACAACCTCGCTCATAACCATTATTCCGGAGATGGCAGTAGGCTTTGTTCCCGAGGAGCGTAAGCGACAAGTTAAGACGCTATTCAAGGGTGCCTCATCACGCAAGATAGCCCTTGTGAGTCGTCGCACCTACGCCAAGCGGTCAATCGTGGAGGCTCTGCGAACAACAATTTCCGAATACAAATAGAGTCGTTAGAGTCGTTAGCGGTAATTAGGGGCTGTTAGAGTATTTCTGATAGCTCCTTTTTCTTTGAAAAAGCTAAAAATCTAATAAAAATGGGAAAATTCTCCACTTTCCACTCTCCACTCTCAACTTTTTTTATTATATTCGCACGATAATTTATACAATGCTTAAAAATGGCTATGGAAAAACTTATTGAAACCATCGTTTCGGGTATTCAGGATAAGAAGGGTAAGAATATTGTATCACTCGATTTGTCGGGCTTTGATGGTGCGATTTGTTCGCACTTTGTGGTCTGCAATGCCGACTCTACGGCACAGGTTGCAGCCATTGCCGACGGCATCGAGGAGAAGGTCTATGAGGAGTTGCACGAATCACCTTGGCGTGTCGAGGGTAAGCAGACAGGCTTGTGGGTTGCGCTCGACTATGTCGATGTTATCGTGCATATCTTCCAGAGCGAGTTGCGTGACTACTATCGCTTGGAGGAGCTGTGGGCCGATGCTCCGATGATGCGCTACGAGAGTGAGGAGTAAAAGGGTGCTTTTTGCCCGTTTTTGGATATACTTTTCCGCCTCGAAAATCGTTTCTATAGCGGAAAATATGTGTAAATTTAACTTCAGTTATGTCTAAAAAGAGAAATGTGAATATGCCACGCCCCAATATTATGTGGCTGTGGAGTGCAATAACGCTTGTTATTGTCGGATATTGGATATTCAGTAACGATGAGGCTCAACCCGTTAAATCGGACTGGTCGGCCGTGGAGCAGATGGTCGAGGCGGGCGATGTCGAGAAGATTGTTGTTGTAAATCGTGATGAGGCCCGAGTGAAGCTCAAGGACGACAAGGTAGAGGGGTATCGAGAGCAGGATTTACGCTACAAGAATATCCCAAAGAGTGGCTACCAGTTCCACTTCAATATCGGCTCGGTCGATATCTTGAAGGAGGATTTGGAGAAGAGCGAGGCGGAGTCGGGCAACAAAGTTATACTCGCCTTCGAGAACGAGAAGCCGTGGTACGACTCGTGGTTTGTGGGGTTGCTGCCGTGGGTGGTTATGTTCGGCATCTGGTACTTCATTATGCGTGGTATGTCCCGTGGCGGAGGTGGCGGAGGCGGCATTATGAATGTCGGCAAAGCTCGTGCGCAGGAGTTCGACCAGGAGGACCCCGAGAGGCGTGTTACATTTAAGGATGTAGCAGGTTTAGAGGAGGCCAAGGTCGAGATTATGGAGATTGTGGATTTCTTGAAAAATGCCCCTAAATACCGTGAGCTCGGAGCAAAGATTCCGAAGGGAGCTTTGTTGGTAGGCCCTCCGGGAACGGGTAAGACCCTATTGGCAAAGGCTGTGGCAGGCGAGGCGAATGTGCCATTCCTCTCGATTTCGGGTTCGGACTTCGTGGAGATGTTTGTGGGCGTGGGAGCCTCTCGTGTGCGAGACCTGTTCGACCAAGCCAAGAAGAAGGCTCCGTGCATCGTCTTTATCGACGAGATAGATGCCATAGGTCGTGCAAGAGGTAAAAATGCAGGTTTCTCGGGCAACGACGAGCGAGAGAATACGCTCAACCAGCTGCTTACCGAGATGGACGGCTTCCAGACAAATGCGGGTGTGATTATCCTGGCTGCGACAAACCGTGCCGATATCTTGGATAAGGCGTTGATGCGTGCCGGTCGTTTCGACCGCCAGATTGAGGTGGGGCTGCCTGAACTGAACGAGCGTAGGGAGATTTTCGATGTTCATCTTCGCAAGTTGAAGCTGGACAAAGATTTGGATAGAGATTTCTTGGCAAAGCAGACTCCGGGATTTTCGGGTGCCGACATTGCAAATGTCTGCAACGAGGCGGCTTTGATTGCGGCTCGTCACAACAAAGAGTTTGTGGGCAAGGAGGACTTCTTGGCTGCGGTAGATAGAATTATCGGTGGCTTGGAGCGCAAGAATAAGGTTATATCGCCGGAGGAGAAGCGAACTATCGCCTACCACGAGGCGGGACACGCTACGGTGTCGTGGATATTGCCACACGCTAACCCGCTTGTGAAGGTTACCATTATTCCACGAGGCAAGGCGTTGGGTGCTGCGTGGTACCTGCCTGAGGAGCGACAGATAACCACTCGTGAGCAGATGATGGAGGAGGTAGCTTCGCTGTTGGCAGGTCGTATTGCCGAGGAGAAGTTCTTTGGACACCTCTCTACGGGAGCGTTGAACGACTTGGAGCGTGTGACGAAGCAGTGCTATGCGATGGTTGCATATTATGGTATGAGTGACGAGGTGGGCTCGATGAGCTACTACGACTCTACGGGCCAGAGCGATATGGCCTTTACAAAACCATATTCGGAGCGCACTGCACAGCAGATAGACGACGAGGTACGAGCCCTGATTGCCAAGGCACGAGCAATGGCCGAGAAGGTTATTGACGAGCATCGTGAGGGCTTGGTGCAGTTGGCGGAGCTGCTCTTGGAGCGCGAGGTCGTGTTTACTGAAGATGTGGAAAGAATTTTTGGAGCACGAAAAAAGGAGCAAGGGGAACTGAAAACCGGAAATAGCGCAACCGAAAATATTCTTGAAGAATAAAAAGCTAATGGCTAATGGCCAATGGCTAAAAGCTAAGAATAAACTAACCTAAACTATGAGTGAGAAGTTTAAGAATTTATTGGTGCGAACCGTGAGCGGTGCAGTGTTGCTGCTCGTTGTGTTGGGCGCATTGTTGTGGTCGAAGTGGAGCGCAGGAGCGTTATTCGCAGTGATTATGTTGGGCGGACTCGTAGAGTTCTACCGCTTGTGCCGTAAGAGAGGCATAGAGCCGATGTCGAGTATTGGCATAGCCTCTTCGCTTGCTATCTTTGGCATTGCTTTCACCGTCTTTCAGCAGTGGGGCATACCGGCAACAAATGTTACGGGGCGTATAGTTCTCGGCCTACTGCTCTATGTTATGCTGATGATACCTTCGGCTTTTGTCTGCGAGTTGTGGCGTAAGAGCCCGACTCCTATAGCCAATATCGCAACAACATTTATGGGTGTCATCTATGTGGCACTCCCGATGTCGGCAATTTTGTTTGTTCCACAGATGCTTGTGGGTAAGTGGTCGCCGTGGGCAATGTTGGCCTTTATCTCGATTATCTGGGTAAATGATGTATTCGCATACCTCGTGGGTGTAACCCTCGGCAAGCATCGCCTCTGCGAGCGTATCTCTCCGAAGAAGTCGTGGGAAGGCTTCTTTGGCGGCTTGGTTGGAGCCGTAGGCGCAGCGATGCTCTTTGCTCACCTTTTTGGTGGCAACCTCCTTGTATGGGGTGGTTTGGGTGTTGTGATGTCGCTTGCGGGAGTTGCGGGCGACTTGGTGGAGTCGCTGATGAAGCGTGAGGCCGATGTTAAGGACTCGGGCGCAATGATGCCCGGTCACGGAGGCTTCCTCGACCGCTTCGATGCGCTGTTGCTGGCTGTGCCATTTGCGCTATTCTATCTTTTTGTCGTATCTTTTTCGTAAAACAATAAAACCACTTTTAGTATGAAAATCAGCAGAGAGGGTTTCAAGATTATAACCGTGTCGGGCGTGTTGTGTCTGGCATTGTGGTTGCTTATATTCTATATGCTTAAGGCAAACGATTTGACCTGGCTTATAGTGTTGTTGTCGGTATTGTTGTTGGTGTTTTGGTTCTTTGTAATCTCGTTTTTCAGAGTACCACGCCGCATACATATCCACGACAACGATTTGGTCTTCTCGCCTTGCGATGGCCGAGTTGTGGTCACCGAGATTGTGAAGGATGAGGAGTACTTCGATGGCGAGGAGAGGATGCAGATATCTATATTTATGGGTATTACGAATGTCCATATAAATTGGTTTCCGGTGGGAGGTGTAGTGAAGTATTTTAAGTACCACCCGGGCCGCTTCCTGGTGGCTTGGCATCCGAAGTCTTCAACCGAGAACGAGCGCACGACAACTGTTGTCGAGACTCCGAGTGGTGTCGAGGTGCTGTTCCGCCAAATTGCAGGTGTTGTGGCTCGCCGCATCAAGTCGTATATAGAGGTCGATGATAAGGTTACGCAGAATAGCGTCTGCGGCTTCATCAAGTTCGGCTCGCGTATAGATATCTTGTTGCCAAAGGATGCCAAGTTATTGGTCGAGATTGGCGATAAGGTTGTCGGTACACAGACTCCGCTTGCCCGTATTGGAGGCGAAGAGGACGATGATAATAACGAAGTTTTGGAGTAGTTGGTAGATTATGAGTGGCGGTAAAGGGATAAGTGTAGAGGCCTTCTTGCGAGGCGTTGTGGTGTTGCTTGTAACGGCTGCAGTCGGTGCACTGTTGTGGTATTTCAGGGATGTGGTTCTCTATATCCTAATCTCGGCTGTGCTGGCCATATTGGGCCGACCGTTGGTGAGCCTTATGTGCCGTGTTGAGGTTAAGGGCTACACGCTGCCTCGTTGGGCAGCTGCGGCATTGACCTTGGTGCTGATGTGGTTAGCTATAGGCGCTCTGCTGTCGATTATTGTGCCGCTTGTTGCGGGCAAGGTCTATGAACTATCGTCGCTCGATTTGCGTTCGGCATTGTCGGGTGTGCAGGAGCCTTTGGAGCGTCTGCAGAACTATATTGCTACGATATTTGTGATGCCCGAGACACACTTCTCGATATCGGAGGTTATTGTATCTACATTGCGCCAAATTCTAAATTATGACACCGTAAATTCGGTCGTTTCGTCGATTATAGATACGGGAATGTCGGCCGTGATAGTTCTCTTCTCGGTGTCGTTCATCACATTCTTCTTTTTGAAGGAGGATGGACTCTTTACATCGATGATTTCGGCTCTCTTTCCGGAGCGTTATGGCGAGAATGTGAACAACGCTATCGGCAAGGTGTCGAAGCTGCTCACACGCTACTTTATGGGCCTTGTGACCGAGAGCTTGATTATTGCGGCTATAATTGCGGTGGTGCTGCTGCTCTTTGGTATGAGTAGTGCCGATGCATGCTTTATCGCTGTAATTATGGGTATGCTGAATGTGATACCTTATGCAGGTCCGGCAATCGGAGTGCTGGTGTCGGTGTTCATAGGTATCGTGTCGCCTATTGAGGGCTGCACCATAGCCTATACGCTTGGCGTTATACTATCGACAATCTGTGTTGTGAAGGGTATAGACGACTTTATTCTGCAACCAACGATCTACTCGTCGAGGGTGTCGGCACATCCGTTGGAGATATTTATCGTAATCTTGATGGCCGGCTCGGTCGGAGGTGTTGTGGGACTGTTGGTTGCGGTGCCTTCATATACCGTGGTGCGAGTCTTTGCCAAGGAGTTCTTCTCGGAGGTGTCGTTGGTGCGAAAGCTTACAAAAGAGATATAGTATAGATGGTTGTTGTTGAGGGCATAGTCGTAGGCGGTAATCGGTTGGGGCGCAGATTGGGCTTTCCAACTGCCAATATCGCTATTGGCGACGACCTCGATATCGAAAATGGCGTCTATGCCTCGAGGGTCGTTGTCGAGGGCGAGGAGTATCGTGCTATGACAAATATAGGCGTTCGCCCCTCGGTCGATGGCACAAAACGCCTGCTCGAAACCCACCTCTTTGGCTTTCGGGGACTGCTCTACGGCTTGAAGTTAAGGGTTGAACTCTACGAAAAAATCCGTGACGAGAAGAAGTTTGCCTCGGTCGAGGAGCTGCGCCAGCAAATTGAGAAAGATTCTAATAAAATAAAGGAGCTAATGGCCAACGGCTAATAGCTAAAAGCCTGTCTTAAATATGAAGAGTATTTTAATCGTCGCTCCCACCGAGCGTGAGAACCGAAATATACGCCTTGCCATAGAGCGCAAGGGCGAGGAGTTGAAAAACCACTACACGGTGGCATTTAGCGGTATCGGCAAGGCTGCAGCTGCAGCTACGCTGACACGCTACCTCTTGACAGCACAGCAACCCTACGATGCGGTTGTTGTGATTGGCTACGCTGCGGGAACTCTTGGCTTTAAGCAGGGCGAGGTTGTAGCCCCACATCGTGTGCAGTATCACGATGCCGATATTCCCGAGGGCTTTATCCCCGAGGTTAGCGACCCCCGCAATCTGCTCGGCACAGACGATATTACCGTTTTTACGGGCGACTCCTTCGTAAATGCGAAGTCGGTGGCGGAGATTAAGGGCCGCTTTGGTGTCGAGAGGGCTATATTCGATATGGAGATAGGCGCTATTGCTATCGCCTGCGAGATGGCAGGAGGAGTGCCTCTGCTTGCAGTGAAGGTTATATCGGATGTGCCCGAAGATGGCCACACGGAGCTTTCGTATGACGAATTTGCCAACACTTGGACCGACTTCACACCGATACTCGATAGGGTAGAGGCGAGCCTTTAGTAGCGATGCGACGAATAGGCCTTATATCCGACACGCACAACTGCTTCGATGAGCCGCTGCGTGAATTTCTCAAAGATGTCGATGAGATATGGCACGCAGGCGATATCGGCTCTATTGAACTTGCCGACGAAATAGCTGCGTTCAAGCCGTTGAGGGCGGTCTATGGCAATATAGATGGTGGCGATACCCGCTACACATACTCCGATTTCCTCGCCTTTAAGGTTGAGGATGTGCCGGTGCTGATAACCCATATCGGGGGCTATCCACGACGCTATGACCCTCGGGCACTGCGGAAAATTCAGACGCTGAAACCGAAAATCTTTGTTGCAGGACACTCCCATATCCTGCGTGTCGAGTACGACAAGATATACGATATGCTACACCTCAACCCCGGTGCTGCAGGGTGCTACGGCTTCCATAAGGTGCGCACGGCTCTGCGCTTCACCATAGATGGCGAGAGCATTAAGGATATGGAGCTTGGGGAGTGGCCACGCAAACAATATGCGGCTACCGAGACTCTTTAAGCCGTCACGAAATACCCCCCCCTAATTATAGTTGGCGTTAAGGTAATCCTGCACCGAAAACTCTGTTTGACACGGCTCGATACCCTCGGCAATATGCTCGTTCGTGTGCTGCACCTGCTCCTTGCCGAGGATGCAACGCTCGATGAAGGCGATGATTTCGTCGTGGTTGTCGGTCAGAGGCGATAGTGCCAAGTCGTGGTCACGGTAGTGTGCCGAGTGGAAGTAGTATGTTGCTCCCTTCTCGTGGAGTTGTTCAGCGATGTAGTCCGACCCATAGAAACCTGTCGCTAAAATTGTCGCCTTGCGGTATGGTACATTGCGGTCGGCATTGCCGTGGAACATCATTATAGGGCAGGGCATATCACTCCATTTTGGCTCTCCGAGTATCGAGTATATCGCTCCGGCAAAGGCTATGACTCCCGCAAAGTTGTAGTCAGCGGAGATGTTTTTGGCGTAGTGGGAGCGATTGACGAT
Organism: Rikenellaceae bacterium; assembly: GCA_015059685.1. GTDB lineage: Bacteria > Bacteroidota > Bacteroidia > Bacteroidales > Rikenellaceae > Alistipes. The sequence goes on along the minus strand of SUZW01000008.1, from coordinate 7,127 downwards.
GTGGTTTTCGGCTTGCAATACAGCTATTGCGCCCGCACTCGAGCCGCTTGCTACGATGTACGATATGTCGATACCCATCTTAACAGCGTTTATAAGGATATAGTCCAATGCTCGCAACACATCTTCTGCAGCCATATTAACCGAGCGATACATTGTCCAAGCCCCCTCTATCGGGCCGACCTCCTTCTCGGGGTCGAGTGCGTAGGCCATGCCGAGGCGGTAGTCTATCGACACCACATCAAAACCTCTCGAGAGCAACATATCGAAGTATGGCATATATCGTTCATCGGCACGATTGCCGTGCGAGAAACCGCCACCAAAAGCGAACAACACGCAAGGGTGATAGCCCTCGCCCTCGGCACGATAGTGGTCGAGATACAACGGCTTTTCGCCCTCTACAAAGCAGTATGTCGTAGGTTTAGTTTGTGCAGAGAGTGTCGCCATAGTAAAAACAAGAATTGTAAATAATATAAATCTTTTCATTCTATTCATATTTATTGTTCCAAAGCATTTTTAACCTTTCGGCTATACGCTGCTCGGTCTGATTGCCGGTATTCGGGTGGTAGAATTGCTTACCTTTAAGCGACTCGGGCAGGAACTCCTGCTCGACGAAGTTACCCTCGAAGTCGTGGGCATATTTGTAATCTTTGCCATAGCCCTCCTCCGCCATCAAATCGGTCACGGCATTGCGCAGATGCAGAGGTACGGGGCGCAGCGTGGTGTCCTTATTGACAAACGCAAGAGCCTCGTTGATGGCCATATATGCCGAGTTGCTCTTCTGCGAAGTGGCAAGATATATGGTCGTTTCGGCAAGCGTTATACGAGCCTCGGGCATACCAATCTTATGTACCGTGTCGAAGCAGGCATTTGCCAAAAGCAGGGCGTTGGGGTTTGCCAGGCCGATATCCTCCGATGCGAGAATGACCAATCGACGGGCTATAAATCGTGGCTCCTCACCACCAGCCAACATTCGTGCCAAGTAGTATATCGCAGCATTCGGGTCGCTGCCTCGCACGCTCTTGATAAAGGCCGAGATAACATCGTAGTGCTGCTCGCCATTCTTGTCGTAGAGGGCGATATTTTGTTGCAGCACATCCGTGACAAGTTGGTCTGTTATCGTCACCTCGCCCTCGGTCGAGGAGAGTATGATATCGAGGATGTTGAGCAACTTTCTCGCATCACCACCCGCAAAGCGGAACAACGCCTCGCTCTCGGCAACCTCCTTGATGCGGCTCTTGACCTCCGTGTCGGCCGAGAGGGCACGCTCGAGCAGCTTTTGCAAATCCTCCTCCTGCATAGGGCGCAGGGTATAGACCTGACAGCGGCTCAAGAGTGGCGTGATGACCTCGAATGATGGGTTTTCGGTTGTTGCGCCAATGAGGGTTATTATACCCTGCTCGACAGCTCCGAGCAGTGAGTCTTGTTGCGACTTGTTGAAGCGGTGTATCTCGTCGATAAAGAGCAGCGGAGTTACGGCCGAAAAGAACTTTTGGTTCTTTGCCGACTCGATAACCTCTCGCACCTCCTTCACGCCCGAAGTTACGGCCGAGAGGGTATAGAAAGGTCGTTCGAGAGTCTTTGCCACAATGCGGGCAAGGGTTGTCTTGCCGACACCCGGAGGGCCCCAAAGGATAAACGAAGGGACATTTCCCGCTTCGATAAAGCGACGAAACACACCACCTTCGCCAACAAGGTGCTGCTGACCGATATAATCTTCGAGGGTTTGCGGCCTCAATCTCTCTGCTAAAGGTGCGGACATAACTGTTATTTTTGAGTTGAGAGTTGAGAGTTGAGAGTTGAGAGATTCGTTGCTTTCATAGTCTTAACACTCGCTGTCAACATTGCAATAATTTCATCTAAATCACTATATAGTGAATCAAATTGTTTTCTATCTATGATTTCACTCTCAACTAATAACTCTAACCAATATGCTGTTTCATCTGCTTCTTTTAATGCGATGGACAATTTATGCTGAAAATCGGAACGACTTTGAGCATTCCAACTCTCTCGCACATTCGCACCGACACTTGCCGCTGAACGAAGAATTTGCTTCGATATAACAAATTCACGCTTTTCATCACGCAAATAAGAAACAAATCGTATTATTCTAACCGCAAAATGCTTGGTTTTATCCCTTAATGCACCACTTTTCATAAAATATATTTTCAGTTCTCAACTTTCAACTCTCAACTCTCAACTCCGCATTTGGTTGTAGGCCTTTATGGCCTCACCCAAAATGCGTATCGCTTTTTTGAGCTCCTCTTTTTCGAGAATGTAGGCGATGCGGACCTCGTCTTTGCCCAAGCCCGGCTCGGAGTAGAAGCCCGAAGCAGGGGCGAGCATTATCGTTGCGCCCTCGTATTCGAACTCTCGTAAGCACCACTCGCAGAAGCGGTCGCTATCGTCTATCGGAAGGCGGGCAATGGTGTAGAATGCGCCCATCGGAATAGGCGAAAAGACACCATCTATCTTGTTCAACTCATCGACCAAGCAGTTTCTGCGCTCGATATACTCCTCGTAGGTGTGAATGGCATACTCACGAGGTGCGTCAAGCGATGCCTCGGCAGCAATCTGGCCGAGCAGCGGAGGCGACAATCTCGCCTGACAGAACTTCATCACCGCAGCACGCAACTTCTTATTCTTGGTAATCAAGGCTCCGATACGGATACCGCACTCGGAGTATCGCTTCGATACCGAGTCAATCAGCACCACATTCTCCTCGATACCCTCCAAGTGGCAAGCCGAGATATATGGCGAGCCCGTATAGATAAATTCACGATAGACCTCGTCGGAGAAGAGGAACAGGTCGTGCTTCTTGACCAAATCACGAATACGGTTCATCTCCTTGCGAGTGTAGAGATAGCCCGTAGGGTTATTCGGATTACAAATCAGAATACCTCGTGTGCGCTCATTTATCAACTCCTCGAACTGCTCAATCGAAGGCAGTGCAAAACCATTCTCAATGGTCGAAGTTATAGGGCGAATTATCGCACCTGCCGATACTGCAAAGGCCATATAGTTGGCATACGCAGGCTCGGGAACGATAATCTCGTCACCCGGGTTCAGACACGACATAAAGGCGAACAGTACCGCCTCCGAGCCACCTGCCGTAACGATAATATCGTCGGGGGTGAGTTTTATCTGGTATTGGTCGTAGTAGCCTACCAACTTCTCACGCAACGAGAGAAAACCATCGCTCGGGCTATACTCCAAAATCTCGCGATCGATATTGCGAATGGCATCGAGAGCCACCTGCGGAGTCTTGATATCGGGCTGACCGATATTGAGGTGATAGACCTTTGTACCACGCTTTTTAGCCTCTTCGGCAAGCGGTGCAAGTCGTCGAATTGGTGATGCCGGCATAGCTACGGCACGCTCTGAAATCTTTGGCATACTACTATATATTATATATTAACCCACGCAAAGATACTAAAATAATTGACAATTCGTCAATTGTCAATTTATTTTTCTGCGCCTCCCCATAAAGCAATCTCTGATTGCGCCCCCATTAAGGGCGGAACGCCCGCCCCCATAAAGCAGTCGCAGACTGCGCCCCCAAAACACAGCGCAGGTGTTTATATAATAAAAAAGCCAATGGCCAATGGCTAAAAGCCAAATTATCAATTCCTCAATTCCAACATTGGCGTGGTTGTTGTGTCTTGGGGGTGAGTAATCAAAAAAATATAGAACAATGGAAGTAAAAAAGAGTTCGGGGTTTCGACTGTCGGTTGCGACCCTTGCGATTATGAATGTTACCGCAGTAGTCAGTCTGCGAGGTTTGGCAGCAGAGTCGGTCTATGGCCTTTCGTCGGCATTTTACTACCTCTTTGCTGCGATTGTGTTTCTAATTCCTACGGCACTCGTGGCAGCGGAGTTGGCCGCTATGTTTGCCGATAAGCAGGGCGGTGTGTTCCGCTGGGTTGGTGAGGCTATGGGCGCCCGTATGGGCTTTTTGGCGATTTGGATTCAGTGGATACAATCGACCATTTGGTACCCTACGGTGCTCACTTTTGGTGCCGTTTCAATCGCCTTTATAGGCATGGACCAGACGCACGATATGGCACTTGCTTCTAACAAGGTTTTTACCTTGATAGTAGTTCTTGCGATATATTGGGTGGCGACATTTATCGCCCTGAAAGGTTTGAGTTGGGTAGGTAAAATCAGTAAGTGGGGAGGAATAATAGGTACTATAATCCCTGCGGCGCTTCTTATCATTATGGGCATCGCCTACCTCGCTACGGGTGGCACAAATCATATGGATATGAAGGAGGGCTTCTTCCCTGATTTATCAAAATTCGATAATTTGGTTTTGGCGAGTAGCATTTTCCTCTTTTATGCCGGTATGGAGATGATGGGCGTGCATGTTATGGAGGTTGATAACCCTCGCAAAAACTACCCGAAGGCGATTATTATCGGTGCATTGATTACGGTACTGATTTTCATCTTTGGCACCTTCTCGTTGGGCTTTATTATCCCCGCCAAGGAGGTAAATCTCACCCAATCGTTGTTGGTTGGCTTCGATAACTATCTCGCTTACTTCAAGATGTCGTGGGCATCGCCAATTATCGCTATCGCGCTGATGTTCGGAGTGCTGGCGGGTGTGCTGACTTGGGTTTCGGGCCCTTCGAAGGGTATCTTTGCCGTGGGTAAAGCGGGCTATCTGCCGCCATTTTTCCAGAAGGAGAATGGCAACGGTGTGCAGCGAAATATCCTGCTTATTCAGGGCTGTATCGTGACACTTTTGGCACTGCTGTTTGTGGTTATGCCGTCGGTGCAGTCGTTCTATCAGATATTGTCGCAACTCACTGCGCTGCTGTATCTTATAATGTATATGCTGATGTTCGCTTCGGCCATAATTTTGCGATATAAGATGCCTAAGGCCGAGCGACCTTTCCGTCTCGGTGGTAACACTCTGTTGTGGTGTATTGCGGGTGTCGGTTTCTTGGGGTCGTTGCTGGCCTTTGTGTTGAGTTTTATACCTCCTGCACAGATTGCCACAGGAAGCACTACGGTGTGGTACTCGGTGTTGGTCGGTGGCGCAATTATCGTAGTCGTTGCACCGATGATAATCTACGCAAGTCGCAAGTCGAGCTGGAAGTCTCGAGATGCAGCGGCAAAGTTCGCTCCGTTCTCGTGGGAGAAGAAGTAGTGGTAAAGGGTGCTTACATAGTGATAGAGAGCCTATTCGGTAAAACGGATAGGCTTTTTTATTTTCATAAAATTGTTGATAACTATTTTGTCAAAATATTCGTTAAAATGAGAAAAAAGTGTATTTTTGCAAAGATTGGTGAAATGTGCCATTGTTCGGGCCGGAAGGTGCGGGCTAAGTGGCTGAGGTATTGAAAGAAAACTTAAAAAAATTGAAGGTATGTTTAGTTTTATTTTTGCGCTTTATGTCCTTATAGAGCTGACCTTCTGGTTTATTGTGTCGTGGATAGTTCTTGCAGTTTGTTACCCGTTCGACAAGGGTCGAAAGGCGGTGCACTGGTGCTCGAAGATGATTTGTATGTTCTTCTGGAAGGTGCCACCAACCTGGAAACAGAGGGTTGAGGGTCTGGAGCATATCGACCCGAAGAAGTCGTATGTCATAACCATTAACCACCAGAGCATGGCGGATATTATCTCGCTCTACTTCCTGCCGTTGAACTTTCGTTGGGTGTCGAAGGAGGAGGTGTTCCGCATCCCTTACATCGGGCAGCTGCTGATTGCTCACGGTGATATTCCTATTCAGCGTGGTCGTGCTTCGGAGGCCATGGCAAAGGTGGTAAATGATGGCAAGATGTGGATTTCGAGGGGTGCCTCGATAGCCATCTTCCCCGAGGGCACTCGCTCGAAGGATGGCGAAATACACCGCTTCAAGCAGGGCGCATTTGCCTTGGCAAAGGAGGCGGGCGTGGAGATTTTGCCTGTGGTGATGGATGGCACACGCAACATTTTCAAACCGAAGAGCTATTGGTTCAATTGGAAGCATCGCCTTACGGTGAAGGTGTTACCACCAATCTCGGCAGAGAGGGTTGCCACGACCGACACGGCAGATATGGCAAAAGAGGTACAGGAGATGATGACAGAGGCACTTGCACAAGTGCGAATGCAGAATTAAAAAATTAAGAATTAAAAATTAGCTAATGGCTAATGGCTAAAAGCTAATGGCTAACAGAATATGGCAGATTTACTTAAAACCCCGATGACCTACGATGAGGACTCGATAAAGACGCTCACACCTCGTGAGCATGTCCGCTTGCGTCCCGGTATGTACATCGGAAAACTCGGTGACGGCACGATGTCCGATGATGGTATCTATGTGCTGATTAAGGAGGTCACCGATAACTCGATAGACGAGTTTATGAATGGCTTTGGTAGTCGTGTGGAGATTACCATCGAGGATAATGTTGTATCGGTGCGAGACTACGGTCGTGGTATTCCGCTTGGAGCGTTGGCGGCTGCGGTGTCGGTGATGAACACGGGTAGCAACTACGAGGAGGACGGCAAGAAGACCGTAGGTCTGAATGGTGTCGGTGTGAAGGCTGTGAACTACCTTTCGAGCGAGTTTATGGCTCGTTCGGTGCGTGATGGTAAGGCGCACTCGGTAACCTTTGCGCAGGGCATACAGACAGGCGAAGAGTGGGAGGATAATGTCAAGGAGAAAGATGGTACATTCATCAAGTTCCGAGTAGATGAGGAGGTCTTCGGCAAGTATAACTACAACTTGGAGTTCGTGGAGCAGTTGCTGCGCAACTATACCTACCTCAACAAGGGGTTGGTTATCTCGTTGAACGGCACGCAGTATGTGTCGAAGAACGGACTGCTCGACCTTGTGAATGATAACCTCTCGGAGGAACCTTGCTACGCTCCTATCCACCTTTCGGGTGAGGATATCGAGGTTGTCATAACCCACGGACACGGCTATGGCGAAACATACTTCTCGTTTGTGAATGGTCAGTACACCTCGCAGGGCGGTACGCATCAGGCGGCATTCCGTGAGGCGGTGGTTAGGACCTTAAAGGAGTTTTATCACAAGGACTACGACCCTTCGGATATTCGCTCTTCGATTATTGCGGCTATCTCGTTGAAGGTGTCGAAGCCGTTGTTCGAGTCGCAGACCAAGATTAAACTCGGCTCGAAGGATA
>SUZW01000026.1 GCA_015059685.1 Rikenellaceae bacterium | reverse complement strand
TTGGCACTTGGAGGAGGTTGCGACTGCCTTGCAGGAGGAGGGATTCAATACCGAGATTATCGAGAAGGTTGAACTCCTGACCATTCGCCACTACAACGATGAGTTGCTCAACAAGTATGTAGAGTGCGACGACTTTATCATCAGCCAGCTGACACCCGACACGGTGCGCTATGTAAGACCGCTATAACACAAAAACAGCATAAAAAATGGGAGTGATTTACACTCCCATTTTTGCTATTGTAGCATCTATATATCGCTGAATATCAGCTTTTAATCGTTTATACAGGGGCGAGGATATATAGTTCTCGTTGTCGAGCAACACATCGCGAATTGAACGCAGGGTATTGGTGTAGTTGCTTATCTCGTTTTTCAGCGCCACGCCCTCCTTCGAGGAGCAGATTATCTTCGACAACGACATCTGTCGCAACTTCTCGCACACGCCACTCAACACCGTCAAAACAACATTATCCATCAGAGTGTGACCGTGCATAAAATGATAGGTCAATTCGGGCTCGACACCCTTCTTTTTGATGCGCTCGGCAAAGGCGGGAATTTCACGAGCCATATCGGGATTGTCGGCTTCGAGAGTAGCAACACGCCTATCTACATTTCGCTTCAACCAGGCTATGGTATTTGCTCCATTCTCCTCAATATCGAGGTAGCCGATACGGGCTGCGGCCTTGAAGTCGATGAGTGGCAAGACATTCTCGGTCTTGCGTGATGCGGAGTAGGCGTACCACAAAAACAGAGGGTAAATTGTGCGTGAGTAGTCCGCCATAAATCGCTCGAAATCAAAGATATGAGTATCGTTTTTTACAGCCTTGACACAGACATTGTGCAACGATGGCGCATAGCACAAATAGTTCTCGGTGGCGTAGGTGTAGGTGTGGAACATATAGGGCGACTCGACAATTTGGCGGGACATCTCATCCTCGTCGTCGAAGAGGTAGTCGAAGTCCGAGTCCATACACAGGAGCAGCTCCTCGTTAGCCTGCTCGGCCATCGACAGCAACACCTTTTTGCCTTTAGGCAAATCTTTGCGTGTCGGCACCGAAATCTCGAAGCGGAGATAGGGGTTTGCAAAGTGGTCGAAGATACCACGCCAAAAGGCTACATCCTCGTACCCCTCGACAAATACCCGAACCAAGCGTTTGCCATCATCCACAGGCAACGGCAGAGGTAAATTCTGCAAATCTACCTTACCACGAGCCAGCGCTTTGGCTCGTAATTTCTCGAGTCTCTCCTCACGCTTTCGCAACTTATTCTCCTCCCGTTTGGTCATAATGTAGGCGGTTTTGTCATATTTGTCATAACAAATATACAAAAATCGCAGTAGTTGCCAAAATATTTGCTACTTTTGCATCGTTAATTGGGATGTTGTAATCATATTAGGAGAGCTAACGGCTAAAAGCTAATGGCTAATGGCTGAAAATTTATGGCAGATTGGAAAGAGCGACTCGGAATGGTCTATTCGACAAACCCGGACTTTGAATACAACTGTGGCGAGGTCGAGGAGGAGGCTACTCTGCCCCCTGCACAGCAGAAGTTGCGTGTATGGCGTGACACAAAGGGGCGTGGCGGAAAGGTTGCCACGATAGTGCGTGGCTTCGTAGGCTCAACCGAGGATTTACAGGATTTAGGTCGTATGCTGAAGCAGGCTTGTGGCGTGGGTGGCTCGGTCAAGGAGGGCGAGATTATCATTCAGGGTGACCACCGTGACCGTGTTACGGCACTACTGCTGCAAAAGGGGTATTCGCAGACCAAAAAGGTTTAACTATAACCGTTGAAGAGATTTATCAAACATATCGTAATCGCCATTGTTGCGCTACTCGGTGCATACTCGGCCTCGGCACAATACTACTCGTGGGGTGCCGACCCGACCTATTTGCGCTGGAACAAGCTCAAGGGCGACAAGATAGATATAATCTACCCCGACACGGCTCGCACCATAGGCTACAAGATGATGTACTACGCCCGAGCCGTACAACCCACAATCGACTTCGGCTTCCGCCACGGACCGATGAAGATACCCTTCATCATCCACCCCGAAAACTTCTCCTCGAACGGAATGGTTATGTGGCTGCCAAAGCGTGTAGAGATAATCTCCTCGCCCGCAATAAACAGCTACTCAATGCCGTGGCTCAAGCAGCTTGCCGCCCACGAGTATCGTCACGCTGTGCAGTACAACAACATAAACCGAGGCGTAGTGCGTGTATTCAGCTACATCCTCGGCGAGCAGAGCTCGACCATAGGTCTGCTCTTTATGCCGCTGTGGGGCTTGGAGGGCGATGCAACGCTCTCCGAAACGCAGATGTCGTCATTCGGCCGTGCCCTTCAGCCGAGCTTCACGATGCACTATCGTGCCGTGGGCAACTTCACAAAGGAGCGTCGCAATACCGACAAGTGGTTCTGCGGCTCGTTCCGTGAATATATCCCCGATCACTACCAGATGGGTTACCAGCTGACGGCATACGCCAACACCAAATACGACGAAAATATCTGGAACAAGATTGTCCGCTATGCGGTGCGCAACCCCTATGTTTTTGCAACTACTGCGGTAGCGATGAACCGCTACTACAAAACCTCGACAAACAAGCTTATCAGAGAGACCTTTGCTGACCTGAACGACTATTGGGCAAAGCTCCCTGTCGAGGAGAACACCTCATCGCAGATATCCACCCTGCGCACCAAAGGCTACACGCAGTATCGCTATCCGCAGATGTATGGCGAGGGCAAGGTGCTCTCGATGCGCAAAACACTAGACCGCTACAACGCCTTCGTGCTGACCGACATCGCCACGGGCAAGGATAGCCACATAGCCTACACGGGCTCCGTCTCGTCACGCCCTTCGGAGATTGCAGGCGGGCGTATCTGGTGGACCGAGTATCGTCGCAGTACGCTCTTTGCCGAGCGTGTAAACTCGAAGCTCTGCTATATGGATATCGAGCGAGGTCGCACACGCACCATAAATCGTCTGCGTCGCACGCTCTACCCTACCTCGATAAGCGAGCACGAATTGGCGTGGGTGGAGTATCTGCCAAATGGCGAATATCGAATAGCGAGGGGCTACATCAACAAAAAGAGTTTCTACCGCTATGACAACATCAAGCTTCCTTCCGATATTGAAGTTCACGGCTTGGCCTACGACGACTATACCCGTCGTCTATACTTTATCGCCACCGACGATAGCGGAATGTGGTTGGGTCGCATTGGCGAGGGCGGCGAGATAGAGCATGTGACGAAAGGGGCGTATATCACCATTAGTGACCTGCGAGCCAAAGATGGTATGCTCTACTTCGGCTCTATCGAGTCGGGTAAGGATGAGGTTCACGCCTACAACCTCCGCACCGGGGAGCAGATGCGCATCTCGACCTCGACATACGGTTCATTCTCCCCTATGCCGAGTGGCGAGAAGGAGGTGCTGATGACAACCTACGACCGCTACGGCTACCACCTTGCACGACAGAGCGTCGATTGCGACACGCTACCCCGCATAAAGTACTCGTTGCTACCTCGCAACATAGTCAATCCGCCACGCAAGCAGTGGAACACCATAAATCTCGACACGGTGCGTTTTGTGGGCATCGACTCGATGCAGCGGGCTGCAGCCGGCACAAAGAGGCTGCGCAACAAGCGTTACAGTGGTGCTGCCCACCTCTTCAATATCCACTCGTGGGCCCCCGTATCGTACGACCCGTTTGCCCTGGCCGAGGAGGGAGCCATGGACTTCAACCTCGGTGCTACCATCATGTCGCAAAACCTCCTCTCGACAGCCGATGGCTTTGTGCGTTGGGGGTGGAACGCCAAGGAGGGACACATGTTTAGTGGCTCGTTCCGCTACTATGGTCTTGGACTGAACTTGAGCATAAATGCCACTTATGGTGGTACGCAGCAGCTCTACTCGGCATACACATACCTCTACGACCCGATATCACGCAACCATCGACTGGTGTTGCCGGGTGGCGAGGAGCAGTATGTCACAAACCCTGTAACGGGCAAGAAGGAGCTTGTATTGAACGAGACACCGACGCTCGGCAAGTACTACAATGTCGGTCTTGCCGCATCGCTTCCACTCTACTTCCAAGCGGGTTACCACACTCGATATATGCAGATATCGGCACGCTACGACTACTCGAATGGTATGGTGGCCAAGCTCAACAACCTCAATGTCGATATTATGGGTGGTAGCGTATCAAACCTCGTAAAGATTGGTTACAAGGAGGGTCTGCATCTGTTGCAGTTCGGTATCGGATACCAAGATGTGGTGCAGTTGGCGCACAAGGACTTCCAGCCAAAGTGGGGACAGGTGCTATCGCTCAACTATGCCCTCAACCCTGCCGACAACAACTTCTCGCACCTCGTATCGGTATATGGCAAGGCCTACTTCCCGGGTATTCTGAAGCACCACTCTATCTCGCTTGCGGGTGTATATCAGACCTCGCTCGGTGGTTTCCAAGCCGAGGGAGCTCTCTCGAACCTCGCTTTCCACTCGGGTCGTTTGGTGCCACGAGGCTTCTACACCTCCGAGATTGAGAACAACAACTATGTGGCAACCTCGCTCAACTACGCCTTTCCGGTGTGGTATCCCGAGGGCGGTATAGGCTCGATAATATACTTCAAGCGACTTCGCCTGAACCTCGGCTTCGACTACGCCTCGTTCGACAGCAGCAACCTCTACATCAAGGACCACGAGGGGCACTTGGCAACATTCTCCAAGCGCGAACACCTCTTCTCCTATGGTGGAGATATATCGATAGATGTAAATCTTTTCCGTATGCCTGCCTCGGCGACAACATCGCTCACGCTCTCCATCTACAAGCCTCACGGCAAGAGAGGTGTACATGTGTCGGCGGGTTTGGGGCTACCTTTCTAACAGACTACAACTATGCAGCGAAAGAAGAAAATCTCGAAAAAGGGCAATAACAACCCAAAACGCACCACGATAAAGTGGTTGTGGATAGTGGCGATGACACCCGTCGCAATTCTTGCGTTGATGCTAACACTCACCTCCTTGGGTGCCTTTGGCCGTATGCCTTCATTCGAGGAGTTGGAGAACCCGAAGAGCAACCTCGCAACGGAGATATATGCCGACAATGGAGAGGTTATCGGCAGTTTCTTCGTACAAAACCGTTCGTATGTGCAGTACGACGAGTTGTTTCCGCAGGACTCAACCGCCCTGCTCACCATCTCGGGGCACACGGTGCCGCCCCTTGCTGCTGCACTTATTGCCACCGAGGATGCTCGCTACTACACACACTCGGGCATAGACCTCGTGTCGCTGGCTCGTGTAGGCGTGAAGACTATAGCCCTGCAACGCAGCTCACAAGGTGGAGGAAGTACAATTACACAGCAGTTGGCAAAAAACCTCTTCCCTCGAGGCAATCGTGGCGATGGCAAAATTGTCCGCATGGCAAAGCTCGTAGTGGCGAAGTTTAAGGAGTGGATAACAGCCCTGAAACTCGAGTACAACTACACGAAGGAGGAGATTGTGGCGATGTACCTCAACACCGTGGAGTATGGCTCAAACTCCTACGGCATAAAGTCGGCCGCAGCAACATTCTTCGGCAAGACACCCGCAGAGCTAAACCTGCAAGAGGCAGCCGTGTTGGTGGGAGTGGTAAATGCTCCGACACGCTACTCGCCCGTGCGTAACCCCGAGAATGCGTTGCGCCGCCGCAACACCGTATTGAAGCGTATCGAGGCAGCCGGTGGCATCACCGAGGCACAATACGACTCGTTGTCGGCTCTGCCTATCACACTGAATTATCGCCCCGTATCGCACAACTATGGTCGAGCAACCTACTTCCGTGAGATGTTGCGACTGACGATGAATGCCAAGCGACCAAAGCGTCGCAACTACTACACCTCGTGGGACTACGAGCAGGCCTGCAAGGAGTATGACGAAAATCCGCTTATCGGCTGGTGCCACAAGAACCGCAAGGCCGATGGCACGCCATACGACATCTATCGTGACGGACTGAAGATTTACACCACCATCAACGCCTCGATGCAGGAGTATGCCGAAGCGGCCGTACAACAGCAACTCGAGAGGGTTATCCAACCCGCAATGGATAGACAAGTGAAGGAGACAGGCAAACTCTTCCTCAACCTATCGCCCGAAGAGGAGGAGGCTATCGTCAAGCGTGCAATGCGCTACTCCGACCGCTTCCGCAATATGAAGCAGGCGGGAGTCAGCGACAAGGAGATATATGCAAGTTTCTCGAAAAAATGTGAGATGAAGGTCTTTACCTACAAGGGTGAGCGAGATACGCTGCTTTCGCCTCGTGACTCGATACTCCACCACAAGCGCATTATGCGTGCAGCAATGGTGGCTATGGAGCCGCAGACAGGTCATGTCAAGGCCTATGTCGGAGGACCTTCGTTCCAATACTTCAAGTACGATATGGCAAAGCAGGGTAAGCGACAGATTGGCTCGACCGTGAAGCCATTTATCTACACCTTCGCTATCGACCACCTCGGCCTTACACCTTGTACGATGGTACCAAATCTGCCCGTAACAATCGAAACAGCCGTAGGTGCTGCGTGGTCACCAAAGGAGTCGGGAAATGTCGAGTATGATGGCACGCTCCACCCTCTGCGTTGGGGTTTGGCGCACTCTCGCAACAACTACTCGGCATGGATTATGAAGCAGGCAAAACAGCCCGAGGCGGTGGCCGACTTTATCCACAATATGGGTATCTTGAGCTTTATAGACCCTGTATATGCGTTGTGCGTGGGCTCGTTCGAGTCGAATGTATATGAGATGGTTAGTGCCTACTCGACCTTTGCAAATGAGGGCGTTTATAACTCCCCTATTTTTGTAACCCATATCGAGGATAGACAGGGCAACCTTATCTCCTCGTTTACCTCCTCCTCGCAAGATGCTATCAGCAAGGAGTCGGCATACACGATGCTCACGATGTTGCAGAATGTCATCACTCACGGCACAGGTCGCCGTATGGGTTGGGCATTCAATATGCACGGTGTGGAGATTGCCGGCAAGACGGGCACGACAAACGAAAATCGTGATGCATGGTTTATGGGCATCACACCAAAACTTGTAGCTGGTTCGTGGGTCGGAGGCGAGGATCAATCCGTACACCTCACTTCGAGCCGAGGCGAGGGCTCGGTTATGGCTCTGCCGATAGTGGGCGATTTCCTCCGCAGAGTACATAGCGACCCGAACATAAATGTCAACCGAGAGGATAAGTTTGTACGCCCTGCATCGTGGCAGGAGGTGGAGTGCGAGGATGCCGAGACCCCCGAAGCTGCTGCAGCGATAGTACAAGACGAATTTTTCAATTAGTGAGTAGTGAGTAACGAGTAGTGAGTAGTGAGTAGTGAGTAGTGAGTAGTTGAAAAAATAATTTTCATAATTCCTACACTCCGCAATAGCTTAACAACAGAGAAATAGCATAAAGGATAATAATAACTTAAATTTATACGAAAATTATGAAGGTAGCCGTAGTTGGCGCAAGTGGCGCCGTAGGACAAGAGTTTTTGAGAATACTCGACGAGCATAACTTCCCACTCGATGAGCTTGTATTGTTTGGCTCATCACGCAGTGCGGGACAGAGCAGAATATTCCGAGGCAAAGAGATAATAATCAAGGAGTTGAAGCACAACGACGACTTCAAAGATATTGACCTTGCGTTGGTGTCGGCAGGCGGCAGCATCTCGAAAGAGTTTGCCGAGACCATCACCAAGCACGGTTGCTTGATGATTGATAACTCGAGCTGCTACCGTATGGATGCGGATGTGCCGTTGGTGGTACCCGAGGTAAATGCCGAGGCGGCACTCAACGCCCCTCGTCGCATCATCGCCAACCCGAACTGCACAACGATACAGATGGTTGTGGCTCTGAACGCCATCGAGAAGCTCTCACATATCAAGCGTGTCCATGTTTCGACCTACCAGTCGGCAAGTGGTGCGGGTGCGCAGGCCATGGCGGAGTTGGAGGCGCAACACGCTTCGATTGCCAAGGGCGAGGAGCCAAAGGTTGAGAAGTTCGCTTATCAGTTGGCTTTCAATGTGATACCGCACATCGATGTCTTCACCGAGAATGACTACACCAAGGAGGAGATGAAGATGCACAACGAGACTCGCAAGATTATGAATTCGGATATCGCCGTGTCGGCGACTTGTGTGCGTGTGCCCGTTATGCGAGCCCACTCCGAGAGTATCTGGGTTGAGACCGAGCGCCCTATTTCGGTCGAGGAGGCTCGCAAGGCCTTTGCCGAGGCCGAGGGTGTGGTTGTAGTCGATAACCCAGCCGAGAAGGAGTATCCGATGCCACTATTTATTGCCCACAAGGAGCCTGTATATGTTGGTCGTATCCGCAAGGACTTGACCTGCGAGAATGGCTTGTCGTTCTGGTGCGTGGCCGATCAAATCAAGAAGGGCGCAGCCCTCAACGCTGTGCAGATTGCCGAGTGGTTAGTTAAGCAGGGAGTGTTGAAATAAGTGATTAAATCAGCGGAAAAACTCTCGTAAATTTTGCGGTTTCGTTTATTCGTTATAACTTTGCACGATTTAGCACGCATACGCATACGCACGAACATACACGCGAGCGTAGTCGGACTTTTGAAAGATATGATGAAATGGGGTTTGAAGATAGTACTTGTGGTAGCTTTGACGATACTCTGTATCGGCACAGCCTTGGCTGATATTGCCCCCAGCAAGAGTGCAAAGAGCACCCGTGAGTTGGTGGAGCAGGGCAAGACGGTTGGTACTCACCGTATCATCAAGAGTGGCGACCCCGAGCTTATCTACTCCGAGGGCATAAAGTACTACGAGTTACAGAAGTGGAAGAAGGCTTCGGACCTCTTCGATGCTTGTCAGGCATACTATGCCGGCTCGATGCGTGAGGACTCGATAGCATTCTTTGCGGCACGCAGCAAGTTCAAAAATCGTGACTACTCCACCTCCACAGTGCAGCTCGAGGAGTTCCGTCGCAAGTTTGGTCGCAGCACCTTCCTCGAGGATGCCGAGGCGATGTTGGCGATGTGTAACTACTACCTCGCACCCGGCCCGACACGAGATCAGACCATAACCTCGCAGGCGATAATATCGTTCACCGAGTTTATGGAGCGATACCCGAAGTCGGAGCGCAACGAGGCCTTCTCGAACCTCACCGAGGAGCTTACAAACCGCCTCAAGCAGAAGGTCTATATCAACGCCTACACCTACTTCAAGATACAGCGTTACAAGTCGGCCATCGTGGCCTTCCGCAACGCCTTGAAGCAGTTTCCCGAGACTCCGTATCGTGAGGATATACTCTACCATATTGCTGTGTCGTGCTACCGCCTTGCCCACAACTCTGTACCCGAGAAGCAGGCCGACCGCTACCTCGATACGATAGATGCCTACTACTCCTTTATCGACGAGTTCCCCGAGTCGAAACGCTGCAAGGAGCTCGAGCGTTACAACAAGGAGGCAAAGAACTTTATGGATAAAAACAACATAGAAAAACAAAAATAAGAACAATGGAGATTAAAAAGAACATTCCGAACAACACCGTTACTCGTAAACTCGCCGACTTCGACCACGAGACAGGTAATGTTTACAAGAGTATCAACATCATCGCTCGTCGTGCAAACCAGATTGCATCGGAGCTTAAGAGCGAGCTCAACCGCAAGCTTCAGGACTTCTCCTCTCCTACCGACACCATGGAGGAGACCTTCGAGAACCGTGAGCAGATCGAGATTTCGTCGTACTACGAGCGTCTTCCAAAGCCTGCGATTATCGCCACCGAGGAGTTCCTCGATGATGAGATCTACTTCCGTGACGGAAAAGAGTAATTTTTTCAGGGCTATTGGCCATTAGCCATTAGCCATTAGCTTTTGAAAAGTATGTTACAAGGGAAACATATCTTACTCGGTGTGACAGGCAGCATAGCGGCATACAAGGCGGCTATGCTTTGTCGTCTTTTGCGTGTGGCAGGAGCCGAGGTCAAGGTGGTGATGACTCCGACAGCCAAGGAGTTTATCACCCCCGTAACAATGGCAACGCTGTCGAAAAACCCTATCGCTGTGGAGTTCTACAACCCCGAAAACGGAGATTGGCACTCGCATATTGCGATGGGCGAGTGGGCCGACTGCTACTTGATAGCACCGGCTACGGCAAATACTCTCGCCAAGATGGCCTACGGCATAGCGGATAATCTCTTGCTCACGACCTACCTCTCGGCACGATGCCAGACGGTGGTGGCCCCTGCAATGGACTGCGATATGTTCTGTCACGAGGCAACACAAGAGAACCTTGCGAAGTTGCGTGAGCGTGGTGTCGTTATTTTGGAGTCACCCGAGGGCGAGTTGGCAAGCGGACTTATGGGCAAGGGTCGAATGATGGAGCCGGAGCAGATTGTCGAGGCAATAGACAACCTCTTCAAGGCGAAGCAAACCTTATCGGGCAAGCGTGTGATGGTTACCGCAGGTGCTACAATCGAGGCGATAGACCCCGTGCGCTACATCTCGAACCACTCGACCGGCAAGATGGGATATGCCATTGCCGAGGCTCTCGCCAAGCGAGGAGCCGAGGTTGTTTTGATAAGCGGCAAGACCGCATTGCAGACACCGCAAGGTGTGCACCGTGTAGATGTATGCTCGGCAGAGAATATGTACGAGGCTGCGGTGGCAGAGTTCGAGCAGTCGGACTGCGCTGTTATGTGTGCCGCAGTTGCCGACTATACACCCGTGGAGGTTAGCGCAACCAAAATCAAGAAGAACGACAATTCGTTCTCGCTCGAACTGCGCAAGACAAAGGATATAGCCTTTGAGTTGGGAAAGGTGAAGGGCGACCGCAAGATTGTAGGTTTTGCCCTCGAGACCGACAACGAGCAGTCGAATGCCGAGGAGAAGTTGCGCAAGAAGAACCTCGACCTTATCGTCTTGAACTCGTTGCGAGATGAGGGTGCCGGCTTCGGATGCGACACCAACAAGGTGACCTTTATCGACGCTTCGCACCGTGAGGAGTTGCCACTGCTGTCGAAGGCGGAGGTTGCCGAGCGTATTGCAGATAAAATAGAGAAACTATTTTTTTAATTGACAATTGATAATTGACAATTAATAGTAAAAACCATTTATTCAAAATCGGAGGTGATTGAGGAAATTTTGTGCGTTACGCAGTGGTGGGAAGCGCAGTTTACTAGGCGTAAATGAGCATTTACACCGCAAGTAAGGTGCAAAATTTACCAATCAGAACGATTTTCTGACAATTTATGCTACGCAGGCTTGTCGTTGAGAATTACGCTCTTATCGAGCACCTCGAAATCGAGTTCGACTCCTCGCTCAATATTATCACGGGCGAAACGGGAGCCGGAAAGTCGATTTTGATGGGTGCTTTGGCGTTGTTACTCGGAGCCAAGAACGACAGCACAACCATAAAGGACAATACTCGTGCCTGCGTAGTAGAGGGCGAGTTCAACATCACGGGGCTCGGCTTGGAGGAGGCTTTCGAGGAGTTGGATATCGAGTACGACAACGAAACCTTTATCCGTCGAACAATCTCGCCAAGTGGCAAGAGCCGTGCTTTTGTGAATGACCAGCCGGTACAGCTTGCCGACCTGAAGCAGCTCGGAGCATATCTGATAGATATCCATTCACAGCACCAAAATCTTATTCTCTCGTCACCACAATTTCGTATTCGTGCCATTGACACCATTGCGGGCAACAGCGAGTTGCTTGCGGAGTATGGCAACGCCTATACCGCATTGCAGGAGGCAAAGCACTCGCTTGCAGAGTTGCAGGCGACTGCAAAGCGCAATGCCGACGAGGAGGATTGGTTGCGTCATCAAGCGGAGGAGTTGCGAGGAGCAAATCTTCGTGTGGGCGAAACAGAGGAGTTGGAGGCGGAGTTGCGCACGCTCGAAAATGCCGACACCATAAGCGAGGCGTTGCAGCGAGTAACGCAGTCGTTAGAGGAGGAGGTTACGGGCGTATTGACAACTCTCCGAGAGGGCGAAAATGCGCTGCGCCGAGTCTCCGAAAACTACGCTTCGGCTCACGAACTTATCGAGCGACTACACTCTGTATCGGTCGAGCTGAAGGATATTTCGGCTACCACAGCACACGACCTGGAGCGCATAGAGGCAAACCCTGAACGCCTCGATGCAGTAAATTCTCGCCTCGACCTTATCTATACTTTACAGAGAAAGCACCGTTGCGAGGGCATCGAAGAGTTGATTGCCCTGCGTGACAAATATACCGAACAGCTATCTGCCATCGAGCACAGTGACGAACTGCTTGCCGAGGCGGAGGCAAAGGTTGCCAAGTGCGAAAAGGCGACAACAGCACTCGCTGTGAAGTTGCACGACAGCCACACGAAGGCTTCGCCGGCCTTTGCGAATGCGGTGGTCGAAATTTTGCAAAAGGTGGGTATGGCAGATGCCAAGTTCAAGATTGCCGTAACACCTTGCACCCCGACATCTTCGGGTGCCGACACGGTCGATTTCCTCTTCTCGGCAAACGCTTCGGTTGAGGCTCGACCAATCGAGAAGATCGCCTCGGGCGGAGAGTTGTCGCGTGTGATGTTGGCCTTGAAAACAATCCTTGCACGCCACCTTGCACTGCCGACAATCATCTTCGATGAGATTGACACGGGTATTTCGGGTCGTACCGCCAACGATGTGGGCGATATTATCAGCAGCCTTGCCGAGTCGATGCAAGTTATCGACATCACCCACTCGCCACAAGTGGCATCGAAGGGCTCTCGCCACTTCCTTGTATATAAGGAGCAGAGCCGCACCCACATCAGGCCTCTTGCAGACGAGGAGCGCATAGAGGAGATTGCCAAGATGCTCTCGGGTAACGAGGTTACCGAGGCTGCACTCACACAAGCACGACATCTTCTCACCCGATAACTACCGAAGCTATGGGGAGAATGCTCTATATAATCACACTCATATCGACACTTTTTGTATCGTGTAGCACGCCACAGACCAAGCGTGACACGGAGCTATGCTACGCCCCTCGCTATGCCAAAGGCTTTTCAATCGAGCGTGATAGGGCGAGTGGAGCGACGCTTCTACATATTCAAAACCCATGGCAGGGGGCCGAGGATGTGGAGTTCTACCACGAAATTGCCACACCTGCCAAGCGCATCGTAGCTCTTTCGTCGAGCTATGTGGCGATGTTGGATGCCATAGGCGCAGCAGAGCGCATCGTTGGTGTCTCGGGCGCACGATTTATATCTACGCCTTCGGTGCGTGAGGCTATCGATCAAGGGCGTGTTGCCGATGTGGGCTACGACTCCGTATTCGACTTCGAGCGTGTGAAGGCTCTCGGCACCGACCTCGTACTGTTGTATGGCATTGCAGGCGAGGCAAAAATCATCTCGGACAAACTCACCGAGCTTGGCATACCTTATATATATATAGGCGACTACATCGAGAGCGACCCCCTCGGCAAAGCGGAGTGGGTGGTGGCCCTCGGTTACCTCTGCGGTATGGAGGAGCAGGGCAAGACCTTTTTTGCAGGTGTTGAGGAGCGATACAACGCTCTCCGCAACCGGCAACACTGCTCGGCATACCACCCTCGGGTGATGCTCAACCTACCCTACCGTGACACATGGTTTATGCCCCCACACGGCAGTTATATGGTGCGACTTATCGAGGATGCAGGAGGAGAGTATATATTAAAGACGAGAGACGAGAGACGAGAGACGAGAGAAGGCGAACAACAGACGAGAGACGAGAGACGAGAGACGAGAGAGAATGCAGAATGCAAAACCGACGCTGCGGAGCGAGAGCAGAGGGTGCTTGCACACTATGCCGAGCCGCGAGGAGGAAAAGCCTGCGAAGCAGGGTTAATGCAAAATGCAAAATTAGATAAAGCTAATGGCCAAAAGCTAATGGCTAAAAGCCAAAATTCGTCTATGCCTATTTCATTGGAGGAGGCATTGTTGTTGGCGATGAAGGCTGACTTTTGGATAAATCTCGGCCAGATAGCCTCGAAGGAGGAGTTGTGTGCAACGGTACCTCGCTTTGCAGGGGTTGATGCCGTAAAGTTTGGTCGCCTCTACAACAACACCAAGCGCACAACCGAGAGTGGCGGAAGCGACTTCTGGGAGTCGGGAGCCGTGCGCCCCGACCTCATATTGAGAGATTTGGTTAAGATACTGCACTACGAGGCTCCGACAGACTCGTTGTACTACTATAAAAAGATGGAGTAATGCGCAACCATTCAACCATATTGTTCACCCTACTTGCCGTACTTTGTGCGGTGCTCTTTGTGGTGGATATTGCCGTAGGCTCGGTGGCGATACCCCTCTCGGAGGTGGTGTCGGTTCTATTTGGCGGAGGCTCGGCCGAAGTACGCAGTATCGTTCTCGATATTCGTCTTGTGCGTACCATCGTAGCGGTCATTGCCGGCATAGCTCTCTCGTTGAGTGGTTTGCAGATGCAGGTCTTGTTCCGCAACCCATTGGCCGGACCCTATATTTTGGGAGTTTCGGCAGGCGCAAGTTTCGGTGTTGCACTTTTTCTGCTGGGTATGCCGCTTCTCGGCATTGCCGCATCTCCGATATTGCAGAGCATAGGCACAGCCGGAGCCGCCTGGATAGGTTCGGCAGTGGTTTTGGTGGCCATAGTGGCACTTTCACGACGAGTTAAGGATATTATGGTGATGTTGATTTTAGGCATTATGCTATCGTCGGGTGTTGGTGCCGTGGTCGAGATTATGCAGTACTTCTCGAGTGAAGCGTCGCTAAAATCCTATGTCGTATGGACCATGGGAGCCTTGGGCGATGTTACAGCCTCGCAACTTGCAATATTGGCGCCCGTAATTGTGGCCGGCTTGCTCCTTGCTGTAGCCACAATCAAGCCGATGAACATGTTGCTTATGGGCGAGGGCTACGCTGCCTCGATGGGTCTGAACATCAAGCGCACCCGCCACCTTATACTTATCTCGACAACTCTGTTGGCGGGAACAATCACCGCCTTCTGTGGTCCGATAGGGTTCGTAGGTATCGCTGTGCCACACATAGCACGCATGGTATTCCGCAGTGCCGACCACCGAACTCTGCTCCCAGCAACTGCACTCTGTGGAGCAGTGTTGATGCTTGCAGGCGACATCATAGCCAAGCTCTGCACGCTGCCAATAAACACCATAACAGCCCTGATGGGTATTCCGATTGTTATATATATAGTAACACGCAACAGATGATACGGCTCGACAACATAACGCTCGCCTACGGCAACCGCACCATACTTCGTGAGGTTTCGCTACACCTTCACGCAGGGGAGTTGTGTGCCCTCGTGGGTCGCAATGGCGCAGGCAAAAGTACGCTGCTTCGAGCCCTGACATCGCACCCCGACATCGTCATAAATGGCACTCCGTTGCGCTCACTCTCACCCGAGAAGCTGGCTCGCAACATCGCTATCGTGAATACCGAGCGTATCCGCATCGAAAACCTTCGCATCGAGGAGGTTGTGGCGATGGGTCGTGCTCCATACACCAACTGGATAGGGCGTGTGCAGGATATAGATCGTGAGATTGTCGCAGCAGCGATAGAGCAGGTCGGGATGACCTCTTTTGTGGGTCGCACGACAACAACACTCTCCGACGGAGAGCTGCAACGAGTGATGATTGCCCGAGCCATAGCGCAGCAGACTCCGATAATTCTGCTCGACGAGCCTACGGCGTTCCTCGACATCCCGACACGCTTCGAGCTTGCACACCTGCTTGCCGACCTCGCCCACAAGGAGGGCAAAACCATACTCTTCTCGACGCACGACATCGACTCGGCACTACCCGTGTGCGACACCTTTGCAATTATCGAGGGTGAGCATCTGCAAAAACTCTCAAAGAGAGAGGCCTCTGCCGAAATCGAGCGACTTTTCAAGAGGTAACAACCCGTTTGTCATATCTCAACAAGAAGAGATCTTCATGCAATATCCGCGAAGCGTTTTTGACACTTTTCACCTTTAGATGAAGGTCTATAAAGTGCTTAAAATCAACTTTTAATAAAAAATTATCAATTATAAATTGTCAATTGTCTTTTTTTTACTACCTTTGCACCGCTAAATACCCACATAGGGTTATAGCGGTAAGGCCCGTTCGTCTATCGGCTAGGACGCAAGATTTTCATTCTTGAAAGACGAGTTCGACTCTCGTACGGGCTACAAACGACGGGGGGGGGTGAAAACGCCTAACCTTCGGGCAGACGAGAATTATTAGGAGCGGGCTTTAGTGCCTATCCGCAAACGGCCAAGGCCGTATTAAGAGAGAGGGGGGGGTGAATTTCCCGGTAAAGAGAGGCTACCTCTGAAAAAAAGGCCTCAACAAAATTTGAAAATTAGTAACAAGAACGAATAAAAAGTTAAAATTATGGCAAATCACAAATCATCGGAGAAGAGAATTCGCCAAACTGCTACAAAGCGTGCACACAACCGTCTTTATCACAAGACTACTCGTAACGCAGTGAAGGCTCTTCGCAACACTTCGGAGAAGGGCGCAGCAGAGGCACTCCTTCCAAAGGTAACTGCAATGTTGGACAAGTTGGCAAAGCACAACATCATCCACAAGAACAAGGCAGCTAACCTCAAGAGCGCAGCACAGTTGCATGTAAACGCACTCTAATCAGAGTCGTTTAGGGCAAAAAGAATAGGGACTACCGCTTTGGTAGTCCTATTCTTTTGTATCCATACGGCACTCACTCTACCCCATACTTTGCCGTATGCCCCAGAGCCGCTTCGATGCGCAAAAGGCGATTGTATTTTGCAGTGCGGTCAGAGCGTGAGAGCGAACCGGTCTTAATCTGTCCGGCATTTACCGCTACGGCAATATCGGCAATCGTGGTATCTTCGGTCTCGCCCGAACGATGTGAGATAATTGTCTGCATACCTGCACGATGCGCCATCTCTACCGCTTCGAGAGTTTCGGTCAGAGTGCCAATCTGATTGACCTTTACAAGTACCGCATTTCCGCACCTCTCCTCGATACCTCGCTTGATAAACTCCGTATTCGTAACGAAGAGGTCATCGCCCACAAGCGCACACCTATCGCCCAGCTCGGCTGTCAGCAGTCGCCAACCCGACCAATCGTTCTCCGCCATGCCATCTTCGATGGAGTCTATCGGATAGTCGGCAACCAGCTTCTTCAGAAATGCCACCTGCTCCACGGGCGGAAACTGCAACCCCTTTTCGCCCTCAAACCTCGAATAGTCGTATATGCCGTTGGTATAGAACTCCGAGGCGGCACAATCAAGGGCAAGCGTCAAATCACGAGGGTAGCTGTACCCCGCAAGCGTTATCGCCGAGAGGATTGTTTCGAGCGCATCTTCGATACCCTTGAAGTTAGGCGCAAAGCCTCCCTCATCGCCCACAGCGGTCGAGAGTCCTCGCTGTTTCAGCACCGAGCGCAGGGCGTGAAAGACCTCGACACCCATCTGCAAACCCTCGGAGAAGGTCGAAGCACCCTTTGGGCGAATCATAAACTCCTGAAAGGCGATAGGTGCGTCGGAGTGACGACCACCATTTACGATATTCATCATCGGCACGGGCAAAACCCTCGCATTCACACCGCCGATATAGCGGTAGAGGGGCAGATTGAGTTCCGTTGCTGCCGCCTTTGCCACCGCCAACGACACACCGAGTATGGCATTTGCGCCAAGGTGCGACTTTGTCGGTGTGCCATCGAGTGCGCACATCGCCATATCAATCTCCGCCTGCGCCAAGACATTTCTGCCTATAAGGTTGGGGGCGATGGTGTGCTTCACCGCCTCTAATGCCTTTAACACGCCCTTTCCGTTGTAGCGCTCCTTGTCACCATCACGCAATTCGAGGGCTTCGTTTGCACCTGTCGATGCGCCACTCGGCACGGCAGCACGCCCCACGGCACCACTGCGTGTTACAACATCCACCTCGACCGTAGGGTTACCTCGGGAATCGAGAATTTCACGAGCAAAAATCTTTGAAATTTCCATAGTTTGTTTTGGTTTTAATTGGTTTTGTAGAGGGAAATTTGCAAAGTTTAAGCCAAAGGGGATGTTGCTAATAAGGACTAGTAACGGCTAGTAACGGCTAGTAAGGGCCAGTAAGGGCCAGTAAGGGAGCGCTCCCCATAAAGCGAACGAAGTGAGTGCCCCCATAAAGGGCGGAACGCCCGCCCCCATAAAGCGGTCGCAGACTGCACCCCCAGAAACCGTTGCGCCGTGATAAGGGCAGGAGTTTCCACCGCCAAAAAGCCAATGGCCAATGGCTAACAGCTAATAGCCCCAAATATTTTTTGGCAAATTACCCAAAATTTATTATCTTTGGTAAAAATTCGGACATTATGGCAATTTTTAAGGTTGAAGGCGGTCGCAGACTGCATGGCGAGATTACTCCGCAAGGTGCTAAAAATGAGGCGTTGCAGATTATTTGTGCCACACTCCTCACCGAGGAGAAGGTGGTGGTGAA
>SUZW01000007.1 GCA_015059685.1 Rikenellaceae bacterium | reverse complement strand
GTTCAAGGGGAAATGTTTGGACAGTAGCAAAAAACACTGTCGAGAAGGGTTTGCAGTATGCTTATGCACACCGCCGACTCAAGAAGCGTACATTCCGTTCGTTGTGGATCACTCGTATCAACGCAGCTGTCCGCGCATACGGTATGACCTACTCAGAATTTATCGGTAAAGTCAATGCTAAGGGTATCGCCCTCAACCGCAAGGTGATGGCTGACTTGGCAATGAACGAGCCAAAAGCATTCGAGGCAATCGTAAAAGCAGTTAAATAGCCTTTTGCAGTTTAGCGAAAGTGTAACCGTCACCCACTGAGGTGGCGGTTTTTTGTTTGGGTAGGTATAGTGAGGCTATTTAACTGCTTACATATTTACATTCCCCCTAAATCCCCCTTTGTCAAAGGGGGACTTGTCACAGAACTTTGTTCTGTTCCATTAAAAATAGCCTCTTGATTTGTTCAAGAGTGTGAGCCGTTACCATTGTGTAGCGGCTTTTTTTGTGTGAAGTGGTTGCAGGAAAATGTAGTCACAGCGCAAAAAAGATGGGGACGCCAACAAGTTGGCTATTTGGGGACGCTCCCGATGGTCGCTTGATGGGGACGCTGACTTTCAGTCAGCTATTTGGGGTGCGCTTTAACTTTTTTTTTGAAATTTCTCTCGTCTCTCGTCTCTCGTCTCTCGTCTTTTTCGTATCTTTGCCGTATGAAGTTGGGCTACATATACGACAAGGCATTTGCGGGCGAGAAGATTTCGCACGAGGAGGCTCTGCGCCTATGGCGTGAGGCGCCACTGCACGAGTTGGCGGAGCAGGCCGATGCGTTGCGTGCCACAAAGGTTGCCGACCCCGAGGTTGTGACCTGGCAGATAGACCGCAACATAAACACCACAAATGTCTGCATTTCGGGGTGTCGCTTCTGCAACTTCCACTGCAAGCCCCACCAGACCGACCGCCACTACATAACCTCGCTCGAGGAGTACTTCCGCAAGACCGACGAGATGCTCGCCCTCGGTGGCGACCAGCTCCTTTTGCAGGGCGGTATGCACCCCGCACTCGACATTGAGTACTACGAGGAGCTGTTCTGCGCCCTCAAAGAGCGTTACCCTTCGCTTCGTCTGAACGCCCTTGGTGCACCCGAGGTGGCGCACATAGCCAAGATAAGCAAAATATCGACCCGTGAGGTCCTGGAGCGACTCCGCAAGGCGGGTCTATCCTCACTCCCGGGTGCCGGAGCCGAGATTTTGGTGGAGCGTGTCCGCAAAATCATCTCCCCTGCAAAACCGAGTGCCGAGGAGTGGTTGCGAGTGATGCATGAGGCGCACGAAATGAACATCCCGACCACGGCAACGATGATGTATGGTCATATCGAGAGCATCGAGGAGCGCATCGAACACCTCATTCATCTGCGTGACCTGCAAGCCGAGTGTCCCGAAGGAAACTACGGTTTCACAGCCTTCATTCCGTGGATATTTCGTTCCGAAGGAACGCAGCTCGAGAAGATGGGCTACACAACACACTTCTCGCCAACGGAGTATCTGCGTCTGATTGCCGTAGCCCGTTTGGTGCTGAACAACATTCGCAATATTCAGGCTTCGTGGCTCACCGTAGGCAAGCCGACAGCGCAGATGGCACTCCACAGCGGAGCCAACGATATGGGCTCGATAATGATTGAGGAGCGTGTCGTATCGTCGGCAGGGGCGCACAACCGCTTCGACAGCGAAGGGATACAACAAGCCATACGGGAGGCCGGTTTCACCCCTCGCCTCCGTGACCAACTCTATAATTATAGGTAGAGTCTAAAACTATTTCACTCTTTCGGGATTTTCACGCAAGAACTGCTCCCACGACTTGGAGCCTCGTTTGCGTGCCTTCTTATCGCCACCCAAGCCCTTGACTTTGGCATCACCGAGCGCCTGATTTATAGGTGACGAGGTGGCGTAGTAGTGGCACAGCGCCACAGCCATACCATCGGTGGCATCGGCTCGGCGGGGTTTCTCCTCGATTTTCAGAGTACGCATAACCACGCCTGCAATCTGCTCCTTCGAGGCCGAGCCAAGCCCCACGACCGACTGTTTAATACGAGATGGGGCATACTCAAAGACCTCACGGTTGCGGCTCAATGCCGCAGCCATAGCCACGCCCTGCGCACGACCCAACTTCAACATACTCTGCACATTACAACCAAAGAAAGGTGACTCCAAGGCCACCTCTCTCGGTTCGTATTCTTCGACGAGCGCACGAACACGCTCGAAGATATATCTCAACTTGGCGTAGGGGTCCGAGATCTTGTGCAAGTCTATCTCCCCCATAACCACGGCACGCAGCGTACGGCCATCGACCTCCAAGACACCATAACCCGTATAGTTGGTGCCCGGGTCTATGCCCAAGATACGATACAACTCGCCCGCCTGTGCCATAACCACCCTGCTACTTCAACAGCTCGGCCAACTTCTCTACCACAGCCTCACCACGCAGGTTCTTGGCCACGATAACACCATTGGAGCAGTCGATAAGGAAGTTTGTAGGTATCGAGGTTACGCAATACTCCTCGGCTGCAACATTTTCGAAGCCACCGAGCGGGCTCACATTCACCCACTTCATATTCTGCTCCTTCACAGCCTTCTCCCACGCATCCTTGCTCTTATCGAACGACACGCCATATATCTCGAAGCCTCGTTTGTGGAAGGTCTTATACGCCTCACGCAGATATGGCATCTCACGCATACAAGGGCCGCACCACGATGCCCAGAAGTCGAGCAACACATAGCGGTTTGACCTATTCTCGACAACCGACTTGAGCGACACCTCCTCGCCTGCAAGGTTCGGATATGTCACATCTATATAGTGTGGCACATAGTCACTGCCCTCCACCTGTGGTTCAGTCTTCATCTTACGCTCGGCATCGCTCTTGATTTGCACTGCTATAGGCAGGGCCTTAACCTCCTCGGAGAGTTGCTCGTGCATCTTCAACACCTCGGCAGCCGCCTTCGAGTAGGAGAGCTGCTGCAACATAAAGAGGCCGAAGATGTTTGTTGCGTTCTCCTCGAAGCTCGTCTGCTGCATAGCGTAGTACTCATCCCGTATCGCTGCCACAGCCACCGCATCGCCAGCTGCTTGAGCCTCGTCGAAGCGCTGCATTATCGTCTTTGCACTCTGCATCATCTGCATCAAGCCATCGTTGGCTGCCGTGCCGTGTGCCACGACCTCACTCTTATCGGCATCGCCCGAGACGACAATCTTGGCACCCTTCTCGATAAAGAGGTGGGTAAGCGGGCGACCATTCTTGGTCACGAGGTGAGCAAATGTAGGCTCGTGGTGGAGTGTCTTGAACTCGAAGCCGTTATTTACGACCTTTGCCGAGTCGATAATCTCGCGAGTACCCCACATATCCATAACATAGACCATTATATCGGGTGATATATTCTTGAGCTTACCCTCAATCTTGCACCCATCTGATGTGCAGCTTGCCATTGTTGCGACAACGCTCAAAGCCAATAAAATCTTCTTCATAATACTATCTCCTTTTTACTGTTTATCCTTCTCTTTCAATGCCGACTCCAAGGCAGCTATGCGACGACGAAGTTCTGGCAACTCCTTAAATACCGCAAACGAACGGTGGTAGTTTATGCCCGGAAGTGCCGGTGTACCGAAGCGTATCTCACCATCGGGAACATTCTTGTCGATACCACTCTGCGAGCCAATCTTCACATTGTTACCGATAGTCACATGGTCGGCAATACCGACCTGACCTGCGAGGAAGCAACCACTGCCCACCTTCGATGTTCCGGCTATACCTGTCTGTGCCGACGAGACGGTATTCTCGCCCACCTGCACATTGTGGCCAATCTGGATAAGGTTGTCGAGCTTCACGCCACGGCGTATAATCGTCGAGTCGGTCTTGGCACGGTCGATACAGGTGTTTGCTCCAATCTCGACATCATCTTCGATGATTACATTGCCGAGCTGCGGTATCTTGTCGAAGCCTCCGTTGGCATTCGGAGCAAAACCAAAGCCATCGGCACCAATCACTGCCCCTGCGTGGATGATACAGCGAGCACCCAACGAGCAACCCTCGTAGATCTTCACACCCGGATAGAGCTTTGTCTTCTCGCCAATGCGGACATTGTCGCCCACATAGCACTGCGGATATATCTTGGCGCCATCGCCAACCACGGCTCCCGCCTCGATGACCGCAAAGTCACCGATGTAGCAATCCTTGCCTATCTTGGCCTTGCTCGATATGGAGGCTAACTTCGAGATGCCCTTCTTCTGGGGCTTCATGGCGTTGTACATATCCAACAGACGCAACACGCAGGCGTTCACATCCTTGACCTTTATAAGCGTAGCCTTAACCTTCTGCTTCGGCTCGAAATCCTTCTCGACAAGCACCACCGAGCAGGCTGTCGTGTAGAGGTACTGCTCAAATCGTGGGTTCGAGAGGTAGGCCAAGCCCCCCTCCTTGCCACCCTCGATCGAGGAGACCGTATGTATCGAGGCGTTTCCGTCGCCCACAACCTCGCCCGACAAGAGTCCGGCAATCATCTCTGCTGTAAATTTCATATCTACTATTCTATTTGGGGCCATTAGCCGTTAGCCATTGGCCATTAGCTTTACAAATAATTCTTGATATCTATCTTTTGAGGCATAAGTTCATCTACTTCCCTACCAAACGAGAGCAACTCTCGCACCACGCTCGACGATATGTGTCCATACTCGGCAGGTGCCACAAGCAACACCGTTGTCAGCTCGGGAGCGAGGTGGCGGTTTGTGGCCTCCATCGTGCGCTCGAACTCGAAATCCAGCGTGTTGCGAACACCTCGCACCAACGCTGTAGCCCCAACCTTGCGGGCAAAGTCGGTCGTGAGGGTGTCGTATGCGGCAACCTCCACACGGTCGTTATCACGATAGAGGTCGTCGATA
Source organism: Rikenellaceae bacterium (assembly GCA_015059685.1). Classification (GTDB taxonomy): domain Bacteria; phylum Bacteroidota; class Bacteroidia; order Bacteroidales; family Rikenellaceae; genus Alistipes. The sequence continues at coordinate 91,284 of SUZW01000007.1, read as the reverse complement.
AGTCGCATACGCTGCTCCACTGTCAGCAGACCTCGCTTTGCGATATTGGCTCCCACGCCTATGACAACCCTGTCAAAGAGGCGCAACGCCTCCTCAACCAACGCCTCGTGTCCACGAGTGAACGGGTCAAACGACCCTGCAAAAAGTGCTACTCTCTCCATAACGAAGGCAAAGTTAAATATTTTTATGAAATATTTTACCTCTGCGCAAACTTTTTGCGCCACAACAAATCTCTAAAACAGCGAATATATCAGATACCACGCCACAAAACGCCCCGCCTTACCTATAAACATATATACGGCCGAGGGGATGAAGGCAACACGATAGAAGCCGAGAGCCACAGCCAGCACATCGCCCACAAAGGGCACCCATGACAACAACGCCACCAACGAGCCATACTTATCGACCTTGCTCTTCTGCTTGGCGAGTGTTTCGGGTTTCACACCAAGGCGTTCTATCCACTCCCACTTGCCCAGGCGACCTATGCCGTATGAGGTCAAGCCACCGAGGAAGTTTCCTGCCGTGGCTACGGCAACCACAACCCAGCCATTGCCTCCGCCAATCAGCATTCCTACCAACAGCACATCGGCACTAAACGGAAATATCGTTGCGGCCAAAAATGAGCCTATAAAGAGGCCTGCATATCCCAAATCGAGCAACCAATCCATACAACATCGTCTTGCAAAGCACAAAATTAGAAATTAAATATCAAAAGTGCAACACTTTGGGGACTCTGGAGGTGGTCAGGGCGCAGTGGCTGATAGCCAAATTGACAATTGACGAATTGACAATTGACAATTTGTTTTTTTGCGCCTCCCCATTAAGCAATCTCCGATTGCGCCCCCATAAAGGGCGGAACGCCCGCCCCCACAAAGCAGTCGCAGACTGCGCCCCCAAATCACAGCGCAAGAGAGAATGGGGACGCCAACAAGTTGGCTTTTTGGGGACGCTCCCGATGGTCGCTTGCTGGGGACGCTGACTTTCAGTCAGCTATTTGGGGTGCGCTTTGATTTTTTTAGTTTTCCGCTTCTCTCGTCTCTCGTCTAAATAATTGTCAATTGTCAATTATTTTTCCTATCTTTGTGCAAAATTGGGAGCGTATGGCTACAGAGCAGATTGAATATTTGGATAGTTTCGAGGAGAAGTTGCAGGTTGAGCTGCTCAAGCTCTGCACATCTCACAAGGTGCTGGGAGGCACACTCCTCGCCTCGGAGGATATAGACGAGCGATGGCAGGAGTATGCACCCGAGTATATGGCCGATGCCGTAGGAGAGTTGAACGACTACCCTGCCGTTGCTATCGCCTGGGCAGCCTATGTTGGTATGGCTGTTGCAGAGTGGTGGGATAAGAGTTGGGAGAAAAACGCCTTGACACCCTACGACACTCTACATGGCAGTCGAGGCTTCGACGATATGGACGAACATATCCTGGCCGACATCCTCGGCATAGCACCCGACAGCGACGAGGCAAACCGCATAGCCGACACGCTGCGCAGCTGCGCCACACTCGCCATAACGCTCATCCGTCGTGAGGAGATCGAGGGCGGCAGCACCAAGGCCTTCTACATCTTTGCCCGCACGGCTCGTGTGATGTTCCGCACGGGTGCAGCCCTGCGACTGCACGCCTTGGGCTACAAGTTCGAGAAGGCGACAATGGTTAATTAGGGAACGACAAAAAACAGTATCACTATGTTCAGAATTGGTCACGGATATGATGTTCACGCCTTGGGCGATGGTTTGCGCCTTGTGTTGGGTGGCGTGGAGATACCCCACGACAAGGGGTGTATAGCCCACTCCGATGGCGATGTGCTGGTACACGCCATCTGCGATGCGTTGCTTGGAGCCCTGGCTCTGGGCGACATCGGCAAACACTTCCCCGACACCTCGGCAGAGTTCAAGGGTATCGACTCGTTGATTTTGCTCCGCAGAGTGGTTGCTCTCATTGGCGAGAGGGGTTACCGCATCGGCAACATCGACTCCACAATAGCGATGCAACGCCCCAAGTTGCGCCCCCATATCGACCTTATGCGTGAGCGCATAGCCGCAGCCGCAGGCGTAACGGTGGAGCAGGTGTCGGTCAAGGCGACCACAACCGAGCACCTCGGCTTCGAGGGCGAAGAGAAGGGCGTGTCGGCAACGGCAGTGTGCCTTCTAATTGAGAATTGAGAATTGACAATTGACAATTAAAAAAGCTAATGGCCAATGGCTAATGGCTAATGTAAAAATATACAGATATGACAATTAGAGATTTAGAGCCAAAATTGGTGTGGGGTTTGTTCGATGAGATTACAAAGGTTCCACGCCCATCGAAGCGAGAGGAGAAGATTGGCAAATACCTCGTTGAGTTTGCCAAGAAGCACAACCTCGATTATCAGTGTGACGCTATCGGCAACATCGTTATCCGCAAGGGTGCAACCGCAGGTTACGAGGGGTTGCCTACGGTAGTGTTGCAGGCGCATACAGATATGGTTTGCGAGAAGAATTCGGACAAGGTTTTCGACTTCGACAACGACGCTATCGAGACCATCATTGACAACGGCTGGGTACGAGCCAACGGCACAACACTCGGAGCCGACGACGGCATCGGCATCGCTGCAGCATTGGCTGTGCTTATCGACGACACGCTTGCCCACCCCGCAATTGAGGCGTTGTTCACCGTAGATGAGGAGACCGGCTTGACGGGAGCCTTCAATCTTGGCGAAGGTATGCTCACGGGCAAGTACCTCATAAACCTCGACTCGGAGGATGAGGGCGAGGTCTTTATTGGTTGTGCAGGAGGAGTGGATACTTTGGCGTATCTACCACTCGTAACGGAGCCTGCGCCTACGGGCTACGCCTACTACGAGGTGCGCATATCGGGTCTTTTGGGTGGCCACTCGGGCGACGACATCGACAAGGGTCGTGCCAACTCGAACAAGGTCGCAGCACGCATCGCAGAGCAGGCTGCACGCCTTCACGCTGCACGCATCGTATCATTCGATGGCGGCAACCTCCGCAACGCAATACCTCGTGAGGCAAAGGTCGTAGTAGCTGTGCCTGTCAAGGAGTCTTTGAAGTTTGTCGGTGATGCTATCGCCTTGGGCGAGGCGATAAAGGCTGAATATGCCTTCACCGAGCCAAATATGGATATCGCCATTGCCGAGTGCGAGGCTCAATCGGTCGTACTTGCCGAGGCTGCACAACGCAATCTGCTCTTGGCGTTGTTGAGCGTGCCTACGGGCGTGTTGGCGATGTCGGCAGCGATGCCGGGCTTGGTTGAGACTTCAACAAACCTTGCATCTGTGAAGTTCGTTGATGATAAAATTGTTATCACTACATCGCAGCGTTCGTCGGTGGAGAGTGCCAAGGAGTATGCCAAGTTGCAGGTCGAAAGTGCTTTTGTGGCAGCAGGTTGCGAGGTCGTTCACTCTGACGGCTATCCGGGTTGGGCTCCAAACCCACACTCACAACTCCTCGAGACCACAAAGCAGGCCTACAACTCGCTCTTTGGCGTGGAGCCAAAGGTGAGAGCCATACACGCAGGTTTGGAGTGCGGACTCTTCCTCGAGAAGTACCCTCACCTCGAGATGGTGTCGTTCGGCCCGACGCTGCGTGGCGTTCACTCGCCCGACGAGCGTTTGGAGATAGCCACAGTCGAGAAGTTCTGGCAGCTGCTGGTCGAGGTGCTTCGCACCATCAAATAATCATGTGATTTATAATTCGCAAGAAGTATCGGTCGTCGGCATAATCTACAATGCCTACGACCGAAAACTTCTCTGTAGGCATCTCCTCGAGAGCATATCTGCAAGTAGAGAGGGTCTGCACCGCAAAGGTATCGCCTTGCTCATCGACAAGTGTGCGCTCGGTTGTCACAACCTCGTCATCGACCACATCGCACCAGGCAAGCCCTTGCTCCTCATCGCTCACGACAACATCCTTGATATAGACTGCACGACTTATATCTGCCACAGAGATCTCCTCGAAGCTCCTCGTTACGGGCTCATAATTATCGTCATCTCCGACAATGCGTATATGGTGTCCGAGCCTCTCGGCCGATATATTATCTATAGGAAACAGGTCAGTCGATGGCGCTCCGAGCTCGACCTTGCCACCCACCCGAGCCAACATAAGACCGTTGCACACAATCTCCACACGAGCATATACGGGCAGCACGCCTCCCGTATCGGCTATGTCGATAGCTATCTCGATACCGGCTGTCTTATCCTCAACAACAACGCTCTTGTGAAGCTCTCCAAGCCACCCATTTGCCACCACCGTGGCCGTAAGCACATAGTCGGATGTTATACGATAGTGTGAGCCACTACACAACGACTTCAGATAGGCGATACTCACCTCGCTTGTTGTACTTTGATAGCCGCCTTGAGGCGTAGTACAACCAAGCAAGAGAAGGCTAATCGACAAAAGCAGCAACCTCAACATCATCGGCACAACTCGGTTTTATAACATATTGAGCACCCGCACCGCCTCCGACACTCTCGTAGAGCAGAACCCCTTGCAGAGCTACCGCTGTAGTAGGCACCGCCATATTTGCAAAGTCGGCATACTCGCTGACATAACAATAGACAACCCCGCCTTCGCCATCCGTGAAACGACTGTAGCCGACCATCTGTGGCTCCTCATCGGAGAGCTCGTCGGGCGTGTAATGTAGCTGCTCGATACGCACCAGACGACCGCACAGGGCAGTAGAGAGTGATGCGATATCTGCACGCAGAGGCTCAATCGGAGCAACCGACACACCACGCACGATATGGCGGTCGATAATCACCTGCGACTCGAACTCTCGGGGTGTCGTGTCGTAGCTGTATGGCGGAAGCCCCACCTGCACAACTCCACTCCTCTTGCGGATGGCGCACCCTTGCAGCCGCAACGCCACCTCAACACCTTCGGGGTACTGCGATGCGATATCGTAGGTGCCGAGCAGAACTTCAACGCCACCCGTGGCATCCTCGACAAACATCGTGCGGTAGAAGTTGCCCTCTCGATCCGAAGTTGTGACACGGCCAACGCATACCACATCATCTGTAATCGTGCGGCACGAGGCCTCCGAGGCGGCAGATGCGAGGTTGGCAATCGAGGCGTTAGGCACAACATCAAACGAGGTGCTATCTCCATATCCGCCACGGTCGTAGCAACCGCAAAACGAGAATAGCACCAAAATCAAACCGAAAATCTTACCTCTCATACCCTTTTATTGCATCAAATTGTCGCAAAAATACAAAATAGTTGCGATTTTTTACTATTTTTGCTCTCGATTAGAGAGTATAAATAACATAACGATATGTTCAGACTTTTACAAACCGAACCCGAGAGCGTTAAGAACCTTATCGTTCCCGACAGCGTGCAGAAGGCGCAACTCAAAGAGGCTGTAGATAAGATATCTACGCTCGACTACGAGGTGCTACTGACCAACATAGTGCAAGAGGCAGGCTGGATAATCCTGAAGATAGTGCTTGCCCTCGTAATCTATTTCGTGGGTAGCCAGCTTATAAAGTGGCTGATACGCATCGTCGATAGAGCCTTCGCCCGCCACGACATCGAGGTGTCGTTGCGCTCGTTCCTGCGCAGCCTGATAAAGGCGGTGCTGATGGTGGTGCTTATCCTCGCTATCGTGCAGACCCTGGGTGTAAACACCTCGTCGTTCCTGGCAATATTTGCCTCGGCGGGTTTGGCTATAGGTATGGCCCTCAGTGGCACGCTCCAGAACTTCGCAGGTGGCGTCGTACTGCTTATCCTCCGCCCATACAAGGTGGGTGACTTTATCGAAGCACAGGGGCAGAGTGGTACCGTGGAGTCTATAGGCCTCTTCTCGACCTGCCTCAAAACAGCCGACAATCAGACCATATATGTGCCAAACAACACCATCTCGTCGTCGATAATCGACAACTACTCGCAGTCGGAGAGGCGTCGTGTCGATTGGTTGCTCTCCATCTCGTATGGTGACGATGTGGATGTTGCCCGCAAGGAGATTTTGGCGATGCTGGCCGAAGACAAACGCATCCTCACCGACACGGCACCCGTGGTATGGGTTAAGAACTTGGGCTCAAGCTCGGTGGATTTAACTATCCGTGCGTGGGTCAAGAACGAGGATTATTGGAGCGTATTCTTCGAGATGAACGAGCGAATGTATAAGGAGCTGCCTGTCAAGGGCATAAACTTCCCGTTCCCGCAGATGGATGTGCATGTGAAAAACAACTAAAAATAGTAGAATATTATGGAATTAAAAGAGATTTTGGCAATTTCGGGCCAGCCCGGACTTTTCCGTTTTATTGCGCAGTCACGCAACGGCTTTATCGTGGAGTCGCTCATCGACGGCAAGCGTATGAATGCTTCGGCATCGTCACGCATCAGCGCACTCACCGAGATTTCGATGTTTACCGAAGGGGAGGATATTCCTCTCGCAGAGGTGTTTACAAAGATGTACGCCTACACCGAGGGTAAGCAGGGACCTTCGACCAAGGAGGGCGATGCACGCCTCAAGGAGTTCTTCGGCGTGGTCGTTCCCGACTACGACCGTGAGCGTGTTCACGCCTCCGACATCAAGAAGGCGGTGGCTTGGTTCAACCTCTTGGTTGGCGCAGGTTTCACAGAGTTTACTCTTCCCGAGGAGTAGATAAGGTAGAGTCACGAAGTATCATGTCGGCTTCGAGAACTATGTTCTCGGAGTCGGACTTCGGATCCTCAATCTTCTGCAACAGCAACCTCACGGCCTCCTCTGCCATGCGTTGAACACTCTGCTCAACAGAGGTAATGGAGGGGTGCACAAGCGTTGCAAGGCGTGTTCCCGACATACACGCTACCGCAACATCCCCCGGTATGGCTCGACCATACTCCTGCAGCGCCTTCTTGGCTCCAAGGGCCTGCATCTCCGTAAAACAAAATACAGCATCAAAGTGCTTCGATGGTGTGGCCGACAAGAGTTGTCGCATCGCTGCAGCGCCATCCCTCTCATCGACGCCCGCCTCAATGACGAGGTCGGCATCGTAGGCTATATTGTGCTTGGCAAGGGTGTCGCAGTAGGCTCGCAGTCGCTGGCGGGTATTGCGGATATATTTCGGTCCCGTGAGATGCACGATATTGCGATAACCGCAGTAGATAAGATGCTCCATAAGGAAAAAGGCCGCCTTGTAGTCGTCGCTACGCACACTGCTGCAATCCAAATTCGCTATCGTGCGGTCGAAGAACACAAGCGGTATATTACGCTGTAGCATAGCGTTATAGATAGCCAAATTCTCGGTGTCGTGACAAGGGCTTATCATCAAGCCATCGACACGGAACTTGTCGAACATCTCGATATTGTAACGCTCGGTCAGAGGGTCCTCGTCGGATAGTGCCAGCAACACACGATACCCCTTGGGCAGGAGCAGTCGTTGCACACACGAAGAGAACTGCATATAGAATGATGTCACCGACTCGGGAGCAACTATACCTATGGTCTTTGTGCTGCGGCTACGCAGATTTACAGCCATATCGTTCTTGACATAGCCCATCTTCTCGGCCATATCCATAACACGCTGTACGGTCTTCTTGCTTACATTCAGCGTATCGCCTGTCATCGCTCTCGACACAGTCGAGGTCGAGATACCGAGAGCCTCGGCAATATCTTTTATCGTTACATAGCCCATAGTTGCACGAAGTCAAGTAGCAAAGTTAAAATTTTTATCGCAACGAAACTAATTTTACACAAAAAAGTATCACCGCAAACGGTTGCATCTATCGGGAACGATTGCGGAACCAAAAAAAGTGACAAAAAGTGGCGGTTCCCAAACATAATTTCTTATCTTTGTGTGGAAAAAATGGGCGGATACAAAACTTCCGACTGACGAGGACAATTTATTTTTATTTCACAATATACTAAACAATTATGAGCACAATTACAAAATCTAATTCGGTAATGCTCCTTGCCACGCAGTTTGCCGACAAGGGCGATTGGACCGTCGAACAGCAGTTTGTTCTTCAGATGGGATCGAGCTACCTGCTCGCACACGGCATCGGCACCCCACTTGCAAAGGATGCTGTCACAACCTTCGAGATTGAGGAGGAGGGTGACTACAACCTCTTGGTTCGTACAAAGAACTGGACAGCCTTCTGGTCGGAGGGTAAGACTCCGGGCATCTTCGCCATCAAGGTCGATGGCGTAGCCGACGAGGCGGAGTTTGGTCTCGGCTGCGCAGGCGCAACCCGTGCCGAGCGTGCCGCTTGGTATTGGCAGAAGGGTGGCAAGTACCACTTCACAAAGGGTAAGCACGAGGTGGCTCTGCACGACCTCACAGGCCTCGATGGTCGTTGCGATGCCATCATCTTCACAAAGTCGGAGGAGACACCCGACAACTCGCTCGAGACATACAAGGCTCTGCGTGCCGAGATTATGTGTGAGGCGAAGCCCGAGGATAAGGGCCACTACGACTTTGTCGTTGTAGGTGGCGGTATCTCGGGTATGTGTGCAGCGTTGGCAGCAGCCCGTCTTGGCTCGAAGGTAGCCCTCATTCAGGACCGCTATGTCTTGGGTGGCAACAACTCTTCGGAGGTGCGTGTAGGCTTGGGTGGTCAGATTAACATCGACCCATACCCTGCCCTCGGTTACCTCCTCAACGAGATTGGTCCCGACCGCATCGGTAACGCTCGTGGCGCACACCACTACCAGGATGACAAGAAGATGCGTGTTATCCTCGCCGAGAAGAACATCACACTCTTCATGGGTTACACCGTAACCGATGTGGAGAAGGAGGGCGACAAGATTTGCCGTGTTACAGCTGTTGAGGCTACCGCACAGAACCGCATCTCGATTAGCGGTGACTACTTCTCGGATTGTACGGGCGATGCTCACCTCGCAGCTATGGCGGGTGCAGAGTGCCGTATGGGTCGTGAGGCGAAGTCGGAGTTCGACGAGCGTCTTGCACCGGAGGAGGCCGATGGCTTCACCATGGGTGTGTCGATTGAGTGGTACTGCGAAGATTGGAACACCCCTTGTTCGTTCCCTGACTCGTTGGATTGGGGCTTGGAGCTCGACGAGTACACCGTGGAGCCTGTACACCGTGCCAACTGGTATTGGGAGGTTGGTATGCGTGACGACCAGATTGCCGATGCCGAGAAGATCCGTGACTACGGTATGTATGTGGCATACTCGACATTCTCCTACTGCAAGAACCGCTTGGCAAAGAAGGAGGATTGGGAGTGCACACACCTGACCTGGGTTTCGCATGTCTCGGGTAAGCGCGAGAGCCGTCGTGTTGTGGGTGACTACATCCTTCGTGAGCAGGACCTCACACGCCCTATCATCCACGAGGACTCGACCTGTACGACAACTTGGCGTATCGACCAGCACTATCCTGACCCACGCAATGCCCACAAGTATCCTAACGAGGAGTGGATGTCTATCGGAGTATTGACACCTATCGACTTCTATCCTCTTCCATATCGTTGCTTCTACTCGAAGGATATCTCGAATATGTTTATGGCAGGCCGTAACATCTCGGTTACTCACATCGCACTCGGCTCAACCCGTGTGATGCGTACCTGCGGTCTTATCGGAGAGGTTGTAGGTATGGCCGCTTCGATTTGTGCAAAGCGCAAGGTTACGCCTCGTGACATCTACACAACATACTTCGAGGATTTGAAGGCGTTGATGCGCAAGGGTACGGGTCGCACCGATGTACCTTACACACAGTTCTACCACCAGGTGGACCGCACCGGTCACCAAGCCGAGGATAGATAGCCTATGCGCAAGATAGCATTTATCGTCATATCACTCTTGTTTGCCTTACCTCTGTCGGCCCAGTCGCTCGACAGAGATAGGGCAAAGAGTGTCTATCGACAGTACGATTTCGAGGCACCTCGCACGGTCGAGGCTGCACCCGAGGGTTACGCTCCGATATACATCAGCCACTATGGCCGCCACGGAGCACGACACCTCTACACCAATGCCGAGTACGAGCTGCTCTACTCTACCCTCGCTGCCGCACACGAGACCGATGCTCTGACGGAGGTCGGAGAGCGTGTTTGGGCGTGCATTAGCGAGCTATACCCTCACTTCAAAGGCCGTGGTGCCGACCTTACGCAGTATGGTCAGTGGCAGCACCGCACACTTGCCGAGCGTATGTGCAAAGATTTTCCCGAGCTCTTTGGTGCGGAGCCTTCCGTATTTGCTTTGAGTTCGGTGAAGCCTCGTTGCATAATGAGTATGTCGGCATTTTGCACATCTCTTGCCAAACATAGCAACGCAAAGATTGTCACCGATGTAAATGCCAGCGCAATGCCCGTCTTTGTCCCTTATCAGCAGAGGTTCAACCCTCAATACAACGAGAAGGATAGCGATTGGCGCACCCATGTAGAGAACTTCTTTGGCAAGAACTTCGACAAGGATGCCTTCTACAAGCGACTCTTCAAGAAGGAGTCCTTCCGCAAGAGTATCGCTGACGAGATGAAGTTTGCGCAGACGCTCTACTACTTCGATGCCCACCTCGGAGGCACCGACTTTGCCGACCACACCATTGGCTACGCCTTCACCGACGAGGAGTATCGTACGCTCTACGATATCGACAACATCAAGTTCTTCTTGCGTCGTGGTTGGGGTATCGACAAGGAGTGCAATCGCTCGGTATTCTACGCCAAGGAGACGGTGCAGGATATCCTCGACAAGGCCGAGGAGGATTTGGCAAGTGGCCAGAAGCGCCTTCGTCTGCGCTTCGGACACGATGGAGCTTTGGCCCTGATGCTTGCATTCCTCGAGGTCGATAGCTGGGGCAAGCGTGTCGGCTGTATCGACAAGATTGACACGGTATGGCAGACAAGCAACATCACCATGGCAAGTAACTTCCGCCTCGTATTCTACTCCAACGGCAAGGATATACTTGTCAAGGCGCAGTTCAACGAGAACGATGTTCGCATGGCTCTCAAGCCGACACACGGCGTGTTCTACCGTTGGGATGACCTCAAAAAGTACTTGACCGACAAGGTCGAGAAAGCTACACAAACTATAAACAACAAACACTAACCCATTATGACTATTATAGATTGGCTCATCGTCGGCCTCTTCCTACTCACACTCGTGGTCATCGGATATCTCTTCTCTCGCAAGAACAAGAATATCGAGGACTACTTCGTTGCAGGTCGCTCGATGCCGGGATGGATTGTGGCTATCGCAGCTACGGGAACATCCATCAGTGCCGGCACCTTCGTAGGCTCACCGGAGTTGGGCTTCAATACGAACCTCACCTATGTGATGAACCTCATAGGTGCAATATTTGGAGGAATACTCGTTGCAGCATTCATCCTGCCAAAACTCTACAACGCCAAGACCATAACCATCTACGGCTTTATTGGCGAGCGTTTTGGCGAGAGTTCGAAGCGTGCTACATCGGTGATGTTCCTCATCGGACAACTCTTCACCTCGGGTAGCCGCCTCTTTATCGCTGCTATCGCCATCAGCGTTATCGTTTTCGGTAACATCCAGTTCGAGTTTATGGTGTGGAGCATCCTTATCTTGGGCGTTGTATCGACCATATACACAATGTTGGGCGGTATCAAGGGTCTGCTCTACATCGACACCTTCCAGACACTGCTGATGATATTTACGGGTGTCTTGGCGCTCATCATCATCGCCTGCTCGTTGGGTGATATCTCGGCTGCCGAGGTGTGGCACACCCTCACCGATGGCGGTATGGTCAAGGCTCCTGCTGTGGCAGGTGTAGTACCTGGAGTTGCCGAGGATGGCTCGCTCACAGGTTGGGTCGAGGGCAACAAGTTGATGATGTTTGACCCTTCGCTCGATTGGAGCCAGCCTTACACCATCGTCGCAGGTCTTGTCGGTGTGGCCATATTCAAGGTTGCACAGTTCTCGACCGACCAGGAGTTCGTACAGCGTCAGCTCGCCTGCAAGGATGTCAAGAAGGCGGGTTCGTCGTTGGTGATGTCGCAGCTTCTGTCGTTGCCTACAGTGCTTATCTTCCTCGGTATCGGTCTGTTGCTCTATGTGAAGTACAAGACCGACCCTTCGTATGATGGCGCACTCGGTGCGGGTTTCTTTACCGATGCTCGTGATATCTTCCCGCAGTATATCAAGAACCATATCCCTGCGGGTGTGCGTGGTCTGATGATTACGGGACTGCTTGCAGCGGCATTGTCGAGCTTCAACTCGGCCATAAACTCTATGGCTTCGAGCTTCGTTGCCGACCTCTACCTGCCAATACGAGAGCAGATGGGCAAGGCTGCAGGTAGCGATGCCGACCAGATTGCCTCGTCACGCTGGATCGTGATACTTATGGGCATACTTCTTACGGGCTTTGCTGTACTCACCTGCGTGATGCAGCAGTCGAGTGGCTTGAACCTCGTTGATTTCGCTACGGGTGTGATGTGCTTTGCTTATGTGGGTATGTTGGGTGTCTTCCTCACCGCCATCTTCACAAAGCGTGGCAACAACTACAGCGTCATCGCCTCGCTCATCGTGGGTATGCTTATCATCGTGCCGCTGATGTTCCAGAAGGAGCTCTTCGGTCAGAACTACATCGCTTGGACATGGTGGTGTCCTATCGGTGGCGTGATATCTACTTTGGTATGTATGCTCGGCAAACAGAAAAACAACTCTTTAACAAAGTAATTATCTTTCAATAATGAGACAAGTTGTATTAACCGCTCCCGAGAAGTTGGAGTTTCGTGAAGTTGCCGACCTTACGGCTGCCGACCTAAAGGCAAACGAAATTCTGCTCCGTGTGAAGCGTATAGGAATATGTGGTAGCGAGATACACTCCTACCACGGAGAGCACCCCGCAACATTCTACCCCGTAGTGCAGGGACACGAGTACTCTGCCGAGGTTGTTGCCGTAGGTGCAGATGTTACGAAGGTCAAGGCTGGCGACAACGCTGTAGCCCGCCCACAGCTCGTTTGTGGCGAGTGTGCACCGTGCCGTCGTGGCCAGTATAATGTATGCGAGAAACTGCGTGTGCAGGCGTTCCAGGCCGATGGTGCAGCGCAGGACCTCTTCATCGTGCCCGAAGATAGAGTCGTAAAACTCCCCGAGGGTGTGTCGCTCGACTATGGCGCAATGGTTGAGCCTGCGGCCGTAGGAGCGCACTCGACGCTCCGTGCAGGTGACCTGCGAGGCAAGAATGTCGTGGTCTCGGGTGCCGGTGCTATCGGTAACCTCGTGGCGCAGTTTGCCCTCTCGCGTGGCGCAAAGCGTGTGCTTATCACCGATGTCAGCGACCTGCGTCTTGATATTGCCCGTAAGTGCGGCATTGCCGACACGGCAAATGTCACTCGCACCCCGTTGAAGGAGGCTGTGAAGGAGGTATTTGGTGACGAAGGCTTCCAGGTTGGCTTCGAGGTGGCGGGTGTCGAGTCGTCGATACGCTCGTTGATGGAGTGCATCGAGAAGGGCAGCACAATCGTTATCGTGGCGGTCTTTGCCAAGGACCCTGCCTTGAGTATGTTCTACCTCGGAGAGCGCGAATTGTCGCTCGTGGGCACGATGATGTATCGCCACGAAGACTACGAATATGCCGTGGAGGCGATAACCAAGGGTACGATAAACCTCGAGCCACTCATCTCGAACCGTTTTTCGTTCGAGGAGTTCGACGATGCCTACAAGTTTATCGCCGAGAACCGCACCACGAGTATGAAGGTTATAATTGACTTGGAGCGATGAAACAACCAAAGATTATCGGCATAGGCGAGATTGTATGGGATATGTTACCACAGGGCAAGCAGCTCGGTGGTGCCCCCGTGAACTTCGCATTCTTTGCCAAGGAACTTGGTGGCCAAGCCTACGCTATCAGCGCTATAGGTCGAGATGCGCTGGGCGATGAGACACTCGAGTGTGCCTCGAAGACGGGCGTAGATATCTCGCTCATACAGCGCAACAACCTTCCGACAAGCCGTGTGTTGGTCACTCTCGACGAGAAGGGCATACCGCAGTACGAGATTGTCGAGGGCGTGGCGTGGGATGCTATCGAGTGCGGAGCCGAGGAGCTATCTCTTGTGAGCGATGCCGATGCTATCTGCTGGGGCTCGTTGGCACAACGCAGCGAGGCCTCACGCAAGAGCATCCTCGCAATGGTCGATGCTACACCCGAGGAGTGCATCAAGGTCTTCGATATAAATATCCGCCAACACTTCTACAGCCGTGAGGTTGTCGAGGAGTCGCTCGAGAGAGCCAACATCCTCAAACTCAACGAGGATGAGCTTCCGTTAGTTGCGGAGCTGCTCGGTGTGCAGGGCTCGGAGGCGGAGGTCATAGGGGCTATCGTCGCACGCTTTGGGTTGAAATATGTCGTGCTTACCTGCGGTGCTGCCTATAGCGAGGTATACGATGCAAGCGGTTTGGTATCGCATATAGCCACACCAAAGGTCGAGGTTGCCGATACGGTGGGTGCGGGCGACTCGTTCACCGCATCCTTCGTGACGCTCCTTCTGCGAGGCTTCTCCGCTACGGAGGCACACGCCAAGGCTGTCGAGGTCTCGGCATTTGTCTGCACACAACACGGAGCTATAGCACCGTTACCAAAGAACTAACCATTAACCATAAAAAATACCAAATTGAAAAGATTAATTTTATTTGCACTCGCTCTGCTCGTAGCAACGGATATCTCTGCACAAGAGAAGTGGAAGCCTGTGGGCAACCGCAAAATTCGTGTAGTTCATTGGGGTATTATTCACAACCACTCTCAAGGTAAATGGGACGCTGTGAAGCTCCTGAATAAAGATTTCGAGCTGGTCGGTTGGGTTGATGACACCGATTCGAAGTCGATGCGAATGAAGGAGCCTGACAAGAAGATCTACGAGGGCTACCCTTGCTTCACCCCAGAGCAAGTTTTCAACGAGGTGAAGCCCGACCTCATCGTGATTGAGACCGCCAACGACGATTTGGTGGGTATAGCAACACTGATTGCCGAGCACGGTATTCCTATGCATATGGACAAGCCTCTCGGCACAACACCAGAGGGCTATGCCAAGATAACCAAGATTTGTAAAGACCGTAATATTCCTCTCCAGATTGGATATATGCTCCAGACAAACGATGCTATCAACAAGATGGTGGAGATTTGCAAGAGTGGTATCCTCGGTGAGGTCTACTCTATCGTTGCAGATATGGACCACAACTATGGCTATCCGAAGTATCCGGAGTATGCATCGCACTACCCTGGTGGCACGGCATATCTTCTTACCTGCCACATAATCGAGTGGGTAATGCCTATCTTTGACGATGTTATACCTGATCGCACTTGGTCTATCATCAAACCTGCACCTGGTGATCCGGAGTGGGCAAAGACCCACACCCTTACCGTTATGGAGTATCCGAGGGCGAATGTCGTGATGCGTGTCTGCTCACAAGGCATTCTGCCACGCCGACACATACGCATAGATGGTAGCAATGGCTCGATGGAGATAGCTCCTATCGAGAATTTCGAAACGATGAAGCACACCCTCGGCGAGAATGGAGAGACCGAGGATATTACAACTTTGGTGGTTCGTATGCACCTCAAGACTCTGACCGAAGCGGCTAAGGCTGCGGGCTACAAGAGTGGTCTAAATGTCCTCAAGTTCCCTTCGCCTACCGACCGCTATGCTGGACAGCTCGAGGATCTTGCACGCATTATCCGTGGCGAGAAACCTTTCCCAGAAGAACTCTACGAGCACAACCTTCGTGTCCACAAGGTGTCGTTGGACGCTGTGCTGAATGTAAACCCAACAATGAAATTTGACAATTGATAATTGACAATTGACAATTAAATGAAAAAATGGCGGTAAAAACACCGCCATTTTTCTGTCTCGGGGATTGAGTGTAACGCAGAAATTCGCTCTCCACTACCTCCCAAAAAGCGCATAGAGAGATGAAGTTCAAGGCAAATAAGGAGCCGAGTGCGCAGCATACTTTGGCGTATGTGAGCAACTCGGCTACCGAAATTTAACGCAGAAATTCGCTCTCTATGCGTTTTTTAGCTTTTTATCCGCACTTGGAATATCCGCACGACAGACAAGTAAGACAGCCGTTCTGGTAGGCCATATTCTCCTGACCGCACTGTGGGCACTTGCCCTTCGAACGGGTGCCATCCTCGATATACTGCTTGAGAGCTCGCTTCACACCATTCTTCCAGGT
The DNA here is from genome assembly GCA_015059685.1 of Rikenellaceae bacterium. Lineage (GTDB taxonomy): Bacteria > Bacteroidota > Bacteroidia > Bacteroidales > Rikenellaceae > Alistipes. The sequence goes on along the minus strand of SUZW01000007.1, from coordinate 75,194 downwards.
GTTGATATTCTCGTCGTCGAGGTGCAAGCCGTCAATCAACGCCACAACCTTGTCGATAGGCATATTGTAGCGCAATACGCCCGAAATCAACTTCGCATAGTTCCAGAAGCTCTCGTCGAACAAACGGGAGATACCACCGATGGTGTTGGTGTAACCGTAGCGGTCGGTATATTGGAAGTCGTAACGCTTGGTGCCATCCTCCTCGCGAACCTTGATGATATTACCCTTGACAATTTTTGGAGGGATAAACATAGCGTCATCCTCGAGCTTACCGGTGAAGATCTCGTAAGGGCGACCCTCCTGCAGGCCTACGAAGGCTATCCACATCTCCGAGCCGTTCTTGAAGCGTACCACATCGGCAGGGATAGACTTCGGACGACGGTTCTCGCCTGTAGCCTCCTCGCACTTCTTCGACTCCTTCTTGCTCTTCTTCTCGACCAAGACACCTGCACGGCAGCCATCACGATATACGGTGATACCCTTACAGCCACACTCCCAAGCGGTGCGATATACATCGGCAACGAGCTCCTCCGACACATTGTTCGGCAGGTTCACGGTCACGGATATCGAGTGGTCAACCCACTTCTGAATTGCACCCTGCATCTTAACCTTTGCCACCCAGTCGATATCGTTGGCTGTAGCCTTGTGGTATGGCGATGCTGCAACGAGCTTGTCGAGCTGCTCGTCAGAGAGCGAGTCGAGGTTCTCGGTGTCGTAGCCGTTGATACGCAACCAATCTACGAACTTGTGGTGGAATACATTGTACTCCTCGAATGCCTGTCCCTGCTCGTCGGTGAACGACACCTTCACATCTCTATCCGAAGGGTTCACCTTGCGACGACGCTTGTAGATAGGGCGGAATACAGGCTCGATACCCGAGGTGGTCTGCGACATCAACGATGTTGTACCCGTAGGGGCGATTGTGAGCATCGCAATGTTACGACGACCATACTTGACCATATCCTCGTAGAGCGACGCATCAGCCGCCTTCAAGCGGTTAATCATCGGGTTGTTCTTCTCCTTCTCGGCATTAAATACCTTGAACGGACCACGCACACGAGCCATATTTACCGACTCACGGTAAGCCTCAACAGCCAAGGTCTGGTGTACCTTTGTCGCAAAGTCGAGAGCCTTCGAAGAGCCGTAGCGCAAACCGAGTGCCGCCAACATATCACCTTCGGCAGTGATGCCGAGGCCTGTACGACGACCCTTGAGTGCCATATCCTTAATCTTCTGCCACAACTCAATCTCGACACGGCGAACATCCATATCCTCCGGATCCGACGAAATCTTCTTGATGATAAGCTCCACCTTCTCCAACTCGAGGTCGATGATGTCGTCCATCAGGTGCATAGCCTTGTGGATATGCTCCTTGAAGAGGTCGAAGTTGAACGAAGCCTCCTTGGTAAATGGCTTCTCGACATACGAGTAGAGGTTGATAGCCAACAGACGGCAGCTGTCGTAAGGGCACAACGGTATCTCGCCACAAGGGTTTGTCGATACGGTTACGAAGCCCTCGTCGGCGTAGCAGTCAGGCACACTCTCACGGAGTATGGTGTCCCAGAACAACACGCCCGGCTCGGCCGACTTCCAAGCGTTGTGGATAATCTTTGCCCACAACTTCGAGGCGTCGATATTCTTCACCACCTTCGGCTTGTCCGACTTGATTGGGAACTGCTGGGTGTAGGTGCGACCCTCAATTGCGGCACGCATAAACTCGTCATCGACCTTAATCGACACATTCGCTCCTGTGACCTTGTTCGTGTCGAGCTTTGCGTCGATAAAGTTCTCGGCATCGGGGTGCTTAATCGAGAGCGAGAGCATCAACGCTCCACGACGGCCATCCTGGGCAACCTCGCGAGTAGAGTTCGAGTAACGCTCCATAAATGGAACGATACCTGTCGAGGTGAGTGCCGAGTTCAACACAGGGCTACCCGAAGGGCGGATGTGCGAGAGGTCGTGACCTACGCCACCACGACGCTTCATAAGCTGCACCTGCTCCTCGTCCATACGGAAGATACCTCCGTACGAGTCAGCCGGATTTTTGTGGCCGATAACAAAGCAGTTCGACAACGATGCCACCTGCAAGTTGTTACCGATACCGGTCATTGGACCACCCTGCGGAATGACATAGCGGAAGTGGTCGAGCAGGTCGAAAATCTCCTGCTCCGAGAGGGGTTCGCCATAGTTGCTCTCGATGCGTGCAAGCTCCGATGCTATACGGTGGTGCATCTGCTCGGGCGACGACTCGTAGATATTGCCCAACGAGTCCTTCAGAGCATACTTGCTAACCCACACAGTAGCAGCGAGTTCGTCACCTCCGAAGTACTCCTTCGAGGCAGCGACAGCATCAGCATACTGGACTTTTTTAAGAGTCGAGTTATTCTTCATATACTTATATATTATATTTATAGTTTGTATCCTCTACAGGGCGGAAATACCCTCCTTGCGGGAGGGCTATCTTCCACTACAAAATTAGTGTCTTTACAACGAATACTACAAGAAAAAACGAGTAGTTTCTTGACAAGTTTTCAACAATTTTGATAAACCCCTTGCAGAGGGCAATAGGGGCGTGATTGGATATTTTTCTATCGCTCGGTTTTGCGACAAAATCTCTTGTAGTGGCGCATCACCACTCTGACATAGGCCACCGTTTCTTCACTTCCGTGGAAGGCTCCCGACTCTACAACCTCGTGTTCGTAGAACTCCTCCTCGGCAAGGAGTGCAAGGTAGGTCGCCACGGTGCTCCACTTGTCGGCATCATCCTCGTAGTGGCGTGCCAACCTTCGGGCATCGTCTATGCGTAAGAAGCCCGCATTGTAGCACGCCAGCACAAAGCGCAAGCGCTCCTCGCTATCGAAATTACGCCCGAGGCGCAACATATCGTCATTCTCCTTCAGCAACCGTGCTGCCAGAGTTACCGACACCTCGGCATCGAACAACCCCTCTCGCTCGACACCCATACGCCGTGCCACATAGGGCATAATCTGCATCAGCCCCACAGCTCCCGCCTTCGACACCACATCGGGGCGAAACTTCGACTCGGCTCGGGCTATGGCGGCCAACAATCGCCAATCTATGCCGTAGTGCTCCCCCACCCGCATAAAGAGCCCATCGTAGTCGGATATGAGGCGGTGAGAGGAGAGCTTCTCTACAGATTGTGCCTCTTGCGATGTGGCACTACGCACCACCACCCTCATCACCACAATCGACAGCAACACTCCCACCACCACAAAGAGTAGCGGTGCAAGGGCTCGGTGTATGGTCTTCAAAAGTGTTGTCATAGGTTGTGCGTTAAGGTTGTCGGAACTCTGGAGGTGGTCAAGGCGCAGGTGTAATGGCATTGAATGGCAGGCGTTCGCTAACGCTCACTGAATGGCAATCGCTCCCGTTGGTCGCTGAATGGCAAGCGCTTAGGCCTTTTTTGTCGCAGCTTTCTGCGCTTTGCCATTAAGCAGTCGATAGACTGCGCTGCCATTAAGGGCGAAGCCCGTTTGCCATTCTATGCCATCTTTGTTGCGCCCCTCCAACCGTCAGAGTCCCCACCAACAAAAAATCTCTCAGCTTTCAGTTTCCTGCTTCCTGCCCGAAAAATCGTAAATGGTGGTGGAAATTTTGTGCGATGCTAGGCGACGAAAGCGCAGTTTACTATGCGTAAATGAGCATTTCGGCGACCGACGCACTCGTGCAAAATTTACCCGCCAGAACGATTTTTAGTCGTAGAACGCCCACGATATTCCAAACTTAAACATCCCCGGGTTGAGCGGATACTTCGCAACGGCAAAGTACTCGTTGTTGCCGAAGAGGTTGTGGTTCCAGTGCTGGTACTTCAGCAGGATACGCATACGCTTCCACTTGGCCGAAACGAAGGCATCGAGGTATGGGTAGTTGCCCACCTCGACATCGTTCTGGTTGAAGAAGACCGACAAGGCGGGGTCGTAGCCCTGGGCGTAGTAGCTCGTATTGAAGCGACCATCCACGCCCACCTGCACTCGCAGCACATCTCGCTTAATCCAAAACTCGTAGTAGTAGGACAAGAAGGCCGACACCAGCGGCACAGGCACCACATGTCTGTCCGAGGTAAGTTGCACCAGCACCCTATGGTCGAGGTGCACGCCCTTGATGTGGAAGTTCTTTTGCAGATATATGCTTGTCACGCTCACCGTGCCATCGTGCTGCACGGGCACAACATCGGGGCCGTAGTATATCTTATTACGCAGAATGGTCTGCCAGAAGCCCAGCTCGATGCCGTGGTCCGGCACCATGAAGGCGACATTGAACCTCGTCTCGCCCTCCTTCTTGAACTCCTTGTGCCAATTGTAGTGGTTGCTCGACCAGTTCTCCAGCCAATAGCCTGCCGTGGTCATCTGCTCCTTCACGGCTCCCGAGAGGGTGAACGGCTTGCCCTTGATGAAGGCGGTGAACGAGGCGTGTCCTCCCACCGAGTAGTCGCCACCACGATAGCCCGAAGGGTATATCTTGAAGTCGGCACCCCAATCTACCCACTTGCGTATCTTTCCCTGTATGCCCGCATAGGCAAACCACGAAGTGCGCTTCTCACGCTGCTGCTTGCCCGTGAGGTAGTCCTGCATACCGAACTGCGAGTAGGTGTGCAGATCCAAGCCCACACCTCCATCCAGCGTTCCCACCACGCCATTTCTATCCCACGGCTGCGCCTGCACGAAGAGGCGGTTGGTGATGATGCGCTCGTAGGTCGAGTCACGAGAGTTGGTCGGGTTGAGATACCAGTTTTTATAGTAGGTATCTACATGTTTGTTGTAGGAGCCATTCGGGTTGCGGGAGTATCGCTCGTCGGTGTAGGTGGCGTACTTATCGACATAGACCTTGCTCCACTCGTTGTACTCGAAGGTGTGACCCAGATAGACCGCAGGCAGGTCCGCCATCGAGAAGTCTCGCTCGGTCATTCGCACCAACGGGATACCGATAGATTGCTTGATGAAGAAGTTGTTGTTGCGGTAGGTGTTCTTCGCCTCGGCTCCTGCCAAGCGCATAGGAACACCCGAAGGCATCTCGAAGGTCGTATCCGTGATGGCCCACTCGCCCACAACGCCACCACTCTCCTGCTGCTCGATGTGGTTGTGTATGTAGCCTGCGTGTACCGAGTAGCGACGACCCGTATGTGCCACTGTACCCGCAAAGTTCTGGTTCTTGATGCGGGATACATCGTACTTGCCCCTTGCACCTCGGGCTCGATAGTTCACGCCCACCGAGGTCGAGGGGTTGATGTTCTGCGACAAGGTTATCTCGAAGTGCTCCTCACGATAACGCTTCTGTCCCGACTCGAGGTAGGTCATCCAGATGTATGGGTGCTTCATATTGTAGAATGGAGCGTTGTCCATACGGTAGGTGTAGGCATCGTAGGGTGTAGCGAAACTGAACTCCCTCGAGTGCTCACGCTCGAAGTAGTTTACCTCGGTCGAAGCCTGGCCAAGTCCGCCCACCGAGTTGCTACCCAGACGCTCGTGGTAGTGCGGATAGTCCAAACGCCAGCGTGTCAGCGTCGTGTCGATAGGAGAGACTCGCACCGTGTTGAAGTCACGGTCTATGTTCCATTGGAAGTTGCGCAAGGCTCGTATCGAGTCGCTGAAGAAGTAGGACTCCAGCGGCTTGCGGGGCTTTTTCTTCTTCGTAGTGTCGGCCTGCTCGCCATTTACGGGGTTGCCGTTCTCGTCAACCTGCTGCTCGCCATTCTCGTAGGGGTTGGCGCCATAGCCACCCGTGATATCCTTGCCCTGGCGTTGCGCACGCATCAGAGCACTCGCATCAAGCTGGGCATACGACACCTGCGTAGCCACAACCACAAAGGTCGTAGCCAGCACTACACGCCATATCCTCGCCCAACTCAACGCCATTCGCTATCGCTTCTTAAATATCCAACGAGTCACCGACACCGCAATATACATAACGATAATTAGCGGAATTGCGTATAAACGGAGCAGACAAATCATCAAACACGACACGATGAGGAAGGCGTAACGCAACTTATTGTCCATACTGCCGAGTCCCCACTCGTGGAACTTGAACGAGAACATCTCGATAGGCGAGATGAGCAACGCTGCCACCAGCACCGACATCAGCAACAGCCACTCGAGCTCTATCGTGAGGCCGTAACGCTCGCACAGTGCCGCCAACGAGAGGCAGAATATTGCCGATGCAGGGGTTGGCAACCCCACAAAGGTGTCGTGCTGCGTCTCGTCGATATTGAACTTCGCCAGGCGCAGTGCCGACAGTGCCGCAATAACAAGTGGCAGATAGACCAACCACTCGCACACCTCCTCGCTCAAGCCAAAGAGCGAAGGCTGCGCACCGCACAACACCGACATCGCTATTGCGGGAGCCACACCAAACGAGACCATATCCGCCAACGAGTCGAGTTGCACACCTATAGCCGAGTATTGTTTGAGCAGTCGAGCCGTGAAACCATCCAAAAAGTCGAGCACCGCCGATGCCGCAACAAAGGCAAATGCCATCTGCAAATCGTTGTAAACCAACGAACTAATAATCGAAGCCACACCGCAGAGCAGGTTGCCGAGCGTGATGCAGTTGGGAACTGTAAATAGCTTAATCTCCATAATCAGCACATTTAATCACGCAAAGATAAGAAAAATAATTGACAATTGACGAATTGACAATTGACAATTATTTAGACGAGAGACGAAAGACGAGAGACGAGAGCGGAAAACTAAAACAATCAAAGCGTACCCCAAATAGCTGACCAAAGGTCAGCGTCCCCAGCAAGCGACCATCGGGAGCGTCCCCAAATAGCCAACTTGTTGGCGTCCCCATCTTTGTTGCGCTGTGTTTTGGGGGCGCACCTACGGTGCTTTATGGGGGCGGGCGTTCCGCCCTTAATGGGGGCGCAATCGGAGATTGCTTAATGGGGAGGCGCAAAATGCTGAATTGTCAATTACTTTTAGCGCACCCTAACGACCCTAACGCCTCTAACGACCCTAATAAACCTGCGCCCCTCCAACCTCCAGAGTCCCCACCCAACAAAAAATCTCTCCGCTCTCCACTCTAAAAAAGTTTTCCGTTTTCCGTTTATTTTTATTATCTTTGTCTCTGACAAAAACACATATAGTATATGAGTGACAAGAAAACCCTCTATTGCGTGATTATGGCGGGTGGTGTAGGTACCCGTTTTTGGCCTGAAAGCCGTCAGAGCAAGCCCAAGCAGTTCCTCGACATCTGCGACACGGGCAAATCGTTTATACGAATGACATTCGAGCGTTTTGCACACCTCGTGCCGAAGGAGAACTTCCTTGTGGTGACAAATGCCCGTTACAAGAGCCTTGTCTTGGAGCATATCCCCGAGCTCACGGAGCAGCAGGTGCTCTGCGAGCCTATAGGTCGCAACACTGCGCCCTGCATCTGCTACGCATCATACCATCTGCGCAACATCGACCCCGAGGCGACGATGATTGTGACGCCTGCCGACCACCTCATCCTCAACGAGGCGGAGTTTCACACCATCGTGGGTGACACCCTCGACTTTGTCGAGAGCAACAACGCCCTGATGACCATCGGCATCACCCCTTCACGCCCCGAGACGGGCTACGGATATATCCAAAAGAGCGACAACGCCACAATATCCCGTGTGAAGTGCTTCACCGAGAAGCCGAACTTGGAGTTGGCGCAGCTCTTTGTGCAGTCGGGTGAGTTCTTCTGGAACTCGGGTATCTTCGTGTGGAAGGTCAAGGATATAATCGCTGCCGTGGCGGAGCATCTGCCCGAGCACCACGCCCTCTTCGATGCCATAGCCGACAAGCTCGGCACCGAGGCGGAGGCGGAGGCTATAGCGCAGGTCTTCTCGGAGTGCCGAGCCATATCCATCGACTATGGTGTGATGGAGAAGGCCGACAATGTATATGTCCGCTGTGGCGACTTCGGTTGGAGCGATGTCGGCACCTGGGGCTCACTCTACCAGCTCTCACGCAAGGACAAATATGCCAATGTCAAGCCTTCGGAGGGGTGTTACACCTACAACACACGCTCCTCGATAGTATCGCTGCCAAAGGGCAAGGTGGCCGTAATCAACGGCTTGCGTGACTATATCGTGGTCGATACCGACGATGTGTTGCTTATCTGCCCACGAGCCGAGGAGCAGAACATCAAGAAGTATATTGACGAGGTGAAGTACAACAACGGAGATAAACACATATAATAAAGGGCTTTTAGCCATTGGCCATTAGCCATTAGCTTGTTTATTTTGGAAAGACTATATCAACATTTCATAAGCTCAACAGGAGTGATAACCGACTCTCGGAAAATCGAGGTCGGTGCGCTCTTTTTTGCACTGCACGGGGCATCGTTCGATGGCAATGACTACGCTGTGCAGGCGTTGGAGCAGGGTGCTTCGGCAGCCGTTATTGACCGTGAGGATATACTGCACGGCAACCCGCAATATGCCGAGCGACTGCTGCTTGTAGATGACACTTTGCAGGCGTTGCAGGCCTTGGCGCAGGAGCATCGTCGTCGCCTCGCCATTCCGATAATCGCCATTGCGGGCAGCAACGGCAAGACCACCACGAAGGAGCTTGTATCCCGAGTTTTGGCGGAGAAGTTCGAGGTCTCGACAACACGGGGCAACCTCAACAACCATATCGGAGTGCCTTTGACGCTCCTTTCGATGACGGCCGACACCGAATTTGGCGTTGTGGAGATGGGCGCAAGTGCACAGGGCGAGATTGCGCTGCTCTGCTCGATAGCCGAGCCGAACTACGGCATTTTAACAAACATCGGACTTTCACACCTCGAGGGTTTCGGAGGCGTGGAGGGCATCCGCAAAGGCAAGGGTGAGCTGTTCGACCACCTCAACGAGAACGGAGGTCGTGCCTTTGTGCCCGAGGAGGATGTGGTGCTGTGCGAGATGGCCAAGGCGAGGAAGGATATGGCCGTTGAGTACTACTCTCGCACCATTGGCGAGGGTTTCAGAAGCAACCTTACGGGCGACTACAACCGCTACAACATTGCTGCTGCGGTGGAGATAGGCCGTTACTTCGAGGTTGCCGACGAGCGCATTGCCGAGGCTATACTATCGTTCACGCCCGACAACAATCGCTCGCAGGCGGTCAAGACCGAGCGCAACAGCTTGGTGGTCGATTGCTACAACGCCAACCCTTCGAGTATGGAGGTAGCGTTGGACAATATCGCCACGATGGAGGCGGAGCACAAGGTGTTGATTTTGGGCGATATGCTCGAGCTTGGCGAGTGGAGCGAGGAGGCACATAAAACCATTCTTCGCAAGGCCGACACCATAGCCGAGCGCATAATATTGGTAGGTGGCGAGTTTGCAAAGGCTTACAACGCAAGTGAGGGTTTGCAGAGCGACTACACACTCTACCCTACGACTGCCGAGGCGGTGGTGGCGCTCAATAAAGAGCCGATAAGCGACAGTCTGGTGCTACTGAAAGGCTCACGAGGGATAAGGTTAGAAAAACTAATTACAGAATTGTAAGCATTCAAGGCGCCAACAACAATGGCATAGAATGACATTCGGGCTTTCAGCCCTTAATGGCAATCGCCCCTACGGGGCTGAATGACAAACGCTGAAAGTTATAATTAAAAGCGTGAGCGCCTGCCATTAAATGCCATTCAGCGAGTGTAGCGAGCGAATGCCATTCAATGTCATTACACTTGCGCCGTGACAACTTAAAGAGTTCAGACAACAACAAAAAGCCAATGGCCAATGGCTAATGGCTAAAAGCTAAAAAAATAATGGCTAAAAGCTAAAAAAATATGGAACAGAAGAAGAACATTTCACTCCCCGAAAACGCCTATCGTGAATTGAAGGCGGGCGAGGAGTACGAGCCGATAATGTCGGCTCAAAGTACCCCTGCCGAGGCTACGCCATACTCGGTGACGATGGGTGTCGTTATGGCGATTATCTTCTCGGCAGCGGCAGCCTTCCTCGGTTTGAAGGTTGGTCAGGTATTCGAGGCAGCTATCCCTATCGCAATTTTGGCGGCAGGCTTCGGCTCGTTGCGTGGCAAAAATCGCAGTATGTTAGGCGAGAATGTTATCATTCAGTCGATTGGCGCATCGTCGGGTGTAATTGTTGCAGGTGCTATCTTTACGCTCCCCGCACTCTACATCCTCGGCTTGGAGGCGCAGTTCTATCAGGTCTTCCTCTCCTCGTTGCTCGGAGGTGTGCTCGGTATAGTGCTGCTTGTGCCGTTCCGCAAATACTTCGTTAAGGATATGCACGGCAAGTACCCGTTCCCCGAGGCTACCGCAACCACAGAGGTCTTGGTTTCGGGCGAGAAGGGTGGCAAGCAGACCAAGTTACTCGCTATTGCGGGAGTACTTGGCGGATTGTACGACTTCGCAGTATCTTCGTTTGGTGCTTGGGCAGAGAATATCTCAACCAAGATGACCGCTTGGGGCGTTGCCGTAGCGGATAAGTTCAAGGTGGAGTTCTCGATGAATACGGGTGCAACCCTGCTCGGTTTGGGCTATATCATCGGCTTGAAGTATGCCGTAATCATCACCGCAGGCTCGTGCCTTGTGTGGTTTGTGATTGTGCCACTTGTGGGCTACGCATCGGCAGAGGCGGCTTCGATGAGTGCAATGGAGTTGTTCCAAGCCTATGGTCGCCCTATCGGCATTGGCGGTATTGCAATGGCGGGTTTGATAGGCATTATCAAGCAGGCAGGTATTATCAAGCAGGCTGTCGGCTTGGCATTCAAGGAGTTGGGTGGCAAGAAGTCGGAGGGCGCAGTTGAACGCACACAGCGAGATATCTCGATGAAGGTTATCCTCTCGGTTATTATTGCGGTGCTGGTTGCAACCGTGGTATTCTTCCAATTTGGCGTTTTGGGCAATTGGTTCCACACCATCGTAGCCCTGCTGATTGTATTTGTGATAGCGTTCCTCTTCACTACGGTAGCAGCAAATGCAATCGCTATCGTGGGAACAAACCCCGTGTCGGGTATGACGCTGATGACCTTGATTTTAAGCTCGTTGGTGCTTGTTTCGATAGGCCTTGAGGGCGAGAAGGGAATGACCGCAGCGTTGATTATCGGAGGTGTTGTCTGCACCGCATTGTCGATGGCTGGTGGTTTCATTACCGACCTCAAAATCGGCTATTGGCTCGGCACTACCCCACGCACACAGGAGAAGTGGAAGTTCCTCGGAACATTCGTTTCGGCAGCGACCGTGGCAGGTGTGATGATTATCCTCAACAAGACCTACGGCTTCGTGGGAGAGAACGCACTGACTGCTCCGCAGGCAAACGCAATGGCGGCAGTTATCAAGCCGTTGATGGAGGGAGGCGAGACACCGTGGGTGCTCTACTTTGCAGGTGCAGTGTTGGCACTCGTGCTGAATTGGATAGGCGTTCCTGCCTTGGCATTCTCGCTCGGTATGTTTATCCCCATGTCGCTCAATGCTCCGCTTGTAGCAGGAGGTGCTATCGCTTGGTTTGTATCTAATCGCTCGAAGGACGAGGCGTTGAACAAGGCTCGCTTCGACCGTGGTACGCTCCTCGCATCGGGCTTTATCGCAGGTGGTGCGTTGATGGGCGTTGTGGCAGCCGTTTTGAAGTTCGTGGGCGTTGATTTGTATATGACCGAGTGGGCAGCATCGAGCGCAGCCGAGTGGTTGGCATTGGCGATGTATATCGCTTTGGCAATATACTTTACCGTTCACACACTCAAAGCAAAGAAGGAGGAATAAACGATTAGAGGCGTTAGCGGCGTTAGGGTCGTTAGGGTTAGAAAAGAAAAACATTAACAACCTCTAACTACCCTTAACCACCTTTAACAACCCTTAAAAAATTAAAATACTATGGAACTGAAAGATAGATTTTTGAAGTATGTTGCGATAGATACGCAATCAGACGAGAATAGCGAAACATTCCCTTCGTCAGCGAAGGAGTGGGATTTGTTAAACCTCTTGGTCGAGGAGATGAAGGCACTCGGCTTGGAGGATGTAAGCATCGACAAGTACGGCTACGCTATGGGTACTATCCCTGCGACCAAAGGCAAGGAGAATGCCCCTGTAATCGGCTTCCTCGCCCATGTCGATACTTCGCCCGATATGAGTGGCAAGGATGTTCGCCCACGCATTATCGAGGAGTATGACGGCAAGGATATCGTCTTAAACCCTTCGCTCACGATGCGTGTAGCGGAGTTCCCCGAGTTGAGCCGCTTTATTGGTCATACTCTTATCCACACTGACGGCACAACGCTGCTCGGAGCTGACGACAAGGCGGGCGTAGCAGAGATTATGACTGCTGCGGAGTACTTGATGTCGCACCCAGAGGTGGAGCACGGCAAGATCCGTATCGGCTTTACCCCTGACGAGGAGATTGGTCGTGGTGTAGATTTCTTCGATGTAAAGGCGTTTGGCGCAGATTTCGCCTACACGATGGACGGTAGCTACGAGGGCGAGTTGGAGTATGAGAACTTCAACGCTGCATCGGCAAAAATTGCCATTCAAGGTCGCAATGTCCACCCCGGATATGCCAAAAATAAGATGATTAACGCTATCGATGTGGCGTGCGAGTTGAACTCGCTTGTTCCTGCTGTGGAGCGACCACAATATACCGAGGGTTACGAGGGCTTCTACCACTGCGTAGGTATCACGGGTAGTGTCGAGGAGGCTACAATCTCTTATATCATTCGTGACCACGATGCCGACAAGTTCGAGGCAAAGAAGGTGTGGATGCACAATATCGTGGGTATCCTCAACAACAAGTATGGCGAGGGGGTGCTAAAACTTACCCTCAAAGACCAATACTACAATATGCGCAAGATGGTTGAGCCGCATCCGCAGGTTATCGAGTTGGCGAAGGAGGCGATGGTCGAGGCAGATGTAACGCCAATCGTAAAGCCTATTCGTGGCGGAACAGATGGCGCACGCCTCTCGTTTATGGGTTTGCCTTGCCCTAATATCTTTGCAGGCGGAATGAACTTCCACGGCAAATTCGAGTACTGCTCACTGAACACTATGGAGAAGGCGGTAAAGGTTATTATCAACCTCTGCCAACTCTGGGCGAAATAAACGGAAAGGTAGTAACAATCAATGGCATAGAATGGCAACGAATGGCAGGCGTTCGCTTACGCTCACTGAATGGCATTTAATGGCAGATTTTGAAGATGGATATAACAAGGCAAAATAACAATTTGTATCGCAATCTTATTGCCTATCGCAAGGCGGTGGTTATCTACGATTTAACCTACCATTTCTGCGAGAGATTTATCTCCATAGGCGACCGAACCAAAGACCAAATGATACAGGCCGCTCGTTCAGGTAAGCAGAATATTGTCGAGGGAAAGGCTGCGTCGCTAACATCTGCCGAAACGCACTTAAAGTTGTTGGGCGTGGCGAGGTATAGTTTTCAAGAGTTGCTGGAAGACTATATCGACTATCTACGAACTCGCAATTTGCGAATATGGGAGACAGAATCGAAAGAGGTCGAGGCTATGCGAGAACTTGGCATAAAGCATCGTGACTCAAAATTCTTTTTGGAGTTAGCCGAGACGAGAAACGACGAAGTAATTGCAAATATGGCGATTGTATTGCTATACCAGGAGGATGTGCTATTGCGCAAGCATATCGAGAAACAAATCAAGCGCTTTGTTGATGAAGGCGGTTTCAAAGAGTCCTTAACAAAGGCTCGTATTGACAAAAAGAAGAAAAAGTAGTATTTTTGCCATTCAATGCCATTCAGCAATCTATGATTGCGCATGCCATTAAGGGCTGAAAGCCTGAATGCCATTGAATGCCATTAAAACATACAAGGTATGAACAATAGATATGGATTTGTTAAGGTTGCAGCGGCGACACCGCTGGTGAAGATTGCCGACTGCCACGCCAATGCCGAGGCGATTGACAAGATGACTGCCGAGGCGGTGGAGCGAGGTGCGAGTGTGGTGGTCTTCCCCGAGCTCTCGCTTACGGGTTACACTTGTGGCGACCTGTTCCTGCAGTCGAGAATTATCGAGGCTGGCGATGAGGCTTTGGCGCAGTTACTCGCTACGCCACGACCTATTGTGTCGATTATCGGTATGCCGATATACTACAAAAACAACCTCTACAACTGCGCCGTAGTGATTGCCAACGGCAAAATCTGCGGTATAGTTCCAAAGAGCTATATCCCGAACTACTCGGAGTTCTACGAGAGCCGCTGGTTTTCGGAAGGTCGCGATATCCGCAATGCCGAGATTACAATCTGCGGTCAGCGAGTGCGCTTCGGCACAGACCTCTTGTTTGATGTTCACGGCACACGCTTCGGAGTGGAGATTTGCGAGGATTTATGGGTTCCTGCACCACCATCATCGGATATGGCATTAGCAGGTGCAACGCTTATCTTCAACCTCTCGGCAACGCCCGAGATTTTGGGTAAGCACAACTACTTGCGTTCGCTTATCAAGCAGCAGTCGGCACGAGCATTGTGCGGATATATCTACTGCTCGGCAGGTGTAGGAGAATCATCAACTGACCTCGTATTTACGGGTAACGGCATCATTGCCGAGAATGGCACAATCATCGCTGCGCGTGAGCGATTTGTGCGTGAAGCGCGATTGACCGTTGCAGATATCGATGTTGAGCATATCTTCAACGAGCGCCGCCGTCATACATCGTTTATCAACCTCGACAATCGTTTCGATGTCGTAAAGATTGATATCGCACAACCCGAGAGCGAGTTGGAGCGCAAAATTAACCCTGCACCATTTATCCCTGCCGACCTCTCGGAGGGTTGCTGTGAGGCGTTCACAATTCAGTGTGCAGGCTTGGCTCAACGCCTTTCGAGCATCAACTGCAAGTGCGCAGTTATCGGCATTTCGGGCGGTTTGGACTCGACCTTGGCGTTGTTGGTAACAGCGGCTACTTTCGACACGCTCGGACTCGACCGTAAGGGCATTATCGGTGTTACGATGCCGGGCTTCGGCACCACCGACCGCACCTACCAAAATGCGCTAACTCTGATGCGTGAGTTGGGTATCACAACACGAGAGATATCTATCCGCAAGGCTTGCGAACAGCACTTTGCCGATATCGGTTTGAACCCTAACGAGCGAGGTGCAGCATACGAAAATGCGCAAGCTCGTGAGCGTACGCAGATACTTATGGACCTGGCAAACAAGGAGAACGGCATCGTCATCGGTACGGGCGATTTGAGCGAAGCGGCACTCGGCTGGGCGACCTACAATGGCGACTCGATGTCGATGTACAATGTAAACTGCTCGATACCAAAGACTTTGGTGCGCAAAATTGTTGAGTGGTGCGCCGAAAACGACACCAACGCACAGGTGCGCACAACTCTACACGATATTGTAGCTACACCCGTAAGTCCGGAGTTGTTGCCTGCCGACAACGAGGGCAATATAGCGCAAAAGACCGAGGATTTGGTTGGCCCTTACGCACTGCACGACTTCTTTATCTACAACTTCCTCGCCAACGGCTTCTCGCCTACGAAGATTGAGTTCCTGGCGTGTCGTGCCTTCTGCGGAGAGTTTTCAAAGGAGGAGATAGCGCACTGGTTGGAGGTATTTCTGCGTCGCTTCTTCTCGCAGCAGTTCAAACGCTCGGCAGCACCCGATGGACCGAAGGTCGTAAGCGTATCGCTCTCGCCACGAGGCGACCTGCGTATGCCGTCAGATGCGATAGCCTCGGAGTGGTTGCGAAGCAAAAAGTAGGCGGAGATATACAGCTATTCGACTTTTTTTACTACCTTTGCAGTTCGTGCGACAAAGAGCTAATGGCTAATGGCCAATAGCTAATGGCAAAAAAACAAAAATACAAAATATATGGCAGTAGAATTGAAAGATTTGACCAAGAGCGAGGAGAACTACTCGCAATGGTACAACGACCTTGTAATGAAGGCAGGTTTGGCCGAGAACTCGGCTGTGCGTGGCTGTATGGTTATCAAACCTTACGGATACGCTATTTGGGAGAAGATGCACGAGGTGCTTGACGGTATGTTCAAGGAGACAGGTGTGCAGAACGCCTACTTCCCACTCTTTATCCCAAAATCGTTCTTCTCGAAGGAGGCGAGCCATGTTGAGGGCTTCGCCAAGGAGTGCGCTGTGGTTACCCACTACCGCCTCAAGAACGACGAGAACGGCAAGGGTATCGTCGTAGATCCCGCAGCCCGCTTGGAGGAGGAGTTGATTGTCCGCCCTACATCGGAGACAATCATCTGGAACACCTACAAGAACTGGATTAACTCCTACCGTGACCTTCCAATTCTCTGCAACCAGTGGGCAAATGTTGTGCGTTGGGAGATGCGTACCCGCTTGTTCCTGCGTACCGCAGAGTTCTTGTGGCAGGAGGGACACACCGCACACGAGACTCGTGAGGAGGCTCAAGAGGAGGCACTCAAGATGATTAAGGTCTATCAGAAGTTTGCCGAAGAGTGGTTGTGCTTGCCTGTTATCGTTGGCCACAAGTCGCCAAACGAGCGTTTTGCAGGTGCCGAGGATACACTCACTATCGAGGCGTTGATGCAGGACGGTAAGGCTCTGCAGAGTGGTACTTCGCACTTCCTCGGTCAGAACTTCGCAAAGGCTTTCGATGTAAAGTATGCTAACCGTGAGGGTAAGTTGGAGTATGTATGGGCTACATCGTGGGGCGTTTCAACTCGTTTGATGGGTGCTTTGATTATGGCTCACTCGGATAACAACGGTTTGGTATTGCCTCCGAAGTTGGCTCCGACACAGGTCGTTATCGTTCCTATCTACAAGGGCGAGGAGCAGTTGGCCGCAGCACGAGTGAAGATGAACGAGATTGCCGACGCACTGAAGGCAAAGGGCGTGCGTGTGAAGGTCGATGACAGAGATAATGTCCGTGCGGGCTTCAAGTTTGCCGAGTATGAGTTGAAGGGAGTGCCTGTACGCCTTGCACTCGGTCAGCGTGACCTCGCAAATGGCACTATCGAGTTGGCTCGTCGTGACACCTTGACCAAGGAGACCGTATCGCAGGAGGGTATCGTAGATTATATCGTAAACTTGCTCGACGAGCAGCAGAAAAACATCTTCCAGAAGGCACTCGACTATCGCAACTCGATGATTACCAAGGTCGATACTTGGGACGAGTTCGTCGAGGTACTGAACACCAAGGGCGGCTTTATCTCGGCACATTGGGATGGAACTCCGGAGACCGAGCAGGCCATCAAGGATGCTACGAAGGCTACTATCCGTTGTATCCCTCTCGATGTTGAGCCTGAGGAGGGCAAGTGCATCTTCACGGGCAAGCCGTCGCCATATCGAGTATTGTTCGCAAAGAGTTACTAAAAGATTGCTACTATGAAGCGTCTTGCGATAGTTGTAGCGTTGTTGTGTCTGACCTTTGCCACCGAGGCAAAGCCAAAGGCGGAGATTAAGAGTCAGTGGCGTGGTGCCCGTGTGGCCTACCTCGGTGACTCGATAACCGACAAACGCCAGGTCGAGAAGGGGCAGAACGAGACCTATTGGTCGTACCTCGAGGAGATACTTGGCATAGAGTCGTTTGTCTATGGCATCAGTGGCCACAAGTGGAGTCAGATACCTGGGCAGACCGACAAGCTTATCAAGGAGCACGGTCAGGAGGTCGATGCGATAATGATATTTATCGGCACCAACGACTACAACGCAAGTGTTCCCCTCGGAGAGTGGTTCTCGGAGAAGGTTGTCGAGGTCGAGGTTACAGGCCCCAAGGGCTCGAAGTCGAGCGTCGTGGCACAGCGCAAGAGGCGCACGATTTTGATGGACAACAAGACGGTGCGTGGCCGCATCAACATCGCAATGTCGAAGCTGAAGGAGGCCTACCCTACCAAGCAGATTATCCTGCTCACACCGATACATCGTGGCGACGCCTTTTTGAGCGATAGAAACATCCAGCCCAACGAGCTCTACGCCAATGGCGCAGGCGAGTATATAGATGCCTATGTCGATGTGGTGAAGGAGGCGGGAAGCGTGTGGGCTGTACCCGTTATAGATTTGAACTCCATCTGCGGACTCTATCCGTTGTCGGATGCAAGCAAGCCATATTGGCGCAGACCATCTCTCGAGAGGAGCAAGAAGACGGGTGGCAAGCGAATAGACCGACTGCACCCGAATAGCGCAGGTCATCTACGCATGGCACAGGCGTTGGCATACCAATTGTTGGGGTATCCCGCAAAGTTTGACTAATATATATAATATAGTATGGCAGACCAACGAACACACACAATATACCGAGTAACACTACTCGGTATGTTTTTGAACATAGTACTCTTTGTCTTCAAGCTCGTAGCGGGTATTGTGGGGCGAAGCGGAGCTATGGTTGCCGACGCTGTGCACTCGGCATCGGACTTCGCCACCGACATCGTTGTTCTGCTCTTTGTCCGCATCAGTGCCAAGCCCCGTGACGACGACCACGATTGGGGCCACGGCAAGTACGAAACCCTCGCCTCGCTGATTATAGGCGTGGTGTTACTTGCCGTAGGTGTAGAGCTTTTGGTCGAGAGTGTCGAAAAGATATCGGCTGTAGTTGCAGGCGAGGTGTTGCCTCGACCGGGCATCATCGCCATCATCGCAGCTGCAGTATCCATCGTAGCAAAGGAGGCTCTCTACCAATACTCCATGCGTGTAGGCCGCAAACTCGATAGCCCTTCGGTTATAGCCAATGCGTGGCACCACCGCAGCGACGCCCTCTCCTCGATTGGGGCACTGCTCGGTATCGGGTGTGCCTACTTCCTTGGCGAGAAGTGGCGCATTGCCGACCCTATAGCGGCCATTGTTGTGGCGGCACTTATCATGAAGGTGGCCATAAACTTGTGCCGTACTGCCATAGCCGAGCTTCTCGAGAAGAGCCTGCCCGCAGAGGTCGAGGAGGAGATACTCGCCATAATCTCGGCAACACCGAATGTGCATAAACCGCACAACCTACGCACTCGCAGCATTGGTTCAAATATCGCTATCGAGGTGCATATCCGTGTCGATGGCTCGATGACAGTACACGCCTCGCACGAGATATCCCGAGATATAGAGCAACGCCTACGCAACCGATTTGGCCAACAGACTGCCGTGGCCATACATATCGAACCGATGAAGTAGCTAATATTGCGTAGAAAGTGGTTATTTCACCGCCTTGTTTGGTCAATTCGCCACCGCATATACATCCGTATTTTTACAGAAAATCGCCCCTAAAACGCAATTTAGGCACTATTCTTGCATATTTTTCGACGATATGTAATATGCGCAGAGTAGTTGTAGCGATTTGGGATTTTGAATAAAACTGCGTATCTTGCAGTCGTGAAAGTAGTTCCTGACGGTTCTGTTTTCACAAAATGAGCAAAATGTTTAACTAAAAATTTATTGCCTATCGACAGAACTTCTACTCTTTGAACTACATTTTAGAAAGGAGAAGAGTATGAACAACAAGATGTTAAGCGACCAAGCTTTGTTGGAGCGTTACCAGCAGGGCAATCGTGAAGCTATTTCTCAACTTTTGGAGCGCCACCACCGTCGCATAAGGGATTATATCCGTATGATGGTCAAGGACAATGATGTGGCCGACGACCTCTTGCAGGAGGTGTTGATTAAGGTTGTGAAGGTTATAGACGAGGGTCGTTACACCGACAAAGGTCGTTTTCTCCCATGGCTGATGCGAATAGCACGCAACCGGGTATTGGACTACTTCCGTGCGCAGAAACAGGTACGGACCATAACCGAGGCAAGTGCGGGCTACGACATCTTGGGAACAACCAATTTTGCGGAGCAGTCTGTCGAAGATGGCATAATATCTGACCAAACAGCCGCCGAGGTGCGGGCGTTGGTCGAGATGTTGCCCGAGGAGCAGCGTGAGGTTGTGAAGATGCGTTACTTCGAGGGTAAGAGTTTTAAGGAGATTGCCGAGCATACCGATGTCAGCATCAACACTGCCCTTGGGCGTATGCGTTATGCGCTGATAAACATTCGGCGAATGGTTAAGGAGAAAAATTTAGTTTTGTGCTAAATTTCGACAATAAAATACCTGCGATGTTCGTTTAGTAGTCGGAAGTTCTAACTAAAAGATGTCTGCCTATGGAGAATATCGACAATCGGGTATTAACGAATGTCTTTGACGAGGATCTGTTTATCGAGCATGTGATTTGCGGTGACGCAGAGTTGCTCTATTTGGACTCGGTATTAAGTACAGTCCTGCGGTCAGAGGCATAAGAGGGTTAATTTGTGGGAGGGTTGCTTCGGCAACCCTTTTTTGTTTGGGGGTGACTCTTGAGGTGGTCAAGGCGCAGGGGTAATGGCATTGAATGGCAGGCGTTCGCTAACGCTCACTGAATGGCAATCGCTCCCGTTGGTCGCTGAATGGCAGGCGTTTACGCTTTTTTGTTGCAGCTTTCTGCGCTTTGCCATTAAGCAGTCGCAGACTGCGCTGCCATTAAATGCCATCTTTCTTGGCGCCGTGATGATGGTCAGAGTCCCCACCAACCAAAAGGGGCCGTTCCGTTGCGGAACAGCCCCTTGCATTATCTTTAGAGTCAAATACTACAAGTTATCCTTCTCGATATCCTTGAAGTAGCGGTAGGTACCGACCTTCAACTCTACGGTTGCCTCCTCGTCGCAGACTACGATACCGTGTGGGTGAGTCTGGATAGCCGAAGCGGTATATACATGCGAGTAGGCACCCTCGATGCAGTGGTGCAACGCCTGCGCCTTCTTGTGACCGAATGCGAGGATGATAACCTCCTTGGCAGCCAATACGGTAGCAACACCAACCGACATAGCCTGCTTTGGCACCTTGTTTACATCGTTGTCGAAGAAACGAGAGTTCACGAGCAGTGTGTCGTAGGTCAAGGTCTTAACGCGAGTGCGCGAGTTGAGCGACGAGAATGGCTCGTTGAAAGCCAAGTGTCCGTCCTCACCGATACCACCCAAGAAGAGGTCGATACCGCCCGCAGCAACCATCTTTGCCTCGTACTCCTCGCACTCCTTTGCAAGGTCAGGTGCGTTGCCATTGAGGATGTTCACATTTGCAGGGTTGATATCCACATGCTTGAAGAAGGTGTTGTGCATAAACGAGTGGTAGCTCTCTGGGTGCTCCTCTGGAAGACCAACATACTCGTCCATATTGAATGTTACGACATTCTTGAACGACACCTTACCCTCCTTGTAGAGCTCGATAAGGCGAGCGTAGGTTGTAAGAGGTGTCGAGCCTGTAGGCAAGCCAAGCACGAAACGACCACCTGCAGCCTCCTTCTCGTTGATACGCTTTACGATGTACTCCGCAGCCCAACGGCCTGCATCTTTCTGATTGTCCTGAATAATAAGTCTCATAATTCTCTATTTTTTGGTGTTAAAACATTCTTACAAATACCTCAATAGCCTGATACTCGGCCATACCGAGGTCATTATACTGCTTTGCAGTGGTCTGCGTACGGTCCTCGCTACGCTGCCAGAACTCGCGTGGGTCGTCGCCAGGGAATGGCACGATATCCTTCTGCGAGAGGTGACGATAGATGGCATGACGCTTCACGATAATCTCGTTTGGCGACAATGGCACTGCCATATCCACCGAGCCGAGATCCCACTCCATCCAAGCACCACGATAGAGCCACAGGTGGCAATCCTTGAACCACTCGTCGCCCTTCACCACCTCGATAGCCTCCAAGACAATCTCGATACAGGTGCGGTGTGTGCCGTGTGGGTCCGAAAGGTCACCCGCTGCGTATATCTGATGAGGTTTAACATCACGCAACAGCTTCACTACGATATCGATATCGGCCTGTGTAAATGGGTTCTTGCGGATGCCTCCACTCTCGTAGAACGGCAAGTTCAAGAAGTGGGCGTTGGTGTCGGGGTTCAAGCCAAACGAACGCACCGCTGAACGAGCCTCGGCACGACGAATTGCACCCTTCAAGTTGAGCAATGCTCGTGGCTCAGGCTCTCCGGCCTTCTTGCTCTTGACGATCTCCTCGACCTTGGCAAACTCATCGGCAAAGCCAAGCTCGTGTGCTGCATCCATGTGCTGCAACACCACATCGTCGTGTACGGCCACATTACCCGAGGTCTCGTAGGCCACATGGACATTGTGTCCCTGCTGCACGAGTCGGATAAATGTACCACCCATCGAGATAACATCATCGTCTGGGTGTGGCGAGAAGACAATCACATTCTTTGGGAACGGAGTGGACTTCACAGGGCGTGTCGAGTCATCAGCGTTTGGCTTACCACCCGGCCAACCCGTGATAGTGTGCTGCAAGTCGTTGAAGACATCGATATTTATCTGGTCGTAGGTGCGACCCTGCTCCAAGAGCTCACCAAGAGAGTTCTCGAGGTAGTCCTGATATGTGAGCTTCAAGATAGGCTTCTTTACCACACCGCAGAGCCATACCACAGCCTTGCGGGTAAACTTTGGTGTCCACTGACAAGGGCCAACCAACCAAGGGGTCTGCACACGAGTGAGCTGCGATGCTGCACCCTCGTCAATTACCACCTCGATATCCGAGTGGTTCTGCAAGTACGATGCTGGAACCTGCGATGTAACCTCGCCCTCGATAACACGGCTCATAATCTTCGCCTTGTCCTCACCCCAGGCCATCATTATAACACGGTCAGCCTTCATAATGGTGTGGATACCCATCGTGATAGCCATCTTCGGAGTGTTCTCCAAACCTCCAAAGGCACCCGACTGCACCTTGCGGGACTGATACGAGAGCTGAACAAGGCGAGTCTTCGAGTTGGCGTGCGAGCCAATCTCATTGAAGCCCACCTGACCATCCTCACCAACACCTACAATCATCAAGTCGATTTTGTTGTGACCATAGGCAGCACAGAACTTTGACAGCTGCTCGCGTGGGAGCGTGCCATCAGGGAAGTTGATATTCTCGGGGCGGATATCGACATGGTCGAGCAACTCCTCGTGGATACGATAGTTGCGGCTCTGCGCCTCGGCAGGGGTTATAGGGTAGAACTCGTCGAGGCTATAGACTGCCACATTTGCAAAGCTCACCTCGCCCTTGTTGTAGCGTCGTACCAACTCACGATAGAGTCCAAGCGGTGTCTTACCTGTAGTCAAACCGAGAGCAAAAGGTCTATCGGCCTTGTGCGCACCGATTGCTGCAACAATGTTGTCGGCAACATAGTTCACACCATCATACTCGTTCTCGTAAACTCGTGTTGCTATTCTCTCGAAACGCTGTGTAAGCTCCTGTAGCGCAACATCTGCTATCAAGCCACCATCCTTTGGCAAAGCATATTTACTGTTCATAATGGTTTATATTTTTTTGTTGGTTTTAGTCTTCAAAGTCACCGAAACACTACTCCTCCTCGGCCATTGTGTGGTAAACATTCACCACATCGTCATCCTCCTCGAGCTTCTCGACAAGTCGCTCGACAGACTCTCTGCCCTCGGCATCAAGTTCCTTCGTGTCGGTAGGGATACGCACCGACTCACCCGATACAATCTCGTAACCCTGCTCATCGAGCCACTTCTGAATTGCACCAAACGACTCGTACGCTGCATATACGCTGATACCATCCTCCTCAACATAGAACTCATCTACACCGAGGTCAATCATCTCGAGCTCGAGCTCCTCGGGATCTACGCCCTCGGCCTTGAACTTGAATACGCACTTATGCTCGAACATAAAGCCCACCGAGCCCGAGTTACCGAGTGCGCCACCGCACTTATTGAAGTACATACGGATATTTGCTACGGTGCGGTTTGTGTTGTCGGTCGCAGTCTCCACGAGGAAGGCTACACCGTGAGGGCCATATCCCTCATATACCACCTCCTTGTAGTCGGCTGCATCCTTCTCGGTCGCACGCTTGATGGCACGCTCGACATTCTCCTTCGGCATATTCTCGGCCTTGGCGTTCTGCATCAAGATACGCAGACGAGTATTTGCCGACGGATCGCTACCACCCGCCTTAACTGCGATTTCAATCTCCTTACCAATCTTCGTAAAGACACGAGCCATGTGGCCCCATCTCTTCATCTTTCGCGCTTTGCGATACTCAAAAGCTCTTCCCATTGTTCTATTATATTTTTGATTTATTGACTCTATGCTATCGGGCACAATCACCCTATTTACCATTACAACCCACAAAATTATAACTTTTTGTCGAAATTGTCAATCAAAAAACAAAGTTTTTTCTTACCTTTGTGCAGATAACAATACTAACAACTGTTTTTTTACTATGGAGATTAAAAGCACATTCGACCACATGAACATAAATGTCACCGACTTGGAGCGCAGCCTCGCATTCTACGACAAGGCCCTCGGCCTCAAGGAGGTAAAGCGCAAGGAGGCTTCCGACGGCTCGTTCATCTTGGTCTATCTGGGCGACGACAGCGGCCACTTCTTCCTGGAGCTTACCTGGCTTCGTGACAAGGAGGGTGCATACGAACTCGGTGACAACGAAACACACCTCTGCCTGCGTTTGGAGGGCGACTACGACGCCATTCGTGAGTACCACCGTGAGATGGGCTGCATCTGCTACGAGAACCATAAAATGGGACTCTACTTCATCAACGACCCCGACGACTATTGGATTGAGGTACTCCCTAAAAAGTAGGCAATGGATAGAGAGATACAACTTGCCATCGAGGTCCTCCGCAAAGGGGGCATAATACTCTACCCCACCGACACGGTATGGGGCATAGGTTGTGACGCCACAAACGCAGAGGCCGTGGCAAAGATTTACGCCTTGAAGCGTAGCGAGGAGAAACACTCGATGCTTGTCTTGTGCCGTGATGCCGATATGGTGGTACGCTATGTCGATAAGGCTCCGGGCATCGCCTTCGAGGTTATGGAGATGGCGACCAAGCCTCTCACGCTCATACTCCCGGGTGCTTCGGGCGTAGCGGCAAACCTCATCCCCGAGACAAAGACTTTGGGCGTGCGAGTTCCCGACCACGAGTTTTGTCAGAAGTTGCTCTACAAGTTCGGCAAGCCGATAGTATCGACCTCGGCAAACATCTCGGGCGAGGCGACACCTCGCAGTGTGCGTGACATCGCCAAAGAGATTATCGAGGGGGTCGATTTTATGGTTAATCCCCGTTTCCAGGGCAGACCGACAGGGCAACCAAGCTCCATCATCGCCTTTGGCGAGCGTGGCGAGGTGAAGATTTTGCGAGAGTAGAGAGCACCACAAACAATATCCCCAAAAATATCAAAGCAGCACCGACCACATTGGCTCGGTCGATGTTGCTTTGTCCTCGCACCACGGCAAGTGTGGTCGCCACAACGGGTTGCAGGTAGCGATAGAGTGCCGTATGCACTGCCGTAAGATGCTCGCTACCAACATATAGCAGATACATCGGCAGTGCCGTACCGAAAAGCAGTATATAGACAAGCTCGCCACGCTCGAGGGGCGTGAGGTGCGCAATATCTATCGTAGGCAAGAGCTCAACAACAAGCGGCAAGGCCAACACTGCGCCTATTATGTAGTACCACCCCATAACCACCACAGTACCATACCTCCGCAGCACGGGGGCTATGATAACCGTATTTATCGCTATCGACATCACAGCACATACCACCAACGCATTGCCATATCCCTCACCGCCCTCGCCAAAGAGTCGGCTACCCCTATCAAAGAGCAGTACGGCTGCGCCCGACAGAGCCACCACAACGCCCGCCACATCGTTGCGCTCCACGCCTTGTGACCGCAC
This sequence comes from Rikenellaceae bacterium, assembly GCA_015059685.1. Classification (GTDB taxonomy): domain Bacteria; phylum Bacteroidota; class Bacteroidia; order Bacteroidales; family Rikenellaceae; genus Alistipes. The sequence goes on along the minus strand of SUZW01000007.1, from coordinate 49,589 downwards.
CGCCATAGCGGCAAGGAGAGTGAAGGCAGGGCCTACGGTCGAGAGCGTCGAGGCATCTATAGGGTTGGTGTAGGATGCACCCCACAACAGCATATACCACCACCCGAACACAACGAGCAGGGCGACGATAAATATCGTACCGAAATCCTCCAACGAGAGCCTCCAAAACCGGGGGTTACACACTGCTATCGGCACAAATATCACAGCCGAACATACAATCTGCATCACAAACAGCTCCCCGAAGCCGAGAGCCGTATCGAGCAGTGACACATAGACCGAGAAGGAGGCTCCAAAGAGGATATTCGCCACCACGAGGGCTATATTATAACGCAGGGGTCCCATATTTGGAACCCCTGCTCAAATATTACGCCACGACGGGCACTACGCTATTTAGGCAGGCCGAATGTAACACTCAGCTCCCTCATCTGCTCGTCGCTCATACCGTCAGGCTCGAAGCCCATATTCTTTGCCGAGATATAGATTTGAGCCGCCTTATTGAGCACATCTATCTGGTCGAAGGCCGCCATAACATCGGTATCGACAGCGAAGACTCCGTGCTTCTCCCACATCACAACATCGTAGTTGTCGTCTATGGTGGCGATAGTCTGCTCGCCCAGCTCTACGCTGCTTGGCATAAGGTATGGCACCATACCCAAACCACGAGGACAGAAGGCCTTGGTCTCGGGTATCATCGACCACAAGAGGCGTGTTGCCACATCCTTCTCCATAAACTTCTTGGTGTGTGTCATAGCCACCAGCTCTATCGGGTGGGTATGCACCGAGGCACGATATGGAGAGCCCTTTGCCAGGAGGTAGTTGTGTACGCTCAAGTGCGACGGAAGCTCCGAAGTAGGTTTTACGGGGTTGTCGGCAATGATAACATACGAGGCGCAGTCGTCGAGGATACGGATAATCGAGCCGTTCTCCATAGGGCGACGAGCCAAGTCACGCATACGCATATTTGTGCCCTTGCAGTAGAAGTAGCAACCCTTCAAGTGCGGCAGCTCCGCACCAATAGGATAGACCTCGCTGATTGCAGGCAGTGCCTTTATCTCATCATCCACAAACTCCGTGATATTAACGGTGATATTACCACCATTACGCTCTGCCCAACCCTTCTGCCAGAGGTAACCTGCCACTTCGGCAACCTTCTCGACCTCGGCAGCGAGTGCAGGGCGATTTTCCAATACTGATTTCATAATCTTCACTCTTTATTTTAACAATTCAGGCAAGAACGAGCTTGCAACCAAGATGCAGATACCCAACACAAGCACTGCGATTGTCTTTCTCGAGCAGCCCTTCCACTCCTTAAGCACTATGCCCCAAACATTTGCGAATGTGACATTCAGTGCCATCAGGATGCAGAACGACAAGGTCATAAGCGTTGGCGACTCGGTGAGGAAGCCCTTACCGAGGCTCAAGCCAAAGAATTGGCTGTACCACAACGCTCCTGCCAAGGCACAGAAGAGAGCATTATTTGCCCACAACTTGCCCTGCGCATAGTCGCCAAAGCTCTTATTCTTAAAATTCTGGTAGAGGCAGTACACAGCGTTTGTTAAGAAGCCTCCCAAGGTCACAAGCAGCGTAGCAGGCAGGGTCTTGAACATCGGGTCGGTCAATTCGCCGAAGTTTATATCCTTGCCAAACTCCAAACCTACATTGAAACAACCCGACATCACACCAGCCAAGAGGGCGATGGCGATACCCTTCGGAAAGTTGAACTCCTTAACGGCCGCCTTTTTCTGCTCCTCGGGCAGCGAGTTTGCCTTCATCATACCCGCAACTCCGATAACGGCTATACCGAGCAGTGTAACCACAACGCCCGAGATAACTGCAAATGTGAGCGACTCCAACGCTCCCATTTCGGGGAAGAAGAGGTTGAGCAAGAGTGGCCCCAAGAGAGTACCACCCGCAGCACAAGTACCGAGAGCGATGCTCTGGCCGAGTGCCACACCGAGGTAACGCATCGAGAGGCCGAAGGTCAAGCCACCAACGCCCCACAACACGCCAAAGAGTACGGTCATAGCGACATTGAAGCCATTGCCCGCTACGAAGAGCTCACCGAGCGAGTGTCCTGCAGGTACAGCCAACAACGCACCAAGCAGCGGAAATACGAGCCATGCAAAAACACCCTGCACGAGCCAATACGACTCCCAGCTCCAACCCTTAATCTTGTTGATAGGCACATAGCAACTCGATTGACAGAATGCACCCACCGCAATAATCAAAAGACCAATTAAGATATCCATAGCGAGATATTATTCGTAAGCAATTTCGTACAACTTTGCAATATCCTCAACCGATGTCGGGCGAGGGTTGCCACCTGTGCAGACATCGTTGAATGCTGCAACTGCCAACTCTGGAATATCCTCCTTCTTGACACCAATCTCGCACAAGTGCTGCGGAATACCAATCGAGAGCGAGAGCGCACGCACTGCGTTGATAGCAGCCTCGACACCCTCATCCACGCTCATACCCTCGGTATCTACGCCCATAGCCTTGGCGATATCGAGATACTTGGCGCGCGACGGAGAGTCGGCATTGTACTCCATAACATAGGGCAAGAGCAGTGCATTCGCCACACCGTGCGGAGTGTCGTAGAATGCTCCGAGAGGGTGAGCCATCGAGTGAACGATACCCAAGCCAACATTCGAGAAGCCCATACCTGCGATATACTGCGCCTCGGCCATACCCGAGCGAGCAACCTCGTCTTTGCCATTCTCGACAGCATTTTTCAGGTGCTTTGCCACCAATTCGATAGCCTTCGACTCGAACATATCGCTCATAGTCCACGCACCCGGTGTGATAAAGCTCTCGATAGCGTGAGTCAGCGCATCCATACCCGTAGCTGCGGTCAAACCCTTCGGCATCGAGTACATCAACTCGCAGTCGATAATCGAACACATAGGGATATCGTTAGGGTCCACACAAACCATCTTCTTCTTTGCCTCCTCATCGGTGATAACATAGTTGATGGTCACCTCGGCAGCCGTTCCTGCGGTTGTAGGGATAGCGAATGTAGGCACGGCACGATGCTTCGTAGGTGCTACGCCCTCCAACGAGCGAACATCCGCAAACTCGGGGTTATTGACGATGATACCCACAGCCTTGGCCGTATCTATCGACGAGCCGCCACCGAGGGCGATGATAAAGTCGGCACCCGAAGCCTTGTAAGCCTTCACGCCATTCTGAACATTTGCGATTGTAGGGTTTGCCTTCACATCGCTATAAATCTCGTAAGGGATAGCGGCACCCTTCAGCACCTCCTCAATCTTCTCGGCAACACCGAACTTGATAAGATCTTTGTCGGTCACGAAAAAGGCCTTCTTAAAACCAGGCTTTGCCACCTCCTCGGCAATCACCGAGCGGCAGCCTGCACCGAAATACGATGTCTCGTTAAGAACTATACGATACATAATTAGTTGCGTTTTGAAGTTACATCTCTCTCATACTGCTCCACCTCGGCAATAAACTCGTCGCCTACAGGCACACCATTGCGCAGACAGAACATATCCCACACAGCGTTCCAAGGCAGCGTCTTTGCCTCCTCCAGGAGAGCCAAACGCTCGAAGCCCTGACCCGCAGCCTCATACTTGCGAAGCTGTGCAAGTGGCTCCAACAACGCCTGCAACAACGACTTCTGCGTAGCACGCGAGCCGACAACATAGGCACCGATACGGTTAATCGAAGCATCGAAGTAGTCGAGGCCGATATGGACTCTGTCGAGAGCGTCGCAACGCACAATCTCGTGCATCAAATCGAGTGTCTCATCGTTCATGATGGTCACATGGTCGGAGTCCCAACGAACAGGACGACTCACATGGAGCATAACTTCCGGAACATACAGGAGCAACGACGAGAGCTTGTCGGCTACGCTCTCGGTTGGGTGGAAGTGACCCGTGTCGAGGGTTACAATCTTGTTGTTCTGCACGCCATAACCGATATAGAAGTCGTTAGAGCCTACGGTGTAGCTCTCCAAGCCGATACCAAAGACCTTCGACTCGATGCAGTCACGCATATTGTCGTACTTCTCGGCAAAAATCTGGTCGAGCGAGTCCTTCAACAACTCACGATAGAGCTTGCGGTTTACGGTGATATCCTTGCTACCATCGTGCACCCACAAGTTCATGATACAAGGGGTACCCTGACGACGACCCATCTCCTCGGCAATAGCACGGCAACGCTTCGAGTGCTCAATCCAGAAGTCACGGATCTCCTTGTCGGGATTTGACAACGACAAGTCGCCCGACTTCGGATGCGAGAACGATGTAGTGTTGAAGTCGAGTGGCATACCGTGCTCCTTGCTCCACTGCATCCAACCCTCGAAGTGCTCCACACCAACCTCGTCACGATCAACCTTCTTGCCGCCAAACTCACCATAAATCTCGTGGATATTCAAGCGATGCTTACCCGGAATGAGCGATGCTGCCTTGAGAATATCCTGGCGCAACTCATCGATATTGCGAGCCTTGCCCGGATAGTTACCCGTAGCCTGAATACCGCCTGTCAGCTCTCCTGCCGACTCAAAGCCCGTAACATCGTCTGCCTGCCAGCAGTGCAACGACAGCGGCACACGCTGCAATAGATCCAACACAGCCTCGGTGTCGATACCGTAGGCAGCGTAACGCTCACGAGCCACCTCGTAAGCCTTCTCAATAAGTTCCTGTTTCATAATTGTAGTTTGTTAAGTTATAAATTAGTTGTTGTATCTCTTTTGTATCTCCAAGAATTTCTCGTACTCACGCTGCCAAGCCTCCGTATCGGTCGGCTCGAAGCTCTTGGTGTCGCACGAAGCGGCCGATATGGCACGCATCTCGGCCAATGTAGCAACATCGCCCAAAGCACGCAGCTGCACCAACGCATTACCCAATGCCGTACACTCGGCAGGGCCTGCCACAACCTTGCGACCAAGTGCCGAAGCGGTGTAGCGCATCAGATACTCGTTGCGGGAGCCGCCACCGATAACATTGAGTTGCGACACACGCACAGGCGTAATCTCCTCCAACATATCGACAACCTGGCGATAGCGCATAGCCAAGCTGCGGAAGATGCAACGGCAATACTCCGCAGCCGTGCGAGGCTCCTCCTGCCCCGTCTTGCGGCAATACTCCGCAATAGCCTCGACCATCGACTCGGGATGCACGAAGCAAGGGGCATCGGGGTCTATCAACGAGGCAAACTGCGTGGTTTCGCACAGCGCAACCAACTCGGCAACGCTCTGCGGAGCATTGCTCCACGCCTTGCGGCTCTGCTCGAAGAGCCACATACCGCATATATTCTTCAGGAAGCGTATCGAATGGTCGGTGCCACCCTCGTTCGTGAAGTTGAGGTTGTAGCTCTGCTCCGAGATTATAGGTCGTGGCGACTCCACGCCAAGCAACGACCAAGTACCGCAGCTCAAGTAGGCGTAGTCGGTAGTATCGGTAGGCACGGCCACCACAGCCGAAGCCGTATCGTGACCCGCCACGGCAACAACCTCTATCGCTCCAACACCCGTAGCCCTCTGCACCTGCTCACACAAACGGCCAATCACCGTTCCGGGCTGTACCAAGCGGCCAAACTGCTCTCTGCGCAGACCTATCGTGCGTAGCAAATCCTCATCGAGGTCGCCCTTCTCGGCATTCACAATCTGCGAAGTCGAGGCCACCGTGTACTCCATCACCGCCTCGCCCGTAAGCATATAGCCAAGGGCATCGGGGATGAAGAGTATCTTGTCGGCCGACTGCAAGGCCGTGCAGTTGTTGCGACGCAGCGTATCGAGCTGGAACAACGAGTTAAACTCCATAAACTGAATACCCGTGCGACCATAGACCTCCTCCTTCGGCATACGCTCGAAGAGTCGCTCCATAGCACCCTCGGTGTGGCTGTCACGATAGCAGTATGGCAACGACAGAAGCTGTCCGTCGGCACCAAACATCGCAAAGTCGCAACCCCAGGTGTCGATAGCCATCGAGCTAATATCGAGAGCCTCACTTGCAACGGTACGCAGTGCCGACACTATATTATTATATAGGGCGGGCAGATCCCAAAATAGATGACCCCCGAGTGGTATCATCGGATTGTCGAAGCGTGCAATCTCACGCATCGAGACCTTCGCACCATCAAAAGTGGCAACAATAGCACGGCCACTTGTCGCTCCGAGGTCGATTGTAAGGCAATTCTTGATTTTCATTACTTTATAAGAGTTTTAAGTCCATATTTTTAGCAAAGTTAAGACTATTTTTGCGGTTGCAACCTTTGTTTTTTGTCCTTTCAACTGCACAATTTGTCTATTTTTGTTGCAGAGGGAGAAAAAATATTGTACTTTTGGAGTGCAGATTGGAGTTATGGAGCAGATAAAGTATATCACCGAGAATGAAAATGACCACCGCTGGGGGCTTATTGTCTGCTCGGCAGGTCGTCAGCGTGTAGCACCACACGAAGAGTATCCGCCACAAGGCCACAATGCCGAATACACCTTCGACTGGCGCAAAGGGCGCACCCTGCAGGAGTACCAACTCCTCTACATCTCCGAAGGAGAGGGCACGCTCGAAACCCGCAGCGCAGGTCGCCACACGGTCAAAGCGGGCGATATGTTCCTGATTTTCCCCTCCGAATGGCACACCTACCACCCCAACCCCGAAACGGGCTGGCGTGAGCATTGGATAGGCTTCAAAGGGGAGAACATAGACAATCGTGTCGCTGCAGGCTTCTTCTCACGCAAACAGCCACTCTACCATATCGGCACAAACGACACCATCGAGAGCCTCTATCGTGAAGCCACGGATGTTGCCGTGGCACAACGGCCATTCTTCCAGCAACTTTTAGCCGGCATAGTAAACCACCTGCTCGGCCTTATGTTTATGACCGAAGCAAACCGTAACTTGCTGCCAAACAGCGATATGCCAAATATTATAGAACTCGCTCGACAATATATGCAACGCTCCATAACATCCGACATAACAATGCCCGATGTAGCCCGACACTTCAATATCAGCTACTCGACATTTCGCCATATCTTCAAGCGATACACAGGTCTTGCACCTGCCGACTACTTTATAAATCTGAAGATACACCGTGCAAAAGAGCTTCTGCGCAGTAGCAATATACCTATCAAGGAGATTGCCTACGAGCTACACTTCGAGAGCCCCGAATACTTCGCCACACTCTTCAAGCGAAGAGTCGGGATGTCGCCCTCGCACTTCCGCAGCAAGTAGAACAAAAAGAGTGGGATAAAAGGGGCTTTACTTCGTTTTTTGGCCTACACCCTCGTACTCGTCAAGAGCCTTCGACATAAGCTCACGACCGAATTCCGAGATATCACGAGCCAACGCATAATCCGAGATATCGCCATAGGCATCAAACGGCATCCTCACCAAGATATCGGGCTTGCACAGCTCAATCATCAAGCGGGAGTTGTGGTAGTTCATAATCGAAAATACCCTATCCATCAAGCCGTAGGCATTGTCACCCCAATTCGTCTCGGGCAGGGTGTCGATATGCGCCTCACGATAGGCCGAAACCTCACGCCACGCAGCCCAGCCACTCGCACCGAGCACCTTTATCTTGTCGAGCAACGACTTCGTCTCATCCCGATTTATCTCCGCTGCCAACGAGCGCACCTCATCACGCTTTGCCGTGCGCAGCTGCTCGTAGTCGGAGGTTGTACGGGCAATGTTATCGAAAGTGCGATTTACCGCCTCGGCATCCATCTCATTTACATCAAAACCGACCAAGATATCTCGCTTCGTGCGCTTCACACGATTTAGAGGCAGACAATTCGACGAGTGCCCATCGACGAGCAACTGACGACCACGCTGCACGGGTCGAAACATCGAAGGTATCGACATCGAGGCTCGGATAGCATCAAAAAGGTTGCCCTTATCGAAGACCACCTCCTCGCCCGTGTTCAAGTCGGTCGCTATGGCACAATATGGGATGGGCAGCTCCTCGATAAGCACATCGGGTACCACCTCCTTCATCGCCTCGATAATGCGGTCGCCCTTAACAAAGGAGTTGAGCGACAAGGATATATCCATCAACGACACCACCTTCCAAGTGTCGAGCGTGAAGAGCCACTCCTTGAATTGCGACAACCCTCCCGCTGCATAAACTCCGCCTACGAGTGAACCTACCGAGGTGCCGGCTATCGATGTTACACGATAACCTCGAGCCTCCAGCTCCTCCAACGCTCCTATATAGGCAAAACCCCTCGGGCCGCCACTCGACAAGGCCAAAGCGACACTCTTGCGACGCTTCCGTATGATTTTATCGAACATCATAACTCGCTCCTTTCATCAAACTACAAAGCAAAGATAATATTTTTTGCGGATATGCACAAATTTACATACTAATTCGCATAATTACATATTTATTCCATATCGATTTGGAAACAGGGTGTAAAAATTCACAAAGCATCACCTTACAGTCGGGGGTAAGCTGCGAAGTTATCCACCCTATTTTCGACCAAATTTGATAACATTTACCATGCCATTGCCAAATCGACCCCCTGCGACAATAAAATTTTCAAGTAGCGGTCATTACATCAGATATAGCTGTTTCAAAATTGGCAATTTCGCCACTCTAACGGCCATAGAAAGGCATTTTCAGCCCCTCAAAGTTCCAAAAATCGGACCAATTATTAAAAAATTTACATTTTAATTGTAATAACTTACATCTATTTTGGTTACAGATTGTAAGCAAATTAACAAAATTTACTAAACAATTGTCATTATGGCGCATTTTTATCCATAAAATATTTGGCACTCACACTTACAATCATTATCTTTGCGCAAAATTGCTTGAATTTATTTATAAATTTATTTACAATAAAATTTATGCTTATGGTTAAAAAAATTGTACTATCAGTTGCTGCTGTTCTGTTCGCTTGCACTGCGTTGTTTGCACAGAATAAGCAGATTACGGGTACCGTTACCGGTCCGGACGGATCACCGGTAGTCGGTGCAACCGTAGTGGTAGAGGGTACCACAATCGGTACTTCGACCGATTTGCAAGGTAAATACACCTTGGAGGCTCCGGCCAACGGCTCGTTGGTGGTGTCGTTTATCGGTTACGAAGATGCCAAATTGGAGATTGCCGGCAAGACCCTCCTCAATGTCTCGTTGAAGGAGGCATCAAAGGCCATCGACGACATCATCGTCGTAGCCTTCGGTGAGGCCAAGAAGGAGGCCTTCACAGGTTCGGCTTCGGTTATCAACTCCGACGACCTGGCCAAGACGCAGTCTTCGAATGTCGCAAACGCCCTCGTAGGTAAAGTTGCCGGTATGCAGACCGCTTCGGCTTCGGGTCGCCCAGGCAGCAGCCCAAGCATTATGGTGCGTGGTATCGGTTCGATGAACGCAGGTACCGAGCCTTTGTGGGTTGTCGATGGTATCCCTTATTCGGGCGATATCAACAACATCAACACCGCCGATATCGAGTCTATCTCGGTATTGAAGGATGCCGCTTCGAACGCCCTCTATGGTGCTCGTGGTGCTAACGGTGTGATTATGGTCACCACAAAGCGTGCAAAGGCCGGCGATGCAAGCATCAACTTCGATGCAAAGTGGGGTGTAAACCAGCGTGCTTTGCAGACTTACGACTATGTTAATGATCCCGGTGAGTACTACGAGTTGCACTATCGCTCACTCTACGACTACTACCGTGGCAACAACTACGACAAGGATGCAGCCTATCAGGCAGCAAGTGCGTTGCTCACATCGAACGACCCGGGAGGTCTGGGTTACAATGTGATGACCGTACCTGCAGGTCAGAACCTCATCGGCTCGAATGGTCGTTTGAACCCACACGCTACCCCTGGTCGTTTGATTACAGACGAGGATGGCAAGCAGTATTGGTTGCAGCCTGACGATTGGTTGGATGCTCTCTACAAGAACTCGTTCCGTCAGGAGTACAACATCAACGCATCGGCAGCCGGTGACAAGACCAACTTCTTCGCTTCGTTTGGTTACTTGGACAACAACGGTATCGTCGATGGCTCGCGCATGGAGCGTTACACAGCTCGTTTGCGTGCCGACTACCAGGCAAAGAAGTGGTTGAAGATTGGTGGTAACTTCTCTTACACTCACTTCGATTGGCAGAGCGGTGAGAATAGCGAGGGTGAGAGCGATGGTGGTAATGTATTTGCTACAGCAGTACAGACTGCCCCTATCTACCCTATCTATATCCGTGACGCACACGGCAACCACATCTACGACAAGTGGGGCTTCCCTCTCTTCGATACCGGTGACGGCCGTAATGGTGGCGCCCGCAGAACTACAGGTGGTTCGTCGAATGAGTTGCAGGATATCCAGCTCAACAAGTACAACAGCGAGGGTAACGCATTCTCGGCAAATGGTTTCGTTGACATCCGCTTCTATCGTGATTTGAAGCTCACCATCAACGGTGGTGTCGTTATCGACGAGACTCGTTCGACAACTTTGCTCAACCCTTACTATGGTCAGTTTGCAACATCGGGTGGTGTCGTATCGAAGTCGCACAGTCGCTCGCTCGACTACAACTTGCAGCAGTTGCTCAACTACACTCACACCTTTGGCACACAGCACAACATTGACATCTTGCTCGGTCACGAGATGTATGCCATCAAGAGCTACAGCTTGAGTGGTGGTAAGTCAAAGATGTTCTCTTACGACAACGATGAGCTCAATGGTTTGGTTGTAGATAACCAGCAGGCCTCTTCGTCGTATGGCTCGTACAACAACGAGGGTTTCTTCCTCCGTGCGCAGTACGACTTTGACAGCCGTGTATTTGCATCGGCATCGTACCGTCTCGACGCTTCGTCGAAGTTCCACCCAGACCATCGTTGGGGTAACTTCTGGTCGGTGAGTGCCGCTTGGTTGCTCAACAAGGAGAAGTGGTTTGATGTGAGCTGGATTGATATGTTGAAGGTTAAGGCTTCGTATGGTTCGCAGGGTAACGATAGCATCGGCTCGTTCCTCTACACCGACCTCTACCAGATTTCGAATGATGGTCAGGGCGGTATCGCAACCATCTTCGCACAGAAGGGTAACCCTGATATCACCTGGGAGACCAACACCAACCTCAATGTCGGTGTCGAGTTCGGTTTCTGGCAGAGCCGTCTTTCGGGTAGCGTAGAGTACTTCCACCGTAAGACTTCGGATATGTTGTTCTACCTCCCTGTAGCACCATCACTCGGTTATAGCGGTTACTACACCAACATTGGTGATATGGTCAACCAGGGTGTTGAGCTCGTGTTGAACGCAGACCTTATCCGTTCAAAGAATTTTGTATGGAGCTTCGGCCTCAATATGACCCACTTCCAGAACAAGATTACCCGCCTTCCAGACGAGTATAAGAACAACACCACTGCCGACGGTACTTTGATAGGTCGTCAGTCGGGTTCGAACTTCCTCGCCGAGGGCAACTCTATATATACATGGTACATACCTACATACGCAGGCGTGAACGAGAAGGGTGAGTCTATGTGGTACACCTACGAGGAGAGCAACGGCAAGGTAACCCGTACAACCACAACCGACTGGAACGATGCAAACCAGTATGGTCGTGAGCTTCAGGGCCGTGCAACGCCAGATGTATATGGTGGTTTCAACACTGCATTTATGTTCTACGGTGTAGATATCTCGGCTAACTTCACCTACCAGATTGGTGGTCAGGCATACGATAGCGGTTACGCTTCGATGATGGGCTCGCCAATGACTACAAGTGTAGGTTTCGCCCTTCACCGTGATTTGTGGGATGCTTGGACTCCGGAGAACACATCTTCGAATATTCCTCGTTTCTACTACTCTGACGAATATACGAATGCTACTTCGAGCCGCTTCTTGACCGATGCTTCGTATCTCAACATTCAGAACATTACCGTGGGCTACACTCTTCCACAGCGTATTACACGCAAGTTCTTGGTTCAGTCGCTCCGAGTATATGTTGTATGTGACAATGTATGGTACTGGTCGCAGCGTAAGGGTCTCGACCCTCGCCAGTCGTTCAGTGGTGCCACTAACCCATACTACTACGCTCCGGTTCGTACAATATCGGGTGGTGTGTCGATTACATTCTAATTTATAAGGAAAGGAGATATAGATTATGAAAAACAGATTATATATATTCGCACTTGTACTGCTTGGAGCATCGTTCTTTGCAACAAGCTGTATTCAGGAGGAGTTCCCTTATGGTAGCTCCGCAACGAAGGACCAGATCGAGGACTCTTCGTTTGCAGCCGATGGTATGATTGCTGCGGCACCCGCTTCGATGATTACCAACTACATCGGTATTGGCGAGCACTACGACTTCGGATACCCGGGTATCCTTGCATCGTTGGACCGTGCTATCGGTGAGGTCTTCCCGTCGAACGCATACAGCGGTGGTAACCAATACTACGACCGTTTCCAGGTATTTATGTACCATATCGGCTTGGGCCCAAGCAACACTTTGGCTTCGTCGTTCTTGTGGTACAACTACTACCAGTTCATCAAGAGTGCTAACGACCTCATCTTGGTTTGTGGCGAAAACGAGGCTCTTGCCGAGCAGCGTGGTGTTGCAAAGGCGTTCCGTGCACTCTTCTATCTCGATTTGGCTCGTCTTTACGACCCACTCTACGCAGAGTCTGAGGAGAAGCCTCGTTATACGGTGGCTTTGGAGGATGTCGAGGGCTTGACAGTGCCTATCGTTGATGAGCACATCACCGAGGAGATTGCACAGAACAACCCACGAGTACCTCGTGACGAGATGTTCCGCTTCATCTTGAGTGACCTCAACGATGCCAAGACTTGTTTGGCAGATTATGCTCCAACCGCAAAGAATGTCCCTTCGTTGGCTGTAGTATATGGCTTGATGGCTCGTACATACCTCTGGTTGGGTGGCTTCACCGAGACCTATGAGGGTCTTCTCACAGGCACCGCTGCCTACAAGGAGGCTGCAAAGTATGCCCGTATGGCTATCGAGGCTTCGGGTTGCACTCCATTGACCGAGGCACAGTGGGTAGATCCAAAGAATGGCTTTAACAAGGTAAACAACGCTTGGATGTGGGCTATGATGCAGTCGAGCGACACCGTATTGAACAACTTGCTCTCTTGGGCTGCACACCAGTGCTGCGAGGCAGAGTATGGTTATGGTGCAATGACACAGCCTGCTATGCGTCGTGCGTCGTACGAGCGTATGTCGGACACCGACTTCCGTAAGCGTTTGGTTTATGGTCCGGAGAAGACCTATGCCGATATGAAGGATATCACCAACATCCCTGAGAGCCGCTGGACTATATTCAGCGAGGAGAAGAAGGGTGCTCGTGTATATGCACACTTCAAGTTCCGCACAAACTCGGGTGAGTTGACAAACTACTCTATTGCAAATGTGGTTGATATTCCGTTGATGCGTGTCGAGGAGATGTACTTCATCGAGGCAGAGGCTATGGCTCACTACAGCGAGGCTGAGGCTCGTGAGAAGATCACTTCGTTTATGACTTCGTATCGTGACCCACGCTACTCAATCCCCGCAAGTGGCGACCTCGTGGAGGAGATTATCTTCCAGAAGCGTTGCGAGTTCTGGGGCGAGGGTATCATGTTCTTCGACTTCAAGCGTTTGGATATGGGTATTCACAACGCATACGATGGCACAAACGCTCCTGCAGGTGCAGACTTCGAGACCAAGGGTCGTTGCCCAGGTTGGAACTACTGTATTCCACTTGCCGAGGTTCAGCAGAATGTCGCTCTCAAGGGCTTGAACAACCCTGACCCTTCGAGCACATTGAAGGCTCACAGCTCAATGCCTGAGTCGGTAACAAACGCTGTTCCGGGAGCTTTGCGTTGCTCGGTAGTACGCAAATAATGATAGGTGTTAATTAGTAAAAAACGAGTATATGAAAAATTTGAAAACTTTATTTACTGCATTGCTTACTCTCGTTGCAGGAGCTTTCGTATCCTGTACACAGGAGTTTCAGCCGGGAGAGGTTCCTTCCGGTCCGCAGGTATGCTTCAACTCGGAGACCGAAGATGTTGCTTTAATTGCCATCGACGGTGAGGGTGATAAGACATTCGATATCGAACTCAATCGTGTGGTAACCGAGGGTGAGCTCGAGGTGGCTGTTTTGTCGGACTGCGGTGATAACGCTGCCTGCTTCGTAATTCCGGAGTCGGTTGTGTTTGCCGACGGTGAGAATAGTGCAAAACTTACCGTAGTGGTTAATATCGACCTTATGGACGACACGAAGGAGTATCCTGTGGAGTTCCTCATTCCTGACTCGAAGGTTACAACACCTTATGGTCTTGATAAGTTGACCGTGAAGTTCAAGTTGAACCCTTGGGTTTTGCTCAATGACACCAAGAAGGCAAAGGTTCGTGTAGGTGACGCTCTGACAGGTTTCTGGAAGGACTATATCGATCCAAATATGGAGATCGAGGTTAAGGCCTACGAGCACAAGTTGCAGGAGGGCGTCTATATGTTCGAGAACCCTTGGGAGGAGATTATCACAAGTTGTTTCGAGAGCTTGAGCAGCGTTGCGGCCGCAGCTGCAGAGTTTGCGAATGTAGAGTTCACGGGCTCGAACCTCGTTATCAACTGCGCAGACCCTAAGAAGGTATTTATCGAGGAACAGCTTGTAGCAAATCACAAGGAGAATGGCGAGATGAAGCTTGTATCGAAGTACCCTACCGATGATGCAACCGCAGCAGGTGAGATGTTCGAGGGCGTTATCACATTCCCAAAGAATGCTTTGGTATTCAATGTTAAAACCAAGAATGGTGTTGCATGGAACGGTAATGCAAACAGTTTGTTCCGTGTTGTGATGCCTGGCTCGCAGGTTACCGACTACTCTCTTGCATTTGCATACGAGGGTATGGAGATAGGTGTTGGTAGCACCGAGGCCACTGCAAAGTTCAAGTTTACCTATGGTGATGATGTTACGGGTATCAAGTACCTCATCGCAGCGGGTAATGTTGAGCGCAATTCAGAGGCTGCTGTAGAGGCACTCTTCGCAGGCACAGACCCTAACATTGTTGATGTTCAGGGCTTCAGCAAGGGTGGCAAGGAGATGGTTGTAAAGACAACCTTGCCAGAAGGTCTCTACACTATGATTGCAGCACCAAAGAATGTTGCAGGTAACTTGAACGAGAAGAGCCTTATTGTTAAGTCGTTCTACTTCTCGGGCCTTGGCGTGCTTCCTGACCACTCTTGCAATCTCAATGCTTGGGTTAAGAGCGTAAGCGAGCACAATGCAGAGCTCTCGGCTGAGTACCCAGACCATGCTAACTATGTATGCCACATCCAGGGCGAGGAGCTCAAGGATGTATGGATGGTTATCTCGCAGAACCGTTTCTTGCCAAAGGAGGATGCTGCACTTATCGACTATGTGAAGGCTAATGGTACAAGCCTTGTGGATGATATTGTAACTCTCAACTCTGCAGAGGGTTGGACCGAGATTATGTCGGCTTGGGAGAATATCGAGTACACAGTGGCTATCTACGCAGTGAACGACTACGATCAGGGCAAGCTCGTGAAGTTGGTACACAAGACTGCCGACATCGAGCCTTACACAGGTGAGTTGAAGCTCGGCAAGTACAGCCTCACTTGCGAGAAGCAGAACTCGTACAACACCTTCACCTTGAAGCACCGAGCAGGTAGCACCACAGAGTTCTTCGTTGAGGACTTCTGCTACGAGGATGGTAACCAGTGGTATGCAACCTACGATGCTACGGCTGGTACTCTCACCTTGTCGGGTGTGCGTCGTGGCGCAGAGGGTGCAAGTTCATTCACCAAGCAGCTCGGTTTGGTAGAGGTTGAGGGCTTGACATATGGCTACGCATTCTACTCTATCGACAACAACGAGGATGCTGAGGATCAGGTACAGGGTACCGACCCATTTGTCTTCACCGTAGATGCTGAGACTAAGGCGTTGACTGGCGCAGACAGCAAGTTCCTCCGTATGCACTTGCTTGACCTCCAGACTGGTGGTATCTCGACCGTAAGGCGTCTGCTCAACTACTTCAACTTCACACAGAGTGTAGTCATTGCACCTGTTGTTGAAAATGACGATGATGAGGCGACAGTAAGCAAGGCTTCGGTTGTTCCGTTCAGCTCAATGAGCGTTCAGAACTCGACCCGCAACCACTTCGTAAAGAACATCTCGGGTGCAATGCCTTTCCGCAGTGTTAAGGCGGAGGTCGTTGCTCGATAAGAACACTATCGGCGTAGCCGAAGAGGTGTGAACAACATTTATTCGGCTACGCCACACACACCGCTCAAGCCGATTGCATAACAACAATCGGCTTGAATGGTCTAAACCACAAAATTGTGAGGGTACGACTGCCCTCTGATATATACTACTATGAAACAGCTATATATACTACTTTTTGCGCTACTTGCGTTATCGGGTTGCGTTTCGCACATGGAAGATATCTCTGTTGGAGAGATGGATGAGGTCTCCGCAACAAAGATTATCAACAGCAGCAATTCGGCCTCTACGGGCTCACTTATACTCTATTTGAGTGATGAGGCTGTGGCCTCTTTTGAGAGGAGTCGTGGCACGAGTGTCACTCGTTCCAACATCGAGCCGCTCAACAACATCCTCTGCGATATTCGTGCAACGAAGATTGAGCGAGTTTTTGCCGAGGTACCTCGTCACGAGGAGGAGGCTCGAGCTATGGGTCTGCACCGCTGGTATATCGTGGAGTTCGACAACGAGGTAGATGTGGAGGCAGCAGCAAAACGCCTCTGCAAGATTGGCGAAGTAGAGCATATACAGTACAACACCTTATACTCCAATCCGACCGTGAAGGCTACGAAGGCATCGTCAGCGGCAACACGCTCATCAGCGGCAACTTTCGACGACCCTTACTATGACCGACAGTGGCACTACGAAAACACAGGAAATCAGACCTCGGGAGCTGTAGCGGGCATGGATATAAATGTTGCCGATGCGTGGCGTTACTGCACGGGCCACAAAGATATTATCGTTGCCATAATCGACGAGGGCGTGGATTACACGCACGAGGATTTGAAGGATAATATGTGGGTTAATCGTGGCGAGATTGCAGGCAACGGCATAGATGACGACAACAATGGTTTGATTGACGATGTTCACGGCTTCAACTTCGTGGATGATGGTCCTATAACCTGGAACCTTACCGGTGACTCGGGTCACGGCACCCATGTTGGCGGTACGGTCTCGGCCACGAACAATAACGGCACGGGCGTATGTGGCATTGCCGGTGGCGATGGCTCGGGCAATGGCGTGCGACTTATGTCGGCGCAGATATTTTCGGGCAAACATGAGGGCTCGGGATCTGCAAGTGTGACGGCCAAGGCCTTTCAGTATGCAGCTAACAATGGTGCGCTCATAGCACAATGCTCCTTCGGTATCGATCCTAACAAGAAGGGGGCACCATCAAACGATGCCGAATACTCGCAGGCGTATGGCGTAGAGTATGCCGGTATAGGATACTTCATTAGCAAGAAGCGTGAAGGCCAAGTTATAGATGGCGGTTTGGCGATATTTGCTGCGGGCAACGAGGATTACCCCGAGGCGGGCTATCCTGGTGCGTACCGTAACTTCATAAGCGTCACATCGTTGGGTCCGAGTGGTATGCCTGCAAGCTACACCAACTTCGGTCCCGGCACAAATATCGCAGCTCCGGGAGGTGACCAATCACGCAGTTCTTCGGGTGGCGTACTCTCAACCTACCCTTCGGATAGCTACGCATTTATGCAGGGTACCTCGATGGCATGTCCTCATGTCTCGGGTGTTGCAGCATTGGGACTATCGTATGCACAGCAACTCGGCAAGAAATTCTCGCTCGAGGAGTTTAAGGCTATGTTGTTGCTCTCGGTAAATGATGTAAATCAGTATATCGCCTCGAATGACAGCTACAACAAGTATCTCGAGAATATGGGTACAGGCCGTGTTGATGCCTTCAAGATGTTGATGAATGTCGAGGGCATCACCTGCATCTCGGTACCTCGAGGCAAGAGCAACTATTCGATAGACCTCACCCCATACCTTGCAGATGGAGAACTCATATATAAACCTTTGGATATGGTTGTTCCTGCGGATGTTGCCACTCGACTCGGCATCGAGAGCGCTCCTCGTCTATTCGGCAGCAAATTCCTCATCACCTGCAACAATATTGGCTCGGGTGTTGTCGAGATAAGCTTCGTGGCGGGTAACACGACAGCGGGCAACGACTCGGAGAAGGGCGGCATCGTGGTAACAAAGCGCTTTGCCCTAATCGTGCGTGATGATTTTTCCGATAATGGTGGTTGGTTATAAACGGAGATGATTATGAAGATTACAAAGATAGTTTTGATGTTGGCTATGCTCCTTGCCGGAGGTTGCAAGCCCGACAATGGCGGTGGCAACGGTGGTGACGAGCGCCACGAGTGGAACACAACAGGGCAACTCATAGGTGAGTGGGAGCTCACCGAGTGGAACGAGTCGTCGGATAACGCAATGAAGGTCTATTTGCGTTTCAACGAGAACGACACCTTCGATATGTATCAGCGTATCTATTCGGCTATATGGGTGCACTATACGGGCACTTTCACTCTGAATGGTTCTGTTCTCAAGGGCATATATTCCGATGGTGAACCTTGGAGTGCCGACTACAATATCGCCTACTCCGACGAGCCGCTACGCATACGACTCACAAATGTCGAGAGCAGCAAGGATGTCTCGATATACTCCTCGACAACGATACCTGATAGCGTTATCGAGGATTGCACCGAGGCTACAAATGTTCGTTCGGTGACACTCGAGAGGTTCTTGTAGGCTTATTACACTACACACATAGAGAGGGGGCTTATTGTAAGCCCCCTCTCTATATTATTATTCGCCCCCCCCGATTAGAATGGAAGGTCGTCTGCACTATCTGCAGGTGGCACGGGTGCCGCAACTGGTGCCGGAGTAGGCGTAGGTTGTGCATACGCCTGCGGTGCCGCTTGAGGAGCCACGGCAGGTTGAGCTGCTACAGGTTGAGCATACTCTTGTGGTGCTGCGGCCTGCTGCGGTGCATCACTGCGACGGCCAAGCAACTTCATATCCGTAGCCACAACTTCGGTGGTGTAACGCTTCTGATTATCACGATCGGTCCACTCTCGGGTACGCAACGAACCCTCGATATAGAGCTGGCTACCTTTGCGGACATACTTGTCGGCAATATCCGCCAAGTTACGCCACAGCGTTACTGTGTGCCACTCGGTCTGCTCCTTCACCTCGTTTGTTTGGCGGTCGGTATAGCGCTCGGTTGTCGCCAAACGCACTCGTGCAACCTTAACACCCGAATCCAAGGCACGCACCTCGGGATCCATACCCACATTTCCTACTAAAATAACTTTGTTTATCATAACTACTTTATTACTTATTTACAACTCCTTGATAAGGTTCACGAAGAGGCGAGCCATACGCTCTCCTGCCTTCTTGCCCTGCAGCTGCACATCCTCGTGGTCGCCCTTCTCGTCACTCAAACCGCAGTTCGTAATCACCGACATACCGAAGCACGGAACACCCATGTGGCGAGCCACGATAACCTCCGGCACGGTGGACATACCTACAGCATCGGCACCTATAGCCTTGAAGTAGCGATACTCGGCCTGTGTCTCGAATGTAGGGCCTGTAGTACCAACATATACGCCATACTGCAACTTTATGTGCTCACGCTCGGCAATGGCCGTAGCCTTGGCGATGGTGGCGTGGTTATAGCAGTCGTGCATATCTGGGAAACGAGGACCAAACTCCGCCATATTTGGGCCGATAAGCGGGTTTGGAAGGAGATTTATATGGTCCGTGATAACCATCAAATCGCCAACGCAGAACGATGTATTCACACCGCCCGCAGCGTTCGACACAAACAAGAACTTGATGCCAAGCAACGCCATAACTCGCACGGGGAAGGTAACCTGCTGCATCGTGTATCCCTCGTAGTAGTGAAAGCGACCCTGCATGGCCACAACATTTTTGCCTGCAATCTTACCAAAGATAAGGCAACCTTTGTGTCCCTCAACGGTCGATACCGGCATATTCGGAATATCCTTATACTCCAAGCGATACTCCACATCTATCGAGTCGGCAAAACCTCCAAGTCCCGTACCGAGAATTATACCAACCTCGGGCTTAAAGTTATTCGTCGCTTCACGAATAGCATCAGAAGCCTTTAATATGTGTTTCATTTTTTCGGTTTTTAATATCCTTGTCTATCTTCTCCAACAGCACACGCTTGCCTCCATTGAGCATATCGAGTGATATGCGCTCGAAGAACATACGACGACGCACCTCGAGAGGTATTGCGGCACTGTTATAGAGCTTTACGGCATCCTTCTCGGTGGTCATAATCACCGCATTCGGATACTTCGCCAACAACTGCTGCATACGCACCAAGTCGTTCATACGATAGGAGTGGTGATCCTCCAAGTCGAGTGTTTCAACCACCTTATAGCGCTTAGTCAGCCCCTCGTTGAAGGCCTCGCTGTTGCCGATACCCGACATTGCAATAACCTCGGCTCCGTGCGGCACAGTACCCTCAACCTCTGCAAAAACCGGGCAAGGAGTCTCGGGGGCCATTCGCGAGAAGAAGATATCTTGCGAAGCCTTATTTATCAAGCTCTTGCGCATCACAAGCATATCGGCAGCATTCATATCGTCACTACACTTTGTAACGATGTAGTAGTTGGCACGATTGAGCGAGTCCATCGTGTCACGCAGCTGTCCGTATGGCAATAGATGGTCGTGATGCACAGGACGGGTGTAATCTACGATGATGATGTTCGTGAGCGCCTTGACATAGCGATGTTGGAAACCATCGTCCATGATTATCATATCTATTTCGGGCGACTCCTCCATTATGCGGTGTATCGCAAAGGCACGATTGGCGCACACCACAACCTTGACATTCGGGAACTTACGCTTCATCTGCAGAGGCTCATCGCCCACAACTCGATAGGCATCATCGACCTGCACCTCGCGATAGCTACCCTTGGTTTTGCGACCATAGCCCCGTGATAAGACAGCCAGATTGCACTCCTTCGAGTAGTGCTCGACAAGCATCTCCACCGTTGGTGTCTTGCCTGTACCTCCGGCCGTTATATTTCCGACACAGATTATCGGAAGGTCGAAGCTCTCGCTATGAAGGATACCTGCATCGAACAGCAGGTGACGAAATTTAATCGCCACACCATACAGGATGGATGCTATTTTCAACAGAATCTCCTTCATTATCAGCCTTTACTATATAATTCAACCAAAGATAAGCATTATTTTTCAAAATAATATCATTTTGCCCGATATTTTTTACAATTTTTAAGAATATTGTCAATTAGCGCTTTATACTACGCTATCGCAACCTACAAATCGACGAAAAACCGTTGTATCGTAGCTCTCGAAGCCACACTTGCGATAGAGTGCGTGTGCAGCCAAGCGTGATGGGTTCGAGGTGAGGTAGATACGCTTTACGGAGGCGTTGCGAGCCTCTTCTATAGCCCTCTCTACCAACATCTTACCAACGCCACAACCACGACACGAGGAGTCGGTCACGACATCCTCGATCCACGCCTTGCGCCCCGTAGGAATATCGACCACCACAAGGCTCAACATCCCGACAATAGCTCCATCCTCCATCTTTGCTACAAAGAGGTGCATATTGTCCGATGCAAGGAGCCCTTCGACATACTCCTGCGAAGGTGTTGCAGCCGACGATGATAGCTGCGGCAGCAACCTCTCAAATGCAGCAATAAGGTTGCTGCTACACTCTCTGACACGACAAATCTCTATCTTCATAATCTGCTGTATAGTCTGTTGCGACAGCCCGCCCCACAAACCTTGGCGGCACTGCAAGACAAAGGTATAAATAATCGGTCACTTATGCAAACCCCATGTGTCGAGGGCAAAAAGTTTGAGATTACACTTTTTTTGCATAACTTTGTCCGTATGAAACGGACAATTATAATACTTACCATAGCGTTACTTTCGCTCTTTGCGGCCTCTTGTACCGACGAAAAGAGCAAGGAGAAGGAGCGCAACCGGCTATTCGGCATCGAGACCGAGCCATACAATATCGAGCGCAAGAGGGTTAAGTCGGGAGAGTCGTGGAGCAAGATTTTGGACTCCTACGGCATTACATCGCAGAAGATTATACGCCTCGACCAACTCACCAAGAAGGTGTGTCCGCTGCGTTCCATTCGTGCCGACAACTACTACACAGCCTTCACGCACAAGGACTCGACCAACACCCACCTCGCCTATATGGTTTACGAGAAGAGTATCACCGACTATGTGGTCTTCTCCTTCGTTGGCGACTCGGTGGCGGTACGCACAGGTCAGCGAGAGGTCGAGCGGCGTCGCAAAAAGTCGTCGGCTACAATCGAGAGTTCGCTCTGGGGTGCAATTATGGCGGCAGAGCTTCCTTACGCCCTCGCCTCGGAGATGGAGGATATATACCAATGGACCGTCGATTTCTTCGGCATTCAGTCGGGTGACCGCTTCACGGTAATCTACGACGAGAAGTTTATCGACACCCTCTCGGTCGGTATTGGGCGCATCTGGGGCGCAAAATTCACCCACAAGGGCAAAGATATCTACGCCATACCATTCGTGCAGGGTGGCAAACTCCAATATTGGGAGGAGGATGGAGGCTCACTGCGCAAGCAACTTTTGAAGGCTCCGCTGAAATTTACACGCATATCCTCGAAGTTCTCACACGCACGACTTCACCCCGTACTCAAGAAGTACCGCCCACACCACGGTGTCGATTACGCTGCACCGACAGGTACGCCTGTGCGTGCCGTGGCCGATGGCACGGTGACCTACAAGGGCTACAATGGTGCGGCAGGCAATATGCTTAAAATTAAACACCCGGGCAACCTACAGTCGGGCTATCTCCATCTGCGAGGCTTCGCCAAGGGTATAAAGGTTGGTGCCCGTGTATCGCAAGGGCAGGTTATCGGTTATGTTGGCAGCACAGGTCGCTCGACAGGGCCACACCTCGACTTCCGCATCTGGAAGGGTGGCCGAGCCATCAACCCACTCAACATTCCGCAGAGGCCAACAGAGCCTATATCGAAGGATAATCGGGAGAGTTTCGAGAGGGTGCGCAGCCGTGTTATTGCGGAGTTGGAGGGAGATGTTGCCGACTCGGTAAAACTCACAAGTCTGGAGGGGTTATGATGGTCGATGAGCGCATAATACGATTTTTGAAGCGACACCATGTACTCAACCTTGCAACGGTGTCGGATGAGGGCGTACCCTACTGCGCAGCCTGCTTCTACGCATACGATGCAGAGCGAAACCACCTTATCTTCACCTCCGACGACACCACACGCCACGCCCGTGAGATGGAGGCACACCCCGAGGTGGCCTGTGCCATAACACTCGAGACACGCATCGTAGGCAAGGTGCAGGGTGCGCAGATTTGCGGTCGTGCCGAACGAGGCGACGAGGAGGACAAGGCGTGCTACATCAAGCGTTTCCCCTACGCAGCTGTAGCACCGCTCACAATATGGGCCATTGAGCCTTCGTTTATAAAATTGACCGACAACACACTCGGTTTTGGAAAGAAACTCGTATGGAACAGCCAAAAGTAGGTATCATAATCGTTGCCGGAGGTAGCGGAAAGCGTATGGGAGGCTCACTCCCCAAGCAGTTTGCTCTTGTTGGGGGCAAGCCGATACTTGTACGCACCATAAATGCCCTTCACGAGGCACTGCCCGCATCACGCATCGTCGTGGTGTTGCCCGCAGAGCAGATAGATTTCTGGCGCAACTACTCCTCACGCTTCGAGGTCGCCAAGCACTCCATTGTCGAGGGTGGCGCAGAGCGTTTCCACTCGGTACGCAACGGCATCGAGGCGTTGAGTGATGCTGTCGATTTGATTGCCATACACGATGGTGTGCGCCCATTCGCCTCAAAGGCGATGATAGAGCGAGCTGTCGAGTGTGCCGCAAAAAGCGGCTCGGCAATACCCGTTGTGGAGGCAATAGACTCGTTCCGACAGATTGACGACAACGGCTCGCACATCATCTCACGCAGCAGCCTGCGTGCCGTGCAGACACCACAGATTTTTGCCGCCCCGATAGTTCGTGCAGCCTACGACACCGAGTTCCGCAGCGACTTCACCGACGATGCCTCGGTTGTCGAGTACTCGGGCGAGAAGGTTACATTATGCGATGGAGAGCGAACAAATATCAAAATCACCACACCTGCAGATTTAGTGATTGCAGAGGCAATAGCAGCGATGGAAAACCATGGTTAAGATCTATAAATACAAGTTAGGATGCAGAGTAATATACACCTCTGTAATCTATCTGCTGCTCTTTGTCGGAGTATCGGTATTGTTGGGCTTTATATACGAAGGGGGCTATATCTCGGCATGGTTCATATCGCTTATCCTTGCCGTGCTTGCGTTGATGGTGCTCTCCATACCACGCAAGGTTGTCCTTGCCGATGACGGCATCGAGATACACTGCATCTCGGACTACACCCTACTCGAGTATGCCGATATCGCATCCATACGCCCCGTGGAGCGCAAGGAGATGAAGGCTTGCCTGCCAATATTCGGTGCTGTGGGCTTCTTCGGGCACTATGGTCGTTTTCTCAATCTTCGCACCATGGAGTTTGTGCATATCTACGCCTCACGCTGGGACAAGTTTGTCGAGATTACCGACTGCGATGGTGACAAATACTACTTCTCGTGCGAGGAGCGCAGCGATATAATCAAGCATGTCGAAGAGTTCATAAAACCCCACGACACGCAAGAAAACATCTAATTTTCTAATTGACAATTGACAATTGATAATTGACAGTTATTTGCATAATAACAGAAGCGATGATAGCTCATCGCTTCTACTTTTAATTGTCAGTTTTCCGCTTTCAGTTTTTATCTATTGCCTTCCTTTATCAACTTTGCTACCCTCTCATTATAGTCGCTTGCCGAGAGCAACTTCTCTAATGGCAGGTGCATACGGTAACGCCAATAGTGGTGTGCCACGGCAGGGATATTTATGCGCTCACGCTCGATATCGCTGCTGCGCAGCTCCTCCGACAACGACAACCAATCTTGCAGCGGTAAAATCGTAAGCATCGAAGGCGATGCAAGGTGTCGTGCCACAATCTTCTCGCACAACTCCGCCGTAGCCTCTGCGGGTGCTTCGCCCTCCTCGCCCAAGACCTTCTCGAAGTAGTATTGGCGCTCCGCCTCATCACGCCACCACAAGCGCAGTGGCGACATATCGTGTGTCGAGGTCGAGCAGACCGAGAGGTACGGGCTACGCAACACATCACCCACACGCACTCCATACTCCTTCGGCATACGCTCAATTTCGAGCGACAAGATTTGCTCCTTACCCATAACCTGCGGTACGCACTCGGGTATCATACCCAAATCCTCGCCACAGGCCAACATACCATTTGAGCGCACCAACATAGATAATCGCTCGGCTCCCACCATACCCCAATAGGCGTTGTGGCGGTGGTAGTAGAAGTTGTCGTGCAGACGCACAAAGGCCTCCTGCTGCACCTTTGACAAGGCCTTAAATCGCTCGGTCGCAAATGGCGACACTCGAGGCACGAAGCCGTTGCCATTTGCCAACCACAACACATCATCGTCATCTACGCTGCGTGCCACATCACGCTCCTCATCAAAATCGAAGCCCTCGCCTCGAATTTCGGTTGCCGAGTACGGCAACGAAGGCTCGAAGGCTCCAAGGAGTGCACTCTTTGCCCCTTGCGGAACAGCCCAGATACGGAAGAAACCCAAGATATGGTCTATGCGGTAGGCATCAAAGTACTCCGACATCTTGGCAAGACGAGCACGCCACCAAGCGTAGTCGTCCTCGGCCATCTTCTCCCAATTGTATATCGGAAAGCCCCAATTCTGCCCCTCTACCGAGAAGTCATCGGGTGGTGCACCTGCCGAAGAGGTTGTCTTAAAGAGCTCGGGATATTGCCAAGCATCCACGCTCGTTGGCGACACACCGATAGGGATATCCCCCTTCAGCACCACGCCCTTCGAGTGGATGTAGTCACGCACCTTGCGCAGCTGGTGGTCGAGATGATACTGCATATAGTAGTAGAAGCCCACCTCCTCGCTATTGCGCTCGGCATAGGCGGCACAACGCTTCTCGTTGAACTTCGAGAATGTATCCCACGAATTGAACTCTGCAGTCTTGTACTTGTCACGCAGCGTGCAGAACACAGCATACGGCATCAGCCACGCACGATTGCGCTTCTCGAAGTCACGGAACGACTTGCTATCCATGCAGCGTGCGCCTAACTGCTTGTAGAGCAGGCGGAGGTACTTCATCTTGGCATTTACGACACGCTCGTAGTCGAGCTCCTGCAGTGCATTCAGCTCCGTCTGCAACGCCTCCATCTCGGCACGCTCCACCTCGCCACGCAGATAGCCCACATCGCTCAAACGGAGGTAGAGCGGATGGAGAGCAAAGCTCGACAGGGCGTTGTATGGGTAGGAGTCACTCCACGACAGCGTTGTCGTCGTATCGTTTATAGGCAGCAGCTGCACGATGCGCTGACCACTCGCCACACACCAATCTGCCAAGAGGCGCAGGTCGGCAAATTCTCCGACACCGAAGCTATCCTTCGAACGCAACGAGAACAACGGCACGGCAACACCCGCACCACGCCACATCACGCTATCACGCAGACGCAGACCAAGCGTCAATTGAAGCTCATCTACACTTGGCAACACTCTGTTTTCGCCACTCTCCCAGCGCAACAAACCGCCATCGCTATCGGTAACGATAAACTTGTACTCACCCGACACGCCCTCGCCAAGAGCCACGCACCAGCGATACGAGCCGAGGTAGGTCATAGCACACGCCTTGGTTGGCTCCCACGCTCCGAGAGCATCATCTGCACCCACAATGGCAAGGCGTTCATTCGGCTGCAGCACCGCCTCAACCTCGATGTAGTGGTGTGCACCAAGCATCAGTGGCGCACGCTCGGGGGTGCGATTAAAGATGTTCGACTTGAATAGCGATGTGTGAAATAGTCGCTCCCGAGGCTCCTCGTGCCAATGGTCGGCCACCGACACCACCGCACTATCCATAATCTCGGGCAGGGTGTGACCCTCGCCCCACTCCGTGCGAATAGGCGTACGCCCCCGCATCACACGATAGGAGTAGCTAAAGAGCCTGCCTCGTGGGATATCGAGCATCGCAGACCAGATATCGTCTGCATCACAATACATATCGAGGGGGTTCATACCCTCGCCAACAATCTGCAATCGTGTACCCTCGGCAGCACGATAGTGAAGAGTGAATTTTGCTTTCATATCTCAAATATATGCAAAATCTTCGAGATATGCAATAGCAAAACGAGCGGGTTTTCAACAAGTTATTGTAGTATCAGACGAGAGACGAGAGTGAGGCAAATATAAGGCGTACAAGAAAGCGAGCCCGCAGCGCAACCTAAAATTGCTTTTAAGGAGGTAGTTGCAACGCAACATGACAATCCATTCAAAATCAGAGATGATTGAGGGTATTTTGTGCGAAATAGAAAAATCGCCCCGCAGCGCAACCTAAAATTGCTTTTAAGAAGGTAGTTGCAACGCTATCAAAGAAAAATGAGATGGGCGCATACTAAGGCGTATGTAACCATCTCATTTTTTTTGAAGATAAGGAAGCAAATGCCCCTTAAAACAATTTTTAGCTCAAGAAGGCAAGCAAAATACCGGCTGCTACCGCCGAGCCCACTACACCCGCTACATTCGGTCCCATAGCGTGCATAAGGAGGAAGTTCGATGGATTCTCCTTCTGACCTACGGTCTGCGATACACGGGCTGCCATAGGCACTGCCGATACACCTGCCGAACCGATAAGTGGGTTAATCTTCTTACCCTCCGGCAAGAAGAGATTCATAAACTTCGCAAGCAACAAACCACCTGCAGTACCACAGCTGAATGCGAGGATACCGAGTGTGAGAATACCGAGAGTCTTGAAGTTGAGGAACGAATCAGCCGTTGCGGTAGCACCTACCGAGATACCGAGGAAGATAACCACGATATTCATCAACTCGTTCTGAACAGTCTTCGACAAACGATCTACAACACCACACTCCTTCATCAAGTTACCGAGCATCAAGCAACCAACGAGTGGTGCAGCCGATGGCAAGAGCAACGAGATGATGATAGTGATGATAACAGGGAAGATAATCTTCTCGGTCTTCGACACCTGGCGCAACTGCGACATCTTAATCATACGCTCCTTCTTGGTAGTGAGAGCCTTCATAATTGGCGGCTGAATTACCGGCACAAGAGCCATATACGAATAAGCCGCAATA
Source organism: Rikenellaceae bacterium (assembly GCA_015059685.1). Lineage (GTDB taxonomy): Bacteria > Bacteroidota > Bacteroidia > Bacteroidales > Rikenellaceae > Alistipes. The sequence continues at coordinate 21,340 of SUZW01000007.1, read as the reverse complement.
GCGATAGGACCCAACAAATCTGGAGCAAGACGAGCCGTCAAGAAGATTGAGGTAGGGCCATCAGCACCACCAATAATACCAATCGAACCGCACTCGTTAGGAGCAAAGCCCAAAGCGTATGCACCCAAGAATGTAGCGAAGATACCGAGCTGTGCAGCAGCACCAAGCAAGAAGCTCTTAGGGTTAGCGATAAGTGGACCGAAGTCGGTCATCGCACCTACACCCACGAAAATCAAGCAAGGATAGATACCGAGCTTAACACCGAGGTAGAGGTAGTCGATAAGGCCTGCATTATCCACGAAGATATCCCAATGAACATGACCGCCTGCAAACAACTCCGAGTGGAACATCTCTGCTCCGGGGAGGTTTGTAAGCAACATACCAAATGCAATAGGGAGCAAAAGCAGTGGTTCAAACTGCTTCTTGATTGCAAGGTAGAGGAGGAAGCATGCGATGCCAATCATAACGGCAAACTTCCAGCCACCCGGTGCAAAGAAGGCTCCGAATCCCGAAGTCTCGACAAACTTCATAACGCTGTCGAGAAGGAAATCAGACTGCAATAGTGAAATCATAACGCCTACTCAATTACAAGTAAAACATCACCCTCCATTACAGTTGCACCTGCCTGTACAAGTACCTGCTTAACAACACCGCCACGCTCTGCGTCGATATTGTTCTCCATCTTCATAGCCTCCAATACGAGGAGAGTCTGACCAGCCGCTACGGTGTCACCCTCCTTAACATTGATTGTAAGAACGGTACCAGGAAGCGGACAAGCTACCTTCAAGCCACCGGCAACAGGAGCCGCAGCAGCAGGCTTGGTTGCGATAGGGGTCTTTGGAGTTACCGAGATATCGGTAGCAGCCTGCGGAACAGCAACAACCTGTGGCTTTGCAACAACTGCAGCCTTACCACCCTCAATCTCTACATTGTACTTTGTGCCATTGACTGTGACATGTGCCAAGGTCGAGGCATCGTTAATATCGTCAATCTTAACCTCGTAAGAGTTGCCGTTGATTTTCAATGAATACTTTTTCATCTCCTTCTAAAGTCTAAATTATTTATGCTCAGGTACCTGAGTCAATCCGTGAATTTTCGAGTTCCAAGGCGAGTATGCACGAGCGATGCGGTTGATGGTCAACATCTCCGACTCCTGGTCGTGCAAGTTGCTCTTGTAGAGTTTGAGGGCTGTGATGATAGCCGCAGCAATCTCCTGGTCGCTCATTGCGTCGTGCTCCTCGGCAGCTACTGCACCCTGTACAGCAACCTTCGCAGCCTTCTTCTGACGAGTAAATACCCAACCCATAGCCTTCATTATAAAGATAAGAAGCACGAGTACGGCAAATACCACCGAGAAACCAAGAGCCGCCATTAGCAACATCTCGGACCAGCCTACATTTGCAAAATTATCCATAGTTCAAATTTGTTTTACGGTTTGGACTACAATGGAATATTCGAGTGCTTACGAGCAGGGTTCTGCAAACGCTTGGTTGCCAATGACTGCAAAGCACGGATGATACGGAAACGAGTGTTGCGAGGCTCGATTACATCGTCGATGTAGCCATAGCGAGCTGCGTTGTAAGGGTTCGAGAACAAATCCTTGTACTCCTGCTCCTTCTCGGCTACAAACTTTGCCTTCTCGGCAGGATCAGTGAACTCTGCCAAAGCCTTTGCGTGCAACACCTCAACTGCGCCCGATGCACCCATAACAGCAATCTCTGCCGATGGCCAAGCGTAGTTGATATCACCACGGATATGCTTCGACGACATCACGATATATGCGCCACCATAAGCCTTACGCAATGTAACGGTTACCTTTGGCACAGTAGCCTCGCAGTATGCGAACAAGAGCTTTGCACCGTGAGTGATAACGCCACCATACTCCTGTGTTGTACCAGGCAAGAAGCCAGGAACATCTACGAGGGTTACGAGTGGAATGTTGAATGCATCGCAGAAACGAACGAAACGAGCAGCCTTGCGCGAAGCGTTGATATCGAGCACACCCGCCATAAACTTAGGCTGGTTGGCGATGATACCTACCGACTGACCATTGAAACGAGCGAAGCAGGTGATGATATTCTTTGCGTACGAAGCAGCCGACTCCAAGTAGTCGCCATTATCGACGATAGCCTTGATAACATCGTACATATCGTATGCCTGGTTAGGGTTGTCAGGGATAATCTCGTTGAGCGAATCCTCCAAGCGAGCGATATTATCGGTGCACATTGCCAATGGAGCATCCTCCATATTGTTCTGCGGCATGTAAGAGATGAGCTTGCGGATCAAGGCAATACCCTCCTCCTCGGTATCAACTGCGAACTGTGCAACACCCGACTTTGTGGTGTGAACTACTGCGCCACCCAACTGCTCCTGTGTTACATCCTCACCTGTTACGGTCTTAACAACCTTTGGACCTGTCAAGAACATATTTGAGGTGTTCTTCTTCATGATAATGAAGTCGGTCAAAGCAGGCGAATAAACTGCACCACCTGCGCAAGGACCGAAGATAGCCGAAATCTGCGGAATAACACCCGAAGACATCACATTGCGCTGGAAGATGTTGGCATAACCTGCCAAAGCATTTACGCCCTCCTGAATACGGGCACCACCCGAGTCGTTGAGGCCGATGCAAGGGGCCCCATTGCGCATTGCCATATCCATAACCTTGCAGATCTTGTCGGCCAAAGCCAACGACAACGAACCCGCTGTTACGGTGAAGTCCTGTGCAAAGACATAGACGAGGCGACCATCGATAGTACCATAACCTGTTACCACGCCATCACCAAAGGTGTGCTTCTTCTCCATACCGAAGTCGTAGCAACGGTGAGTAACGAACATATCGAACTCCTCGAAGCTGCCCTCGTCGAGCAACATCTGAATACGCTCACGAGCAGTGAACTTGCCCTTCTCGTGCTGCTTTGCGATAGCCTTCTCGCCACCACCCATACGAGCCGTTTCACGGTTCTCGATGAGTTTGTTGATTTTGTTTTGAATTTCGCTCATAGCTATTTTTCTTATTTTTTTGTAAACGATTATCCAATTTCCAAAAAATCGTAGATGATTGAGCTATTTTTTGTGCGATGTTAGGCGACAAAAGCGCAGCATAGTAAACCTATGTGAGCATTTTGGCGTCCGACACACTCGTGCAAAAAGAGCCAATCAGAACGGTTTTTTATTTTTTCTCGCAGAGCTCGGTGAGAATTCCCTGAGTTGATTTCGGATGCAAAAAGGCGATAGTCATACCGTCAGCACCCTTGCGTGGAGTCTTGTCGATAAGACGGATACCCTGAGCCTCAGCGTCAGCCAACTGCTCCTCGATACCCTCAACGGCGAGTGCCATATGGTGGATACCGATACCCTTGTTCTCTACGAACTTTGCAACAGGCGAGTCCTCCGAAGTAGCCTCCAGAAGCTCAATCTTGGTCTGACCAAGCATAAAGAATGCGGTACGAACCTTCTGGTCTGCAACCTCTTCGATTTTGTAACACTTCAATCCAAGTGCACCCTCCCAATAAGGGATCGCCTCATCAAGGCTCTTAACTGCGATGCCGAGATGCTCAATGTGAGATACTTTCATAGTTTTAGTTTTTATTTGGTTAAAGAAATTTGTTCATTGCACTAAACTTCGCAAAGTTAACATTTTTAATCGAAAGATTAAAATCTTTTCGGATAAAAAGAGCCATTATTTTCTCTCTCTATAAATTCGAGATAAGATAGGCATTATATGCCACGAACATCGCCAGCATCACGGCTCCTGCCACACGGGTCAGGCGACCCTTGTAGACAAGCAGCAGAGGAGCAACCGAAGCCACAATCATAACCGCATAATCGACAAGCGTGATACCACCGCCCGAGAGTGGCGATATCTGCGAACTCACACCGAGTATGAAGGTTATGTTGAAGATATTTGAGCCGATAATATTGCCGAGAGCGAGCTGTGTATTCTTCTTCAGGGCCGCAGCAACCGATGCCGCCAACTCCGGCAACGATGTTCCGCAGGCTATGAGGGTGATAGAGATAAATGCCTCGCTCACACCCCACTGCTTCGCTATTGAGATTGCCGACTCGACAAAGAAGTGGCAGCTCGTAATAAGCAGAGCCAAGCCGACTACGACCTTTGCCACAGCAAGCCACATATTGACCTTTTTGCCCGACTCGACCGACTGTACCTCCTCGCCTGATGTGCCATTGCGACGATCACGAAGGAACGAGATGTACATAAACGCCACAAAGAGAGCCAGCAGCACCAGACCATCTATGCGACCAATGTTCACAGCTGTGCCATCAAAGAAGTTGAACGCCAAGAGTGTCAGCACCACCGACACACCGATACAGAATGGCAACTCGAAGCGACGATTATCACGAGGAGCCTCAACGGGCATAATCAGAGCCGTAAGACCGAGGATAAGGAGGACATTGAAGATGTTTGAGCCTACGACATTACCTATGGCAACATCTACTTGCCCCCGCAAAGCACCAAGCGAGCTAACGAAAAGCTCCGGACACGAGGTACCTATACCGACAATAACGGCACCGATAACAAAATTCGACACTTTGTAACGACGAGCGATATCTACCGCTCCGGCAACGAGCGTGTCGGCACTCCAGATAATTGCGACAAGCGCAATAAGCAAAACTATATATTCCATTATTTTTTCTATCTACGAATTTATACAATGAATAAGATGACAAGGGTAACGACAAAATTCGTTTTTTTTCGTTACTATCATCAAATTCGCAGACAGCACAATGAGTAGAATGCTCTCTCGGCAACTACTCCACCCAAGATATTTATGTGTAGTATTGAGAAGGTATTAACACCCATATCGCCCTGTGTGGCGACAAAAAGATAGTTTGTGCGCTTGTAGCCATTGCGTTGCAGGCAACGACGAGCAGACAGCGTAGAGCCGGAGTTGTTCTGCCCCGAGAGCAACGATGATGGAGTGGAGATATCGGCTTCTACTGCCGAGAGCTCAATAAGTTGTGGTGACGACTCCATCGCTATGCGGGCGCCCTCTGCCCTGCACTCCCCAAACAAGAGAATAGAGAGTGTTACGAAAAATGACAGTATGGATACTCGACTTAGCACACCACAAAGGTAGCAAAAAACAATATGTCAGAAGAATATAGACGAACGCAATTGTTAAATTTAACGATTTCTTAATATTAGAAGTAAAAAAGAGCCGACACTATTATTAGCATCGGCTCTCACTTGTAGAGTTAAATATCTTTACTTTTTCACCTGCTTGCGCTGAAGGTCATAAGCCAGCGGCGTCGCAATAAACAACGACGAGTAAGTACCCACAACAACACCAATGAGCAATGCGAATACAAATCCACGGATAGTCTCGCCACCGAAGATGAAGATTGCCAAGAGGGTTACGAGGGTTGTACCCGAAGTATTCAATGTACGCATCAATGTCGAGCAAAGTGCAGCATTCAAAGTCGATACTGTATCACGCTTTGGATAGAGTGTAAGGTACTCACGGATACGGTCGAAGATGACCACGGTATCGTTGATAGAGTAACCGATGATGGTCAATATCGCAGCAATAAATGCCTGGTTAATCTCCAAGTTGAACGGCATAACCGAATAGAACATCGAGAACATTGCGATAATCATAAAGGCATCGTGAATAAGTGCCATAGTTGCACCTGCTGCCCACTGCCACTTGCGGAAACGGAATGCGATATACAAACCGATTGCGATAAGAGCAAAGAGCACCGAGAATATTGCGCCCGTAGTCATATCCTTCGCAATTGCAGGACCAATCTTATCGGCCGAGATAATACCGTTCTGGTCATCCTGTGTACTACGGAAACCATCGAGGGTGATATCATAGCCATAGAGAGGCTTCAATGCGTTGTAGAGGATAGTCTCAACCTCCTCGGTAGTAGCCTCCGAAGTATCATCGAACTTGTACTGGGTAACGATACGCATCTGGTTCTCCTTGCCATACTGCTTAACCTCCAACGATGTGGTTGCGGCATCGCCCTCAACAAAGGCATTCTCCAAAGCACCACGAACCTGCTCTGCCGATACATTCTGGTCGAAACGAACTACAAATGTACGACCACCGGTAAACTCAACGCCATAGTTCAAGCCGTGGAATACGAGCGAAGCAACACCTGCGAGAATCACTACACCCGAAGCGATGTAAGCCCACTTACGCTTGCCGATGAAGTCGAAATGAACATTCGAAAGAAGGCTCTCCGACCACTTGTACGAGAACGAAATCTTGCCCCACTTTGCAACGATAGCCTCAATCAACAAACGAGTGATGAAAATCGAGCAGAACAACGAAGTGAGGATACCGATAACGAGAGTAGTTGCGAAGCCCTGAACAGGACCATTACCGAATACGAAGAGAACGATACCGGTGATGATGGTTGTCAAGTTACCGTCGATAATTGCCGAGTAAGCGTTCGAGAAACCATCTTTGATAGCAGCGTGAATACCCTTGCCACCACGGAGCTCCTCCTTGATACGCTCGTAGATAATCACATTGGCATCCACGGCCATACCCATCGTCAGAACGATACCAGCGATACCAGGCAAGGTCAATACTGCACCGAACGATACGAGGCAACCCATCAAGAGGAATACATTGGCAATCAAAGCGATATCTGCCATCCAACCTGCTGTGCGGTAGAACAAGCCCATATAGATGAGAACGAGCACGAACGCCAAGAGGAACGACAACAAACCTGCATTGATAGATTCCTGACCGAGCGATGGACCAACCACTGTATCCTGAATGATGCGTGCAGGTGCAGGCACCTTACCCGACTTCAAGACATTTGCCAAGTCTTGTGCCTCCTGAATTGTGAAGTCGCCCGAGATAGAGGAGTTACCACCCTCAATCTTGCCACGAACCACAGGAGCCGAATATACATAACCATCCAAAACGATAGCGATGCACTTGCCAACATTCTCGCCTGTGAGCTGTGCCCACTCGGTGATACCATTCGAGTTCATAGCCATCGAAACCTCGGCATTTGCACCTGTCTGTGCGTATGTTGCACGAGCGTCAGAGATTGCGCTACCATCGAGTGGAGCCTTACCGTCAGCACGCTCAACCTTGATAGTGTAGAGGAGGAACTGACCATCGGCCATCTTCTCACCCTTAACACCCCACTTGAAGCGAACATCGCTTGGGAAGCAGTCGCGAGCCTCCGGCAAAGCCAAATATTTGTTGATGGCAACAGTGTCGGCTGCTGTAGCAGCACCGATAGCTGCGCCACCTGCGTATGCAGGGTTCAGGAGTGCAAGCAATGGGTTACGCTCACGAGTGAAGCCTGTCTTGGCCTCTGCCTTAGCCTCCTCGGCAACCTCGGCTGCGAGAGCAGGTGCCTCGGTTGCAGCCTCGGCTACAACAACAGCATCCTTATGCTCGTCGAGATACTTCTTAACCGCCATATCGGCACGCTGCAACGATGGGAGAAGCTCCTGACCATTGTAGGTTGTCCAGAACTCCAACGATGCAGTACCCTGCAAGAGCTTACGAACACGCTCCGGCTCCTTCACGCCAGGCAACTCAACCAAGATACGGTTCGAGTTTGGAAGACGCTGGATGTTTGGCTGAACAACACCGAAGTGGTCGATACGGCTGCGGATGATGTTGAACGAAGCGGCGATTGCATCGTCGGTCTCCTGCTTCAAAATCTTGACAACCTCATCGTCAGACATACCTGCCTTGATATCCTTGCGGTCAGGCGAGATAAACAAATCTACGAGTGGTGCGCCATTCGAAGCCTCCGAGTAAGCCTCTGCCAAAGTCTCGATGTAGCCACCTGTACCCTGGCGCAAAGCCTCGTTTGCCTTCTCGATAGCGACAATGAAGTTAGGGTCGTGCTGGCTCTCGCCTGCCAACGCCTTCACTACATCCTCTACCTGAATTTCGAGCATCACATTCATACCACCCTTCAGGTCAAGACCGAGGTTAATCTCCTTCTCCTTGCACTGCTTGTAGGTGTACTGTGCGATGCCTACATTGTAAACTGTCTTGTTCTCGATGGAATCGAGGTAGTACTGCTCCATAGAAGCCTGCTCCTCTGCCGGGAACGACTGTGCATACTCTACGGCAGCCTTCTCTACGCTTCTTGACTTCCAAGTAAACGAGAGCTGATAAAGACAAGCCAACGCCAATAAGATGGCTGTCCACTTAATCAATCCTTTGTTTTGCATTTGAGTTAAATTTTATAAATTTATTGTTAATCGTTTCGCTCTTCCTGTAACTGTTCATTTTTATGCACAGTTTAAGCGTACAAAGATACATTTTTTTTCTCAATCCGCAAAGCAATTCACACAAAGAACGCTTTTTTTGTGAAAACAAAGTGGGTTGAAGGCCCAAAAAGACCCTCAACCCACTCTATATCTGCCCACAAACGACTCTACTCCTTGTGTCGCTCACGCACAAAGCCTTGTGCCTGCAACGCTATCTCCTTGCCGTCAGGAGTAACAAGGGCTGCACCCGACTCCTCTGCAGTGATATGGCCTATGATATCGACACAGCCGAGCGACATAATCTCCTCACGACGCTCCAGCGGCACAGTGAAGAGCAACTCGTAATCCTCGCCACCATTCAGGGCAGCCACCACAGGATCCATATTTATCTCCTCGGCAAAGGCTGTAGTCTGCTTCGCCAACGGCATACGCTCCAAGTAGATGCGAGCTCCACACTTCGAGGCCTTGCATATCTGCATAACCTCCGAGGCGAGGCCATCGGTCAAGTCTATCATCGAGGTAGGTACTATCTTCGCCTTGCGCAGCGACTCCACAACATCGTACCTTGCACGAGGCTTCAAGTATCGCTCCAGCAAATACTCGTAGCCCTCAAACTGCGGTTGCGGATTATCCACACCCTCCAGCACATAACGCTCACGCTCCAAGAGTCGCAAACCGAGATATGAGGCTCCAAGGTTGCCCGTCAAGCATATCAAGTCGTGCATCTTCGCCCCCGAACGATAGGCTATGTCACTCCTCTTGGCACGACCCACAGCCGTAACGGTTATCGTCAAACCCGTGACCGAAGCCGAGGTGTCACCACCGACCATATCGACCCCCGCCTCCTTGCAGGCGAAGGCTACACCGGCATAGAAATCCTCCAAGAACTCCACCGATATCTTCGACGACACACCGAGTGCTATGGTTATCTGCTCGGGCGTGGCATTCATCGCCACGACATCGCTAATACCCTTTGTCACAGCCTTGTAGCCAAGGTGTTTTGGCGGGAAATAGGTCAAATCAAAATCTACCCCCTCCAACATCGAGTCTGTCGATACGACAATAGCCTTATCCTTCGACGCCTCGATAACGGCAGCATCGTCACCAACGCCACATATCGTCGATTTACACTGTGGCTTAAACCCCTCGGCCAGGTGGTCTATAAGCCCAAATTCGCCATATTCGGCTATCTCTGTTCTACCCTTTGCCATACTTTTAGACGAGAGACGAAAGACGAGAGACGAAAGACGAGAGACGAGAGAATTGCAGAGTGCAAAATCAAGAGCAGAAGATCTAAATCTTAATCTCCCTAACGACTCTAACGCCCCTAACGACTCTGATTAAATTACAAATACTTTTCCACTACCTCCGCAATACGCTCGGCAACCTCCTCGATTGTACCCAACGAAGGTACGCTCTCGAACTTGCCCTGCGCACGATAAAACTCCGCCACCACAGCGGTCTGCTCGTTATAGACCTTGATGCGGTTGCGGATAATATCCTCCGACTGGTCGTCGGCACGCCCCGACTCCTTGCCACGCAGCAAGATACGCTTCACAAGCTCCTCCTCGGGCACCTCCATATTTATCATCACCGACACGCTCTGTCCGTGCTGCGAGAGTATCTCGTCGAAGGCCTCGGCCTGTGCTGTGGTGCGAGGGAAACCATCAAAAATCGCCCCTTTACCCTCCTTGTGCGAGGCCACATAGTCGGCAACCATATCTATAACCAACTGATCGGGAGCCAACTCTCCACGCTCGATGCAGGCCTGCATCTGCAATCCGAGCTCGGTCTTTGCAGCAATCTGCTGACGAATAACATTTCCTGTCGAGATGTGGCGCAACGAGAAACGCTGCTCCAAAATCTCCGACTGCGTACCCTTGCCACAGCCCGGAGCTCCAAAAAGTACAATATTCAACATTGCAATATATTTTTTAGTCACAATTTTTCTCTCTTGTAGGGCGTTGTCCGACTATTTCGACTCGCCATTACCTCGAGCCCGCTTTGCCATTGCCGAGGCAAACACAAAGTCGTTGAGCTCCTTGTTCTCGGCCTGAAGGATATCATCCTTCGACCCCTCCCACCACTTCTTGCCTTGGTGGATATAGACAATCTTCTCGCCTATCTCCATCACGGAGTTCATATCGTGAGTGTTGATTATGGTTGTGATGTTATACTCGGTGGTTATCGAGTGTATCAGATTGTCGATAACTATCGAGGTCTGCGGATCCAAACCCGAGTTCGGCTCATCGCAGAAGAGGTATTTCGGGTTCAGCACTATGGCTCGAGCAATGGCTGCACGCTTAATCATACCACCCGAAAGCTCCGATGGATAGAGGTGTCCTGCATGCGAGAGCTCCACACGCTCCAAGCACTCCCTCACTCGTTTATCCTTCTCGGCCGAGCTGCCTTCGGTAAACATATCGAGTGGCAGGCGTATATTCTCGTACACGGTCGAGGCATCGAGCAACGCTCCACCCTGAAAAATCATACCTACATCACGACGCACGGCCTTGCGCTCGGTAAACGAGAGCGAGGTGTAGCACTTGTCGTCGTAGTATATCTCACCGCTGTCGGGTTGATGCAGTCCGACCAAGGTTTTGAGCAGCACGGTCTTACCCGAGCCACTACGACCGATTATAAGATTTGTCTTACCCGTCTCGAACTCAACGGATATATCCTCCAAGACGGTACGCCCATCAAACGACTTGAAAATCTTTTCGCACTTAATCATGTCAGCATCAGTTGAGTTAAGATAAGGTTGAATATCATTATGGTGATGGAGCTTGCCACCACAGCTCGTGTCGAAGCACGGCCCACCTCCAACGAGTTACCCTTGGCATAGTAGCCACAGAAGGCCGATATCGAGGTTATGATAAAGGCAAACACTGCCATCTTTATCAGCGAATAAAAGACATTCCACAGCACGAAGCAGTAGCGCAAGCCCTCGACATACTCCGAAGGCAACACCACACCCGTAAATACAGCGATAAGGTAGCCGCCTATGGTGCCGACAATCATACTGAACATCGCCAACAGCGGGAAGAAGATAACTGTGGCGACAATCTTTGGCAATATAAGATACGAAGCAGAGTTCACGCCCATAATCTCCAGGGCATCTATCTGCTCCGTGATACGCATCGTGCCTATCTCCGAGGCGATATTCGAGCCGACCTTACCGGCCAAGATTATGGCGATGACGGTCGATGAGAACTCGAGCGTCATGGTCTCTCGTGTGGCGTAGCCAATCATATACTTCGGGATAAATGGCGACTCGAGACTCAAGGCCATCTGCAAGGCGATAACGGCACCTATAAAGACCGAAATAATCGCCACCAAAGGTATGGAGTTTATGCCGAGACCCTCAATCTCGGCCAGGACACGACGATAGTAGATGCCGACCTTCTCGGGACGAGAAAAGACCTTTCCCATCAGCATCACATACCTTCCTACAACTCCGAAAAATTTGCTAAAAACATTCATCTCTCCTATGCTTATCCTCTCGCTCAACGCCTTGCCGCAACTACCCGTTGCGCTCCTCGTCTTCGACCTCCTTGAAATCGACATATTCGCCGACATTGTCGTTCACCTTCTGCTCGGTCGGCTCGGTACGAACAATGGTAACCTCACCCTCCTTGCGGCTGCCGCCACGGGTAGCACCACCCCCATATTGCTGACGCTGACGATTGGCCTCGTCACGCATCCTGCTCTGCAGTTTATAGAGTCTCCACGACACCATAGCACCCAGCACCACCATAAATATAAGCGGTACGGCAATGATATATCCAAGCCACGGCATTGCAACCAACAAAGTCACAACAAGCACTATCGCAAAGATATTACGCTTTATGAACTCCCACAAAAAATTTAACATACGGACCTATTTACGCATATTACAACCGCAAAGATACACAAAAAACACAAAACTTAAAATGTCAAGCGGAAAAGTCGCAATAAAAAGACCAAAAACCAACAAAAGAGGGTGTGTCCAACATCTTTCTGAACACACCCTCCATGCGTTAATGCAGCCACGCCCTACTTCACCTTGAACTCATAGACAAGATGCTCGTTCTCGCCATGCCAGGTATTGAAGACGGTATAGATAACAGGCTTCGACAAATCCCAACTAAGAGCTACCGATGTGTTGCCCTTCAACTCAAACATCTTCTGACCCTCACAACAAAGCAACCAATCTACTGAGCTGTTGTTTGTAAGGACAATGCTTGCAACACCCTTGCTATTAACCACAGTCTTACGGACCGATATCGAGGCCTCGAAGAACTTGCGAAGCAACTCCTCATCGCCCGCCAGCGTGCCAAACGAGTAGGCGAGTGTACGACGAGCCTCAATAGCCTCACGCAACGACTGCAGGCTCTGGTCCTTGGCATAGATTATGGTCATGTTGCGCAACGCTCCATACCTCTCGTAACGCTCGGCCGAAGGATAGTGCGCATCGGTATTCGACGACACGAAGAGGTTATACTTCTGCGCTCTTTCAATAGCTCGCGGATAGAACTCCGTGCCATTCATAATCTCGATACCATCGAGCAGACCCGCATCATAGACCTTCTTCTCGAAACTGGTGATATTCATATCGACATGTCGCCAGCCCGGATGGTTGTGCATCACGAGCGCACCCTGCTTCTTGGCGTTGCGAATAGACTCGATAGTCTCGGGTGCATAGACAGCGTTGTTGTCGGTAGTAAAGAGCGCATTGAAGTGGCTATACCAATCCTCCTCCTTACGGGTAATCTCGATACCCGGGATAATGGTTACACCATACGCCTCGGCACTCTTGCGAGCCACCTCCACGGGGTAGTTGAGATCAACATGTATCCCCTCGGCCGATGCGGGGCGACCACTCGACACAAAGTTGGTGTTCTCAACCTTCGGTCCGTCCTTGGTGTAATCTTTGAGATACTTCACGAGGGTCTTCTCGTGAGGGCGGTACTCCAGATGCTCGGTTACGGCCATAACATCCAAGCCATCGACCCACAACTCACGCACACGAGCCTCCATCGAGAGATGACCATCCGAGAAGATGGTGTGAGTATGCAAATCTGCCTTGTATGGCGTATAGCCATCTATTACAGGCAGTTTAATCTCGGTACGCTGAACTGTTCGTGGCTGACGAATATGCAACATATCCTTATTTACAGCATCCTGATAATACTGCGCCGACACTGTTAAGCCTGCTAACAGGCCAAAAACCAACAATAATATTCTCTTCATAATCTCCTTGTTTTCAACATTAACAACCCCTATTTGTCGAGCAACTTCTTAACCTCGTTATATACGGTTTCACCATTGTAGCCGAACTCCTTGTCGAGGACCTTGTAAGGAGCCGAGTGGCCGAAGTGGTCGAGGCCGTGGATATTCTCCATCGAGCCAACCAGACCAAGCAGTGTCACAGGCAGACCCGAGGTCATACCATAGCGCACCACGCCCGAAGGCAAAACGCTCTCCTGGTACGACTTTGGCTGGTCACGGAACAAGCCCTCGCTCGGAACGCTGACAACACGCACCGCAATGCCCTCCTTTGTCAAGAGCTCTGCGCCCTCAACCAAGGTCGAAACCTCCGAGCCCGAAGCCACCATAACCACATCCGGCTTGGCTGCATCAACCACGGTGTAGGCACCCTTCTGTGCCTGCATAGCCTCGTCGATACGGGCTGCGTGGAGTGTTGGGAGGCTCTTGATATCCTGGCGAGAGAGTACCAGGCCTACAGGACGATGCTCCTCGAGTGCTATCTTCCACGCTGCAACACTCTCCTCGGCATCGGCAGGGCGGAGTACCACCATCGAGCGCTCACCCTTGTGGTTGTGGAGATGCTCCATAAGGCGTATCTGTGCCTCCTGCTCGATAGGCTGGTGTGTAGGGCCATCCTCGCCTACACGGAACGAGTCGTGTGTCCAGATAAATATCACATGCAGACCCATAAGTGCCGACAAACGCACCACAGGCTTCATATAGTCCGAGAATACGAAGAATGTACCACACGCCGGGATAACACCTCCGTGCAAGGCCATACCATTCATCACGCAGGCCATCGTAAACTCCGACACACCCGCCTGGAAGAATTGACCCGTAAAGTCGCCACGCTTGAAGGCGTGTGTCTTCTTCAAGAAGCCGTCGGTCTTATCCGAGTTGCTCAAGTCGGCCGAAGCGACAATCATATTCTCAACCTGCTCGCCATACACGCCCAACACGGTCGAAGATGCAGCACGAGTTGCCGAGCCGGCCTTCACACCTATAGTGCGGTAGTCAATCTCAGGCAACTTACCTGCGAAAAAGCCATCCATCTTGCGGGCAAGCACAGGGTTCTCCTTGCGCCACTCCGCCTCGACAGCTTTACGCTTCTCCATCTCCTGACGCAACGCATTGGCACGACCCTCAAACAGGTCCGCTACATCCGAGAATATCTTGAATGGCTCCTCGGGGTTACCGCCGAGGTTGCGAATTGTAGCCTCCAACGATGCTCCCGCAGCCGACACAGGCTGTCCGTGTGTCGATACCTTATCCTCGAACGACTCACCTTCGGCCGTAACGAGGCCCTTGCCCATAACGGTGTGGCCAACGATAAGTGTAGGCTTCTCGGTCGAAGCATTCGCCTTGACAAGAGCCTCACGAATTTGAGCAATATCGTGGCCGTCAATCTCCAAGACCTGCCAGCCCCATGCACGATACTTTGCAGGGATATCCTCCTCGTCAACCTCATCGACCTTGGTCGAGAGCTGCACATTATTCGAGTCGTAGTACATGATGATGTTCGAGAGTCCGAGGTTACCCGCAATGCGACCTACGCCCTGCGACACCTCCTCCTGCACAGCACCATCGGATATATAAATATAGGTCTTATGCGCAGTCCACTCGCCAAAACGAGCCGCCAAGAAGCGCTCTGCTATAGCAGCACCGAGACCCATGGCGTGACCCTGTCCGAGTGGGCCCGAAGTGTTCTCCACACCTCGCAAGAAATCGACCTCGGGGTGACCCGGTGTCACACTACCCCACTGACGGAAATGTTGCAAATCTTCCAACGAGTAGTGACCCGCCAAGGTGAGCACCGAGTAGAGCATCGGTGACATATGTCCCGGATCGAGGAAAAATCTATCACGATGCGGATACAACATATTATCGGGGTCGTAGCGCAAAAACTCCGCAAACAATACACTCACAAAGTCTGCTCCACCCATTGCTCCACCGGGGTGTCCCGACTTCGCCTTCTCAACCATCGAGGCTGCCAAAATACGAATATTATCGGCCGCCCTCTTCAACTTCAAATCTGTGTTCATAGTAGTTTATATAGTTTATTTCAAAAATTTCACTAACTTACTGCAAATATAACAATTAAAAAAGAGCCTTCAAAATTTTCGAAGACTCTTTTTTTCATTTTATGCTACTTGCCGACTAAACAGCCCTATTCAACTGCGATACAGGCGCACGGTTAATACGCTCGGCAGCATAATCTCGTGTGATGACGATATGCCCCTCGTTCGACGATGGTGCCTCGTACATCAACTCCTTCATCACCGCCTCGCAAATCGAGCGCAAGCCTCGTGCTCCGAGTTTGAACTCTATGGCCTTGTCCACAATATAGTCCAACGCCTCATCCGCAAACTCCAACTCCACACCATCCATCTTGAGCATCGCCTTATATTGGCTTACGATAGCGTTCTTCGGCTCGGTCAAGATTGAGCGCAGAGCCTCCCTCGAGAGTGGCTCGAGGTGCGTAAGCACCGGGATACGGCCAACCAACTCCGGGATAAGACCGAACGAGCGAATATCCTGCGGCTGAACATACTTCAACAGATTATCTCGGTCGATACTCTCGGTATCTACCCTGCCGTAGCCCATTGCTCGGGTATTGAGTCGCTGTGCGATACGCTTCTCGATACCATCGAATGCACCACCGCAGATAAAGAGAATATTTTTGGTATCAACCTGCACAAAGGCCTGCTCGGGGTGCTTGCGACCACCCTGTGGCGGAACATTCACCACCGTGCCCTCCAAAATTTTCAAGAGAGCCTGCTGCACACCCTCACCCGACACATCACGAGTGATGCTCGGGTTGTCGCCCTTGCGGGCAATCTTATCTATCTCGTCGATAAAGACAATGCCTCGCTCGGCCGCCTTCGTGTCGTAATCGGCAGCCTGTAACAGGCGAGAGAGGATACTCTCGACATCCTCGCCCACATAACCTGCCTGCGTCAATACCGTGGCATCGACAATCGTGAATGGCACCTTCAGCAGTCGTGCGATACTGCGAGCAATCAGGGTCTTGCCCGTGCCCGTAGGTCCCACCAAGACGATATTCGACTTGTCGAGCTCGATATCCTGCTCGCCCTGCGCCACCGAGAGTCGCTTGTAGTGGTTGTAAACCGCTACGGCAATAGAGCGTTTGGCCTCATCTTGCCCGATGACATAGTTGTCCAAAAACTCCTTTATCTCCTTTGGCTTCGGAACATCGTTCATCGACACTCCGCCCTGCTTCGCCTTCGCTGTCGCCACCGACAAGCCTACCTCCGAGAGCGACTTGTGGCCCACCTCGATACAGCTACCGCAGATATTCGCACCATCGACACCTTGAAACAAAATATCGACCTCGTTGCGACGACGACCACAAAACGAGCAACAATCTTCACGGCGTTGTCCGCCCTTATTTCCACCCTTCTGCGCCATAACTACTTCGTGTGTTTTGTAAGAATAGAGTCTATCAGACCATACTCCTTTGCCTCCTCGGCCGAGAGCCAATAGTCACGGTCGGCATCACGCTCTATCTCGGCAATGCTCTTGCCCGAGTGGAGCGATAATATCTCGTACAACTCACGCTTTGTGCGAGCAATCTCACGAGCCGTAATCTCGATATCCGAAGCCTGACCCTGCACACCTCCGAGTGGCTGATGTATCATAATGCGGGAGTGTGGCAACGCCTGACGCTTACCAGCAGCACCTGCCGTGAGAAGCACAGCACCCATCGAGGCCGCCATACCCGTACAGATGGTTGCGACATCGCAATTCACGAGTTGCATCGTATCGTAGATACCCAAACCTGCCGAGACACTTCCGCCCGGAGAGTTTACATATATCTGGATATCCTTCATCGGGTCTGCCGACTCCAAGAAGAGCAACTGCGCCTGAATGATATTTGCAACATCGTCATTTATCGGTGCACCGAGAAAGAGGATGCGCTCCATCATCAGGCGGCTGAAGACATCGAGCTGTGTAACATTGAGCTGACGCTCCTCCAGTATCATCGGGTTTATGTACGATGCCTGCATCGCCTTATAGTCGTGCAAGCGTAGCGACGAGATACCACAATGCCCGTGGGCAAACTTTTCAAATTCGTTCATAGTTTTATAGCCATTAGCTATTGGCCATTGGCCATTAGCCTTTATTTGTTTCTCAAAGATTAAAAACTCTGCAAGTCTTGCGCCAACTTGCAGAGTTTTCGTTTTTATTACCTTAAATCAGGCTTTTATTACAATGCCTTTGCAAGCTCCGCAAACTCCTCGGCAGTAACACCCTTCTCGGTAACCTTAACCTTCGAGCGTACAGACTCTACAACCTTCTGCTCGTACAACTTCTCGTAAACCTTCTGGTTCTGCTCCTTGTTGTCGAGAATATTCTTTGCAAAGTTCTCGAGCATATCCTCCGGAGCGTTAGGCATACCGTACTGTGCGAACTGCGCAGCAGCCAAATTCTTTGCCTCTGCCTTTGCCTCGTCAGCCGAAACCGAAATCTTCTCAGCCTCGATTACACGACGCTGGATATAGTTCCAAGTGAACATCTTGAGGAACGCATCAAAATCCTTCTCGATATCCTCCATTGTGAACTTGCCCTCGTTGATGGTGTACAACCAACGCTTCAAGAACTCAACAGGCATTGCAAGGTTAGCCTTCTGCACGAGGAAGTCACGCACTGCGAAGGTGAACATATAGTCGCTCTCACGCTTCAACTCTGCCTCGATTTGAGTGTCGATAAATGCGTTGAGCTGCTCCTCGTTTGTAACATTGCCCTCTGGGAATGCCATCTTGAAGAACTCCTCGTTGAGCTCTGGGTTTGCAAACTGGCGAATCTTGGTAATCTCCAACGAGAAGTTAGGGTTGATACCCTCCAACTCATCCTCCTTAACTTGGAGAATTGCAGCACGCTGCGACGGAGTCTTGTACAACTCGTTGATATTAACTTCGGTCTTGTAGCCGACCTTCTTGCCGATAAATGGCTTGCGCTCCTCGTCAGACATCGAGATAAGACCTACATAAGCCTCCTCGATACGCAAATCGCCATTGTCGAGAGTTACATTCAATGCCTCGTCCTTCTTCACCTTATCTACATCCTTCAACGAGCCGTAGCGGCGGAGGTAGTTGTCGAGGAACGATGCGTGCATCTTCTTGTCGATCTTGATTTTGTGGTAGGTAATCTTATCCTTTGCGGTGAGTGCTACATCGTACTTTGGAGCTACACCATACTCGAATACGAACTCGTGAGTTGTGTTGTTGTCGAAGTCGAAGTCGCCCTGCTCCTCGGCAGGAATTACATCGCCGATATAGTCAATCTTCTCCTTCTGCAAATACTCGAATGCAGCGTTTGAAGCCTTGCGATAAGCCTGCTCTGCAACTACGCCCTTGCCGTACATCTTCTTGATAACGCCCATAGGGACCATACCCTGACGGAATCCCGGAATGTTAGCCTTGCGCTTGTAGTCGCGAAGCATCTTCTCTACCTCGGCTGCATAATCTGCCTCCTCAACAACGATGCGAAGCAATGCTGCACCCTGTTCTTTCTCTACCTTTGTAATGTTCATAGTGTTTTATATGTTATTTGTTTGAATTTTCGTTTTCACATATTTCGGGCACAAAGATAAACATAAAAACGGAAAACGGAAAGCGGAAAACGGAAAACTTTGAGTTTTATGGCATTAAATGACATTCGGGCTTGCGCCCTGAATGGCATGCGCACTCTTGCAGAGTGCTGAATAGCATAGAATAACAATTTTGTCGGCTTGCCATTAAGCGAGTGAAACGAGCGAATGCCATTCGTTGCCATTCAGCGAACATCGTGAGCGAATGCCATTTCTTTCTGCCGACTCAAAAAACTCTCCATTTATTTGCAATTTCCGAAAGGATTTCCTATATTTGTGATAGATAAGATGATATATTATGCGTAACCTCACCAACATATCTTTGCCGTTGTTGGCTTCGACAGCCTCTTTTAGGGGGGGGGTATAGCGTTGTAAATCAAATAGTTACAAATTGCAGACAGGAGGGTATCCGAGAGCATCTCCTGCCTTGCTGTTTTTTGTCGTATCGCTCAATAGATGTTTAATCCCAAATATTTAACTATTATGAAAAACTATTTACTTTTAGTATTGGCAGCAGTGGCATTGTGCTTCACTGCTTGCAAGAAGAACACCGAAGAACCCACCCCATCTGCACCTGTTGCTGTTACGGGCGTATCGCTGGATAAGACAATGGTGGGCTTGGAGATTGGCGAGAGTGCAACCGTAAAGGCTATCATTGCTCCAGAAAAGGCAACCAACAAGGCAGTTGAGTGGAGCATTGCCGACACCGCAGTAGCCACCGTTGCCAATGGAGTAGTAACGGGCGTAGCCGTAGGCGAAACCACCCTTACTGCAACCACTGCAGATGGCGGTCATACCGCAACAATTCCCGTAAAGGTTGTAACCGAGAAGGTGCCGGTAGAGAAGGTTGGCATAAATTATCCTTTTGAAATCCTAGAAGGAGAAGAGGATTTTATCACCGTATTGGTTATGCCTCTCGATGCAACAAACCGAAATGTTACTATCACTTTAAGCAACCCAGAAGTCTTATCTATCAAATACAAAGGACCCAATACAGATGCACCTCAGGCTGACGATTATACCATTAAAGGCTTGAAGCCTGGTACTTGCACGATTAAAGCGGTAAGCGACGAAGGTGGCTTCGAACGCGAATGTACTATTACTGTTAAAGAGGACATAGTTGCTCCAACCTCTGTAACATTCGACGGCAAAACAGACCAAGAAATCTATACTTGGTGGGGTAAGGAGGTCGATTTGAAGGCGAAGGTCACCCCGGAGGGAGTATCGTTAAAGGAACTTACTTGGATATGGAACGACCCAAATTCTTCTTCAAACCCCGATGGCTTGAAATATAATGTAACAGATGATAAGGCGACATTGACCTACACTTGGCCAAGCCCAACATCGAGAATCAGAGGCGTTGATGTTCGTGCGTTTTATGGTAATGGAAGCACAGTATTTGCAAGGGCAAATGTCTATTTCCAAACTTTTGCGTGGTTGCTTCGTTACTCTGGAAATGCCATAAACTACGATGGTCTATACTCATTGAGTGAAGATTTTGATTACAAGTGGAATTGGGATAACAAAGAATCTAATAAGTTGGCATTTATTGCATATTATCGTTCTTCTGGAAGTGAAAATGCATTGCCTCGATACTACAAAGAGTATTATATTCCGACATCAGAATACACTCTTACTTCGAGCGACCCAAGCAAGGTTAAGGTGACAAAGAGCGCAGACGGCGAATCGTGGGAGATTGAGCGCCTGAACACTACCGACCTTGCAGCGGTAACGCTGACCTACAAGTGTGGCGAACACACCCAGACCTACACTATCAACCTTATACCATAATCGGAAAGAGTTGTATAAATAAAAATCCGCCCCGAAAGGCGGATTTTTTTGTCCTCAAACAAGCCAAAAAGACCGCAATATAAAATCGGGTATCGAAAACGATACCCAGCTTTGTTAGCCATTAGCCATTAGCCATTGGCTTTTTTGCGGCGCAATTTCATTAGAGGTTGTTAAAGGTTGTTAGAGGTATTTAGAGGCCGTTAGAGTTGCGCCACTCTAACTCCCCTTAACCACCCCTAACCACCGCTAATAACCACTATTTTCTTAGCGCAACTTTGCAACTATGAAAAATTATTTCTAAATTTATGGGGCAGAAACCATAAAACAAGATTTGCCTATGAAACAATTTACACTTCTTATCGTTACACTTTTTTGTATCGGCATTGCATGTTCAAACTCAACAGATTCAGACAATACAAACAGCACCGAGCAACAACAACCTCCGCAAAACAACGACAATA
>SUZW01000025.1 GCA_015059685.1 Rikenellaceae bacterium | reverse complement strand
TACAGCTATCGAGGCTATGGGTGCAGCACTTGGTCATACCCAGTCGCTCCACACCAATGCTCTTGACGAGGCTATCGCCCTCCCAACCGACTTCTCGGCTCGTATTGCTCGTAACACCCAGATTTACATCCAGGAGGAGACCAATGTTTGCCGTACAGTGGACCCTTGGGCAGGTTCGTACTATGTTGAGAGCCTCACCAACGAGATTGCTCACAAGGCTTGGGCTTTGATTGAGGAGGTTGAGTCGCTCGGCGGTATGGCAAAGGCTATCGAGACAGGTGTGCCTAAGATGCGTATCGAGGAGGCTGCTGCTCGTACTCAGGCTCGTATCGACTCGGGCGAGCAGAAGATTATCGGTTTGAACGAGTACCGCCTTGCAAAGGAGGCTCCAATCGATATCCTTGCAGTGGATAACACCGCAGTTCGTGAGAGCCAGATTAAGCGCCTTAACGAGTTGAAGGCTAACCGCGATCAGGCAGCCGTAGATAAGGCTTTGGCAGCAATTACAGAGTGCGTGAAGACAGGCAAGGGCAACTTGCTCGAACTCGCAGTTGAGGCTGCAAAGGTACGCGCTACCCTCGGTGAGATTTCGTATGCTTGCGAGGTTGAGGTAGGTCGCTACTCGGCTGTTATTCGTTCAATTTCAGGAGTTTATAGTTCGGCTATGAAGAAAGATGGTAATTTCGAGAAGGCAAAGCAGATGTGCGCTGACTTCGCAAAGAAGGAGGGTCGTCAGCCTCGTATTATGATTGCGAAACTTGGTCAGGACGGTCACGACCGTGGTGCCAAGGTTGTAGCAACAGGTTATGCCGATATCGGCTTCGATGTGGATATGGGTCCTTTGTTCCAGACTCCTGCCGAGGCTGCAAAGCAGGCCGTAGAGAACGATGTTCACGCAGTGGGTGTATCGTCACTCGCAGCAGGACACCTTACCCTCGTTCCGCAGATTATCGAGGAGCTTGCAAAGCTTGGTCGTGAGGATATCATCGTAGTGGTGGGTGGCGTTATCCCTGCACAGGATTACGAGCAGCTCTACAAGGATGGTGCAGCAGCTATCTTCGGTCCTGGTACCAAGATTCCTGATGCAGCGATTAAACTCTTGGAGATTCTCTCCGAGTAAAAAATCATTCTGATTGGCTCTTTTTGAGCCGCTCATCGATAGCGGAGTTCCTCACATACGCCAAGTATGCTGCGGACTCCGCTTCTTGTTTGTCTCAAAAATAGCTCAATCACCTCTGATTTTTTGTGTATTGCGAGGTCGTGAAAAAGTAAAGACCTTCGGGCTGTACTACTTGTACTATCCCGAAGGTCTTTCTTTTGCTTTGCAATGCACCACAAAAAAATAAATTGACAATTGACAATTCTTTAGACGAGAGACGAGAGATGGCGCAAGGAGGATTAGGGGCGTTAGAGGCGTTAGGGTCGTTAGGGGTGCGCTGAAAGTAGCGACAAAAAGCCTAAGCGCTTGCCATTCAGCGACCAACGGGAGCGATTGCCATTCAGTGAGCGTTAGCGAACGCTTGCCATTCAATGCCATTACACCTGCGCCTCGATAACTTTAAGAGTTCCCACAACCAAAAAAACTTTTCTTGTTTTGTTTTTAGTTTTAACTTTTTTTTGTACCTTTGCGCCTGCGTATCAACCTCTTATAATGGGCAGTTGAGCAGGGGTCTTGTTAATTGGGGTCTAAAGGCTCTGATTAGGGAGGCGGGATTAGGTGGCAGTGTCCAACTATGGTAGCGAGATTGCAGCGATAATGTTGAACGGAAACTATTTAATTTTGTTGCAACAATGAACAAGGATTCGTTGATTAAACTTGTGAACGAGCAGATGTGGGCAAAGAGTGATGCCGACATTCCTCAGTTCAAGGCTGGTGATACAATCACCGTTACTTATCGTATCGTCGAGGGAAGCAAGGAGCGTTTGCAGAGCTTCCGTGGCGTGGTTATCCAGATCAAGGGTACAGGCAAGACCAAGATGTTTACTATCCGTAAGGTTTCGAACGGTGTAGGCGTTGAGCGTATCTTCCCTCTCTACTCGCCACACATCGACAAGATCGAGGTTAACAAGTATGGTGTTGTACGCCGTGCGCGTATCTACTACTTCCGTGAGCTTACCGGTAAGAAGGCTCGTATCAAGGAGCGTCGTATGGCTGCTCCAAAGGCAGAGTAGTTCCAAGAATGTGTCTAACAAGGCTCTTTCGGCATCTGCCTTGTCCGTAAAATGCTCATTTACACCAAGTAAACTCCGCTTTTACGAACTGCGAGCAGCTTCAAAATAGCTCTTGTTATACAATTCTTGCACAAAAAGAGGGTGTCGAAATTCGGCACCCTCGTTCTTTTGTATAGTTATCGTTTTTAATACTCCGAGCGTATGGCCTCGAGCCACTCGATAGTCTCGACTGTGAGGGTGTCGGTGCGGTCACGCCACTCGCCACGACGCAGGTAGTCGTCTCGGCGTTGCTGCATCAACGCATTTATCGGGAAGAGTGGGCGACGCAGCGACATCTTCTCGCTACGCTGCGAAGGACGACGAACACGCATAAAGAGACTATCTCGGGTAGGGCGACGATTTGCCTCCCACTTAAAGCCCTGCAGGCGTGTCGGTTGCGTATCAGGTATCTTGTCCATAGGGTAGAAGGTGTAGGTCGGGTTACCTCGATAGGTGATACCTACAATCTGCTTATTCTTGATATACGAGGTCATATCGCCCGCCTCGATATATGCCATCATCGTAATATCGGGCGAGTTATCCTCTTGCATATAGTAGATGGTCTGCACATTGCCATTTACATCGTTGCGGTATATCTCGTTGTTCTCGAACAGCGAGGTCATCTCCTTGCCCGTAACCTGGTTGTAGTGTGCCGTGTCTATCTGCGCTATGGTCATCGGTTTACCCTCGAATTGAGCCTTCGTGAGTCGGCTATCCCGAGTTGTGAGGTGCATAATCTCCGAGGATATCTGGTTAGGACCATTCCACAATACAGGTGATTTATATAGGTGTATTATCGTGTCGAGTGTGGTCATCGTGAGCGAGTCGCAGATGGACTGCGCATCACTGCGATACATCTTCACATGGCTGAATGCTCGGATATCACGATAGAACGAGTCGATATTCATCGAGTCGGCCGCAAGTATCTTCGATGGCGAAGGTATCTCCTTCGGGAAGTATATCTCTATCAGTGAGTCGAGCTGGTGGCGTGCCTCCTCGTCGAGTGCAGGTATGTCGGCACCCAGCAGTGAGTCAATCTGTCGCAGTACGCTCGAGTCGGCCATGGCGACAAAGATGCCTCGCTTCTCACGCCTTGCGATACGGCGTTTCAACTGCTCGTAGGCTCGAGCCTCGGCTTTGGCACGATATATCGAGTCACGACGCTCCCAACGCTTATATATCGCTGTTCGCTTCGCCTGTCGTGCATCGGCAATACGGTCGAGTTTAGCATCCAACGAGTCCTGCTTGATGCGGTTTATCGAGTCCTTTTCACGGTCGGCTATAGCCTTGAAGTGGGCCTTGACCTGCTTGGCGGTCATCGTGTCGAACCTGCCTACCTTGACGCTATCTTGGCGCAAGGTGTCAATCTTGAGCGTGTCACGCTTGAGAGAGTCTATTTTCAGACTATCCACCTTCAGGCTATCTCGCTTGATACTATCTTTTTTGAGGGTGTCAATCTTGACGCTATCCACAGCAACCGAGTCTTTGGCGAGTTTTGCCACCTCCCGCAGACTATCTCTGCGCTCCTTCTCTTTGCGTTTGCGCTCGGCATCACGCACTCGTGCCTCGCCAAGGAGCCTGAGGCGCAGTGTGTTGCGCTCCTTGAGCATCGCCTTGCGCTCGGCCTCCCGCTGTTGCAGAGCCTCCTTGACGGCTCTGTTTGCCTTGGCTGCCTCGGCACGGAGGTATCGCTCACGCTCACGCTTCGACATCGTGGCTGTATCTACAACAACCGTGTCGGCCGTAGCTGCAACCGCAACGGAGTCTTGTTGAGTCGCCTTTGTCGGGGTGTTGTTACTCTCGACGATAGGCGCAGGGGTGGTTGTTGTAGCTGGTGCGGTAGCAGGTGCAGTAGCAGGTGTTGCATCGTTGGTTGGTTGTCTATCAACCTTGTTCTCCTTATGCTTATCCTTGTGTTGCTTCTCCTCCTTGCGCTCCTCTCTCTTGCTTTCCTTTTTACTCTCCTTCTTGTTCTCTGCAGTTGGGGCCTCTTGTGGTTGTGCAGCAAGCTGTGCAGCTAGTTCTAACGAGTCTTGCAGCTGCTTGGCCACCATAGCCAAAGAGTCTTGACGAGCCTTCTCAATCTTCTCACGAATAGGGTAGCGGGTGTAGATATACATTGAATCCGAGCGCACAAAGACCGAGTCGCTCTGCGAGAGGTCGTAGGTGACGATGGCTGGCTCCTTCGTAGCAAAGATATTGCCCGGCTCCTTCCAATATTCGCCCCAATCGGCAAAGATTATCATCTTCTGCGAGGTGTCGTCTATCTGGATATTGTTGCGCAATAGGATATAGTTGCTATCACGATAGTAGTCCACCGAGTCACTCAACATCTCCTGCTCCTTGGTCAGCACATAGCCGTTGAGTGTCAGTTTATAGAGCTGCTTGGCCTTGTCGAATGAGCCTCGGTCGGTGTAGAGGTACTCCTGCTCGTCGGTACTCTTGCTCTCGCCCTTGTTCCAGATGTTGGTGTGCGTGAAGAACTCGGCGAAGTCGGTTTCGGTGTTATAGACCACCGAGTCTCCCATCATATCGTAGTCGTTGTTCTGCATCTGAACCCGATCTACGCAGATGATTTGGTGAAGGTCTGAATATACATAGCCTCGGTCGGACTCGAGGATGTTGTCGTTGCTTGTCAAGACACCGCCACCCGTGTAGTGGCCGATATTGGTCTTGGTGTTGAATGTGAAGTTGTAGGTCAGGAGCGTAGCCGAGCCATCGACAACCTTCACGATATTGGAGAAGACCTTTGCCTCGTTTGTGTCGCCATCATACTCGGCACGGTCGCCATAGATATATGTCGTACCCTTGTTTATCAGCACATTGCCGAAGCACTCGATATGACGCTCGGAGTAGCGCACGGCACTATCGGCTGTGATGACTGTGCCGTTGTGGTGGGCTGCGAAGTTACCCACTACGACCATAATCTTCTGGCCGTTGTGAGTCATCTGCCAACCCTCGTCAGACTTCATATCGACATAGTCACGCTTGCGGTCGGGGCTTTTCTTGGCCGACAACGATGGTCGGGTCTCTTGCTCCTCGGGTTGAGGGGATAGGGTAGGGAGGCCATTGCTTCCGGCAAAGACCAAACTTGCTATTGCAACAAGTGTTACGGCTATAGCTACAACCCTACGCTTCATCATTTCTTGGCGTATTTAACCCAGTTTTTGTTTGCAAAGTCACCCTTGCGGAACTCCGGAGCGATGTAGATATACATCGAAGCTATCTTCTTGTCCAACCACGCCTTAAACTCTCGCTCCTGCTTCTCGGCTAAAGCCATCTCCTTCAGGCGGAGGTAGTCCTCCTCGAGTGAGGCGTTGTGCGGAGGTATAACCTTCAGCAACTTCACAACCTTGACCAACTCGTTACCCATCATATCGGTCGAGCGATATGGTTGCGAAATCTCGCCCTCACGCATACGGCTTATAGCGTTGTAGTCGTCGATGCTCTTGCCACCCATAGCACCAAAGTCCTCACGAAGGAACTTCGTGGCCGTGAGCTTGGCATCGAATGCCGAGTATCGCTCCAGGAGGTCGTGGTTTGTGACGATACCGCCATTCATCTTCGAGTGTTTATCGTCGGAGTGCCTCTTGGCTGCCTCCTCAAACGATAGGGAGTCCTTCTTTATGAGATTTACGATGCTGTCCAAATCTCGCATCGGAGCCACAATCTCCTCGATGGTGTAGGTCGGACGGAGCAGGATGTGACGGCAGTGGTAGAGCTGTCCTTTGCGGTCAATAAGCTGGATAAGGTGGAAGCCGAACTCCGACTCCACAACCTCCGATACCTGTCCTGGCTTCAACTCCGACAACGCATCGGCAAAGGGCTTCACGAAACCCGCCAATGGCGCAGGCTCCAACTCGCCACCATGTATGGCCGAGCCATCGACCGAGTACATACGGGCCAGCGTAGCGAAGCGTGTCTTGCCCGTGACGATACGCTCACGCATCTCCAAAAGTCGCTCCCTTGTACGCAACTTCGCCTCCTTCATATTCTTCGGGAACATCGTGATGTGTGCGTACATATACTGCTCGGCAATAACCGGAAGGCTATCCTTGTCGAGCTTGGCGTAGAAACGCTCCACCTCACCCGGCACAATCTTGGTCTTGCTCGTCACGCTCTGTTGCATGGTCTGGGCATAGGACTGCTCCTCCAACTGACGACGCAGAAGGTCACGAATATGGTATATGGCCATGTGGGAACGCTTCTCGAGTGCGGTTATCGAGCCCGCTTCATCGACCATCGACTGCACCTGCTGCTCGACACGCTGCACCACATCCGACTGGTTAATCTCGAGTGAGTCGAGCAGTGCCTGGTTGTAGAGCAACTTCTGCATCATCAGGTTCTCGAGTGCCTCGTAGTGCGGGTCACGGTCGGAGGTGTAGCCCTGCGCACGGCGTTGCTCGATAATCTGGTTGGCGTACTGCTTCATATCGGAGTAGCTCACCGACGAGTTGCCCACCACGGCAACAACCTTGTCGAGCATCACAAAACGCTTCTCGGCAACCACTGCCGATACGACTACAAATACGCAGATAAATATAGAGAGTCTCTTTTTCATCCTAGTTTTCCGTTTCCCGTTTTCCGTTGTCTGTTTGATTATAGATTTTTGCGTGTCCCGACGACATCGCACTATTGAGTATCTGCTTCTCGTGGCGATGCACAACATCGGCACGATGGCGGTTTATAAGTATCTGTCGAATATACTCCTTGGCCATATCGAGAGGCATCGTGTCGCCACTCTTCAGCACATCGGTTATGCGATAGTAGTAGTATGTCTTGTCGTAGAGTATCTGGTGCAACTTGCGACTCTCGAGCATCTCGTTGTGGCGTGATGTACGCAACAGAGGGAGGTTTGTGATGTAGTCGGCAAAGGGTACCCATTCGGTGAATTGGAGTAGCGTGAAGTTGTTTTTGCGACATATCTCCACAAAGTCCTCACGCTCCTTCTCTCGCTTCGAGTTGTGGAGCTTGAGCAGCTGCTCACGACGACGATAGTCGCTTGCGATAGTGAATATCTCGCCCTTGACCATAGGTTGCGAGATGCGGAAGTCGCCCTTGTGAGAGTTGTAGTACGAGGCGATATCCTTATCGGTAATCTCGGGGTAAGACTCCGCCTCGAGGTAGTGTTGGTCGAGTTTGTGCATCAGCAACGAACGACGATACTCCTCGACCAGACGGTCGATATCGGCCTCCGACTGCGAAAAGAGCTTCTCGGCCTCCTGCTGCTTGAGCTGACCGATAATCCACTTATCTATAAGTGCTTGCGCATATCCGACACTATCTTTGGCTGCAATGCCGCTTGGCATCGAGGCCGCCAATTCGGAGCGATAGAGGTAGCTTGTACCGACACGGGCAACCAACTCATCGTCGGCTCTAAAACCCGACCACGAGCCACACGCCCCCGCACACGCAAGGAGCAAAACCACAATCGCTATTTCGGAAAATCTACGCATACAACCTGCAAAGGTAGTAAATTTCACGAAATAAAACGATAGAATTACAATTTTATTGTAAAAGTGGGTGGGAATAGGGAACTCTTGAGGGTGTCGGGGCGCAGGTTTATTAGGGGCGTTAGAGGCGTTAGAGTCGTTAGGGGTGCGCTAAAAGTAATTGTCAATTTAGCTAATGGCTAATGGCCAATGGCTAAAAGCCAAATTTTCAATTGTCAATTATTTGTAGTCTTCCGGAGTTGCGGTGCCGTAGCTTTGTTCGCCATCGCCATCGGGGCGCATCTTGTTCCATACCTGCGCAAGGAACGGATTGCGCTTGGCCTCCTCGTCGAAATGCCAAGGTGCCGGCATACACTTCTCGCACCAATGGCCTCCGAGCAGTATCAGCGCAGGCGAAGCCTCGAAGCGGTGACCAAAGGCGCACTCCCACTCCAACTTCGTCGAAAGGTCGCCCTTCGTCATCTTGTCGGATAGGCACTTGCCACCACGGAACGCTGCAGCCTGGTGCATATCCTCGATATCGAGTTCGGCAAGAGGTTTCGACTCGTCGTAGCCGTGCGACAAGCGTTCTGCCTCCTCCTCGCCCGCAAGGTGGATATCGCTCATCTCTGCCCACGAACCAATAGCCTCACGCTCCTTGCGAGAGCCGAAATAGGCCTTTATGCGCTCCTCGTTGTTGGTTTTCAGCCAGTCGAGAGTGCCGAAAATTTTGTCGCTTGCGATGTATCGCATTACGGGTTTGAGCAGCCACGCAGGGGCAATTTTCGCCAACGAATAGAACCACGGAAGTGTGCTTGCCATCTGCGCAAAGTACTCCCCGACAGGGGTGTTGGCACGGAAATGCAGATACTCCTCCAACTTATCCGAGTCGAAGTAGTACTGTCCGTGGAAGTTGTGCGTTGCAAACCACTTCACATCAAATATCTTCTCGGGTGCAGGGCAGTTGATGGAGTTCAACAAATAGCACTCGAAATCGTAGTTTGTAAGGCGGTACTCTGCACCACTGCCGATATTGTAGAACTTGCACCAAAACTCCTCGGGAACATCATCTCCGCAGACATTTGCAAGGAGTCGTCCCGAGTCCTCCACGGTGGCCCACTCCAAGACACCTCGAATAGGCACATGGAACATTATCGGGTCCATATTTTTGAGGATGGCAGGGTAGAGTATTCCCGACTGTCGGAGGCTCACCCAATGCTTCAGGCCCGACTCCGCAAAAATGCGCTCTGCACGACATTTCGAGATGGCGTAGTAGTCGAACATCGAAGGGAAAATCGGGTCGCCCGTGCGCCCCCAATGTAG
This sequence comes from Rikenellaceae bacterium, assembly GCA_015059685.1. Classification (GTDB taxonomy): domain Bacteria; phylum Bacteroidota; class Bacteroidia; order Bacteroidales; family Rikenellaceae; genus Alistipes. The sequence continues at coordinate 9,950 of SUZW01000025.1, read as the reverse complement.
AGGCTCACGACGGTCGCCTGTTTGGGCTACACTGCCGATATACACAACCTTTATATCGTCGCTATTTGGTTGAGCCTTAACGGCTTTAACGATATTCTCGGCGGCCGTGACATTGACTCTCAAGACGCTCTTTGGTTTGTAGTCGGCACTCGGTGATACCATACCTCCGACATGGAGTACATAGTCTGCACCCGATGTCGCATTTAGAACATCGTCGTAGTTCATTAAATCGCCCCAGACGATGCGAATTTCGTCGCCATATTTTGCCAACTTTTGGCGGTTGCGCTTGCTATCTCGAACAAGCACCGTAATATCAAACTTATCCTTTTTGGCAAAGAGCTCGGCAAGACCAGCCGAACCCATTACGCCTGTTGCTCCTGTGAGAAAAACTCGTTTTTTCATCTACTTTACAGCCTTTTGTTTTGGTTTGAATACCTTGAAATACGCCTCGATTGCGCTGCCGACAAATACTACGACCGCAATGCTGTACACTATCCAATACGCTGCGCCTCCGCCAAGAATATCGTGAAACGACATATCTCCGACACCGAAGCCTATCAACGCCATAGCCATAGCGTTGTTGATGGCGTGGATGATGATGGTCGTATAGAGCGACGAGGTGCGAACATAGAGTATGCCGAAGATTATGCCCGCCATGATAGCGACCAAAGCCGTTGCTACATCAGCGTGTATAAGTCCGAAAAATAGTGACGAGATGAGTATGGAGATGATATTGCCCCAGCGTCTATGCAGTGTCTCGAATATAAGACCTCGGCAGAGCAGCTCCTCGAGTATAGGTGCCGAGATGACGGCTGTGAAGCAGGCAGCGAGGCCTCGGCCAAGGCCATTGCCCTCGCTGTGAGGCAGCAGGGTCGCCACGGGCTCGAGGATAATCTGCGACGAGAGGAGCCACAGCGCACCCATAAGTATGACATTAGGGTTAAGACCCGACTTGGAGTGTCTGATGGCGATGACACGCTTGCCGCCACGCAGTCGTGCATAGCTCCACAAGGCTCCGATGGCGAGTAACATCGACAATGGGTAGATGATGGCGATATACTCTCCGAGAGCAATCTGTTCGGAGATATATTGCTCGATATCTACGGCATCTATTGCCGAGGTGGCGGGAGCCGACAAACCGCATAAGCCGAGTATGGTGTTGAGAATAATCTGCACGAAGAAGAATATGAACACCATCGCCACAATGTCGAATATTGCGGGGAAGCGTGTGGTATATAGCGGATTTCTCATAACATCAAGCCCTTATAGCACTGTTTCGAGTGCGAAGGTAAGCATTTTTGGTGGAAATCTCGAACAATAGTTAGGCAAATTCAATTAAAATTATTACTTTTGCCCGATTTATTATGTAATAATACCCAAATAGGGAGATATAGGAAGAGATAATATATGGGCAAAGTTGTTGCACTTGCAAATCAAAAGGGCGGAGTAGGTAAGACCACGACCGCAATAAACCTCGCAGCCTCGATAGCTCTGTTGGGCAAGAAGGTGCTGCTTGTGGATGCCGATCCGCAGGCGAATGCCACTTCGGGCCTGGGCTTCGACATCAACTCGGAGGGTATCTACGAGTGTATCACGGGTGAGCGTGCGGCCGAGGAGGTGATGCTCCGTAGCGAGGATGTGAAAAATCTCTGGGTTCTCCCATCGAGTATAAACCTTGTGGCTGCCGATACCGAGTTGCCCGCAATGGAGGATAGCCACCACATCGTCAAGCGCATCATCGATAGCGTGCGAGAGCGATTTGACTACATCTTTATAGACTGCTCACCATCGCTTGGCTACACAACCGTAAATATCCTTACGGCTGCCGACTCGGTGCTGATACCCGTGCAGTGCGAGTACCTCGCATTGGAGGGGTTAAGTAAGTTGCTCAACACCATAAAGATTGTCAAGGGTAATTTGAACCCTGCGCTCGAAATCGAGGGCTTCCTGCTCACGATGTATATGCGAAACAGGTTGAACAATCAGGTGGCAACCGAGGTGCGTGAGCACTTTGGAGCGTTGGCATACGATACAGTAATTCAGCGTAATATTCGCTTGGGTGAGGCTCCGTCACACGGTAAGCCGATAATGCTCTACGACGCTTCGGCAAGTGGTGCGACAAACTACTTGTTGCTTGCAAAAGAGTTTTTGAAGAGAAATCGTAAAAAGAGTACAAAATAATGAAACAGAAGGGATTAGGTCGTGGATTAGATGCCATCTTCGGTGGCAATATCGAGGCTAAAGTAAAGCCGATGTCGGAGATGGTCGAGGTTTCGCTCTCGGATATCGTGCCAAACCCTACACAGCCTCGTACCGAGTTTGACGAGGAGGCGTTGGAGGAGCTTGCAGACTCTATCAAGCAGTTGGGACTTATTCAGCCTATCACCGTGAAGCGTGATGGCGACAAGTATATCATCATCAGCGGTGAGCGTCGTTGGCGTGCAGCCGAGAGGGCGGGGTTGAAGGTTCTGCCTGCATATATCCGTGAGGTCGATGATACCACACTTCACGCTATGGCCCTCGTGGAGAATATCCAGCGTGAGGACCTCAATGCTATCGAGATATCGCTCGGTATGCAGCGTCTGGTCGAGGAGTGCGGTTTGACCCAGGAGGCTCTTGCCGAGCGACTTGGCAAGAAGCGTTCGACGGTGGCAAACTACCTCCGCCTGCTGAATTTACCCGAGGAGATACAATTTGCAATCAAGAGTGGCGTTATATCTATGGGGCACGCCAAGTCGTTGGTTGCGGTGGAGAGCCGTGCCAAGCAGTTGTCGTTGCTCAAAAGGTGTGTCAAGAATAATCTCTCGGTACGCCAACTCGAAGAGTTGGTGCGCCTCGCATCGGAGAAGAGGGCGAAGGTTACCGCTGCGGGTGGCGACGAGGAGTACCCTCTGTCGTACAGCCTCTTGGTGGAGCATCTCGAAAAGCTCTTCTCGCAGGATATATCTATCAAGCGTGGCAAGAATGGCGGTGGAAAGATTATTATCGACTTTGCCTCGGATAAGGATATAGACAAGTTTATCAAGAGATTATCGAACAGGTAACATAGCGTGAAACGGGTTGTCGGAGATATTGGGCGTATCGTGAAGGGTAGAGGAGTATTGCTTCTGCTCTGTGCGCTCTTTGTGTGTGCAACAGCCTCGGCGCAGTACAACCCTTACCTCCGCCAAAGGCGTGGAGTGAAGACCTATGTGCGTAGCGGTATGGCCTACAACCCCGACTCCGTGGAGTTGGCTCGTCGTGACTCAATTCGTGTTGCGAAGCTGGTCGATACGCTCAAAAAACTTACACCCGACTCGTTGGCAACACTCAAGGAGCCGATGCGTAATCAGCTCCCCGACTCGATACATAGGCGTCTGTTTGCGCCATTGGGCGCAGACTCCCTGAAACTCGACTCGTTGGCTCGAGATAGCCTTGCTCTCGACTCTCTGACAGCAAAGCAACGCAAAAGACTCGAGCGCAAGGAGAACAGAAAGCCGTTTTTGAGTGACTCGATGGCTCTGCGTAAGGTCTGCTATGCGGCAGCCGTGTTGCCGGGTTATGGACAGATATACAACAAGCAGTATTGGAAGTTGCCGATACTCTATGGTACGGTCGGAGCCTCGCTCGGCTTGTGTCTGTGGAGCAACAGCAAGTACAAGCCCCTGAAAAACGAGTTCGATGCCATAACCGACAAGAGCCTGCTGCGTACCGAGTACTTGAACTCCCTGCAGCGCGATATGATAAAGTACAATACGATGAAGCAGGTCTTTATGTTTACGACCATCGCTTCGTATCTCTACTTTATCGGTGATGCCGCCATCAACTACTCGACAAACAGCGTATCTCGTGTGAATAAGGCAACAACGCTCTCGACGATATGCCCTGGTGCAGGTCAGATATACAACAAGAGCTACTGGCGTGTGCCTATCGTTGTGGGAGGTTTTGCAGCGATGGTATATTGTATAGATTGGAACAACCGAGGATTTCAGCGTTTCAAGAAGGCCTATCGCCTGAAGGCCGATTTCGATGCCAACCCCGACCTCTATCCAAATGGAGCACAAGATGAGTTTGGTGGCCGTTATTCGGCATCGTTCCTCAAGAATTTGCGTAACAGCTATCGTCGAAACCGTGACCTCTGTATAATCCTTACGGCAGGTATCTACATCTTGCAGATTGTCGATGCACATGTCGATGCGCACCTGCGAGATTACGATATATCGAAAGATTTGAGCGTGAGCATATCACCGGCCTTTGGCTACACCTACAACCGTATGTCGGGGTATAGTGGAGGTGCAAGTGCTACGATAGGTATGAACTTCGGCCTTACATTCTGACGATATGATTAGATACTTTATACTCTCACTTCTAACCCTGCTCCTTGTTGTGCCCGTATCGGAGGCCAAGCGTCGAGAGCGTAAGCCAGCGACCGAGGTCAAGGTGGTCTATGATACGGTTCGTGTTACGGTGGTAGATACCTTGCGTATAACCCCGAAGCCTGCACCACGCATAGATACTCTGCGCTTGAAGCATACGCCCGAGGAGATAGATTCGTTGGTTGAGGAGTGGAACAAGATGGCTATGGAGCAGAGCGAAAAACGCTTTTTTGAGCTCTACGAGGCCGAACAAGGTGACTCGGTGGCCGTGGATACACTCTACAAGCGACGACTGTTCGATATGGTTTCGCCCGTGCATCTTCCCTACAACTACATCGTGCGCAACTACATAAACCAATATCTCAATGGCCGTTGGAGCCCGTTGCGAAATGTGCTTGCGCTCTCGAAGTACTACTTCCCGATAATCGAGGAGGAACTTATTGCTGCGGGGCTGCCTATGGAGCTGCGCTTTCTGCCAATCATAGAGTCCAACCTCTCAATCTACGCCACCTCCCGTATGGGAGCTGTGGGCTTGTGGCAGTTTATGCCTGCTACGGGCAAAAATCTCGGCTTGGAGATAAACTCGTTGGTCGATGAGAGGTGCGATGTGGCGAAATCTACCCGTGCAGCGTGCCGCTTCTTGGCCTACCTCTACAAGGTCTATGGCGATTGGAGCTTGGCTATTGCTGCCTACAATTGTGGCCCGGGAAATGTCAATCGAGCCTTGGTGCGTGCGGGCGAAGCGTGCCGCACCTATTGGGATATATACGATTTTCTGCCTCGTGAAACACGAGGATATGTGCCGAAGTTTATCGCTGCGGCATACGCCTACACCTACCACAAGGAGCATAATATAGAGCCTCGCACTACACCTGAAGTGGTGGCGACAGATACGGTGATGATACATCGTGTGATGCACCTCGGACAGGTGGCTTCGACACTGAATATTCCACTCGAGACGCTGCGAGAGCTCAATCCGCAGTACAAGCTCGATATTGTTCCTGCAACCGTGAAGAGCTACGCCTTGCGCCTACCTGTGCGTTATACGAGCGAATTTGTGGCCTCCGAGAGGGAGATTTATGCTAAAGATACGCTCTATTTGAAGGAGTATATCAACCCGGCCAACCTCGAGAAGCGACGAGCCGAGGGTGTGGGCTACATCTACACGGTGCGTAAGGGTGATAACCTCGGCCTTATTGCACGACGCAACCGCACTACGGTGAAGGAGTTGATGAAGTGGAACAAGCTCAAATCTACGGTTATACGCCCGGGTCAGAAGCTCCGTATCGAAAAACCAAAACCACGAATGTGATGAGAAGTAGCGACATTATAGTTGCACCGGCAACAGCGCTTGGGGGAGCTATCGCCATAATTCGTATGAGTGGTGAGGGGTCGGTGGCGTTGTGCAACGGCATCTTTCGTGGCCGACGACCACTTGTCGAGGCGAAGTCACACACGCTGCACTACGGCACAATATGCGATGGAGAGCGTGTTGTGGATGATGTTGTGGTGGCGGTGTTCCGTGCGCCACACTCCTATATGGGCGAGGAGTCGGTCGAGGTATCTATTCATGGCTCACGATATATTGCACAGGAGATAATACGACTGCTCTGCGAGCAGGGCGCACGAATGGCAGAGGCGGGCGAGTTTTCGCAACGAGCCTTGGCTGCAGGGCGCATAGACCTCTCGCAGGCGGAGGCTGTGGCCGATATTATAGCCTCGGACTCTCGTGCAGCACACGCCCTGGCAACGACACAGATGCGAGGGGGCTACTCCGAGCAACTCGAGGCACTGCGTGGGGAGCTGCTCGATGTTACGACCTTGTTAGAGCTGGAACTCGACTTCTCGGAGGAGGATGTGGAGTTTGCCGATAGGGGGCGACTGCGCTCGATGTTGGAACATACCGAAGGCGTGGTTGCGAAACTTATGGAGTCGTTCCGTGTAGGAAACGCTATCCGAGAGGGTGTGGCTGTGGCTATCGTTGGGCGACCAAATGTGGGCAAGAGTACTCTGCTGAACCGCCTTGTGGGCGAGGATAGAGCTATGGTGTCGGATATTGCCGGTACGACACGCGATACGGTCGAGGAGAGCGTTGTGATAGACGATATACGCTTCCGCTTTATAGATACGGCCGGCTTGCATGACACGGATGACCGACTCGAGAAGATGGGTATCGAGCGCACCGAGCGAGCTATCGGTAAGGCGCAGATTGTGCTCTATATGAGCGAACCTTCGCAGGAGGAGCTGACACTGCCTGCGCTCTCCGATGGACAGACTTTGTTGCTGGTCGTCAATAAGATGGATACGACTGACGATAGAGGCGTTGAGGGGGCGATTTACATCTCGGCTCGAGATGGTGATGGGGTTGATTTGCTGCGCCAGGCTCTGCGAGATACGGTCGATACCGAAGGGCTGTATCGTGGAGAGGTTGTGGTGTCGAATATGCGCCACTTTGAGGCGTTAAGCCGAGCACATTCGGCCCTTGTAGCGGCCGTTTCGGCACTCGATATGGGAGTGTCGGAGGAGCTGCTGGCCGAAGATATCCGCAGCGCCATAACCGCCTTGGCCGAAATCACGGGCCGCATCACCAGCGACGATATATTGAAAAATGTATTCAGCCGCTTCTGCATCGGAAAGTAACTAACGCCCTCTAACGCTCACTAATAAACGCTAACGCCATAGCCGAGCGGGAGCGTGCATCACAAGCAAAGTTGGAGCGTGTACTCGACTATACCAAGCAGACGATGGTTGCCTATATGAGCGAGGCGGAGTTAGACTGCTTGTGTGGCTACATCACCGAATATAATTTGGGCGAAACCCCACGCGAGGTATCGCCCGTATCGGTTGATTCTGCACTCAAAAGCATTGACCTGATGCACTTCGGCTGGAACATCGGCAAAGCGTTTGGCAAGAAGCGCATCCACACCGCCACATTCATTAAGAATGTCTTTACTCACGCTCTCCGCGACATAGAAGTCTCAACCATCGAGCGCAAGATGTCGCACACCGAATCGGAGTGCAGGATTAAGTTGGATGATAACATTACGAACTAATATTTTCAATTTTGTCTTTAACATTTAAGCCCGCTTCTGCAGGAGAAATCACTTCAATCGCCACTAAATATAGCAAAAATAATACGGCTCCTGCTATAATAGTCGCTGTTGTATTTCTCCAATATAAATGTGTGAAAATTACAGAGACACCCGCCAACATAAAACATATTATTGTTAAAATCTTTGTCATAATTATATGTTCTTTTGGCAAACAAAATAGCACACAAGCAAGAATCGCATAAACTACTACTGTAACAATTAACGCCGAAACTTTAATCTTAGGACTTTTGTTCGGGTTTAAATAATCTTCCAAACTGCAATTGGAATCGGCAAAAAACTTGGTTAACTCTTCTGCTTCGCCTTCTATATCTTTTATCTTTATTTTCTTCCCCATTATTTATTCTGCACTTTGCTCCTTATAGCGTTAATCACATTAGTTACATCTTCTTTTGCGGAATCTTCAGACCATTGTTTTGAATCAACTGTTTTTAATATGACAATCTTATTCATAGATAACAAAATTGAAGTTCCTGGAATTTCTGGAACAAAGTCAGTCTCTTCGAATAAATTAGTTCTAGATAGAGCATCTCTTAGATTGTTTGATTTTGTTCTATTTTCATCTTTAGTCGCGATACCAGAACCTAATTCTACTACTATTATAACACCGTTATCAAAAGGATATGATATCGTTTGAACTCCTACTCCACTTTTTAAGTATTTACTCAATAATCTTCTAAAATTATTCAAATACTCAATTACCACTTGTCTATCAACCATAAACAATAATTATTTAATACATTCTGCTACAAAGATACAAAAATATAATCATAACAAGATTCACACCTTGATAAAATCACTTAAACAAATAGATTTCTTCATAAGCAGGTAGTATTTTAGACTATTTTCTAAACCACTTACCACCACCAACCACCATCCGAAAGTTATTTTGCAGTTATATTTTGGTGGGTGATTTCACCATTATAACACCGATTTCCTTTGCCAACGAAACATTAAAAACAGTTCGCATATGGCAAATGAAATTACTTTTGATAAGCTGCCGCAGGCGGTGGGTTATCTGACAGAACAGGTGGAGCGAATCCACAAAATTGTGGCGGCATTGCAACCGCAGGTCACAACCGACAAGCATCGCATTGTCGAGATAGATGAAGCGTGCCAAATCACACGCAAGGCGAAACCTACTATCTACACACTCGCACGCAAGGGGCTTATCCCTGCCTACAAGCGTGGCAAGAAACTCTACTTCTACGAAGATGAGTTGTTGCAATGGATTGAGTCGGGGAGAAAGCCGTTACAGGCTCTCAACCTCCAAGAGCAAGCGGCAGAGATTGTCCTCGGCGTAAAGCGCAGACCAAAAGGTGGTTTTAACCTCTAATGCACTCGGCTATGAACAGTAAATTGACAGCAGAGGGCATAATGGGTGCGGCAATGCGTATGGGTGCTGAACTATCAGGTGGCGAGTTTCCTATCAGTGTTTTTCCTCACAAGATTCAGCGCATCATTACCGAGTTGCACGCCTCGCAGGGCTATCCCATCGACTACATCGCAGCGGCTATGCTATCGGCATTGGCGGTGAGCATCGGTAACTCGCATCTTGCACAAGTGAAGCGTGGTTGGGTGGAGAGTCCTATTCTATATATGGCACTCATCGGACGACCGGGAGCGAACAAAAGCCACCCTTTGAGTTTTGCGTTTCACCCATTTATCCAACACGACTACCGCCACAACAAGGAGTATCAGGAGCAGTATGCCGAGTATGAACGCACGATGTCGATGACCAAGAAAGAGCGATTGGAGGCTTGCAAAGATGAGTTCCCCATTCCTCCCAAGCGCAGTCGTTTTCTTGTGTCGGACATCACGCCCGAAGGGTTAAGCCTTATCCACGCACAGAATCCTCGTGGGCTGTGCTTATGGTCGGACGAGTTATCGGCGTGGTTTAAGAACTTCAACCGCTACAACAACGGCTCGGAGGAGCAGTTCTGGCTGTCGGTGTTCAACGCCAAGCCGACAATCTCGGATCGTAAGAGCTCGCAAAGTTCAATCTTCATTAAGAGACCCTATATCTCGGTTGTCGGGACTATTCAGCAGAAGATACTCGGAGAGTTGGGTAAAGGCGAGAGGGCGAACAACGGATTCATTGACCGCATACTTTTCGTAATGCCGCAATCGGTGCAGAAGAGCCGATGGAGCGACAGAGAGACACCCGAAGAGATGGAACAGGAGTGGCAACGCATTATCGGTAGGCTCATTGAGCAGGAATGCGAGTTTAATGAACAGGGTGAATTGCAGTCGCACCGTCTCCCCTTTCGTGAGGCAGCAAAGCAAGAACTATATGCGTGGCAGCACGAGAACGCCCGAAAGTGTGATTTAGAGAGTAATGAAGCACTGCTCGGCATCTACTGCAAGTTGGAGATATACATCATTCGCTTTGCGCTGATAATCCAACTTGCCCGCTGGACTTGCGGAGAGTGCGACAAGGAGGCTATCGACATCGAGAGTGTGCGTAGAGCCATTGAGCTCGCGG
>SUZW01000006.1 GCA_015059685.1 Rikenellaceae bacterium | reverse complement strand
AGAACTTGACGGAGAGTTGCGCTCTCGAACTACATATCCAATAACTTATAGTGGCAATCAAGCGACAACTTCATCGCTCGGTCAATATATAGAGTACATCACAGACCCTCAACCGCACAACCTTCTACTAAAAACAGAGAAAGAGCCCGGCTCCGTACAGTTTAATAGCGATGGCTCACTTGCTTCGTTTACTTTTGGTGTAGATTCACCTACCAAATTTGAGTACGGCGCAGATGGCCGATTGGTTAAATATGGCGATGACAACGATGGTGATGATTTCTCTTTTACTTGGAGCGATGGCAATATTGTAAGCGGTTGCATAGATGGAGAGGCGTTTACGATGGATTATACCGATATTGACAATGTTTGGGGCGGAGTAGATTGGCTATTTCCTCTTCTCCATATGTCTTTGGGCGAGAAGTCTATGATTATGGCAGCATTGAATAAAAACGGAGGTTTGCACTGTAAAAAGTTGCCAAAGAGTCTTTATATGGGGGATTATCGTGAGGACTTTACATATACATTCGATGAAGAGGGACAACTCGAAACAGTAACTTTCTGGGAGGAAACTATTACTCTTGTAATAGGTGGAAATACTCCTAAGCGTATATGGCCTGCTTATGTTGTAAAGCAGGAAATTGTAGATTTTCATAATGTATATACTGCACCTTCTGTTTCAGAGGGATGGGATATGCGTGATGGTGTCTATTATAATAAGTATTGCACAGTGCGAACATTTATGAGCAACGAAGAGTATTTCGATATGACATTCACCCAAAAAGTACAAGCAATAGTACCTAGTAATGAACTCTTTTTAAGCATTGATAACTATCAATATATCGGCCCTATATTTAAGGATTTATCAATATATAACGATGCTACATACAAGGGATATTCGCTTGATACAGAGAATGGATGCATATACTATGACTTTACAACATTTACTATTCGTGGTTTTTTCGATCTTTACCATTATAGTAATCAAACCGGGGACCCATGGAAGTATGAGTTGAATGGTGGTGGTCGCATTTGGCTTGATTGGCCAAACGAAGAGGCTGAACTATCCATATCGGTACAAGATGTAAATAAGTTTGATGGCACTACAGTGGGTGCAACAGACGAAAATGGCGATTATGGAACAGGGTATATCAAAAATATGAGTTTCTCTGTCTATGCTTCGTTTAAGCCGGAGTTGTATAATGTAAAGATAGCCGAGCCTTGCGCATCTATGACATATTTTGTTAAGGAGTAGCGATTAAGATTATCCATGCAAAAAGCCCCAAAGGTCATTACCGACCTTTGGGACTTTTTTTTAGGAGGGGGGGGGTCGTCTAAATTCCCGCTATCTTCTTGATTTCGTTCAACTTATTCAACGCCTCCAATGGGGTGAGGGAGTTTATGTCCAGCCCCTTGATTTGGTCGCGAATCTGCACCAGAACGGGGTCATCGAGTTGGAACATCGACAACTGCACATCGGGCGTGCGTACCGACTCGGCAGCTTCGGCAACCTCTTGTGCCGACATCTTCTTGCCACGCTTGCGCAGATCGCCCTTCGGCACCATATCGCTATTGCCATACGCCTTCTCCAACGCTCCGAGAATTGCCGTAGCACGCTCCACAATGGTTGTAGGCATACCCGCCAATCTCGCCACATGGATACCAAACGAGTGTTCCGTACCGCCACGCTCCAACTTACGCAAGAATACCACCGTGCCGTCAATCTCCTTGACCGAGATATGGAAGTTCTTGACTCGGTTGCAGACCTGCTCCATATCGTTCAGCTCGTGGTAGTGCGTGGCAAAGAGTGTGCGAGGGTGTGCCGTAGGGTGGTTGTGCAAGTACTCAACCATAGCCCACGCTATCGAGATACCATCGTAGGTGCTTGTGCCTCGGCCAATCTCATCGAGCAACACCAAACTGCGCTCCGAGATATTATTCAGGATGCTTGCCGACTCCAACATCTCGACCATAAAGGTAGATTCGCCCTGCGAGATATTGTCCGAAGCTCCCACACGGGTAAAAATCTTATCCACCAGACCAATCTCCGCCTTTGCAGCCGGCACAAACGAGCCCATCTGCGCCATCAGCACAACGAGAGCCGTCTGACGCAACAGTGCCGACTTACCCGACATATTCGGGCCTGTAAGCATTATTATCTGCTGACTCTCCGAGTCGAGCAACAGATCATTCGGAACATACTGCTCACCCACCTTCATCATCGCCTCGATAACGGGGTGGCGGGCAGCCTTGAGTTTTATGGTTGTCGAGTCGTTCAGCACAGGGCGCACATACTTGCGCTCCACGGCAAGCTCGGCCATCGAGCAGAGGCAGTCGATACGGGCCACAAGCTGCGCATTGCGCTGCATATCACGGATATAGCCCGAAAGGTAGGCTATCAAATCTTGATATATCTGTTGCTCGAGTGCCAAAATCTTCTCCTCGGCACCCAAAATCTTCGACTCATACTCCTTCAGCTCCTCGGTGACATATCGCTCCGCAGCCGCCAAGGTCTGCTTGCGCACCCAACCCTCCGGCACTCGCTCCTTGTGGGTGTTGCGCACCTCGATATAGTAGCCAAAGACATTGTTGTAGCCGATTTTGAGCGACGGAATACCCGTAATTTGGCTCTCCTGCTCCAGAATTTTCTGCAACACCTCTTTGCCGTGCAGTGCCACACGACGCAGATCGTCGAGCTCGGCAACCACGCCATCGGCTATGATGCCGCCCTTCTGTATCTGGTTCGATGCAGGGTCGGGATATATCGTCTCGGCAATACGCTTTACGACATCATTCAGCGAGGTTATATTGCGACCTGCAACATGGAATATATCGCAGTCCGACGACTCCAATGCCGCCTGCAGAACCGATACTGCCGAGAGGGAATTTTTGAGCTGAAGCAGCTCTCGAGGTAATACTCGCAAACTCGCTATGCGTGAGGCTATTCGCTCGATGTCGCCAATCTGCTGCAACTGCTCGACTACGGCAGCTCGTGTCGCCTTGTCCTTGACGAACGCCTCGACCATATCGTGACGCTCCTCGATGCGGTGTTTGTCGAGTATCGGCATCGCTATCCAACGGCGCAGAAGGCGACCGCCCATCGCTGTCTTTGTTCGGTCGATTGTGCGGGCAAAGGAGTTGTCGCCACCGCCATTCGAGGCGAAAAGCTCGAGGTTGCGTGCCGTAAATTTATCTATCCACACATACTCCTCACGATCCAAGCGGGATATCGACGAGATGTGCGCCACATTGTTATGATGTGTAAATTCGAGATAGTAGAGTATTGCTCCTGCGGCCGAGATTGCGCTCGTCATACCCTCGACACCGAAGCCCTTGAGCGACGAGACCCCGAAATGGGTTGTCAGCTTGCCGTAGTTCACATCGTGCGAGAACACCCAATCTTCGAGGCAGTAGATGTAGTACTGCGAGCCGAACTGCGCCACGAAACGCTCCTTGAGGCCACGCTGATAGACAACCTCCTTTGGTCGGAACGACGAGAGGAGCTGTTCGATGTAGCGGTCGTCGCCCTCGGCAACCGAAAACTCGCCCGTAGTGAGGTCGAGAAACGCCACGCCCGTATTTGTGCGACCGAAATAGACCGATGCGAGGTAGTGGTTCTCCTTCTGCTCGAGGATATTATTTTCGAGCACCACACCCGGGGTTATAACCTCGACAACACCTCGGCGCACAACATTTTTTGTCAGTTTCGGGTCCTCGAGCTGCTCGCAGATAGCCACACGCTTACCTGCACGCACCAGGCGTGGCAGATAGGTATCTATGGCGTGGTGCGGGAAGCCCGCAAGCTCCACCGTTGCAGCACCGCCATTGGCACGACGAGTCAGCGTAATACCGAGAATGGCACTCGCCTCGATAGCGTCGGCACCGAATGTCTCGTAGAAGTCGCCCATTCGGAACAACACAATCGCATCGGGGTTTTGCGCCTTCACCTCATCGTACTGCTCCATCAGCTTGGTTTTGCCCGACTTCTTCTCCTGCTCTTCGTCTATTTTCTTTCCTCGTGCCATTATCTCTTTTTGGGCTTTTAGCCATTGGCCATTAGCCATTAGCTTTTATTATACAATCGTGCAAATATAGCGAAAAACTTTCAGTTTTAAGTTAAAAATTAAGAGTTTTCTTGCTTTTATTCTTTTTTAGGAGAGCAATGCCCTACAGAGTGTTGTTCGTTTGCGAAAAGTTTTCTAAATTTGCAGTGCTGAACGGCTTTTTGTGGCTGAACGGCAGACATATAGAAAGTGTTTTCGCGGTCCTTTGTAGGAAATCTGACAGTTTCAAACAAGCAAAAGGATAACCGAACAACACCTATTTCTTGTATATATGCGATTGGTATGTTCTATGCCAATGTATGGCTATATACAGGTGTGGGGCATTGTATCGTTTATTTTTGCTTGGGTTTTGTCAGAACCTCCTACTTGATAAACGGAAATTCAACTCCACACTTTCTTTTTTGTCATAATAGTGCAAACTTTTGTTTAACATTTTAATTTATAAACTATTATGAAAAAGATTTTTCTTTTATTGGCAACGGTAGGAATGATTTTTACCGCTTGCGAGACGGGTAATGAGCCCAATGGCACAAACAACAATCAACCACAACAGCCAACGAGCAACATCATGCTCAATCCTCCAACAATTACTACCGATGCAGGAGAAGGAAATTACGAAGTTTCGGTAAATTCCACCTGCTCTTGGACAGCGTACAGTTTGGATAGTTGGATTAAGGTAAAGACTACAGCGGGTGATGCAGGAACAACCACATTGCAGTTTTCGGTAACCAATAATAGTGAAAAAGAGAGCCGCAGAGGTGTGATTAATCTAACGAATGCCGACCATAGTCTTACTGCCGAGTTGTATGTTATTCAGTCGGCTTTGGAATATAAAATTGGGGACATTGTGTCGGTAAAAGGAGTCAAAGGTATTGTTTTTTACAAGGACAACTCTATCACAAAGTTAGTATCTATTGCAGAGTCTAACACGAAGTTATGTTGGTGTATCGAAGATGTGGTAACGAGTGCAACAAATCAATATAATGGCGCTGATAATATGGCGAAAATTAAAGCTATAAATGGCTGGGAAACAAATTATCCAGCCTTTAAATGGTGTGCAGATCTTGGCGATGGTTGGTATCTACCAGCAGTATATGAATTAGTCGATTTTTTTAAGCAGGCACAGATCATCAACGAAACACTCGAAGAAAATGGATATAACCACATTAACGAAGATCATCTATTATGGTCCTCTACCGATGCAACGGGCATAGAGGATTCTGCTGCTTATATTGTAGGTGAGGATGGTATGTTAGGACTGCGCTATAAGAGTATTGAGGATTCATTTGTACGCGCAGTTTATACTATCGAAAATTAATTTCAACAATTAGAATTTAGATTATGAAAAAGTTGTTATTAGGATGGATAATGGTCTGTGCAACCATTCTTCTATCGGGCTGCAACAAGGATTCTTCAAACAACTCGCTAATAATTGGAACTTGGTTTAATAGCTATATTAACGGAGGGACTACAGAGTGCTTCTATAAGGATGGCTCGTGGAGCCATAAAGATAATTATTATACTATGTATGGTTCGTACTCCTATAATTCAATGAGCCGAGTCTTGACAATACATAAAAAGCCAAGTACCAATAACAGCGAAGGTGTGCTTACATATTATGTGTTATCTCTCACCTCTACCACACTATCCTATACCGATGGTGGTGAGGTAACACACAACTTTGAGCGAATAAATTAGATGCAATAGGTAATTTTCTCTATCTAAAATCAAAACAATTATGAAAAAGTTAATTTTCTTAATGTTTGCAGTAGTTGGAATGTTGGTAATAGCTTGTACACCAGGAGGGGCATATGATGATAATTCGAGCGATATTCCTGATGATCCCAACAATCCTCTCAATAGGTTAACTTGCGCCCCCAATGAAATCCTATACACTACGACGAATAATCTAGTTATAGAGTTAGGTAGCACGCAAGGATTTGGTGGCAATCTTCTCTCAAATACTTATGAGAATGAAGTTGGTAAATTAACATTCAGTAATGATGTTACGGCAATTCCACAAGAAGCCTTTGACAATTGTCGATCTATGGAGTATATCAAAATGCCATATAAAATTAAAAGTATTAGAAAACGCGCATTTAACCTATGCGTTAACTTAAAAAGTGTAACTATTCCTGATGGCGTTACTTCGATTGGAGAGAAAGCATTCGATTTTTGCAACTCGCTTGCAAGTATTACAATTCCCGATAGCGTTACTTCGATTGAAGATCATGCATTCTATAATTGTACCTCGCTGACAAGAGTTGACTATAAAGGCATTCTATCATCATGGACTAAAATTTGTTTCAGTACTTGTACTGCAAACCCTTGCAATAATGGGGCAAAACTTTATCTTAATGGTATCGAATTAACCGATATTACTATTCCTTCGGATGTCACAGAGATTAAGAACCTCTTCTCTGGTTGTACTTCAATAACAAGCGTAATAATTCCCAATAGCGTGACTTCGATTGGAAAGTATGCATTCTGTGATTGCACTTCGCTGACAAGTATTACAATTCCTGATAGCGTTACTTCGATTGGATATGCTGCATTATTTAATTGTTCCTCGCTGACAAGTGTTACAATTCCGGATAGCGTTACTTTGATTGGAGGTTTTGCATTCAAGAATTGCCACTCGCTGACAAGTGTTACTATTCCCGATAGCGTTACTTCGATTGGAAGGGCTGCATTCTCTTTGTGCACTTCACTGACAAGTATTACAATTGGTGATGGCGTTACCTCGATTGGAGATGGTGCATTCTATAAAAGCACCTCGCTATCAGAAGTCTATTGCAAACCCCTAGCTCCACCAACCCCTCTAATAGTTTCTGAATCCTTAGGGTGGTATGCATTCGACGGCAATGCTTCAGGGCGTAAGATTTATGTGCCACGCGAGTCGGTAGAGGCGTATAAGTCCGCACAGTATTGGAGAAATTATGCTTCGGATATTGTTGGCTACGACTTCTAATTTTCGGGCTATTAGCTTTTAGCCATTGGCCATTGGCTTCACCCTCCGCAGAACACTCTGCGGAGGGTATTTTTTTTTGGGGGGGGGTATTGAAAAGGCTTGTAAGGGCTAGTAGTGGCTAGTAAGGGCAAGTAGGGTGGCGTACAATAGCACGACAAAAAATTCTTTACTAGCCCTTAATGGCCGTTACTTGCCGTTAATAGCCGTTATAATTCTATCCCTCAAAAAATCTCTCATCGAAATTAACAAAATACAATCGTTCCGTGGCACGGGTCATTGCGGTATAGAGCCAGCGGAGCATATCCTTGGTCATCGGCTCATCGCCAAACAAGCACCTATCCACAAATACCGCCTTCCACTGTCCGCCCTGCGCCTTATGGCAGGTTACGGCATAAGCAAACTTTATCTGCAAGGCGTTGAAATAGTCGTTTTCACGAATCTCTTGCAGGCGTTTTATCTTGCTCTTGACATCTAAATAATCCTTCTCAACCTCCCTAAAAAGTCGCTCGCTCTCCTCACGGGTAAGCGATGGCGACTCGGAGTGTAGCGTATCCAACAGCACCTTACACTCCAACTCCATATCGTCGTAGTCGCCAAACGATAGGGTAGCCGTAGCAAAGCGGAAGCCATACAACTCCTCCACACGGCGCAGCCTCCGCAAGCGGGCGATATCGCCATTGGCAATAAAGCCTATCGGGCAATCTTCGATGCGCTCGGTGTAGTGGTAGTTGTTCTTCACGACCATAAGCATATCGCCACTCTCAAGCTCCTCCTCGGCCATCAGATTGGTGCGTCGTATCCCCTCGTTATAGCGATTTGCCCGTTTGTTCGAGCGAGTGATGACAATCGTCTCGTCACGCCCATAGCGGTCGTAGCAATCTTGCAGAGCCTCAATAAGTTCCGTGCCACCCACAGCCTCGACATCGTCGTAGCTCATATCGAAGCGTGGTACCTCGTAAATCTGGTTTTCGAGCATACAGCGCACGAGCGTAGCGTTGTAGAGTATGCCCGAGTCCTGCTCCTGTCGCACCACCTCGTCCATCGACTCGTACACGACATCGCCAAACGACGACATCTCCGCCACATCGAGTGCCGGTGAGAAATCCTCGCCCACGGGTGGCAGCTGCGCATTATCACCCACCAAAACCAAGCGGCAATTACGACCCGAACGGACATACTGCACCAAATCGTCGAGCAACGAGCCACTGCCAAAGAGGGTGCTGTCGCTCGCCTTGTGCGAAGCGAGCATCGAGGCCTCATCGACAATAAAGATAGCGCCATTTTCACGGTTTATGTTGAGCGAAAACTGCGACTCGTACGAGGCGTTGGTCTTTTCACGATAGATGCGTTTGTGTATCGTCAGAGCCTTCTCGCCCGAGTAGTGCGACAGCACCTTCGCAGCACGACCCGTAGGGGCCAACAGCACGGTCTTTATACCCTGATACTTCAGTGCCGCAACGATAGCCGCCACGAGCGTGGTCTTGCCCGTACCGGCGTAGCCATTCAAAATAAAAATCTCTCGTGCATCGCCCTCCTCGAGGTATTCGGCAAACGACTCGATAATTTTTTTTTGATTATTAGTTGGTTGATACAATAATTTTGCGTAAATTTGGCTCGCAATATTGGTCATAGTATCCGTAGTTGCTTTAATTTTGTACAAACTTAATAATAAAATATCAAAATGGGAAAGAAAATTATTCAATTTGTTCTCGCACTTGTAGTTTTGGGTCTGGCATACTATGTATATGTGCTTATCTCGACCCCTATCAAGTTCGAAAATGAGCAGAAGGTGCGTGAGGCTGCCGTAATCGAGCGTATCAAGGATATCCGTACTGCCGAGCGTACATTCAAGAGTAAGTATCAGCGTTTCACGGGCGACTTCGACACCCTCATCAACTTCGTTCTCACCGAGCAGATGGAGGGCGAGCGTAAGAAGATCGACGAGGACGACTCCGTAGCAATGGCGCAGGCAAAGAAGAAGTATGGTCGTCGTTTCAAGAATGTGGAGAAGTTCACCTTCTCGGTTAAGGACTCACTCTTCAAGCACCTCACTCCGGAGCAGGTTGCCGAGTTGCGCTATGTGCCTTACACCGGCAACAAGACCGAGTATATCCTCGAGGCAGGTATGCTTGCAACAGAGTCGAAGGTCGTTATCCCGGTTGTTGAGTGTCGCACACCTTACATTGCATTCCTCGACACCGTGGCTTATCGTCAGGAGGTTATCAACCTCGTGGATAATATGAAGAATAACTTTAACCGCTATCCGGGCATTATGTTCGGCTCAATGGAGCGTGGTAACAATGAGGCTGGAAACTGGGAGTAATTCATATCCAAATGACAAAAAGGTGTCCATTCAAGTAAAATTGGGTGGACTCTCTTTTTCTGCAGATAGGGTAGTCGCAACCGAGGAGCAACAGGTGGAGTTCGTAATCGACACGCCCCGTGTAACACTTGCACCTCGCTCGGAGGTGTCACTCGAGTGCGCAGAGCAGCTGCTGCGCCTCGTCGGCAAGCCGTGTCGCAGCCACGAATGTAGCGTATGCAGCGAGTTGCAAGCCGACATCGTAGCCGTGATAGCAATAGACAAAGGCGCCCTCACAGCGATTGTCGAGCAGTGGGGTAGTCGTGCCTCATTTAGCTCGCCACTACTCGATATGCGCCACAGCGAGGAGAACTGCCTGACCATAGATGCCACCGACAGAGTGTGCTACTTGCGCCTATTCCGCAGTGGCCTGCAGCGTGCCGAGGCTCTCGACTATACCAATGCAGACGATATTCTCTGCTACGCTACCGAGTGGGCCGACAACAACGACTGCACCATATATATAAAAGGTAACAACGCTGCAGCAAAGTTGCTGCGCAGATACTTCAAGAGCGTGATATGCGAATAATAAGCGGAAAATATAAAGGTCGAGCCATCGTGCCACCAAAGAACCTCCGAGCAAGACCCACCACGGACTTTGCCAAGGAGAACCTGTTTAATGTATTGGGCAACCTCGTAGATTTCGAGGAGTGTGATGTTCTGGACCTCTTTGCAGGCACAGGCTCAATGAGCTATGAGTTTGCATCTCGTGGCGCACGGAGCATTACATCGGTCGAGATAAATGCCGTGCATCACAACTTCATTCGCCAAACCGCCCGCACGCTCGGTGCCGACAATATCTTTGCCGTGAAGGCCAACGCCTTCCTCTATTTGCGTAGCTGCCCCAAGCAATTTGACATCGTTTTCTCCGATGCTCCGTACGATTTGGAGGGGCTGGATGAGATTGTACCGCTTGTTTTGGAGGGCAAAATACTCAAAGAGGATGGAATTTTCATCTTCGAGCACTCCGATAAGTACGATTTTTCGGAACACCCAAATTTTTGGCAATTAAGGAGTTACGGCAGCGTTCAATTTTCGATGTTCAGAAAGTAAAATTTTTTCAAAAAAAAGTTGCTAAAAATTTTGCAGAACAAATAATTTGCTCTATATTTGCACTCGCAATCAGCAATGGTGCGTTAGTTCAGCTGGTTAGAATACGTGCCTGTCACGCACGGGGTCAGGGGTTCGAGTCCCCTACGCACCGCCAAAGACGACTTTTTTAAGTCGTCTTTTTTTGTGCGTAGGGGACTCGGTCAGTCGGAGGCGGTTCGGGTGACTAATCTGCGTGTAGCTGTTGTTTGCTATCGCAAATCTTTGTCTTCGTCAGATGATTGTCTTTGAAAATAAATTTTCAGCCATCATCTGCCAAAGCCAACAATCTTCGATTGCAACAGCCCCACTTCGGTCACCTCTCAACTGCAGCGACCGTTCGAGTCCAAGTAGGAAAAGAAGGTTGGAGAGTGGGCGCAATTTAATAACGGCCAGTAAAGGCCAGTAAGGGCTATTAAGGGCCAGTAAGGGGATAGCGCCTTCTTTACTAGCCGTTACTAGCCCTTACTAACCCTTACTAACCCTTAATTCACCTGCGCCCCGACCACCTCAAGAGTTCCCACAACCTAAAACCTCAAGCGCACCCCTAACGCCCCTAACGCCTCTAACGCCCCTAATAAACTTGCGCCACCAACCACCTCCAGAGTCCCCACCAACAAAAAAAACACGCCTGCCGAAGCAAGCGTGTAAATAGTTATTATGCAATCCTATTGCGCTATTTATCTACGATAGAGCGGATATTCTGTATCAGCATCGACACCGCAACCGAGTTGAAGCCGCCCTCCGGAATGATAACATCGGCATAGCGTTTCGATGGCTCAACAAACTGCTCGTGCATAGGTTTCACAGTCGTAGTGTACTGCGATATCACCGACTCCATAGAGCGACCTCGCTCCCTCACATCACGCAAGATACGGCGTGCCAAGCGGACATCGGCATCGGTATCGACATAGACCTTTATATCCATAGCATTACGCAACTCCTCATTCTCAAAGATGAGGATGCCATCCACAATGATAACCTTCGAAGGGGTCACCGCCAAAGTCTCGTTTGTGCGATTGTGCTCCACAAACGAATATACCGGGCACTCAACAGCCTTGCCCTCCTTCAGCGACTTGATATGCTCGACCATAAGCCATGTATCGAAGGCATCGGGGTGGTCATAATTGAGCTGTGTGCGCTCCTCATACGAGAGTTCGGGGTGCGCCTTGTAGTAGAAGTCGTGGCATATTGTAGCCACATCATCATTCTTGAAAGCCTCCTGCAAACGCTTTACAAGAGTACTCTTACCGGAGCCTGTACCTCCTGCTACACCAATTACTACAACATCTTTCATCTTTTTTAGGGGTTGTTAGAGGTAGTTAGTGGTAGTTAGTGGAAATTTCAACTACTCACTACTCACTACTCACTACTCTCTGTTTTAAGCGTCAATATTTGCGTACGAAGCGTTCTCCTCGATAAACTCACGACGAGGGGCGACCTCATCACCCATCAACATCGAGAATATACGATCCGCCTCGGCTGCGTTCTCTATCGTTACCTGGCGCAACAAGCGAGTCTCAGGGTTCATCGTTGTATCCCACAACTGATGCTCGCTCATCTCTCCAAGACCTTTGTAACGCTGTATCTGCGCACCATTACCGAACTCCTCGAGCAGACGCTCACGCTCCTCCTCGGTCCAGCAATACTGCTCCCTATTGCCCTTATATACTCGGTACAATGGTGGGGTAGCGATATAGACATGGCCATTTTCAACCAACTCCTTCATCTTGCGGAAGAAGAATGTAAGCATAAGTGTCGAGATGTGAGCACCATCGACATCGGCATCGGTCATAATGATAACCTTGTCGTAACGCAACTTCTCGAGGTTCAACGCCTTTGAGTCCTCCTCGGTGCCGATTGTTACACCCAAGGCGATAAACATATTCTTAATCTCCTCGTTGTCCCACATCTTGTGCTCGAGAGCCTTCTCGACATTCAAAATCTTACCTCGCAACGGCATAATAGCCTGGAAGTTACGGTCACGACCCTGCTTTGCAGTACCACCCGCCGAATCTCCCTCGACGAAGAATATCTCGGCAATAGAACGGTCGCGCGACGAGCAGTCGGCCAACTTACCCGGAAGGCCTGCGCCCGACAATGGGCTCTTACGCTGCACCGACTCACGAGCCTGACGAGCTGCGTGGCGTGCTGTAGCCGCCAAAATAACCTTCTGTACGATAGCCTTGGCATCCTTCGGATTCTCCTCCAAGTAGTTGCTCAAAGCCTCCGACAAAGCACCATCTACGGCAGCCGAAACCTCATCGTTACCCAACTTGGTCTTGGTCTGACCCTCAAACTGTGGTTCGGCAACCTTTACCGAGATTACGGCAGTCAAGCCCTCACGGAAGTCGTCACCGCTAATCTCGAACTTCAACTTCGACAACATACCCGACTCGTCAGCATAACGCTTCAGCGTACGGGTCAAAGCACGACGGAAGCCCGTAAGGTGAGTACCGCCCTCTATAGTGTTGATATTGTTTACATACGAATGTACATTCTCCGAGAAGGAGTTGTTGTACTGCATTGCAACCTCCACAGGAATACCATTCTTCTCCGAGTCGAGGTAGATAATCGAGTCGATAATCTTCTCGCCACGGGTCTTATCGAGATACTGCACAAACTCCTGCAGACCATTTTCGGAGTAGAAACGCTCCGAATGAGGCTCACCCTGCTCGTTTTTGTCACGCATATCGGTGATTGTGAGGGCAATACCCTTATTGAGGAACGCCAACTCACGCAGACGAGCCGAGAGAATTTCGTAGCGGTAAGTCGTTGTCAGCGTAAAGATTGACGGATCCGGCTTGAAGGTTACGATTGTACCTCTATCCTCGCAGTCACCTACAATCTCAACTTTCGAGGTAGGATGACCCTGGCTGTAAGTCTGCTTGTAGATTTTACCACCACGGTGAACTTCTGCAACCAGAAGCGTAGAGAGCGCATTCACACACGACACACCTACACCGTGCAGACCTCCCGACACCTTGTAACTTCCCTTGTCGAACTTACCTCCCGCGTGCAAGACGGTCAAAACGACCTCCAAGGCCGACTTACCCTCCTTCTCATGATAGTCGGTCGGGATACCACGACCATTATCACGAACAGTGATGGAGTTATCCTCGTTGATTGTCACATAGATGTCATTGCAATAGCCTGCCAATGCCTCGTCGATGGAGTTATCCACAACCTCATATACGAGGTGGTGCAGACCCTTCTCACCAACATCGCCGATGTACATCGCAGGGCGCTTGCGCACTGCTTCAAGACCCTCAAGGACCTGAATATTCGACGCCGAATACTCCTCCTCGTGGCCACTCTTCAAAATTTCTGTTTCGGTACTCATATTTCGTTAAAACTTATTTTCTCTTTAAGCGCACAAATATAACTATTTTTTTCGTAACTTCCAACTCTAAATCGAAGATTTAGCACTTACAAGCGACTGAATATCAATCTCACGCACTACACCTTTGGCAAAAAGCAGTGTTCGTGATGGGTGATTTTCGATTAGAGCAGTGTTGTGCGTGGACATTATCACGGCTGTACCCTTGGATGCTATCTCGTGAAAAAGAGTCACTATGCCGTCTGCTGTAACAGGATCGAGGTTGCCAGTAGGCTCATCTGCCAAGATTACGGCAGGGTTATTCAGCAAGGCTCGAGCAATAACAAGTCGCTGACGCTCACCGCCCGAGAGTTCAAACGGCATCTTCGAGAGTTTATCCTCCAGGCCGACAAGTTGCAAGACCTCCTCGATGCGCATATCTATAACGCTCTTACCTCGCCAACCCGTAGCCTCCAAAGCACACGAAAGGTTGTCGTGAACATTGCGATCGGAGAGCAGGAGCAGGTCTTGAAAGACCATAGCGACCTTGCGCCTCAAGTATGGCACATCTCGTCTGCGAAGTGTCGTAAGGTCAAAGCCCGCAATCTCGCCACGCCCCTCAACAAGAGGCAGCTCGCCATAGAGCGTCTTAAGTAACGACGATTTGCCGCTACCCACACGCCCTATAAGATAGACAACTTCACCCGCAGCAACCTCTAAATTGAGCTCCTCGAGAACCTTCTCGCCCGAGCGCTCACGAGTTCGTGGCGTCAATGTCACAGCGGGATTATCGGCATGATATACCCCTACACCTTGAAGCTTTACAACAATCTCTCTCTCCATCTCCGAAAAACTATAACATTATTAGCCACAAAGATAAGAAAAAACTTTGTTTTTTCAATTGAGAATTGAGAATTATTTTTTGTTGGTGGGAACTCTCGAGAGTGTCGGGGCGCAACAAAGATGGCACAGAATGGCAAACGGGCTTCTCCCTTAATGGCAGCGCAGTCTATCGACTGCTTAATGGCAAAGCGCAGAAAGCTGTGACAAAAAAAGCGTAAACGCCTGCCATTCAGCGACCAACGGGAGCGATTGCCATTCAGTGAGTGTTAGCGAACGCCTGCCATTCAATGCCATTGCACCTGCGCCCCGACCACCTCAAGAGTTCCAACAACCTAAAACCTCCAGCGCACCCTTAACGCCCTTAACGACTCTAACGCCTCTAACAACCCTAATCTGCCAACCTCAAAGTGCAACCAAGAGAGTCGAACGGCGGCAGCAGCCGAGAGGTGACCAAGAGGTGGGACGGTGGTGCAAGGCCGAAGGTCTGATGTAAAGAGTTGATGCTGACGAGGAAATTTATTTACTTGGCAGTATCGGCTCTTTGCATCGTCATCGCAAAGCGATGCACCACCGACACAACTCGCAGACAAGTCACCCGAGGCGCCACAAGCTGAACGACTCTCGCCAACCATCACAAACACAAAAAGCGGCTAAAATGCCGAGCACACCAACCACAAACCGAAAAGTGCAACCAAGAGAGTCGAACGGCGGCAGCAGCCGAGAGGTGACCAAGAGGGGCTGTTGCAATCGAAGATTGTTGGCTTTGGCAGATGATGGCTGAAAATTTATTTTCAAAGACAATCATCTGACAAAGACAAATATTTGCGATAGCAAACAACAGCCACTCGCCGACAAGTCACCCGAGGCGCCACAAGCTGAACGACTCTCGCCAACCTCCACAAACACAAAAAGCGGCTAAAATGCCGCTTTCATAGTGTTTTGTGGAGGTGGCGAGAGTCGAACTCGCGTCCAAACAAGGAACCCAATAGCTTTCTACACGCTTATTCGTCACTTACTCCTCCTCTCAAAGCCCGGCAGACGACCTCCAAACTTTGAGCCCAGCCTCTAAATTTCGCACGATAACCGAGGCGCATATCGCACTATCTTCAAAGATTTGATACCCCGTATGAAGAGCCATTAAGAAGCGGAACAACCCTTCGGGATACTCGTCGATGGACAAGCCTTGTGTCCTTCGATTAAGCCTCAATTTCCTGGAAATTAGGCAGCGAGTGCATAGCTATTATTGCCATTTATAGTTCGAGTGTTCCGATTTACGAGAGCCCACACAATTCTCGGCGTGCTTACCATCAAACTCTACCTGCTGTCAAAACCGGTCACCCCCAAGTTTCCGGTGCAGTTAGTAAGGCTTCTATGGTCTGCGTTGCAAAGATAGTGCAAAAAGTCGGAACCGACAAGAGTTGCCGGTGCTATTATTGCTTTTTATGATTTTGTTTTGCTTTGTTACACACGCTGCGCACAGCGCAACCATCGCACGAAGAGGCGCAGAAGAGTCGTTTATAACCCCACACAAGGGCTACAACAACGGCAGCCGCCACAACTATCCATACGACGATTTCTTGCCACATACGCTACAGGAGAAGTGCTATATGATATACCGCAAAGGCGCACAACCACGCCACCACGGTGCTATACACCACCGACGCCACCGCCCATCGCCAGCCACTCTCGGTACCTATAGCCGAGATTGTAGCGATACACGGAAGGTAGAGGAGTGTAAAGACCAGGAGAGCCAATGCTGAAGGTGTCGAGAAGTCGCCACTCTCAACCAATCGACTACGCAGTTGCGTAGGGTTGTTATCTATTGTCGTTGCCTCCAACTCCTCGTCGGTATAGAGGACACCGAGTGTGCTCACCATAATCTCCTTGGCTGCTACGCCAGTAATTAACGACACGCTCGCCTTCCAATTCAGTCCGAGCGGCTCGAATACAGGCTCGCATATATGGCCTATGCGACCGATATATGAGCTTTCGTAGTGTTCGGCACGGCTCTCGCCCTCTTGTTGGCGAGGGAAGTAACCGAGGAACCAAACGATAATCGAGGCGATGAGTATCATACCGCCCATCTTGCGCAGATACTGCGCACAACGAGCCCACATGTGCGACATCGTCGCCTTCAGAGTCGGGATGCGGTATGGCGGCAACTCCATAACAAATGGTGTTTCATCCTCCTTGAACATAAACTTTCGCAGCAGCAGTGCCGTAGCCATAGCCACGACTATTCCGAGCAGATAGAGCCCCAGCATCACACTCGTAGAGTAGTCGCTAAAGAATGTGCCGATAAGGATGATATATATAGGCAGTCGGGCACTACACGACATAAACGGGATGATGAAGGTGGTGATAAGTCGGCTGCTGCGACTCTCGATTATTCGCGTGGACATCACCGCAGGCACATTGCAGCCAAAGCCCATCACAAGCGGGATGAACGACTTGCCGTGCAACCCGACCTTGTGCATCAACTTATCCATAATAAAGGCTGCTCGTGCCAGATACCCCGAGTCCTCCATAAACGAAATAAAGAGGTAGAGTATCATAATATTCGGCAGAAAGACTATAACACTTCCCACGCCACCTATTATGCCATCGCAGACCATATCCTTCAATATTCCATCGGGCAGCCAACGCTCGAACAGCCCTCCGACAAATGCCACGCCCTGCTCGATCCACTCCTGCGGATAGGCTCCGAGGCGGAAGGTGCAGTAGAACATCAACCACATCATAAATAGAAAAATAGGGTAGGATAGAATGCGGTGCGTAACCACCGTATCTATGGCATTGGTTATATTGCCGAGTTTATCCTGTCCCTCGGTATATGTTTCACGCAGGGCTCCCATAATGAAGCCATACTTCTGATTTGCCATCGTGGTCTGTATATCCTCGTCGGCACCGAGGTCATTCTTGAGGTGTTGTCGCTCCTTGTTGCAGATATTCATCCACTCGCCATAGCGTTTGCACTGCCTCTTGAGCATCACAAGTATATCGGCATCACCCTCAAGCATCTTCATCGCAAAGTAACGAGGAGCAAAACACTTTGGCAACTCGTCACGATGTTCCTTCATATCCCTATTGAGAGCCATCACACTCTCCTCGACGATACCCTGATTTATATGGATATGGCGCACCCTCTCATCACGGTTCTCATATACGGCAATTATCGTATCGAGAAGCTCCTCGACACCCTTACCGCTGTGCCCTTCGACAGGTATCATCGGCACACCCAACATCTTGCCGAGTGTATCGTGGTCGAGCGTGGCATTGTTGCGTTGCAGCTCGTCGTACATACTCAACGCCACGACCATACGCTGGCTCATATCGATAAGTTCGGTCGTGAGGTATAGGTTTCGCTCGAGATTTGATGCACACACCACATTCAGCACCACATCGGGCGTGTGCGAAGCGAGGTGGCGACGCACATAGAGCTCCTCGGGCGAATATGCCGACAGGGCGTATGTTCCGGGGAGGTCGGTGATATGGAGCTCGTAACCCTTATACTTGCAACGGGCACTCTTGGCATCGACCGTTACGCCACTGTAGTTGCCCACATGTTCGTGTTCGCCCGTTATATGGTTGTAGAGCGAGGTCTTACCGCTATTCGGATTACCAACAAGAGCTATGTTGATATGCTTTTTGCGGCGATCAATCTCAGCTTCGATATTGTCGCTATCGGAGGAGTTTACCTCCTCGTACTGCACAGCTGCGGCCTCCTGCTCCGTAACCACAACAACCATCTCGGCATCGGCACGACGCAACGAGATATTGTAGCCGAGCAGGTGGTACTCGATAGGGTCTTTCAGCGGGGCATTCAGCACCACATCGACCTTGGCACCACGCACAAAGCCCAGCTCCACGATACGACGACGGAAGCCTCCGTGACCAAGCACCTTGACCACGATTGCCGACTCGCCCGTATGTAGTTCCGAAAGTCTCATTACCTCTGCGCAACACTAACAGCGTGCGCAAAGATAGTAAATTTAACTTAAAAAGTTAAAAGTTCGCAGCAAAAGTTCATCGAATAGCTCAATTATCGCCCCAATGCCTTGTAGAGATTTATGAGGTTTATGTATTGTTGTGCCACCAAATTTGCACGCTCCATCTGCGAGGTATAGAGCGAGCGCTCGGCATCTATGACATCGAGATAGTTGGACAAGCCACTCATATACAAGGCATTTGTTATGGTTGCCACCTTGCGGTTCGACTTCACAAGCTCCTCGTAGCGCACCAGCTCGTCACGCGAAGTCGTGATATTTGCCAACGCCTCCTCGACATCCGCAAGAGCCTCGACAAAGGTCTGCTCGTAACTCAATACGCTCTGTCTATAGGCCTCACGAGCAGCAAGTTCCTTGCGACGCAGACCTCCGAAGTTATATATCGGTTGCGAGAGCGAGAGCAGGGCATTTGCCACCCACGCTCCGCCCGAAAACAAGTTTGCGACCTTGTCGGTAGCGGTACCGCCAAAGAGCGTGAGGGTAAATGAGGGGAGTCGAGCCACCCTCGCAATGCCCACATCGGCTGCAGCACCCTGCAACGCATAGTATGCCGACATCATATCGGGGCGACGCATCAAGATATCCGACGGCACGCCCACCGCCACATCGTAGAAGTGTGGAGTACGCAACTCGGGCAGCTTCTCGCTATAGGCCAGGCGTGAGAGCTTGGCAGGCTCCTCGCCAAGCAGCGTAGCGAGCGAGAGTATCGTCTGCGCTATGGCAAATTCGTAGCGAGGGATATCGACCTCGGAGGTGTAGAGTAGGCTGCGTGCCTGCTCGAGGTTTACGCCCGTAGCAAAGCCGTAGCGATAGAGCGAGTCGATGAGTGACACCATCTCCTGACGCAACTCACTGCTACGACGAGCGATAAGCAGATCTTGTCGATATTGCAGCAGCGTAAAGTAGGAGGTGGCAACCTCCGCCTCCAACGACAACTGCACACCCCGCAGCTGCCACTCCTCGTACATCAGCTCTGCTCGTGCCTTGTTCGAGGTGTGGCGCAACGAGCCAAAGAGGGGTATCTCCCAACTCACCGTAGGGGTTATCTTGTAGGTTTGTGCGATATTGTCGGAGGCGCTGCTATAGGCTCCATTGGCACTCACCTCGGCACCCACACTCGGAAGGTAGGCCGAGCGTGCCACGGAGAGATTGTATCGTGCCTGCTCGATGCGCGAGATGGCTATCTGCAAATCTTTGTTCTGCTCGACGGCATACTCGACGATGGTATTGAGTGTCGTGTCGCCAAAAACACGCCACCAATACGGCTCGACACGCACCGTATCCTGCGAAAACGACTCACCGTAGTAGTATCTATCCGGCACTACAACCCTCGGAGCCATAAGTCGTGGATTGCAGCCGACCAACACAAGCAGCAACAGCGTAGGTAGTATAAATCTTTTCATATCTCTTGCGTTTAACCTTTTCTCTTTTCGACCAAGTAGTAGAGGGCAGGGTAGAGGAATATGCCGAACACCGTAGCAAACAGCACACCTCCGACCAACGACACACCCATAATATTGCGTGCCGTAGAGTAAACACCCGAAGCAAAGACAAGCGGCAACATACCGAGTATCGAGGCCGCAGCGGTCATAATTATCGGTCTGACACGCATCTTCGCTGCGCCCACCGTAGCCTCCAGAAGCGACTTGCCCTCCTTGTGGTGCAGCAGGTCGGCATACTCGACCACCAGGATAGAGTTCTTGGCAGCCAAGCCTATCAACATAGCCAACGAAATCTGCATATAGATATCGTTTATAAACTTCGGCTCGATGAGGTGTGCCACACCCACAGCCGAGAGTGCGCCCAACACCGCTAACGGCACACCCAAGAGTATCGACAACGGCAGTCGCCAGCTCTCATAGAGCGACGAGAGGGTGAAAAAGACGAACACCGCAGCGATAAGAAACACCCACACGCCCTTGCTCTTCTCGTTGTACTCCTGGTACGACACGCCACTCCACGCTATCGAGCAGTCATCCGGCAGCACCTCCTCGGCTACACGCTCTATATCGGCCATAACCCTACCCGTGGATGTACCCTCGTCGGCAACCACATTCACCCCTATCGAGCGATAGAGGTTGAACTGCGACACATACTGCACACCCGTCGTGTCGCGCACCTCGACAAACGATGCCAACGGCACACTCTCGCCCTTATCATTGCGCAGGTAGTAGCTCTCCAGCGAAGCACCATCCTGACGATACTCGGGTGAGGCTTGCAGGTAGCTTTGATAGAGGCGGCCATAGAGGTTAAAGTTGTTTATCATCCTTCCGCCAATCAGCGCAGCAGTCTCGGCATAGAGCGACGAGAGCGACACGCCACTCATCATTGCGTGGTGCTTATCTATGTCGAGATGCTTCTGCGCTACACCCGTGCGGAACTCGGTCGTTGCCGAGGCAATGTGTGGCTCCTTGTTGAGTGCTGCAAGCAATTTTTCGCTCTGCTCGGCAAGGTAACCCACGCCACGCCCCTCTCTGTCCTGCACCTCGAAGGTTATGGCCGACGACACACCCAAACCCGGTATCGAAGGCGACACGAAGGCGACGCACTCGGCTGCAGGTATTGCCGCATAGAGCCTCTCGTTCAGCTCCGCCACAGCCTCCATAGCTGACATTTTGCGTTGGTCATAGTCGATAAGTTTGACGAACACAACACCACAATTTGTCGATGCCACGCCCGACAAGATATTGAAACCCGACACCACGCCCGTGCTCTCGACGATAGGCAACGCCCCCTTGATGAGCGTATCGACCTGCGCCATAATCTCCTCGGTATGGTGCAAGGCGGTATTATCGGGTGCGGTAACCGACACCATAAAGTAGCCCTGATCCTCGTCAGGCAGGAAACCCTCGGGCAGTAGGCGCAACACCGCTACAATAGCGACCACAATCACCGCTACAAGCGTAGCAGTCATCTTCCAGCGGCTCACAACTCGGCCGACAACCTCCCCATAGCGGCTCATAGCACCATCAAAGAGGCGATTAAACGCTCCAAAGAAACCTTGTGTACGCTCGGCACGAGGGCGCAGCAAGAGTGCGCACAAGGCAGGCGAGAGCGACAAAGCGTTTATCATCGAGAAGAGTACCGACACCGATATCGTAATGGCAAACTGCTGAAACAGTCGAGCCGAGATACCGCCCGAAAAGGATATAGGCAGAAAGACCGCCAACAGCACTATCGTCGTAGCGATAATTGGCGAAGTGACCTTACGCATCGCCTCCGAGGTTGCATCCACGGGCGAGAGTCCTCGCTCAATGCCCGACTGCGAAGCCTCGACAACGACTATCGCATCATCGACAACCAAGCCCACCGACAGCACCAAGCCGAGCAGCGACACTATGTTTATCGTGAAGCCGAGCAGCGGAAACAACATAAATGTTCCCACGATAGAGACCGGTATGGCAAATAGCGGAATAAGCGTTGCTCGCCAATCCTGCAAGAAGAGATAGATTATCAAGATGACGAGTACGAGGGCAATGATGAGCGTCTCGAAAATCTCCTTTATGCCCGCCGAGATACTCTTCGTGGCATCGACAATGGCCTCGACTGCAACACCATCGGGCATTCGTTCCACCAGCGATGCCATCTTCGCCTTGACCTCGTTGCCGAGTGCCACGGCATTCGAGTTAGGCTCCTGGTATATCGTAACTATCGTTGTCGGTTTATCGCCAAAGCGTGAGCTTGCGCCATAGGTCTGACTACCAAGCTCTACGGTTGCAACATCTCTCAAGTGCAGCAGCGTACCATTCTCGGTTGTGCGCAGCACGATATTTCCGAACTCCTCGGGGGAGTTTATCTGACGAGGCATCGTCACCGTATAGGTATATTGTGTCGATGGGGGAGTAGGCTCCACACCAAACTGACCTGCAGGGTAGATACCCGCCTCGACCGATATTGCATCGAGTATCTCGCTTACCGATATATTATAATAGGCGAGCAGGTCGGGGCGCAGCCATACACGCATAGCGTACTCGCCTGCACCCATAATCTCGACCTTACCCACGCCATTTATCTTGAGTAGCTCGTTCTCGAGGTTTAGGTAGGCGTAGTTCGAGAGAAACTCCTCGTCGTAACGCCCATCGCTATAGAGGGCATAGACCATCAGAAATCCCGTCTGTGTCTTGCGGGTTACAACGCCCTGCTCGACAACCGACGAGGGGAGCTTCGCCATAGCCGTGGCGACATTATTCTGCGTGAATATCGCATCGAGGTCGGCATCGGAGCCTATATCGAAGGTCACTTGCAGTGTCATCGAGCCATCGTTGGCACTCGTAGCCTGCATATACAACATATCGCTCACGCCCATAATACTCTCGGCTATAGGTGTGGCGACGGAGTTGTTCACCGTCTCGGCATCGGCCCCCTCGTAGGTGGCTGTAACCTCAACCACGGGTGGTGTAATATCGGGGTACTGCTCGATGGAGAGGTTTGCAATAGCGACACCTCCCAACAAGAGCGTTATGACAGCCAAAGATATGGCAAATATCGGTCGTCTAATGAAAAAATTGTTCATCTCGAAAGCACCTATTTAAGCGTTACACCTACCTTCATACCATTGCGTAGTTTCTGCAGGCCCGTTATCGCAACCAGCTCACCCGCAGCAACGCCCTCCTCTATAATCCAGCCGCTACCGTGCGTAGCACCAACCTTAACACTACGATACTCGGCCGTAGAGTCAGGGCGTATAACCCATACCGAGCTTATATCCTGTATCTGACTCACAGCCTGCTGTGGCACCACGACACACTCCCTCGCCTTGCCAATCGAGGCCATGACACGCCCAAACTGCCCGGCTTTGATGGCGTAGTCGGGGTTACGGAAGCCGACGACGAGAACTATCGTTCCCATAGCACTCGCCACGCTCTGTCGTGTAAACTTGTAGAAGCCCGGCTCGGCATAGAGGGTACCATCGGCAAGGTAGAGGCGTATATCCTCGAGCAACGAGGCGTTGTCGTACGAGAAGGATGTACGCCCCGACGAAGCAAGATACTCGCTCATCGGTATAGCCAAATCTATAGCCACAGTGTCGATACTCTGTATCGTTGTGAGTGTCGAGAATTGCGTGCCGGGGCCGACATAGTCGCCTATATGTGCCGACGAGGAGGATATAATGCCGCTTATTGGCGCATAAATGCGTGTGTAGCCCTCCTCCAACTTGGCATTGCGGAGCGTCTGCCGAGCCGACTTCACGGCAGCAATGGCTGCACTATTTTCGGCCGTATATTGGTCGAGCTGCGTCTGCGAGATAGCGTCTATACGAGCCAATGGCACAGCACGCTCGTAGTTGCGTTTCGCCTCCACAGCCTTGGCTTGTGCCGACGACAGCGAGGCCTCGGCCGCAAGGCGAGAGGCACGCTGTGGAGCATCGTCGAGCGTAAATATGAGCTGCCCTCGTCGTACGGGCATACCATTCTCGAACGACGACGAAGCGAGAAAACCCGCAATGCGAGGTTGT
The DNA here is from genome assembly GCA_015059685.1 of Rikenellaceae bacterium. Lineage (GTDB taxonomy): Bacteria > Bacteroidota > Bacteroidia > Bacteroidales > Rikenellaceae > Alistipes. Next base: position 75,532 of record SUZW01000006.1, on the reverse strand, counting down.
ATGGTTGCCGAATAGTTTGCCGAGAGTGGGCCGATAAACTCTTTGCGATTTGGGACAGACTCTGTACTTGCCACCGCAACATCGACCGAAATCTTCTCCGATATCGTGGAGCGTTTCTCTTTGCAGGAGGTCATCGTAACGAGCAATATAGCCATCTGTAAGAATCTAATACTGCGCAACATAAGCTAATTTTTTTTGGTATTTACAACTGTGTTTCGAGTGGCGTTTGAACAAAAAACATACCCTTTATTGGTGAAAAAGATGAAAAAAGTGCGTTTTTTGGATAATTATTTATAAAAAATTTTGCTGATAATAAAAATTAGTGTATATTTGTTCCACAAACCATTAAAACTAATTATAAGGTTATGAAGAATTTAGTAGATCAGATCAATGCACAGGTTGCCGCTTTCCAGGCAAACGCTGCTGCTCAGGTAGAGAAGAACAACAAGGCTGCAGGTACTCGCGCTCGTAAGGCTGCTTTGGAGCTTTCGAAGCTCTTGAAGGAGTTCCGCAAGGTATCGGTTGCAGAGGCTAAGAAATAGTTTCTACTTTACTTGCAAGAAATAGGCGTACCTATGGGTGCGCCTATTTTGTTGGTGGGTTTTGGCCGTTGGCTCACGGACAAATTGAGAATTGGCTCGATTGTTGCCACGGAGGGTAGTGCTATGATGAAACAACTACTCGAAATATTGCGGGAATATCGCTTTATAGACCGTGCCATTCTCTTTCTGCGACTCTTTGTCGGGGCACTTATCACTCTTCACATCATCGACAAGATGCAGACCTACAACTTTGTGCTGACAGGTTATCCGGCACTATTATTCGGCAGTAGCACCGCAACCTTTGTCATCTTCACACTCCTCGAGGCCATATTTGCCGTAATGCTGATATGCGGCTACGGCACACGCTTTGCCGCCTTTGTGATGGCACTCGGTATGTTTGTCGAGATATTCTTGGTCTATCCGTCACTCGGCTGGATAGGTGTAGAGCGACAAATATTATACATAGGTATATACATAACCCTCGTAATCTCGGGCGGAGGTCGCTACGCCATAGAGTCACACCTCGACCGCAAACACCGCAAGGTGGAGTTTTAAGGAGATGAGGTGGAGTTTCGTTGATGTTTTTTGGCTATTGGTTGAATAGTTTGCAAAAAATAGAGTATTTTCGCAAAATCATACTATTTTTGTTTTTCGTGAACAAAAATACCTATACAAATATGTTGATTAAAAGAATTTTGCCTATCCTATTTTTATTGCTTGGTGTAGCAACGGTCAATGCGCAGAGTGATACTGTAACTATCCATTCGCAGGATATCGCAGCTCCCTACAAGGTCGAGAATGTCACAATCAAAGACCTCAATGGTGTCCCTACACCTATACCGCAGTTTGGCGAGAAGAACCTGCTGATTTTCTATGTTGACCCCGACAGCTACCTCCGAGGAGGCCGCAACAAGCGTCTTTCCGACGAGCTGGAGGAGAACAAGCGTGCCGAGGGCCCTGCAATTCACGCTTTCGGTGTGATGAACTTCCCCGACACGGGTCTTCCGAAGAAGTTTTTGCGCTCGATTATCCGCAAGCGCATCGAGAAGAACGGTGCCACAATCCTCGAGGATGACCAACATCTGCTCCGTGACGGGTGGAAGTTGGGTGACTGTAACAACTGCTTCGCCTACATCGTCGTATCGAAGGAGGGCGAGTTGGTGTATGTAGCAAAGGAGAACCTCGACGAGGCGGGTCTGGAGAACTTCTACAATGTCATAGAGAAATATCGCAAGTAGAAGATGCACAGGCGTATAGCGATATTTGCACTACTCGTCGCAATTGTTTCGACCGCAGCAGCGCAGAACGATAGTATCCTTGTCAATGGCAGGGATACTATTGCGTATTCCTATACGCCCATAACCTTTCCGAACGCAGCTACGCAACCTGCGCCAAAACCAAAGAGTGAGGCGTGGCAGAAGATTGTTCGTTACTTCACCGAGAGTGCCCGAGATAAGAGTTTCGAGAAGAAGGTCGATTTCACCTTTATACCGGGCATCTACTACAGCAACAGCACCTCGGCAGGCCTGGCTCTCGTGGCTGCAGGCCTCTACCGCCTCGACCGTGAGAATAGGACACTGCCCGCCTCGGATTTCTCGATATATGCCACCGTGTCGCTCACGGGCTTCTATCGTGTGGGTGTCAAGGGCAACAACATCTTCCGCAACGACCGTCGTCGCATAACCTACGATGCCGAGTTCTACTCGCAACCGACAAAGTTCTGGGGCTTGGGCTACGATGCAGCGCGACGAGGCGACTATGTGCGCTACAATGGCTCTCGTTGCTCGGCCGATATCCGCTACTTGGAGCGCATTGCCAAGGGGTTGTATATCGGTGTGGGTGCCGACTTCGACTACCTCTATAGCCGTAAGGTGCGCAACGACGAGGGCGACTACGACCGCTTCTTGGGGCGACTTGGTGGCGAGAAACCGTCGTACTACGCCCTCGGGGCTTCGCTCTTTGTCGAGTTCGATACACGAGATTTCATACCTAACCCAGCCCGTGGCGTCTATATCTCGTTGCAGGGCAAGATACGCCCGAAGGGCACAAGCGACATCGGTCGCACGACCTACTATGGCCGCCTCGTTGTCGATTACTACCAACGCCTGTGGAGGGGTGCCATCTTGGCTCTCGACCTGCGTGGCGAATTCAACAGCAATGGAACTCCGTGGACACTCTACGCCTCGCTCGGAGGCTCACACAATATGCGAGGCTACTACGACGGCCGTTATAGCGATCTCTGCGCTGTGACGCTACAGGCGGAGCTGCGACAGCGTATCTACAAACGCTTGGGTGGCGTTGTGTGGGGTGGTGCGGGTAACTGCTTCTCCTACGATAACTTTGCGTGGCGCAACACGCTGCCGACCTATGGCGTAGGCCTTCGCTTCGAGCTGAAGCGACGAGTCAATATCCGCCTCGACTACGGCTTTGGCGGCAAGGACTCGCGCGGCAAACTTATCCACGGAGCAGTATTCTCGGTGAACGAGGCATTCTAAAAAAATCGTTCTGATAAGTTCTTTCTGCACGAGAACTGCGGACTCCAAGCGGAGGGTATTTTTTGTTGGTGCACAAATTTTTTCTACCTTTGCCGTATGAAACAACGAATTTTATTTGTCTGCCTCGGAAATATCTGTCGGTCGCCGATGGCGGAGGAGATTTTTCGCCAGAAGGTCTTTGCAAGGGGTTTGGCAGAGCAGTTCGAGATAGACTCTGCGGGCACCTACTCGGGTCACGCAGGCGAGCTTGCCGACCCTCGTATGCGTGAGGCTGCGCACTGTCGTGGTTACTGCCTTACCCATCGCTCACGCCCATTCCGCACAACCGATTTCTACGATTTCGACCGCATCATCGTAATGGATGACAGCAACTACGAGCGTGTGGTGCGTTTAGCTCCAACACGAGAGGATATCGACAAAATCTATCGTATGCGTGACTACTTCACGACCTACCGTCGTGCCTACGACTATGTTCCCGACCCATACTACGAGGGTCGTGAGGGTTTCTACCTGGTTATAGAGATGCTCGAAGAGGCCTGTGAGAGCCTCCTCGATGAGATTTGCGCAACGATATAGGGTAGTCGGAGAGGCTATTTCTTCTCCCTCATAACACGATTTTGGCGATTTATACTCTCGATATGTATCGCATCGAGGAGCGTATGCAGGAACTCCTCACTCAACCCCAGCTTCGACGACAAGGACAACACATTCTCGACGATATCGTTCCAGCGGGCCGACTGCAAAATCATCACATTGTTATCACGCTTGATGCGACCAATCTGCTCGGCCGCATTCATACGCTCGGCCAAGAGTTTATATATCTCACTATCGAGGCGGTCGATACGCCCACGCAGTTCATCGAGAGCGTTCTGATAGGCCACCGACTGCGAGCCATTCTCACGCCACACGATGCCCTCAAGCATAGCCTTAAGGTCGGCAGGGGTAAGTTGCTGCGAAGCATCGCTCCAAGCCGCCTCGGGCGATAGATGGCTCTCGACAATCAGTCCATCGAAGTCGAGGTCGGCTGCCTGCTGCGAGATATCGGCAATATAGGCTCTATTGCCGCAGATATGCGACGGGTCGCAGAGCATCGGCAGGTCGGGTAGGCGACGACGAATTTCGAGCGCAAGGTGCCACATAGGGGCGTTACGCAACGCTCCTGCGCCATAGCCCGAGAAGCCTCGGTGTATAAGGCCTATATTCTTCACGCCACACGCAGCCAAACGCTCCACGGCACCAACCCACAGCTCGATATCGCTATTGAGAGGGTTCTTCACATAGACCCATCTATCCGTGCCACGCAACGCCTCGGCAAGCTCCTGCATCGAGAAGGGCGAAGATGTAGTGCGGGCACCTATCCAAAACATATCGACATCGAATGCCGAAGCCTCATCGACATGTTTGGCATTTGCCACCTCGGTCGATACGGGCAACCCCGTGCGACGCTTTGCCTCCGCAAGCCACGGCAACGCCTTGATGCCGTTGCCCTCGAAAGAGCCTGGTTTGGTGCGGGGTTTCCATACTCCTGCACGAAGCATATCTACTCGGCCCGTTGCTGCCAACGCCTCGCAGGTAGCAATGGTCTGCTCCTCGGTCTCGGCACTACAAGGTCCCGCTATAATAAATGGTTTTTTCATACTCTTCTCCTCATTTAATCTAACGCTAAATCGACGAGGCAGGCTACTTAAGTATCTTGCGTATCTCGTTGGCTCGCAAGATGATACGACGCAACTCCTCGCTATTATCTCGTTCGAGTGCCTTGCGGAAAATCTCCAACTGGTGGATATATTCACGCAACACATCCAGGATATTATACTTGTTCTGTCGAAATATCGGCAACCACATATCGGTCGAACTCTTTGCCAAACGCACCGTACTCTCGAAACCTCCGCCTGCAAGGTTGAGTATCGTTTCGCTCTCACGCTCCTTCTCGAGGACCGTCGTAGCGAGGATAAACGATGTTATATGCGATATATGGCTCACATAGGCGGCGTGCAGGTCATGCTTCTCGGCCGACATCTCCATCACACTCATACCGATAGTGCGGAACAGCCCCTCAACCGTAGCCACAGCCTCGGCATCGGACTTCTCGACCTCGCACAGCACCACATTGCACCCCCTAAAAGCCCCCTCCACGGCAGCCTCGGGACCGCTATACTCCGTACCCCACATAGGGTGTGTCGCCACAAAGCGATTACGGTGAGGATGGAGGCTTATAATCTCGCAAAGCTCCTCCTTCGTGGAGCCCATATCCAAGACTATCTGACTCTTCTCGATGTGGTTGAGCAACTTTATAGCCAACTGCGGAATAGTATCCACGGGTGTTGCAAGAGCCACGATATCGGCCACCTCGGTTGCCTTCTCAAACTCTACAACCTCATCGACCAGACCCAACTCCAACGCCTTGGCGGCATTGCGTGGCGAGGCATCGACGCCATAGATGCGCTCCGCCAACGAGTGCTTGCGCAGTGCCAAAGCAAACGAGCCTCCGATAAGTCCTAAACCTACGATACAGATATTCATTTTCAAACTCTCGATTTTTAATTTTTAATTCTGCAAAGCACCCTTTGCAACAACTCCTCCGAAGCACACAGGCTGATGCGCACATAGTGTTCGCCCTCGCTGCCAAAGATACCGCCCGGGGTTACAAAGACACCCTTCTCGTAGAGTATCCTGTCGCAGAAGTCGTAGCAGTTTTCGCCATTCGGGATACGCCCCCACAAAAACAGCCCTGCCTGATGAGGTCGGCACTCCACGCCGAGAGCCTCCATAATCTCTAACCCCTTCGCTTCACGACGACGGTAGTGCATATTTTGCTCCTCGTACCACTCATCGCCCAGACCGAGAGCCGTAGCCGCAGCCAACTGCAACGGCAAAAACATACCCGAGTCCATATTGCTCTTGAAGCGCAAAATCTCATCTATGCGCTCCCTCGCTCCGCCAATCATACCGACACGCCAACCCGCCATATTATGACTCTTGCTCAACGAGTTAAGCTCTATAGCGACATCTTTTGCGCCCTCAACCGAGAGTAACGACAACGGAGCATCGTTGCGCAAGAAACAGTACGGATTGTCGTTCACAAGCAAGATATGGTGCTTGCGACACCACGCCACAATACGAGCCAAATCCTCATACGAGGCCACTGCGCCCGTAGGCATGTGCGGATAGTTTACGATCATAACCTTAACATCCGTAGGGAGCATCTCAAGGTCGGGCATATAGCCACGCTCCTCACGCAGGGCATACTCCACGACCTCGCCACCAGCCAAGCGTACAGCCGACGAGTAGGTAGGGTAGCCGGGATTGGGGACAAGCACTCTGTCGCCCTTCGAGAGGTAGGTCATTGCAGTATGCATCACCCCCTCCTTCGAGCCTATAAGTGGCAGTATCTCCGTTTCGGAGTTCAGAACCACACCAAAACGCTCCTCGTACCACCTTGCGAAGGCCTCACGCAACTCCGCAGCACCACGATACGATTGGTAGCCGTGTGTCGTAGATTTTGCCGACTCCGCAGCCAGACGCTCCACAACCGAGGGGTGTGGCGCACGGTCGGGGCTGCCGATACCGAGCGATATGATGTCGTGCCCCTCACGACGCAGCTGCTCTATCTCTCGCAACTTGCGTGAAAAGTAGTACTCCCCAACGGCGGACAGTCGCTCCGCCAAGTCAAATTCGTAAACCATATCTATAAATTCTCGCCCTTTCTATACACTCCGTAGATATGCACCTCTACGCCCATATTGCGTAACCTATCTATCGCCTGCATAAACAACTCCCTATCGGAGAAGTCTATATCGGTATGGAACATATAGTGCCACGGCTCGGTAGGGATAGGGTAGGACTGCAACTTTGTCATATTCAGCCTCAACCCCTCGAAGCACCCCAGTGCCTCGTAGAGTGAGCCCGTCTTATTCGGTATCTGGAAGCAGAGAGAAGCTCTATTATCCCCCTCGTGAGGTGTAGGCTCCACGCTCTTGCGATCGCAGTAGTCGAGGCGCAGGAAGCGTGTATAGTTGTCCTTGCAGGTCTGAATATCCGCTGCTACGATATCGAGGTCAAAGAGTCTTGCTGCAAGGCTGCTTGCGATAACGGCCGTAGTGCGTGAGCCACTCCTACGCAGCTCGGCTGCACTCAAGGCTGTATCCACGCTCTCGACCAAACGCCAACGATGCTTCTCAAGGTAGTCGCCACACTGCAACAACGCCATCTGATGCGACTCCACCTCTCGAATATCCTCCAGGGCGACACCTCGATTAACCATCAGGTTTTGGCGTATCTGCAAATAGGCCTCGCCCGATATCGAGAGGTTGCAGTGTTGCAGAAGGTTGTAGTTGGGCAGTATCGAGCCCGCTATCGAGTTCTCGATAGCCATAATGCCGTAATCGACCTCACGGTTCTCCACCGCCTGCGCCACCTTGCGAAAGGTGTCGCAAGCGACAATCTCGACCTCGCCACCCTCGACAGCCTCTGCAACGATGTGGTGAAAACTGCCGCTATAACCCTGTATCGCAACCCTTTTCAACGCCATACTCCTACCACGCAAAGAGAGGGTACTGCTCCATCAAAGCGTTTACATCCTTGCGGACAGCTGCGATATTTGCCTCATTCTCGGCATCCGACAATACTCGGTCAATCAACTCTGCGATATACTCCATCTTATCCTCCTTCAAACCACGAGTGGTGATGGCAGGAGTTCCGAAGCGCAAGCCCGAAGTCTGGAATGCCGAACGAGAGTCGAAAGGTACCATATTTTTGTTTGTCGTAATATCCGCTGCTACGAGGGCCTTCTCGGCAACCTTACCTGTCAATTCAGGGAACTTGGTGCGCAAATCGACCAAGATAAGGTGGTTGTCCGTACCACCCGAAACAATCTTGTAGCCACGAGCTGTGAGGGCTGCCGACAACGCCTGCGAGTTGCGAATAACTTGCTGCTGATACTCCTTGTACTCCGGAGTCAAAGCCTCGCCAAAAGCTACAGCCTTTGCTGCGATAACATGCTCAAGTGGTCCGCCCTGAATACCTGGGAATACGGCCGAATTGAGTATCTGCGACATCTTCTTCACTACGCCCTTCGGAGTGGTCAAGCCCCACGGATTGTCGAAATCCTTGCCGAGCAAGATGATACCGCCACGAGGACCACGCAGAGTCTTGTGGGTAGTCGAAGTTACGATATGCGCATACTTGACAGGGTTTTCGAGCAAGCCGGCTGCGATAAGACCTGCCGTGTGTGCCATATCTATCATCAACAAAGCACCAACCTTGTCGGCAATCTCACGCATACGCTTGTAGTCCCACTCACGAGAGTAGGCCGAAGCACCACCAACGATAAGTTTTGGTTTGCACTCCAAAGCCTTCTGCTCCATCTCCTCGTAATCGATACGACCATCCTCCTCACGCACCGAGTAGCTCACTGCGTTGAAGTATGTTCCCGACATATTCACAGCCGAGCCGTGCGAGAGGTGACCTCCGTGCGAGAGGTTCAAACCGAGGAAGGTATCTCCCGGCTTCAACACCGCAAAGAATACCGCCATATTAGCCTGTGCACCCGAGTGAGGCTGCACATTGGCATACTCGGCACCATAAATCTTGCAGAGTCGCTCAATGGCAAGACTCTCGACCTTATCGACAACCTCGCAACCACCATAGTAGCGAGCCGCAGGATAACCCTCGGCATACTTATTTGTCAGTACGGAGCCCATAGCCTCCATAACCTGCTCACTCACAAAGTTCTCCGAAGCGATAAGCTCGATGCCTCGCATCTGACGGCCACGCTCCTCGGAGATAAGGTCAAAAATCTGTTGGTCCTTTTTCATATCTATATATGTTATAGTGTTATTAAGCTCATCAACTCACCTCGTCGTTGCTGTAACGACTTTCGCTCTGCGAAAATAGTCGAAATTTCAAATAAAAACACTATATTTGTCCAAAATTTATAAACAAATAATTGTATTATGAAGTTACTTGAAGGAAAAGTTGCCCTCATTACGGGCGCTGCACGAGGAATTGGCAAGGCGATAGCCCTGAAATATGCCGAACACGGTGCCAACATAGCTTTCACAGACCTTGAACTGAACGACACAACCCTCGCTACAGTCGAGGAGCTCAAGGCTCACGGTGTTACCGTCAAGGCCTACGCCTCGAATGCCGCATCGTTTGACGAGAGCGCAAAGGTTGTAGAGCAGGTTTTGGCCGACTTCGGGCAGATAGATATACTCGTAAACAACGCAGGTATCACTCGTGATGGTCTTATCCTGCGTATGAGCGAGGAGCAGTGGGACTCGGTGATAAATGTAAATCTCAAGTCGGCATTCAACTTTATCCACGCTGTTGTGCCGGCTATGGCTCGTCGTCGCACAGGCTCAATCATCAACATCTCGTCGGTCGTAGGCGTAAATGGCAATGCCGGACAGTGCAACTACTCGGCATCGAAGGCCGCAATGATTGGCCTTGCCAAATCTATAGCCAAGGAGATGGGCCCTCGTGGTATCCGTGCAAACGCTATCGCTCCGGGCTTCATCATCACCGAGATGACCGCCAAGTTGAGCGATGAGGTGCGTGCAAAGTGGGCCGAGAACATCCCGTTGCGTCGTGGTGGCACACCCGAGGATGTGGCAGATGTTGCGTTGTTCTTGGCCAGCGACCTCTCGTCGTATGTCAGCGGTCAGACCATTCACTGCTGTGGCGGTATGAGCTGCTAAACGACACCAGACAACATAACAAAAGCCCTGCGACATCACTTCGCAGGGCTTTTCTATTGTGTGTGATTTATTCTCTTTCTCCTACTCCTTTATGCAGCGCACCTGCATACCGTTGGCACGACGAGAAGCCATAGCCGAGTTATAGTGCGACAACGAGCGAGTGGTAATCAAATCGAAGTAGAGCGACACGGCCGAGCCATCTTCGTTTGCCGTAGAGCTCCAATAGTAACCCTCCCACGGCTCGGGATTATATGGGTAGGCATCGCTGTAGTTCACATTCTGCACCTTGCCATCCAGATATCGACGGTAGCCACAACCCGAGAAGAAGTAACGCTCCGAGCCACTCTCCAAGTACCAACCATACTGCTTGCGGGCAGTATCGAGGTCGGCCGTATTGTCCGCAGCAAAGGTCAATTTCGCCAACTCCTCGGCACGAGGCACTCTCCAGCCGTAAGGGCACGGATCGTAGAGGCTCTTTGCGTTGTCGTTCCACAGCCTATTATCTGCCTCATGAAGCCAATCGCCCACGCCATCGCCATCCTCCTCAACGCAGGCAGCGTTGGTGATAAATGTCAGCGGATGCGATGTAGCATAATCCACGGTACCTACGCTCGACGACACCTCCTTCACTTTCTCAACCGCATATCCACCCGAAGCGGTGTATGCAAGTTCGCTCTCTGCGCCCGATGTATCGTAGGCATAAGGGCGGAAGAATGGATCTTTGCGGCCCCACTGGTAGTAGAGTCCGTAGGCATCGTGTATCGAAGAGTGCTCCTGCGAAGCCTCGTTATTGCCACGGTAGGCTCCGAGGTTGCGATCCATAAAGCTAACGCCCGACACCGGGTTTTCGACCGCTGTAAGCGGGTTTGTATCGACTATCCACAGGTGCCAACTCCACACCACCTTGTCGGCACTATCGTAGGCTGCTATAACGGCATTTGTATTCACAAAATCGTCGTTCTTCTCGCTATTCACAAAGAACTCCGCCTTGCCATCCACAAACATCGTATTATGAATTATGCCCTCGTTGCTTGTCCACAACACTGCGACTCGCTTTGTCGCCAACTCCTCACCATCAGGGCGATGTGTTGCATCGAAGGCGTAGCTGCGACCCATCTCCGACACCACATAGCAGTTGGCCCTCTTTCCCTCTGTATCGAGCAAGAAGGTCTCCTTGCCGAGCATATAGAGCGTAATGTAGTAGGTGGTAAGTTCGCCCTCTACGGTCATAGCATCTATCATCAAAGCCCCCTCGTGTGATGGCTCCTCTTCCTCCTCGTTACTCTTACCCACAGCGGTAACGGTGATGGTGCGCTCGGTATGGTCCACCAAAGCAGCCCAGCCCTTGCTGACACTTCTCACGACGACATTATGCGCATTATCTGCCGTATATCGTATTGTTTGCGATGGCGCACCCCACGAACTAAAATAGAGAGCCGTGCGTTCGAGTGTGAGCGTTGCCTTCTCTTCTTTGTTGCAGGCCCCGAACAGAAGCACAACCAACAAAAGGAGGATACTATTTTTTAAAATTTTCATACAACCAAAATCTTTACAACTTGCAAATATACAAAAAAGTTGAGAAAAACTCATTTTCGTAACTCAAAGTTTACAACTTTGGGATAATTATTGCCACACTTACAACGAGAACTAAACAATTTTTATTATGGCAAAGCAAAAAATCGAGGTTGGCAGCACCGCAGCCGCCTCCGAATACAAAGTCGTCGTAACCGAAACAGGTCCCTATCACATCTATGGCTCTCCACCTCTTGCCACGCAACATATCGTCGAGAATGAGGTGGGCGAGAGCTGGAACTTCGAGGAGGGGCGGCACTTCTCAACAGAGCAAGAGCCGACATCGCTCTGTCGTTGCGGAGCCTCGAAGCAGAAACCATACTGCGACGGCTCGCACACCCATCACAAGTGGAGTCCGAAGCTCACGGCACGCCCCGAGGCTCTGCTCGACAATATCGACATCACCTCGGGCGATGAACTCACACTCACCGACAACAGTCAATATTGCGCCTTTGCACGCTTCTGCGATGCGGGTGGGGGAGTGTGGGCTGCAACCGAAACATCCTTCGACGAGCGTTCCCGTCGTTTGGCGATACGACAGGCATCGCTCTGCCCGAGTGGGCGACTCGCCATTTGGGGCAATGGCTCCGACCTGCCATACGAGCGACACTACGAGCCGAGCCTCGGGCTTATCGAAGATGATGCGATGGCCGCAAGTGGCGGTTTGTGGGTGCGTGGCGGAATACGCATCGTGAAGGAGGATGGCACCTCCTACGAGGTGCGCAACCGTTCGATACTCTGTCGATGTGGCGAGTCGGCAAACAAGCCCTACTGCGACGGCACGCACGCTGCACTACGCTGGCAGGACCATATCGAGGAGAAGACAAAGATGACCGAAAAAATCTGATTTTCGGTCATCTCTGCTCGTTATATTACCCCTCTCCGAAGGACTAATATTTTGTCAGCTGCAACTTCACTCGCTCTCGGAACTCGACAGGCAGCACCTCAATCTTATCAATCTCCACAAGACACTCGTTGAGCGACTTATAGTAGTTCTCCACCCACTTGTGGATATTCTGCGGATACTCCATAATAAAGTTTGCGGTCTGCGATACATTCATATAGAAGTCAGGCAGAAGTGGCGCAGCATCATAGTGCGTTGCATAGGCGGTCTTAAACTCCGCTGTGAAAGGCACACAACGATTTACAACGCCCTGAATGCCATAGAGCTTATCCTGCGCAGCCAAGTCACCCTCGGCAAACTCGACCTCAACCGTACAGCCCTTTGCACAATCAACCTCGCCAACGAGGATATAAGGTGCGAGAGTATAGCCGTCGTAACCCCACTCGCCAACCTCGGCATAGCGGCTGTATTTCAGCTCCTTGCCATCTACACGCACCGCCTTTGGAGGATAGTTTGCAGGCAGACGCAACTCGAAAGACGATGTAGCCTTTGCACCCTTAAACGAGCCTTGGCGTGGTGCAATCGTGATAACGACCTTATTGCCCTCGGTACGCTTTGTAACCTTTGTTGTAGCGTAAGCCGAAGCATAATCTTTCGATGTGCCATCATCCTCGTAGATAGTCGTTTCGCCATCGCCACCCGGTACAAAAGTCAAGACATAAGAGTTTATTATGCCCTGCAAATTCTTAACCGACTTTGGATACATCGGTATAATCGCTCCCGCCTTTGCGAAGTATGGATTTTCGGAGAGTGTGCAGTGTATCTCGACAATCTCGTCGCTACCCTCATACATCTTACCACTCGTCATATTAAACCACCTCTCACCCTTTGGCAACCAAACCCTCTGCGAAGCCAAGCCAGTAGCTGCATCTATAGGCGAAACGATAGGGGCAACAAGCAGATCACGACCAAACATAAACTGCTCCTTCGAGCTATATGCCAACTCGTTTTCAGGGAAGGTGTAGTACATAGGGCGACAAATCGACACGCCCGTATCGAAGCCCTCACGAGCCGCACTGTAGATATAAGGTACAAGAGCGTAGCGCAAGTGCATAGCAGCCCTCATATCGAGGAAATGGTCAGGGAACTGCCAGATACGACGCTCGATATATTGACTCTTCGAGGCGTGTGTCTTGAACACAGGTGTAAAGACTCCGTACTGCAACCAACGCAGGAACAGCTCCGGATTTGTAGGGGTTTTCTCCTCCTCTTTGTGATAAAAGTGACCACCAATATCGTGTCCCCAATAGCCGTAGCCCACATTCGAAGCCGTAGCCGTAAACCAAGGCAGGAATGCCAACGATGCCCACGAGATATAGGTGTCGCCCGAGAAACCAACCTGATAACGATGCGAACCCATACCGCCCCAACGGTGGTATATCAGAGGTCGTTCGTCACCCTTCTCGTTCATGTGGTGATTGAATGTGTGGTTGAGCCAAAAAGTATTACTCAAACCCTCTACATACTTACTCTCTTTCCACTGCTGCCAATCGAGCCACCAGAAATCTACGCCCTGCTTCTCCATAGGACCAAGCACGGTATTGAAATAGGCATCCGCCCACTTCTGCTCCGACATCTTATAAGGTATGCCCTTGCCCTTCTCTGTCCAGCCGTATGCCTTGGCAAAACGCTCGTATGGCTCCTCATTGGTAGGAATACCCGATGCAGGGTGGAGATTAAGCGAAGTCTTCAGTTTCTGCTTACGGCACCACTCAAAGAAATTCTCCGGTGAAGGGAAGAGCTGTTTCTTCCAAGTGTAGCCCGTCCAGCCTATCTTCTGACCATACTCATCTTTGCGTGGGTCTTTGAAAGTCATACCCCAGGTCTCGTGCCAATCCATATCGACAATCAGCACATCGATAGGAATATCCAACGAGTGCATCGTCTCGACCAAGTCACGCAACTCGTTGTCCGAATATTGCCAATAGCGGCTCCACCAATAGCCAAACACATACTTCGGTGGTAACGGAATATTTCCCGCAACACGGGTGTAGTCCTTCAATGCCTTGGTATATTCGTGTCCGTAGGCAAAAAGATACAGGTCGAGTCTGTCACCCTCGGGGCGACACTCAACCCACTGCTTCCAATGCGACTCTACAGGCACAAAGAGATGCCGCTTCGAGTCATCTACAACGCTCCAACCACTACGAGAGAGAAGTCCCAGCTCCATCGGATCCTTCTTGCGCAACTTTGCACCATCGGCTCCATCGAGTGTGCGTGTCGTACCCATAAGGTTCTGGGTATCAACATCGCCATAGTGCCACACGACCTTCTCGCCATTGACCAAAATCTCGGCTTTGAGGTTCTCTGCCGAGAACTTTGCCCCCTTGAGGTAGGTGAGTGTAACATTCGAAGTCGTGATGGTCAATTTCGACTTGCTCTGGCGCACCTTGAACTGCGGCACCTCCAACTTTCGATTTACGAATGTCAGCGTAGCTCGGTCCTCGAACTTTCCGTCCTCGCTCCACTCCATACGGATCAACTGCGGTGTCAGCACCGTAAAACGGGCATTACCCGCCACAACCTGTGCCTTCTCATCGGCCTTTGGGTCGTTGTCGGCAAACACCATTGTCGGCAGTGCTACGAGAGCCAAAACCAGTGTTAAAAATCTCTTCATAGTAGTTCTTTTATAATTTAATTTATGGTTTCTTCACAACCTCAACCGTGATACCGTTACCCACAGACCTCAAATCTGCGGCTACAGCCTCGGCAGCCGACTTACCCTCGAATGTGCCGACCACAAAGGTCGAGCCTATACGGGATATTGTGCAGTCGTTCTTGTGCGTCAGTATTCGAGCCTTCACATCATCCGAGAGTGTCGCAATGCCCGAAATCTCGATATTGTAGAGACTCTGCGAGCGACGCATATCATCGACCGTAGGGTAGTAGTCGCCATCTACCCACACCGCCACCACAGGGGCTTTGAAGCCCATTCGTTTGAGTTCAGCAGCGCCATCTTTCGCCTCCTGCTCGGTACGGAAACCACCCACAAAGTAGGCGTAGAGCCCGTTATTGTAGGCATCAGTGTATGAAAGAGGTGTAACGCCTCGCAGGGCTATAAGGTTTGGTCTATTCTTGAACAGACCAATGCGTACACGATATATCGTACCGTAGTCATAGACCTTCGTATGCGGTATCGGATTTTTCGTATTGTAGAATGTTGTACCCTTGACCTCGATAGGCTCATAGACGATAAAACTACGACGCTCGAGCAACAGGCGAGAGAGGCGGTAGTCGCGATTGCGCAACTCCGCAGCCACGCTCCTCAACGAGTCGCGTGCTGTAGTGAGCGACAAAGTCGAGGCAAGGGCCGTTTCGTAGCTCACAAGGGACTTTTTGCGAATATTGTAGCCCATCAACGCATTCGAAGCGTAGAGGTCACTAACCTCGTTTATCTCTCGCTCGGCCGCTGCTGCGCCCGAAGCCGAGAGATCGAGCATTGCTACATTTTTCTCACGCTCCATAAGCAGGTCATAGATGTACATCTTGTTGAAATATATCGACGACCACTCACGCTCGATAGCCTCGTCACACGAGGTCAGCTGACTCTGCTTGGCCCTGAAAAGTCGTGCCACGCTATCTGCCTCCTCTCGTGTTGCAACCTCCATATATCGGCGTTGCAGAGCGAGCAACTCGGCATAATGCTTCATATATTTGTCGATATATTGCTGTGCCACACGCTCACGCTTCTGCGCCTCACGCAGTGTCTGGTAGTCCGCCTCCGAAAGACGCTCCACAAAGTAGTCGTTATCGACCAAATTGCGACGCAGACGACTCTTGTCGGGCGTGTAGGCCTGCTCCTTTGGTTGGCTCTGCTCCTCGCTATTTTGAGAGGTCGCAGCGTTACGATAGTCGGCAAGTGCAACACTCGCATCGTGCTTCGAAACCTGCGCTACAAGCCCCTCATAGCCCTTTTGCGCATCACGCAGAGCCTGCTCCAAGGTAAGTATCGACACCCCCAACTCCGTGCGTCGAGCCGCATCACGCAGATACTCCGCACGACGACTATTTAGCTCCTCGGCTATCGAGTCACGCACAGCCTCCGCACGCTCCACATCTCGCACCAACACCTCTCTATTTTGTGCCACGGCAGTCATTACCGACAACGCAGCAGACAATGTCAACAATATTCGTTTCATCGCCACATCTTAATAAACAAGAACTGTATAAATCCGAAAATCTCCAAACGACCCATCAACATCAGCACCGTGCCCTGCAACTTCAACACCGCAGGTATGGCAGCGTAGTTGTCGTAGGAGCCGGCCTCACCAAAGCCGGGGCCTACATTGCCTATGAATGCCACCGACGAGGTAAATGCCGTGAGCAGGTCCATACCGAACAGCGTACTCGACAGCGTACCCGCAAGTATCAGCACAAAGTAGGTCGTTATAAATAGTGTTACCGCCTGCAAATGTCTATCCTCCTGCAAGATACCATCAAGACGAACACGAATTATGGCGTTAGGGTGCTGCTGTCCTCGCAGACGAGCCTTCAACACCTTACCATAGAGCAAAGCTCTATCCACCTTGACACCACCCGCCGTGGAGCCCGCACAACCGCAGATTATCGACACAATGATAAGCACAACGATAGCAAACGGAGTCCATAGGTTCGTGTCTGCCGTGGCAAATCCCGTAGTCGTGATTAGCGACACGACCTGGAACAGCGACTGGCGCAACGACTCGAGTGGCGAAGTGTATATATCGGTAAAGAAGAGACTCGCTGCCACAAATAGCGTTGCAACGACAATTATACAGACATAAGTTCGCACAACCTCCGAACGGAACAGGTTGTTGCCTCGTCGTGTGAAGGTCGAATAGATAAGTCCGAAATGGACACTCGAGAGGAACATCGCCACAACGAGTATAGCCTCGATGAGTGGGCTATTGAAGTAGCCGACACTCGCATTCTTGGTCGAAAAACCACCCGTAGCACAAGCCGACATAGCGTGATTTACGGCATCAAACCAACGCATACCCGAGACCTTCAGCAGCAGGGTAGTGATGAGCGTAAGTCCCACATAGACAACGAGCAGTATGCGGACAATCATCTGCGTACGATAGCGGTAGTTGTCCTTGGCAAGCGACGAAAGCTCGATACCCGACAACGCCATTTTGTTCGTGCCGAGCGACGGCAAAATCAGGAGCGCAAACATAACCACGCCTGCACCTCCGATCCAACATGTTGCCGAACGCCAAAACAGCAAGCCTTGCGGCAAGGCCTCTATATTGGTCAAAATCGAGGCTCCCGTAGTCGTAAAGCCCGAAACCGACTCGAACCACGCATTTACAATGGTAAACTCGCCGCCCCATATCAAGTAGGGGAACATTCCTACTACACACGACAACACCCACGAGCCTACAACAATCACAAAGCCCTCCTTGGTGGTTATGTTATCGGTACGAGGCACAAAGAGCAGCGGAAAACCGCCCAGCACCAGTGTCAGCAACGACGACAGGAGCAACGGATAGAAGCCCGTATCGTGCGACACAGCCGATATCACAGCCGATATAGCCATAAAGGCTGCGACGATAAGCATCACCGCACCGACATATCGCAATATTACACTAAATCGCATTCTCCTCCTCTTTTTTGTTCGACTTCGAGATATTTGTCAGCATCTCGATATTATCGCTCAACTCCTTGAACTCGTCTATAAGCTCCGCCTTGACCTTATATGGTACTTTGTAGGCGAGAGTATCCGAAAGAGCCTTGTTGATACGCTTTGCGGGTGCTACACCGAAGATATAGACAAAGTAGTAGAGCATCAGCACCAACGCTATCATCACCAGCAATGAAATCAACACAGGTGCCACCGAGCGATAGGCATTTTTCGAGAGCTGCGCTGCTCGAGGTGCCATCTGACCGTGCGAGAGGGTGATATAACGCTTCACCTGCTCACCAAACTTATCGCAAGCCTTCTCATAGACACCATTGTACCACTCCTTACCCGACATTTGGCGCTTTGCGACCTGCAACGAGTCGGAGGTCATCACCATCCCCTCGGCTGCGCCATACTGCTCGGTCAAGCGGTTCAGTTCGGCCGAGTATAACGAGAGCGTATCCAAGCAACCTTGCAATGCAGTCGGAGCACCCTCACGCACCGAGGCGATATGCAAATCTATCTCGGCAATCGCCTTGCGACACGCCTCACGACCCTCCGCTTCGCCAAATATTGCCACATCGAGCGTTGCACGACTATGGTCGTGTGCCGAGCGCAACATATCCTTTGCCACCTCCATATCTCGGTGTGAAGCCGAGAGAATAGAGTCTGTGTCGTAACTCAAATTGCTCAACTCGAAGAGCGAAATCATACCCGAGACCGAGAGCAACGCAACGATGCTCAAAAAGCCTATGGTAACCCTTTTTCCAATACCTTTCATATCTCGAAAAATAAATTATCACTTCTGTTTATTCGGCAAAGATAATAAAAGTTACGGACTTTTAATTATAAATTAAAAAAAACCGAGCAGTTTTTCTGCTCGGTACCTCTAACGACTCTAACGCCCTTAACGACTCTAATCCACTATTTCTCCCAAAATGTCGGCATTCGGCTCGATATCCAAGAGGCGAACTTTTACGATTTGGTTGATATATTTTCTATTGTACGGCACTTTGATTTTCAGGTAGTTACTTGTAAAGCCCGTCATCATTCCGCCACGCATCGTACTCTCGAAAAGCACCTCTGCCGTAGTGCCCAAATATCGCTTCGCAAAGTCGTAGTGGCAGCGACTGCTCAACTCCTCCAAACGCTTCGCTCTCGCCATCGACACCTCGGGCGACACCTTGTCGGGAAAATTGACCGCAGGGGTGTTCTCTCGCTCGGAGAATGGGAAGATATGCAAAAATGAAGGGTTTATCTTTGATAAAAAGTTGTAGCACTCCTCGAACTCCTTTTCTCCCTCGCCCGGAAAACCCGTTATAACATCTATGCCGATAAAGGCATCGGGCATCGCCTGACGCACCGCATTTATGCGCTCCTCGAACTTCTCGACCGTGTAGCGACGACGCATCAAACCAAGCACCTTGTTCGAGCCGCACTGAATAGGGATATGGAAGTGATGTTGAAATTTAGGTGACGAGGCGCAAAATGCTATTATCTCGTCAGTTAGCAAGTTCGGCTCGATAGATGAAATTCGATATCTCTCGATACCCTCAACATCGTTCAAAGCCCTCAACAAATCGAGAAAACTCTCTCCCGTAGTACGACCGAAATCGCCCGTATTTACGCCCGTAATAACAATCTCTTTTTGACCACCTCGGGCAATCTCCTCGGCCTGCTTTACCGCCTCGGCAATCGGGGTGTTTCGGCTGGCTCCACGAGCGTTGTGAATTGTGCAGTAGGAGCAGCAGTAGTCGCACCCATCTTGAACCTTCAAAAAGGCGCGTGTGCGGTCACCCGAAGAGAAGGCGGAGAAGAAGGTGGTTATCTCGTCTGTTTCGCACGAAAAGACCTTTGTTTTGCCTCGTTCGGTCAGTTGAAGTACTTGTCGATATATTTCGCCTTTGTCGTTGTTACACAATACAATATCTACGCCTTCAATCTCGGCAATTTCGTAGGGTTTCAGCTGCGCATAACAACCCGTAACAGCAATGATTGTATCGGGGTTTCGGCGATGAATTTTTCTGATTAAATTGCGACATTTTTTATCTGCCTGCGCTGTTACGGAACAGGAGTTTATAATCGAAATATCGGCATCTTCGTTTGTGCCGACACGGACAAATCCGCCCGCCTCAAATTGGCGTGCCAAGGTCGAACTCTCCGAAAAATTCAACTTGCAACCAAGCGTATGGAAATTGACTCTTCTCATATCGGTCGCAAAGATAGCAAAAAGTTTAGAGTTGAGAGATTTTTTTTGAAATTTCTCTCGTCTTTCGTCTCTCGTCTCTCCTCTTTTTACTATATTTGCGCATACATTTAAGAAAACAGATGGAATTTATCAACGACATACTCCAATACAACTACCTCTCAAATGCCGTTATCGCCTGTCTGCTGTCGGGCGTAATATGCGGTATTGTAGGCACATACATCGTAGCACGAAGGATGGTTTTCCTCTGCGGTGGTGTCACCCACGCCTCGTTTGGCGGTATGGGTATCGCATTCTACCTCGGGTTAAACCCAATACTCGGTGCCACAATCTTTGCCGTGCTTTCATCGCTCGGCATCGAGTGGGCCAACAGCCACGGCAAGGTGCGTGAGGACTCGGCAATAGGTATGATGTGGGGTATAGGTATGGCCATCGGAGTGCTCTTTATGTCGTTGCGCCCGGGCTACACCTCGGGAGATATGTCGGCCTTTCTGTTTGGCAGCATCGTGACCGTCACCACAGCCGACATTATCGCTTTGGCGGTGGCCACAGCACTATTGGTCGTTGGGGCTTTGCTGTGGCACAGAACAATAATGTTTGCCGCCTTTGACCGCAAATTCGCTCAAGCCTCGGGTGTTAAGGTCGATGTAATATCCTACATTATGGCTATCGTGACCGCCATAACCATAGTGTTATCTATTCGTGTCATGGGTATCGTTCTGCTCATTTCGTTGCTCACAATGCCCGTTGTGGCGGCAAACATAATCTTCAAGGAGTATCGTCGCATAGCGTGTGCGGCTGCAGTCGTTGCCATATCGGCAAATCTTATCGGTATGACTTTCAGCTACTACGCCGAAGTACCTTCGGGGCCGGCAATAATATTTGTCCTAACAGTTGCAATTTTAATAATAAAATTATTATCTTTGTGGGTTGTTAGACGAAAGCGAGCGTAGTTTTGAAGAAAATTCATCAACTTGTACTAAAATCTTTTCTCGGTCCGCTCGTGCTGACCTTCGTAATCATCATCTTCATCTTGATGATGAACTTCGTGTGGCGTTATATCGACGAATTGGTAGGCAAGGGCTTGGAGCCTATGGTCATTGTCGAGTTGCTGATGTATGCAACGATAAATATGATACCGATGGGTATGCCGTTGGCTATTCTGCTCGCAACGATTATGACGATGGGTAACTTGGGCGAAAACTACGAGTTGCTGGCGATGAAGTCGGCAGGTATGTCGCTCATGCAGATTATGAAGCCTATGTTTTGGGTTATCGGCATTCTCTCGGTCGGCTCGTTTTTCATCGTGAATGACCTTGTGCCTTACGCCAACAAAAAGATGTTCAGCATAATCTACGACATCAAACAGCAGAACGAGGCGTTGGAGTTTCAGGATGGACTCTTCTTCAACGGCATCGACGATATGAGCATCCGTGTCGAGCACCAAGATCCCAAGACGCAACTTCTTACGAAGGTACTTATCTACGATAACCGTGCCCGCAATGGCGACATGACGACAACCATTGCCGACTCGGGTTATATCCGTCTCTCCGACGACAAGAAGTATCTGCTTGTAACGCTCTTCAATGGCGAGACCTACGAGCAGACACGCAGTCACCAATGGTACACCAAAAGCTCGTTGCGCCACCACACCTTCGAGCGCCAGGATGGTAAGATACCGATGAGCGGTTTCGACTTCCAGCGAAGCGATGAAAATATGTTCGGCAACAACAGCCAAACGCTCGATATCAGCGAGTTGCAACACAACATCGACTCGCTCGATATGAAGGTAAACCGTCTTACGACAACGGCCTACAACCCACTGCTGCACGAGCAGATTTTTGTGCGTGACCCAAATGCGGTATCTCCGCCCGACAGCATCGAGATAGACCGTTCGAAGAAGGTGAAGAGGGCCTACTTCATCGACTCTATACCGCAGTTGCCAACCCGTACAAAGGATAAAATCTACAGCTCGGCACTCAAGAGCGCACGCAGCTCACGAAATATGTTCTCCTTCGACGAAAGCTCTTCGAAGGAGGCTCTAAACCAACTCTACCGCAGCAAGAACGAGTGGCACCGCAAGCTCACACTGCCTGTGTCGGTGCTTATATTCTTCCTTATCGGTGCGCCTCTCGGAGCAATTATCCGCAAGGGTGGTCTGGGTATGCCGTTGGTTATCTCGGTCATATTCTTCGTCATCTACTACATCATCAGTATCTCGGGTGAGAAGCTGGCAAAGGAGGGTACCTGGAGCTCGTTGCTCGGTATGTGGATCTCGGCAATAGTATTGACTCCGTTGGCTGTGTATCTATCGAAGCAGGCCAATAGCGACTCGGCCCTACTTGATGTAGATTGGTATATCGGTCGCTACAAGCACTATCGAGATAAACTCGTAGCAAAGCTACCCAAAAAGTGGCAAAAGTGGCTCCAGAAAAGACGAGATACGAGAAACGGAAAACGGAGAGTTGAAAGTTGAAAACTTTAAGCGCTCCCTTACTATCCCTTACCGGCCGTTACAAACCCTTAATTTGGTTGCGCTGCGATAAGGACAGGAGTTCGGACAACAAAAAAAGCTAATGGCTAATGGCTAAAAGCTAATGGCATATAAGACTTATGAACGCAAAAGATATTCGCATAGTATTTATGGGCACACCCGAATTTGCAGTGCCGTCGCTCAAGGCGTTGGTCGAGGGTGGCTACAATGTTGTGGGTGTGGTGACGATGCCCGACAAGCCTGCGGGCAGAGGTATGCGGCTGCAGGAGAGCGATGTTAAGCGTGCAGCCAAGGAGTTGGGTATTCAGACCATTCTGCAACCCGAGAAGTTGCGTGACGAGGCTTTTTTGGAGGCTCTGCGAACCTTACAGCCCGATTTGGGTATCGTAATTGCGTTTAGAATGTTACCCGAGGTGGTTTGGGCAATGCCACGCTTCGGAACATTCAACCTTCACGCCTCGCTCCTGCCCGAGTATCGTGGTGCAGCACCTATAAATTGGGCTATTATAAATGGCGACAAGGAGAGTGGCAATACCACATTTCTCCTCAACCACGAGATAGACAAAGGGGCTATAATCGGTCAGCAGCGCACACCTATCGGCAACGAAGAGTGCGTGGGCGAGTTGTACGACCGCCTGATGACTATGGGCGCAGAGCTTGTCGTGGAGAGCGTCGAGAAGATAGCTTCGGGCAATATCGAGCCTATCGAGCAACCGCAGGAGGATACGAACCTTCGCCCTGCACCAAAGATTTTCAAGGATATGTGCGAGGTTGATTGGCGCAAAAACGGCCGAGAAATCGTCAATTTCGTGCGAGGACTTTCGCCTTATCCTGCAGCGTGGAGCATCCTGCAGCGTGGCGAGGAGGAGCTTTCAGTTAAAATCTTCAAGGCTCAATTTACTGCAAAGGCGCATTCGGCCGAGGTCGGTACGATATCGACCGACAACAAAACATATATCGAGGTGGCGTGTGCCGATGGGGTAGTTGCCATCGAGGAGTTGCAGGTTGCCGGCAAAAAGCGTATGGCAGTACGAGACTTGTTGCTCGGAATGAAGATAGACAAAGAGGATAAATTTTTATAACTGTAATTTATAAGTAAGATTATGAAAAAGCACAATTTCAATGCGGGACCATCTATTTTGCCCGATGTTGTTCTTGAAAACGCAGCAAAAGCAATTATAGATTTCAATGGAACAGGCTTGTCGGTACTCTCGATTTCCCACCGTACAAAGGAGTTTGAGGCTGTTTTGGCGGAGGCAAAGTCGTTGTTCAGAGAGTTGCTTAACATCCCTGAAAACTACTCAATATACTTTGTCGGAGGTGGAGCCTCGACACAATTCTTCCACATCCCTGCAAACTTCCTCGGCAAGAAGGCTGCCTATGTAAATACAGGCGTATGGACCAAGAAGGCTATCAAGGAGGCGAAGTTCTATGGCGAGGTCGAGGTTGTAGCTTCGAGCGAGGATAAGAACTTCTCCTACATTCCGAAGGGTTTTGCTATCCCCGAGGATGCCGACTACCTCTACATCTGCGCCAACAACACCATCTACGGCACAGAGTATAAGGAGGATATCGACTCTCCAATTCCACTCTTTGCCGATATGTCGTCGGATATTTTGAGCCGTCCTGTCAATGTTTCGAAGTACGCCCTCATCTATGGTGGCGCACAGAAAAACCTCGCCCCTGCGGGTGTTACATTCGTGATTATCCGCAACGATATGCTTGAGAAGGTTGCACGACCACTGCCTACGATGATAAATGTCAATACCCATGTCGAGAACGACTCGATGTTCAACACACCTCCAGTGTTCCCAATCTTCGTATTGAACGAGACCTTGAAGTGGCTCAAGTCTATCGGTGGCATAGAGGAGATGTATCGTCGCAATGTAGAGAAGGCCGAGTTGCTCTACAACGAGATTGACCGCAACTCGTTGTTCCGCCCAACCGTGGCAAAGGAGGACCGTTCGTTGATGAATATCTGCTTCGTGATGACCGAGGGCAACGAAGATTTGGCTCCGGAGTTCTTGGAGTTCGCCAAGGAGCGTGGTATGGTCGGCATCAAGGGTCACCGCCTTGTGGGTGGTTTCCGTGCTTCGTGCTACAACGCATGTCCGAAGGAGTCGGTCGAGGCTCTCGTGGCTTGCATGCAGGAGTTTGAACAGTTGAAAACGAAATAAGCGTATGCCTACAATCGTCCCATACACCTACGAGAAAAAGGAGGAGAAAGTTATATACTTCACATCATTATTAAAGGGTATGAAAGTTCTTATTGCAACCGAAAAGCCATTTGCCAAGGAGGCTGTAAATGGTATCAAAGAGATTTTGCAGGCGGCAGAGTACGAGGTCGTACTGCTCGAAAAATATGCCGACAAGAGCGAGTTGCTCGCTGCGGTAGCCGATGTCGATGCACTTATCGTGCGCAGCGACAAGGTTACAAAGGAGGTGCTTGACGCTGCCCGCAACCTCAAAATCGTTGTTCGTGCCGGTGCAGGCTTCGACAATGTAGATTGCGAGGAGGCGAAGAAGCGTGGTATCGTCGTGATGAACACACCGGGACAGAACTCGAACGCAGTGGCGGAGCTGGCTCTCTGCTTTATGGTCTATATGTCACGCAACCAACTCACTCCGGGTACGGGTCACGAA
This sequence comes from Rikenellaceae bacterium, assembly GCA_015059685.1. Taxonomy (GTDB): domain Bacteria; phylum Bacteroidota; class Bacteroidia; order Bacteroidales; family Rikenellaceae; genus Alistipes. The sequence continues at coordinate 50,373 of SUZW01000006.1, read as the reverse complement.
CTCGTGGGCAAGACTCTCGCTATCCACGCCTACGGAAATGTCGGCAAGTTGGTTGGTCGCAAGGGAAAGGCTCTCGGCATGAATGTCATCGCCTACGACCCATTTATCTCGGATGCAGCCGTATTCGAGGCTGATGGGGTAGAGAAGGTTGATAGCATCGAGGAGTTGTACCGTCGTGCCGATTTCCTCTCGTTGCATATCCCTGCAACGCCACAGACCAAAGGCTCAATCGGTTACGACCTTGCAATGTCGATGCCGAAGGGAGCCACGCTCGTAAATACCGCCCGCAAGGAGGTTATCGACGAGGCGGGTTTGGCGAAGGCATTGGAGGAGCGTGAGGACCTTAAATATATCACCGATGTTGCTCCAGATGCCGCTGCGGAGTATGCCGAGAAGTTTGGTAAGCGTTACTTCGGAACACCGAAGAAGATGGGTGCCGAGACTGCCGAGGCTAATATCAACGCAGGTTTGGCTGCAGCACGACAGATTGTAGATTATTTCGTAAACGGAAACACCCGTTTCCAGGTAAATAAATAAAAGGCTTTTAGCCATTGGCCATTAGCCATTAGCTTTCTTTATAACTATGGTAAAAATTAAACCATTCAAGGGTATTCGCCCACCGAAGGAGTTGGCAAAGGAGGTTGCATCACGCCCTTACGATGTGCTGAACTCCGCAGAGGCAAAGGCAGAGGCAACAGAGCGCTCTCTGCTCCACATCATCAAGCCCGAAATCGACTTTGAGCCTATCGCTGACGAACACTCGCAAGAGGTTTACGACAAGGCAGTAGAGAACTTTGCAAAGTGGCGCAACGAGGGTTGGTTGCTGCAAGATGGCGAGGAGCACTACTACATCTATGCTCAAACAATGGATGGTCGCACGCAGTATGGTCTTGTAATGTGCTGTCACTTCGAGGATTACCTCTCGGGTGCTATCAAGAAGCACGAGCTTACACGCCCCGACAAGGAGGAGGACCGTATGCACCATGTGCGCAACCAGAAGGCCAATATCGAGCCTGTATTCTTTGCATATCCCGACCACGCAGAGATAGATGCTATCGTTGCGGAGGTTACAAAGGCTACGCCCGACTACGACTTTGTTGCCGAGGATGGTTTTGGCCACACGATGTGGGTTGTGCCTACAGAATACAACGAGCGCATAACAGCACTCTTCGACAATATTCCTGCGTTGTATGTAGCTGATGGCCACCACCGTACCGCTGCGGCTGCACGAGTAGGTGCAGAATGCAAGAGCAAGAACCCGAACCATACGGGCGAGGAGGAGTATTGCTACTTCTTGGCGGTTACATTCCCCGAGTCGCACTTGCGCATCATCGACTACAACCGTGTAGTGAAGGATTTGAACGGCTTGAGCGAGGCTGAATTCCTTGCCGCCTTGAACGAGGACTTTGTGGTCGAGAAGCGGGGTAGCGAGATCTACAAGCCTAACGCTCTGCACAACTTCTCGATGTATCTCGGTGGCGAGTGGTACAGCCTCACAGCTCGTGAAGGTCGCTACAACGATGCAGACCCTATCGGAGTGCTCGATGTTACGATTTTGTCGAATTTGGTACTCGACAAGCTGCTCGGCATTGCCGACTTGCGCACCTCGAAGCGTATCGACTTTGTGGGCGGTATTCGAGGCCTTGGTGAGTTGCAGCAGAGGGTTGATAGCGGAGAGATGAAGGTTGCATTTGCACTCTATCCTGTCTCGATGCGCCAGCTTATCGACATCGCCGATACAGGCAATATCATGCCTCCGAAGACTACCTGGTTCGAGCCAAAATTGCGTTCAGGCATTGTAATTCATTCGTTTGAATAATAGATGGTTATGAAGAGACTAATTCTAACTATTTTTGCTATTGCGGGAGTCTGCGCTTTGTCGGCACAGACTCCCAAGCATATCGAGTGGAAGTTGACCTCAAAGCGTACAACTCAGTATCTCGAGAGTGGTATCTATAACGCCACAAAAGGTCGTGGTACAATCGAGTTCGTAGGCAAAAAGGCGACTGCTGCAGTTGGTGTCAGAAAGAACTATCCAGCCGTCGAAAACGGCCGTAAGGGTGACTACTGGTTGATGACTATTCCAGCCGAAGATATCGTGGCAGGTACAGCTATAGACCTCTGGTTTCCGTTCCTTGCCGAGCCAAGCGATGAGCCTCACGCCTTTGCGTTCGAGTACCTCGATGGCAAGAAGTGGTTGCCTGTTACACCTGCCGACAAGAGGGGTGTAAACTGCTACTCAACAACTTCGAAGAAGTGGCCTCGTATGCTTTGGCGCACCATCCGCCTCGCAAACGGCATCAAGAGTGGCAATCTGCAAGTTCGTTTGCGCCAGTGTGGCAAGGAAGTAGCAAAGAGTTCGCTCTATGGTAGCACATCGGGGCAAGCACCTAAAATCGCCATTCTCGACGAGCGTATTCCGAGCGACACCACACGCATATTATTTATAGGTAACAGCTACACCTACTGCAACCACTATCCTATGCAGTTGAAGGAGCTGGCTTGGCACGAGGGGCACTATCTCGATTGTACACTCTATTTCCATGGCGGATACTCGATGAAAAAGCACCTCGCAGACCATATCTCGCGCGAAACTGTCGAAGTCGGAAATTTCGAGTACGCATTCCTACAAGACCAAAGTCTCAATTCGCTCCGTATTGGTACCTCTGCCGACCAAAATGTAGTGGGAGAGATGGAGAAGATGGTCAATAGAGTCAAAGAGTTCAGCCCAAAGGCGAAGTGTATCGTGGAGATGACCTGGGGGCGTCGCAACGGCAATGATACCACCAAATCGAAAGCCTTGCAGGATATAAAAACGGCTCACCCAGAGTACTTTGAGAGCTACGAAGCGATGCAGAGGGTTATCACGACCAATACAACGGCAATGGCGCAGAAACTCGGTATGGAACTATCGCCTGTAGGCATTGCGTGGGAGATTGTACGCCGTGAACGCCCCGATATAGAGCTATATGTAAAGGATGGCTCACACCCTTCGGATGCGGGCTCCTACCTCGCAGCAGCCGTGGGCTACCTGACACTCTTCAAGGAGCCTTTCAAGGCCGGCACACCTATCCGCCTTAAGCCAGAGGTTGCAAAATACTTGCGCTCGGTAGCCGAGAGGGTAGTCTTGAAAACTGAAAACTAAAAACAGCTAACAGCCAATGGCTAACGGCTAATAGCCAACAAGAAAAAGTGCGAATTTTTTCGCACTTTTTCTTGTTTTGACACAAGTTGTCAAAACCGCCCTATATTTTTGCATCGTGAAAGTAATGTAAAACCTTAAAATAGCAAGATTATGTATGGGATATTGGTTCTTCTTGAGTTTGCGTTTTTAATTGTCGGTTTTCTCTCGACTGCGTCTTTTTTGTTTTGGGCAGTGATTACTATTATATGTACTATCTGCGATAGTGAAAACGAACACATCTCCTAAACTTTTAACTTTGACTTTTTTAACTTTTAACTTATACAACTATGGGAACAGGACACACTATCAGATGCAAGCATTGCGGTACAGAGTTTATTCACCTCACGGGCTTGGGATTTATGGGATTTGATTGCGAAGACGGCTTCTGCCACATCGAGACCGAAACGGCTATTCGTTGTCCGCAATGTATGAAACGACTCAACAACACCGAGGAGGAGTTCAACGAGCAGATAATTGGGAGTCTGCTCTGGGACTAAAACTTAGACGAGAGACGAAAGACGAGAGACGAGAGCATATATTTTGATTAAAAAATAAAAAAATCGCACCAAGAATCAGAAAAAATCATTAACTTTGGGGAAAGTTTTTCCTTTGGAAAAAGAGATTAGTGAGAATTAAATAATTAAAACTAAATATACTATGAGTGAAGTAACAACACAGAATGCCGAAAAGATGAAGGTCTTGAAGGCGGTAATGGCTAAAATCGAGAAGGATTTTGGCAAGGGTTCGATTATGCAGATGTCGAGCGAGAGCGTCGAGAATGTGCCCGTAATACCTACAGGCTCAATTACCCTCGATGTAGCTCTTGGTGTGGGTGGCTACCCAAAAGGCCGTGTAATCGAGATTTATGGCCCCGAGTCGTCGGGTAAGACAACGCTGGCAATTCACGCTATTGCCGAGGCGCAGAAGGCGGGCGGTATTGCTGCATTTATCGACGCCGAGCACGCCTTCGATAGTTTCTACGCACAGAAGCTCGGTGTGGATGTCGAAAACCTCCTCGTGTCGCAGCCGGACAATGGCGAGCAGGCACTCGAGATTGCCGACTCGTTAATTCGCTCGAGCGCAATCGACATCATCGTTATCGACTCGGTGGCAGCCCTCACTCCAAAGGCCGAAATCGAGGGCGAGATGGGCGACTCGAAGATGGGCTTGCAGGCACGACTTATGTCGCAGGCGTTGCGTAAGCTCACCGCAAGCATCGCCAAGACCAAGACCGTCTGCATCTTTATCAACCAGCTGCGTGACAAGATTGGCGTGGTATATGGAAACCCTGAAACAACAACGGGTGGTAACGCCCTGAAGTTCTACGCCAGCGTGCGTATCGACATCCGCCGTACTGCGGTTATCAAGGATGGCGACGAGCAGCTCGGAACACGCACCCGCGTAAAGGTCGTAAAGAACAAGGTTGCGCCTCCATTCAAGAAGGCGGAGTTCGACATTATGTTTGGCGAGGGCATCTCCAAGATTGGCGAGATACTCGACTTGGCGGTAGATTTCGAGATTATCAAGAAGTCGGGCTCGTGGTTCTCCTACGGAGAGCGCAAGATTGGCCAGGGTCGTGATGCCGTGAAGGAGTTGCTCACTTCGGACCAGGCTTTGTGCGACGAGATCGAGGCAAAGTTGCGTGAGGCAATGACGACAAAGAAGTAGTCGTTGCACAGGGCATTATTTCGAGTTTTACACTTCGGCATTAAGCCGTTTATGACATACTATGAGTTACACAGCAGAGGATGAGAGGCTGATAAATGCGGCCTACGAAAAGATGCTCAAATCGTGCGAGCGAGTCTGCAAGAACGAGGAGAGTTGGAACTACATAAAGCGAGCCTTCTTCCTGGCGAAGGAGGCCCACTCAGGGGTAAGGCGCCGTTCAGGTGAGCCTTACCTTCTGCACCCTATAGCTGTGGCTCAAATAGTGCTTGACGAGATAGGTTTAGGGGTAAAATCTGTCGTAGCAGCACTGCTGCACGATGTTGTCGAGGATACCGACTACACGGTCGAGGATATAGAGCATATCTTCGGTGCGAAGGTCGCCTCGATGGTCGATGGTCTGACCAAGATGTCGGGCGTATTCAATGCCGACACCTCGGAGCAGGCAGAGTACTTCCGCAAGGTGTTGCTGACTCTATCTGACGATGTACGAGTTATACTCATCAAGATTGCAGACCGTCTGCACAATATGCGCACACTGCAATATATGCCTCTAAACAAGCAGATTAAGATTACGGGCGAGACGATATACCTCTTCGCTCCGTTGGCTTATCGTTTGGGTCTCTATCCTATAAAGAGCGAGCTGGAGGACCTCTGTATGAAGTATCGTTTTCCGGAGGAGTATGCCAGAATAAGCGCACTTCTGGAGGAGACAGCAGACAAGCGACAAGAGTATATAGATCGCTTCTGCAAGCCTATCATCGAGACCCTCGACAAGAACAATATCAAATACGACATCTCGGGCCGTGTAAAGAGCGTCTATTCGGTATGGACCAAGATGCAGCGCAAGCAGATACCTTTCGAGGAGATATACGATATCTTCGCCATCCGTATCGTCTTTGATGCGCTGCCTTTCCCTTCGGAAAAGACTCAATGCTGGCAGATATACTCCTCAATCACAGACCTCTACGCCCCAAAGCAGGACAGGTTGCGTGATTGGATTTCTATGCCGAAGGCTAACGGCTACGAAGCGTTACACTCGACCGTTATGGGCCCTGATGGACAGTGGGTCGAGGTGCAGATACGCACCCGCCGCATGGAGGAGATTGCCGAACGAGGCTTTGCTGCCCACTGGAAGTACAAGAAGGCGACGCTGTCGCAGAACGATGACGCCTTCGACACCTGGCTCAAGAAGGTGCGCGATGCGCTCAACAGCCCAACCGAGAGTGCCGTAGAGTTCCTCGACAACTTCAAATTGTCGCTCTACACCTCCGAGATTACGGTATTTACACCAAAGGGTGAGCAACGACAGCTGCCAAATGGAGCTACGGCTCTCGACTTTGCATACGATATACACACCAAGGTCGGAGATCATGCCATTGGTGCGAAGATAAACCACAAGATTGAGCCTATCACCAAGCCTCTGAAGTGGGGTGACCAGATAGAGATTATCACCGCCGACAATGCCAAACCAAAGGCCGAATGGCTCGATATAGTCACCACGACAAAGGCAAAGCAGAAGATTACAGCCTACCTGAAACGAGAGCAGCAGAATAATGTCGAGAATGGTATTGCGCTCTTTGAGAGTCGTTTGGCCGAGTATAATGTCGCAATGAGTGGCCGTGTGCTGCGCAAGGCGATGCAGGCATACGGTTGTAGCAATAAAGATGAGTTTTACAGCCATATTGGCGCAGGCATCATCTCGTTGGATAACCTCGAGAAGGTACTCAAAACATCCTCTACGAGCAAGTTGCTGAAGTTCTGGAAGTTGTTCCGAGATAGCGACAACGAGGAGGGCGATGGTTTGGCCAAGAGCGAGACAACCGAAAACTTCGTTATAGCCCCTTGTTGCAGTCCTCTGCCGGGAGATAAGGTCGTAGGCTTCCGTGACCCCGTATCGGGCAAAATAGTGGTGCATAAAGCCACCTGCGACGAGCTTAACCGCCTCGCCTCGCAGTATGGCAAACATATCCTCAAAGACGATATTAAGTGGTCGCAGCACAAGGCTATGTCCTACCTCTCAACCATCGAGATACGAGGTATAGACCGTATGGGTATGCTGTCGGACATCACACATATCGTTTCCGACGATTTCAGCATCAATATGCGCGAGATAAACCTGCGCAGCCACGATGGTATTTTCGAGGGACAGGTGAGCCTTTATGTTCAGGATGCCGACTCTTTGAACGCCTTGATGGATAAATTCCGCCAGATGAAGGGGCTCGAGAGCGTAAAACGCATTGACAATCCAGTAGTGGAGTAGTCGGCTACAGTAAAAATGCGACAAATAGAACATTCTATTGCAAATTTCACAAATATCAAAAAGGAGATATATGGCAACAATTTTTTCAAAAATCGCAGCTGGCGAGATACCGAGCTATAGGGTAGGGGAGAGCGACCGTTACTACGCCTTCCTCGACATCAACCCCTTGGCAAAGGGGCATACTCTCGTTATTCCGAAGCAGGAGGTTGACTACCTCTACGACCTCGACGACGAGACATTGAGTGGTATGATCATCTTTGCAAAGCAAATTGCACAAAAAATCAAGGCATTTAGCGGTTGTAACAAGGTTGCAACGGTGGTTTTGGGCCTCGAAGTGCCTCACGCACACATACATCTTATACCTATAAACAGCGAAAAAGATGTCGATTTCAGCCGTGAGAAGCTCGTTTTAACTCCAGAAGAGTTCGAAGAAATAGCCTCAAAGTTGAGAGGGTAGGGGAGTGTTAACAACTCTATAACTCGTTAATATGCAGGATAATAGACCGTATTTATCCTGCATATTCTTTATACTAATTTAACATAATATCAGCGATTTCCTGCCAACGAAAATCTCAAGGGTGGCTGATTATCCGAAATAGGTGATATTTTCATAATTTTCCTTCTAATCCGCCTTTATATTTAACATTTGTAAACACAATAGAGTAGCATAAGGCTCTCTATTTGTTACATTTGTAATACGCACAAAGTGTAAATAGAGTAGTATCTTTTACGCTTGTAACACAACAAAAGTTCAACGACTTACCCTTCCAATTCGCTAAATTAGCACTGTTCAATGATTGAAAGATAGAGATATTTAACACTAAATATCAGCAAGTTACATCTTTTATATAAATAAAAAGATTATAATAATGACACCTGGATAGGGTATTTAGTCCAGATTGCTATTTATTCGCCATTTATTCAATGGTTAATACCCGAATTATCAACACTTTAAGATTTGTTATATCTAATTTTAGTGTATGTATATTAAAATATCGTAATTTAACTAAAATGGTAGTATTAACAATTGTAAACATTATTAACACTTATTAACATTTAACAAATGTATTATTAGAGTTGTGCATTTTGTAAAAAATGTTTATATTTGTAAAAATTTACGATTATGAACGAAAAATTGCGTATTTTGATGCAGCATGAGAATTTGACAGCAAGTCGCCTTGCAGAAATTCTCGAAATTCAGCCGGCTGCGATATCTCATATTTTGAAGGGGCGCAACAAGCCGAGCTTCGAATTGGTCTGTCGAATTGTCAATCGCTTTCCACAGGTGAACCCTTATTGGTTGCTTGGCGATGCCGAGGAGATCTACAATAGCGGAGCGAAGGATGCGACATCGGCTCCAAATGGAACGCTCTTCGATATGCAAAACACGGAGAGTCCATCGAGCGCAAAATCCGACATTTCGAACTTGTCGCCAGATGTACCAATTTCGACATTCGGCCGAACAGACATCGAGAAGATTATCATCGTCTATCGAGACCAGACTTTCGAGGAGTTGCGACCAAAGAGGTAGGTCGTGCTAATCGCAAAAAATATAGGGTAGTCGGACTACCCTATATTTTTATACCTTATATTATATATAGGCCTGTTTTAGCTCATTTTTTCGGCAATAATTCACGCACAATCCCTCGACTCGAGAGAAATATTCAATTCTCGGAGCGTTAAAGCCTGGCTGATAATTGGTATAACTCACTGATAACCAAACACCCACACGCAAAAAGGAGGTGTGACAAAAACTTTTTTATCTAACTATAAGTCCAACCATTTTAGCAAATCTTCTCAAATTATTGCTATCTTTGTAACGAGATAGCACCGAGAAGCACAATTTGTGCAGAGCAGCGTCGTTTGTGGAACAAAACTCCCCTCTCGCACTCTCCTATATACTATTGGTGTAATATGTATATTATGTTAAATTTTATATTTAGTAAATACTCTCATTATATGAAACGGAGAAAATTATCATATTTTTCGCTACTGCTTGTTGCGCTACTTTTTGTTGGTTGCGCCGAGCGAAAAGTTGCGGTTGAGAACCGTGTTATAGTGTCGATTGCGCCACTCAAGCCAATCGTTGAGAGCATATTAGGAGATGACTTCGAGGTGTCGGTACTTGTGCCGCAAGGTGCTTCGCCCGAGACCTTCGAGCCTTCGCCACGCCAGCTCCGTGAGCTCGAAAGTGCTCGTCTGGTATTCTCGACAGGTCTGCTCGATTTTGAGCAACAGCTACTCCACCGCATAGCTCGTAACGAGCAGATTATCAACCTTTCACACGGCATTGACCTCATTGCCGGTACCTGCTCGCACGCCCACCACAACCACGCAGATTGTGGCACCGACTGCGGTCACGACCACGCACACCATCACGCCCACGGCATCGACCCTCATATCTGGTGTTCGCCAAAGTCACTCGGCAGGATGTCCGAGAACGCCTACAACGCCATAGCCCGAGAAATGCCCGACTCGACAAAGTACGGGGAGCGTTATACTACCCTATGTATCAAGCTGTTGGAGTTAGACGAGGAGGTTGCCGAGATGTGCAGACACTCCTCCCGTGCTACATTTGTGATATACCACCCTGCCCTAACCTATCTTGCTCGTGACTATGGGCTTACGCAGCTCGCCATCGAGCACGAGGGCAAGGAGCCGAGCGCAAAGCGTCTTGCCGAGCTTATCGAACACGCCCGTAACGAGGGTGTAAAACATATCTTCTATCAGTCGGAGTTTCCCGCATCATCGGTCGAGGTTATATGCCAAGATGCAGGGGCTACAGCGGTGGAAATCAACCCATTAGACGAAGATATATTCGCCAACATTCGCCATATCGTAACCCTAATAACCGAGTAACGATGAACGCTCTTGTTTCGCTCAAAGAGGTGTCGGTACACTACGACACGACCACTGCGTTGGAGGGGGTGTCGCTCGATATCTACGACGATGATTTTCTGGGTGTTATAGGCCCAAACGGAGGTGGTAAGACCACCCTTGTGCAGGCTATTTTGGGAGGTGTTGCCCACACGGGTAGGGTCAGTTACTCGCCACAGCTCACATCCGATGGCTTTCGTCGCATAGGCTATATGCCGCAGCAGTCGGAGTTCGATCGTTCGTTTCCGATAACGGTTTTAGATGTTGTGATGTCGGGTTTACAGGCCAAGAAGGGGCTGCTGGGGCGTTACACTGCCGACGACCGCAAGCGTGCAATGGAGCTCTTGGAGATGACCGAGATTGCCGATATCGCAGAGCGTCAAATCAGCGAGATTTCGGGTGGCCAGATGCAGCGAGCCCTGCTCTGTCGTGCGATAATCATAGAGCCACGACTGCTTATTCTCGACGAGCCTACAAACTTCGTGGATAACCGATTTGAGAACGAATTATACACACTTCTGAAGCGTCTGAACGAGCGAATGGCGATAGTTATGGTGTCGCACGATATAGGCACCATATCGAGTGTCGTAAAGAGCATCGTATGCGTAAATCGCACCGTGCATCGTCACGACTCGAACATCATAACTGCCGAGCAGTTAGAGAATTACCACTGCCCTATTCAAATCATATCGCACGGTCACATCCCACACACCGTGCTGGAACATCACGAACACTAATCTCAAAAAAAAACATGCTTATTCAATTTCTTTTTGTACTTGCAGCCATAATCGTAGGTGCCCGACTCGGAGGCATTGGTCTTGGTGTTATGGGTGGCATTGGCTTGGCCGTGCTCACCTTTGTATTTGGCTTGGAGCCGACATCACCACCAATAGATGTTATGTTGATGATTGCCGCTGTGATATCGGCTGCATCGTGTATGCAGGCGGCCGGAGGTCTCGACTATATGGTGCGCATTGCCGAGCGTATTCTGCGCCGTAACCCCGCACACATCACCATCCTTGCACCGCTTGTGACCTACACATTCACCTTCCTTGCAGGAACAGGGCATGTGGCATACTCGCTCCTTCCCGTTATTGCAGAGGTGGCTACCGAGACCAAAATTCGCCCCGAGCGACCTCTCGGCATTGCCGTCATAGCCTCGCAGCAGGGCATAACTGCAAGCCCTATATCGGCCGCTACGGTGGCGTTACTGGGTATGCTTACGGGCTTCGGTATCAGCTTGTTCGACATTCTGAAGATATGTATTCCGGCGACCATAATCGGTATTCTTGCGGGTGCATTCTACTCTATGCGTGTAGGCAAAGAGCTTGTCAATGACCCCGAGTATATCAAGCGACTCAAGGCGGGTCTACTCGACAACCAACACACCCAACTTACCGATGTGAAGAACCTCACCAAGGCACGACTCTCGGTGGCTATCTTCCTTATCACCACCCTACTTATCGTGCTCTTCGGTTCGATACCTTCGCTTCGACCATCTTTCGATAGCTCAATCTTGAGTATGCCGTTACTTATCGAGATACTGATGCTTTCGGCTGCAGCACTCATCCTTCTGCTCACCCGCACAAGCGGCATCGAGGCGGCTAAAGGCTCGATATTCTCGGCAGGTATGCAGGCTGTGATTGCCATATTCGGTATTGCGTGGATGGGTGACACCTTCATAAATGGCAATATCGCAGAGTTGAAGGGCTCAATCGAGAGCGTCGTTTCGCAGATGCCGTGGCTCTTTGGTGTGGCACTCTTTGTGATGTCTATCTTGCTCTACAGCCAGGCGGCAACAATCCGTGCCATAGCACCATTGGGCATCGCCCTCGGCATCTCGCCAATGATGATGATAGCCCTCTTCCCTGCCGTAAATGGCTACTTCTTCATCCCGAACTACCCTACTATCATTGCGGCCATAAACTTCGACCGCACGGGCACAACAGGCATCGGCAAGTGGATACTCAACCACTCCTTTATGATGCCCGGACTTATCACAACCGTGGTATCCATCTCCGTCGGACTTCTGCTGATACAGCTATTCTAACATAGCGAAAATGGCACGCATTTTGTCGGTGGTAGGCTCGATAATCTAACTATTTTTACTCTATGAAAAGTATCAAAGGAACACGCACCGAACAAAATCTTCTGAAGGCCTTTGCGGGTGAGTCGCAAGCCCGTAACCGCTACAACTTCTTCGCCAAGCGGGCACGCAAGGAGGGCTACGAACAGATTGCCGCCATATTCGACGAGACGGCAGCACAGGAGCAGGAGCATGCCGAGCTATTCTTCAAGTTCTTGGAGGGTGGCAAGGCCGAGATAGACAACGCTACATACCCTGCAGGGCGCATCGGCACAACCGAGGAGAACCTTCTCGCTGCGGCCGAGGGAGAACGAGAGGAGTGGGATACACTCTACCCCACCTTTGCTGCAACAGCCGAGGAGGAGGGTTTTGCGGATATTGCCAGGGCCTTCAAGATGGTGTCGAGCGTGGAGGTAGAGCACGAAAATCGCTACCTCAAACTGCTCTCACGCCTCACCGACGGCAACTTCTTCCACCGAGATGAGGAGCTGTGGTGGCAATGTCGTAACTGCGGCTACATCTGCAAGGCAAAGGATGCTCCACGCATCTGCCCTACCTGTCTGCATCCGCAGAGCTATTTCGAGCCAAAGAAAGAGAATTATTAGAATAGCCTCGATAGAGCTATTCTGTCCAGATCTGCCACGATGCTTCGGCCTGTGAGTAGAACATTCGCAGACCATCTATCGTGCGGGCACCCTGCTCGGCACCGAGCTTCAGGAACTTGGTCAGGCGAGGGTTATAGACACAATCGAAGAGTGTATGTGCGCTTGTAAGAGCCTTGTAAGGCAACGCAGGCGCACTATCTGTGTTCGGAAACATCCCGAGTGGCGTGGTATTTACGATGATACGGCTCTCTCGAACGAGCTCCTCGCTTAAATCATCGTAGGTCAAATCGGCCACACCTCGTGTGCGAGATACGACCTGCACCTCGGCTCCGCCCTCATGTAGCACATACTGCACCGCCTTCGATGCACCTCCCGTGCCGAGAACGAGTGCCTTTGCGCCCTGCAACTCAACCCCCTCCAACGACTTGCGGATGCCCACGACATCGGTGTTGTAGCCCACCAAGCCCTCGGTGGTGACCTTCACGCAGTTCACTGCACCCACCGCCTCTGCCTCGTCGCTTATTGCGGCAAGCAGCGGGATAATAGCTTGCTTGTGAGGTATGGTGACATTGAAGCCTGCAAGGCTCTCGCAGTGAGGCAGCACCTCCTCGACACGCTGAATGGCGAGGGGCGTGTAGTCGGCTGCAATGCCCTCACGCTCGAACTTCTCGGCAAAATATGCTGCCGAGAGCGAGTGTCCAAGCGGAAAGCCTATCAGTGCAAAGTGTTTCATAATTTTAGACGAGAGACGAGAGACGAGAGAAATGCAAAATTAAAAACTACTCACTACTCTCTACTCACTACTAACTAAAAAAGCTAATGGCTAATGGCCAATGGCTAAAAGCCAAATTTTCAATTGTCAATTGAAATAGCTTGCAGCTATTTCTTCACTCCCTTGTAGATAATAAAGGCGAGTGCCAATGCCACCACCGCAATAATGCCGTAGCCTATTTCGTGGCTATACTTGGTTACGGTGGCGATAAGTTGATCTTCGGGAACTACCGCCTCGAGGAAGTAGCCCAAGGCTGCCAACACTCCGTTCCACAGCCCTGCACCGATAGCCGTGAAGAGGGCAAATTTGGCGATATTCATTCGTGCCAAGCCTGCCGGTATGGAGATAAGCTGACGCACCGCAGGCACCAATCGGCCAACGAGCGTTGCAGCCACACCATAACGCACGAAGAACTCCTCCGCCTTTACGACCTTCTGCTCATCGAGCAGGCACATGTGACCGATACGGCTATTAGCAAACTTATAGACGATAGGTCTGCCGAGCCATACGGCAAGGAAGTAGTTTATAAATGCGCCAATCAACGCACCGAACGTAGCGAAAAAGACCACCAACCACACATTCAGCTCGCCACTTGCTGCCGCCTTATATGCCGCAGGCGGAACAACCACCTCACTCGGAAATGGAATAAACGAACTCTCAATCGCCATCAACAGAGTGATGCTTCCATAGTTCATATTATCCAAGTACCATTGTACCAATTCCGCAGAATCCAATCCCATATCCAAAACTATTTGATAACGCTTGCAATCTCCTCAAACGGAACACAAACTTGTTCGCCCGACTGCATATTCTTAACCGTAGCCTTGCCCTCCGAGAGCTCGTTGCTGCCGATAATTACGACATACGGAATTTGGCGACGGTTGGCGTACTCCATCTGCTTCTTCATCTTTGCCGAGTCGGGATATACCTCGGTCGAGATACCGGCATCACGCAACGCCTTTGCGCAACGCAACGATGCCAACCCCTCTGCCTCGCCAAGGTTTATGAACAACACCTTTGTCAAGCAGGTTACATCGGCAGGGAACAAATCCAAGCCAACCATAACATCGTAGATGCGGTCGGCACCAAACGAGATACCCACGCCCGAGACATCAGGCATACCGAAGATGCCCGTCAAGTTGTCGTAGCGACCACCTCCGCAGATTGAGCCGATAGCAAAATCCTTCGCCTTAACCTCGAAGATAGCACCGGTGTAGTAGTTCAAACCACGAGCCAACGAGAGGTCCAACTCTACCTCCAACTCGATGCCGAGAGCCTCCACCGCAGAGAATACGGTGCGTAGCTCCTCCACGCCCTTCAAGCCCGTTTCGCTTGCTGCGAGGATGGTTTCGAGCTGTGCCAACTTCTCCTCTGTCGAGCCACTCAAGGTGAGGATAGGCTCCAACTTCGCCACAGCATCGGCCTCGATACCGCGCTCAGCCAACTCGGCCTTAACATTCTCCAAGCCAATCTTTTCGAGTTTGTCGATGGCTACGGTGATATCAATCATCTTGTCGGCATGTCCCATAACCTCGGCAATGCCGTAGAGGACTTTGCGGTTGTTCAACTTCAACACCACATTTATGCCGAGCTTGCCGAATACACGCTCCACAATCGAAATCAACTCCACCTCGTTCATAAGCGAGCGAGAGCCGATAATATCGACATCGCACTGGTAGAACTCACGATAACGGCCCTTCTGTGGGCGGTCGGCACGCCATACAGGCTGAATTTGATAACGCTTGAATGGGAATGTTATCTCGTTCTGGTGCTGCACAACATAGCGGGCAAACGGAACGGTCAAATCATATCTTAAACCCTTCTCGCAGATGCGGTGAGCTTGGCGCACCTCCTCGTCGTTGAGGTTTGCTCCGAAATCGCCCGAGTTGAGAATTTTGAAGAGGAGCTTGTCGCCCTCCTCGCCATATTTACCCATAAGGGTCGATAGGTTCTCCATCGAAGGTGTCTCGATAGAGGCGAAGCCGTAGTTGCGGAAGACCTCGGCAATAGTGTCGAATATGTAGGAACGACGAGCCGTTTCGATAGGCGAAAAATCTCGTGTTCCCTTTGGAATAGATGGTTTCTGTGCCATAGTTTTTTTAGGGGCTATTAGCTATTAGCTGTTAGCCATTAGCTTTTGTTAAATTTATTTTAGTAATACTCTTTTGTTTGACTCTTCCAATACTCTCATTTGCTGAATGGCTATTTGATTGAGTTTTATCAGCCTTTCTCGTTGAGGTATATTTTCGTTAATGAGAACGGCGTTCAAATTCTCCATATTCGATAGACATATAAGTTCGTTGATAGTTGCATAATCACGAATATTGCCTTTCAAGTCGGGATTTGCATCACGCCACTCTTTGGCGGTTAGACCAAATAGTGCAACATTAAGAACATCCGCCTCATTTGCATATACATAAGATATTTGCTTGGGCGTTAGTTCTTGTGGAATGAGATGATTTTTTATTGCATCAGTGTGAATATGATAGTTTATCTTTGACAACTCTCTTTTGGCGGTCCAACCAAGCAGTTTTTGCTTCTCTTCTTGTAATTTTTGGTACTCTTTAACTAATAACAACTGAAAGCGAGGACTAATCCACATACCAAAGTGGTACGCTATATCCTTATGAGCGAATGTTCCGCCATATCGACCAGCCTTTGCCACAATGCCAATAGCGTTTGTCTTCTCAATCCAAGTTTTAACAGATAGCACAAAGTTATTGCTACCCGCAGCATTTCTAATTGTACCGAATTCGGTATAATTAAAATTGGGATTGTACAGCAACTCCCACTCTCCGATATATTCGATAGTGCTTTTAAGGCTTAACCATCGGAAAATTATATGCTCCTGCATTTGGCTATGAGCCATATCAGTCAAAGAGATATAATCCTCCGTACCATGGTTGATAACGGCTATCTCCGAATTTTCGATATGAATGGTCTGTTTCTGTGCCATAGTTTTTTAGGGGCTATTAGCTGTTAGCCATTAGCTATTAGCTCTTTGAATTTATATTATGTTTTCTCCTATTTTAGCTAATGGCCAATGGCTAATGGCCAATGGCTATTTTTACTCAACAAGCTTGCGGTACTTTACTCGGTGTGGTGTGGTATCCATACCCTGCGCCTTCTTCCACTCCTCGTACTCCGAGTAGGAGCCCTCGTAGAATACTACTTTCGAGTCGCCCTCGAATGAGAGGATATGGGTAGCGATACGGTCCAAGAACCAACGGTCGTGCGAGATAACCACAGCGCAGCCTGCGAAGTGCTCCAAGCCCTCCTCCAAGGCACGAAGGGTGTTTACATCGATATCGTTGGTAGGCTCGTCGAGCAAAATCACATTACCCTCCTCCTTCAGTGCCAAGGCCAAGTGCAAGCGGTTTCGCTCACCGCCCGACAATACGCCACACTTCTTCTCCTGGTCTGCACCCGTAAAGTTGAAGCGTGCTACATAGGCACGAGCCGGCACCTGGCGGTTGCCCAACTGCACCCACTCGCTATTCTGCGAGATTACCTCATAGACAGTCTTCTCGGGGTCGATAGACTTGTGCTGCTGGTCCACATAGGCGAGTTTCACGGTCTGACCCACGGTGAAGGTTCCGCTTGTAGGCTCCTCCAAGCCCATAATCATACGGAACAGTGTGGTCTTACCCGTACCGTTCGGTCCAATCACACCCACGATACCTGCCGGTGGCAACTTAAAGTCCAAACCCTCGTACAACACCCTATCGCCAAAGGCCTTCGACACGCCATTTGCCTCGATAACGACATCGCCCAAGCGTGGTCCGTTCGGGATGTAGATTTCGAGTTTCTCCTCCTTCTGCTTTGTATCCTCGTTGAGCATCTTGTCGTAGGCCGACAGACGAGCCTTGCTCTTGGCACGACGACCCGAAGGGTTCATATTCACCCACTCCAACTCTCGCTCCAAGGTCTTTCTGCGCTTCGACTCCTGCTTCTCCTCCATAGCCATACGCTTGGTCTTCTGGTCGAGCCAACCCGAGTAGTTTCCCTTCCAAGGAATACCCTCGCCACGGTCGAGCTCCAATATCCAACCCGCAACATTGTCCAAGAAGTAGCGGTCGTGGGTCACAGCGATTACCGTACCCTTATACTGCTGCAGGTGCTGCTCCAACCAGTCGATAGACTCGGCATCGAGGTGGTTGGTAGGCTCGTCGAGCAACAACACATCGGGTTGCTGCAACAGCAGACGACACAACGCCACACGACGACGCTCACCTCCCGAGAGGTGCGCCACATTCTCGTCGGGTGCAGGACAACGCAGAGCATCCATAGCACGCTCCAACACGCTGTCTATCTCCCAGCCATTCACATGGTCAATCTTCTCGTAGAGTTCGCCCTGACGCTCGATAAGGCGGTTCATCTCGTCGTCATCCATCGGCTCGCAGAGTTTTATATTGATATCCTCGTACTCTTTGAGTAGCGCTACCGTTTCGGCACAACCCTCCTCGACTACCTCCTTCACGGTCTTGTTGTTGTCGAGCAGAGGCTCCTGCTCGAGGTAGCCCACGCTGTAGCCTGGTGAGAAAACGACCTCACCCTGAAAGTTCTTATCTATGCCCGCAATAATCTTCATCAGGGTCGATTTACCCGAGCCGTTCAAGCCGATAATACCAATCTTCGCACCGTAGAAGAATGAGAGGTAGATGTTGTTCAACACCTTCTTTTGGTTCTGGAATGTCTTGGACACCCCGACCATCGAGAATATGATTTTTTCGTCTGCCATACCTAAATATATATAATTTTGCGCAAAGATAGGAAAAATAATTGAGAATTGACAATTATTTAGACGAGAGACTAAAGACGAGAGACGAGAGCTGGCGCAATCTGATAACGGCCAGTAAAGAAGGCGCTATACCCTTACTTGCCCTTAATAGCCCTTACTGGCCCTTACTGGCCGTTATCTATTTGCGCCCCCAAAACACAGCGCAAAGTAAAGAAGGCGCTATACCCTTACTTGCCCTTAATAGCCCTTACTGGCCCTTACTGGCCGTTATTAAATTGCGCCATCTCTCGTCTCAAATTTGATTTTTCAATCTATTTATAATAAATTTGTGGGGTTATTCGTTGTAATGACGAAACAATATTAAAAACTATGAAAAAGAACACTTTTATACTTATTGCCGTATGCTTTGTGTCGGCACTTGTGGGTGCAGGTGTTGCATCGTATGCCGTAGTGCGTAATCTCGACACCGCAACAACAATCGAATATGTAAATCGTGAGGGTGACACCACGCCCGTAGCCAAGAGTTACTTCGCCTCGGCAGAGCAGGTGGCATCCTACCCCGACCTCACCTTTGCTGCCGAGAATGCAGTCAAGGCGGTGGTGAATATCGAGTCGATACAGGAGGTAGAGGTGCGCCAGCAGCAGATACCCTACCACCCATTCTTCGAGTTCTTCGGCTTCCCGCAGCAGCCACAGCAGGGCGGACAACCGCAGAAGCGTGAGCATCGCTCGGGTGGCTCGGGTGTGATAATCTCGACCGATGGCTACATCGTCACCAACAACCATGTTGTCGATGGTGCCACGAAGTTGCGTGTGAAGCTCAACGACGGCCGTGTCTTCGATGCCAAAATCATCGGCAAGGACCCTACCACCGATGTTGCACTCATCAAGGTCGAGGCCGAGAACCTTCCAATCTTGAAGTTCGGCTCGTCGGACAACCTCCGACTTGGCGAGTGGGTGTTGGCCATAGGCTCTCCATTCGACCTGCAATCGACAATCACGGCAGGCATCGTGAGTGCCAAGGCACGACAGCTCGATGTCATCCCTAACGAGTTCCGTATCGAGTCCTTTATCCAGACCGATGCAGCGGTAAATCCGGGTAACTCGGGTGGTGCTCTGGTCAATACTCGTGGCGAGTTGGTGGGCATAAACACCGTTATCAAGTCCTCGACAGGCAGCTACATCGGCTACTCGTTTGCCGTGCCCGAGAGCATCGTGCGTAAGGTTGTGAATGACCTGCGAGAGTATGGCGTGGTGCAGCGAGCACTGCTCGGTGTGTCGTTCCGCTACATCGACCAAGACTTCATCGACCAGCTCGGCAAGGATACAGGTATCACCGAGGTTGGCGGAGCCTATGTCGCATCGGTGGTCGAGGGAGGCTCGGCCTCGGAGGCAGGACTACGCAAGGGTGATGTCATCGTGGAGATAGATGGCGTGAAAATATCGGCTCCAACAGTTCTCACGGAGCAGATTGGCAAGCATCGCCCTAACGACCGAGTAAATTTAGTGGTAAAAAGAGGCGACAAAGTGAAACATTTTGAGGTTGTTCTTCGTAATAAAGCAGGTAAAGCCGAGTTGCTCACCAAAAACGATGTCGATGTAGTCGAGGTTTTGGGTGGTCGCTTTGCCGATATCGACGACCGCACAGCCCGCAAACTCGATATTCGAGGCGGTGTGCAGGTGCAGTCGGTAAAGAGTGGGGGCTTGCTTGCGAAGGCCCGTGTGCGTGAGGGTTTTATCATCACCCACATCAACGATAAGGCGGTACGCTCGGTGGCAGACCTTGGTCGCCTGACCGACAAAATCCAGTCGATAGACGGAGTCTATCCTGATGGTCGAGCAGCAAGCTATACGATTATTAACGAATAATGCTATAAAGCTAATGGCCAATGGCTAATAGCTAATGGCCAAAACGAAGAAACAAATATGCGTCAATTAAAGATTACGAAATCCATCACCAATCGTGAGAGTGCTTCGCTTGACAAGTACTTGCAGGAGATTGGTAAAGAAGAGCTTATCACCGTTGAGGAGGAGGTAGAACTCGCCCAACGCATCCGCAAGGGCGACCAAGAGGCGTTGGAGAAGCTCACCAAGGCAAACCTTCGCTTCGTGGTGTCGGTAGCCAAGCAGTACCAAAATCAGGGTTTGAGCCTCCCCGACCTTATCAACGAGGGTAACCTCGGTCTGATTAAGGCGGCCGAGAAGTTCGACGAGACCCGAGGCTTCAAGTTCATCTCCTACGCTGTGTGGTGGATACGCCAATCTATATTGCAGGCGTTGGCCGAGCAGTCCCGTATTGTGCGCCTTCCGCTTAACCAGGTGGGCTCCATCAACAAGATAAACAAGGCTGTGGCCCGCTTCGAGCAGGAGCACGAGCGTACCCCTTCGCCCGAGGAGCTGGCTGCGGAGTTGGAGCTGCCTCGTGAGAAGGTCTCCGACACTCTGCGTGTTGCAGGTCGTCACATCTCGGTGGATGCACCTTTTGCCGATGGCGAGGATAACTCACTGCTCGATGTCTTGGTAAACCCCGACTCACCAAATGCCGACCGTGGCCTCATCAACGAGTCGTTGGCTACGGAGGTGGAGCGAGCTCTCGAGACCCTCACCGAGCGTGAGCGTGATATCATCCGCTACTTCTTCGGCATAGGTTGCTCGGAGATGACCTTGGAGGAGATTGGCGAGAAGTTCGACCTCACCCGTGAGCGTGTGCGTCAGATTAAGGAGAAGGCCATTCGTCGCCTCCGCCACTCGTCACGCAGCACACTGCTCAAGACCTACTTGGGATAGTTCTCAACCGACATAGATATTGAGTGTGTCCGAACACACGCAACAAGCGCAACACCCGTTGCGCTTGTTGCGCTTGTTGCGGGTGTTGCGGGTGTTGCGGTTGGTGGGGACTCTGACCATATTGTCGCTTTTTTGGCTTGGTTATTGGACTCTTTTGGATGACAAACCAAAAGAAAAAAGCTATGAAAAGGAGAATTTTTACACTCGCAATGTGCTGCGTGGCCATAGGTGCCACGGCACAAAGTAACCTTCCGGCAGCCAATGCCGTGATGATTTCGCAGACCCGCAACGGCAACACCGTGACCACTCGCTACCGAGTACCTCACGATGGCAAACATGCCGAGTTCGATGTACACTACGCTGTAAATCGCTCCGACATCGTGCCGACCTACTCGACCAACCCGCAACAAATCAGTGAGCTCAAAGAGTTTATGGACCACAGCACCGACTCGACGATGCACATCTCGGCAATACACATCGTGGGCTACGCCTCGCCCGATGGCACGGCAAAGCAGAACGACACCCTCGCAGCCAACCGAGCCAAGTCGCTCTACACCTATGCCGTAAACACCTATCATCCGAAGCAGAGCGTCGATACCGCCCACAAGACCTTTGCGTGGAGCGACTGCGTCGATGCGGTGAAGGCCTCGGCAATACCCGACAAGAGTAGTGTTTTGGCGGTGTTGCAGAGCACCTCTCACAACGAGAGCGAGAAGGAGGCCAAGCTGCGCACCATGAAGGCTGCGTGGAGCTACCTTGCTACGCACATCCTTCCGACGATGCGTTATGCTGACATCGAGTTCGACTATGGCGTGGATGAGATTGTGACACGCACAACCCTCGTTGCACAGCCCGAGCCTGCCAAGCCTGCGCCAGCACCTGCGACAACAGAACCTGCGACGAAACAGCCCGAAGTGGTTGTTGTAGATGAGGAGATGGGCATCATCATCGCCACACCAAAAGAGGATAAGAGCGAGCGTCGCCAGGAGCGAAAAGTCCGCAAAGCCGGCAAAAAGATGGACAAAAGCGGAACAAATGGCACATATTGGTAGAAAAATGTGTTATAGACGATAAAAAAATCGAAAAATCTTTGCTCGTTTTGCAATTATTCTTATCTTTGTCCTCTGAAAAACCGATTATTTGAGTTAGTTGAACAGATAAAAAGATAAGATTATGGCAAATTTAAGAGATTTGAAGAAGGAGATTGACTATCGTCTGGAGGAGTTGGTTTTCGATTGCGATATGACCATCTACTTCCGTCCCGACAAGGAGAAGGAGATCTTCGCAATTATGCAGGAGGGCGTAGAGCTTCGCAATGAGTTGTACCACAAGGCAAACAACCCTGTTGAGCCAAACAACGCCTCGTTGGTACGCAAGTACTACGCAGCCTTCCACCAGGAGATGGTTGATGCCTACGGCAAGTTGTTCGAGAAGTTGAGCGCATTGCACGACTAATTCGACACCGCCAGCAACAAGTAGAGGCTATCCTTTTCGGATAGCCTCTGTTGTTTGTGGGTTAAGCCACGATACCCCTACAAGAGGGCGTCAATCTTTGCCTTCAGGTCGGCCTTCGAGATTGCACCGACATGCTTATCGACAACCTCTCCGCCCTTCAAGAAGACGATTGTAGGGATGTTGCGAACACGATACTGCGCAGTGATATCGTCGCAGCTATCGACATCGCACTTGCCGATATTTACCTTGTCGGCATACTCCTCTGCCAACTCCTCAACGATAGGGGCTACCATACGGCAAGGACCGCACCACTCTGCCCAAAAGTCAATAACCAACGGCTTGCTATCTGCGAGCAACGCCTCATAGTTCTCATTTGTAATGTTAAGTGCCATAACTCTGTTTGTTTTTTGAAATTAGTATTGTGTTTATCTGGTTTAATTCATCGCATATCGCAACCCGTGCTCCTCGATAAAGTCCGCAAGCTCCTTTGTCAGCGCAACCTTATACTTGCGTGAGCAGGCCGTAAGCGTCACATCGTTCTGCTCATCCCGCAGCACAAGTCGCAGGTGCGCACGCCCCTTCGAGTGCTTCACAACGCTGTGCAAGGCATCTATAAACTCCCTCGTCAGCTTCTCGACAGGGAGCTGCAGACGCACCTCCTGCAACGCCTCCCTCACATCCGAGAGCTGTGTCACCGCACTAACCTTGAACTCCAACTCCTCGGGGTTGCGGTATGGTATAGGCTGCACACGCCCCTGCAACAGCAGGAAGTAGTCCTTGAACATTCGTGTGCGGAACATCTCGTAATCCTTACGGAAGAACCTAAACTCGTGCGCTCCGCCATAATCGGCCACGGTCATCGAGCCTGCGGGAGTGCCATTCTTGAGGTAGAACTCATTTGTCGCTGTCACAACACCTGCTACTGCAATCTCCTTGCCTCGATAGTTCTGCAGCTCCTTCAATGCGCTCAACGGATATACACCTTTGGCGTTGAGCAGCACCTTATACTCGTCGAGTGGATGTGCCGATAGGTAGAGACCTATGAGCTCCTTCTCCTTGTTGAGCAACTCGAGGGCTATGGCATCGCCACCCGCAGGAGGTGTCGGCTTCTTGATATCGGCCACACCGCTATCACCACCAAACAGGCTCTGCTGCACATTGCTACGCTCGAACTGTATGCGTGAGCCGTAGCGTATCAACGCCTCGGCAAACGACAAACCCTCACGCTCATCAAGAGCCATAAACTTACCTCTCGAGAAGTCGATAATGCTGTCGAAGCCTCCCGCCATAGCGATATTTTCGAAGCACTTGCGGTTCACTGTCGTATAGTTCGTACGCTCGCAGAAGTCGTATATATTCTTGTAGTTTCCACCCCTCTCTCGCTCGGCAATGATTGCGCTCACGGCACCCTCACCAACACCTTTGATGGCTGCCAAGCCAAAGCGGATATCGCCATTGGCATTTGACGAGAAGCGTATCTGCGACTCGTTGATATCGGGTGACAACACTCTGATACCCATACGCTTACACTCGCTCATATAGAGCTCGAGTTTCTCTATATTGTTCAAGTTGGCCGACAGCAGTGCCGCCATATACTCCGACGGATAGTTGGCCTTGAGGTAGGCCGTTTGGTAGGCCACCCACGAGTAGCAGGTTGCGTGCGACTTGTTGAAGGCGTAGGAGGCAAACTTCTCCCAATCTTCCCAAATCTTTTCGAGTATCTTCTTGTCGTGGCCATTGCTTACACCGCCCTTCAAGAACTTCGGCTTCAGCTCCATCAGCTTCGCCAAAATCTTCTTACCCATAGCCTTACGCAGGGTGTCGGCCTCACCTCGGGTGAAGTTACCCAGAAGTCGTGAGAGCAACATCACCTGCTCCTGATAGACCGTGATACCGTATGTATCCTTCAGGTACTTCTCCATAACAGGGATATCGTACTCGATAGGCTTACGGCCGTGCTTGCGGTCTATGAAGTCGGGGATATAGTCCATAGGTCCGGGACGATAGAGGGCATTCATCGCAATCAGATCCTCGAACACCGTAGGCTTCAAGTCACGCAGATACTTCTGCATACCATCGGACTCGAACTGGAATGTACCGAGTGTGCGACCCTCGCAGTAGAGGTCGTAGGTCTTTTTGTCATCTATCGGAATATTGTCGATATCGACCTCCACCCCCTTGATACGACGGATATTCTCCACCGCATCCTTCATTATCGAGAGGTTCTTCAGACCGAGGAAGTCCATCTTGATAAGACCCGTATCCTCGATTACCGAGCCCTCATATTGTGTTACGAGCATCTTCTCGCCAGTCTCCTTATCGGTAGCAGTCGAGACAGGTACCCAATCGGTTATATCGTCACGGCAGATGATTGTTCCACAGGCGTGAACACCCGTACCTCGCACATTACCCTCGAGCTGTCGTGCATACTTTATCGTATCACGCAATATCGGGTCGTCAGAGTTCTCTGCCTGCTGTAACTCCGGAACGGCATTTATGGCGTTTTTGAGGTTTATCTTCAGCTGCTTGCTGCTATCCTTCGGGTCGGTAATACGGTCGGGAACGAGCTTGCACAAGCGGTCCGACTCCGCAAGTGGCAGCTTCTGCACTCGGGCAACATCCTTCAAGGCCATCTTCGTGGCCATTGTGCCGTAAGTGATAATATGTGCAACCTTCTCCTGACCATACTTCTTGGTTACCCAATCGAGCACACGACCACGACCCTCATCGTCGAAGTCGATATCTATATCGGGCAACGAGATACGGTCGGGGTTCAAGAAACGCTCGAACAGCAGATCATACTTGATAGGGTCTATCTGCGTGATGCCCAAGCAGTATGCCACAGCCGAACCTGCAGCCGAACCACGACCCGGGCCTACCCACACGCCCAACTCCTCTCGTGCAGCACGGATAAAGTCCTGCACGATAAGGAAGTAACCCGGGAAACCCATCGTCTTCATGATGTAGAGCTCGAAGCGTAGTCGTTCCTCGACCTCCTCCGAGAGAGGTGAGCCGTAACGCTTCTCGGCACCCTTCATCGTAAGCTCTACGAGGTAGTCGGCCTCGAACTTTATGCGGTATAGTTTGTCGTAGCCACCGAGCTTCTCGATTTTCGCCTCGGCATCCTCCTGCGACATCACCACCTCGCCATTCTCGTTGCGTGTGAACTCGTCGAAGAGCTCCTGCTCGGTGATGCGGCTGCGATACTCCTCCTCCGTGCCGAACTCGGCAGGGATAGGGAAGACAGGCATAATAGGCGCATGGTTTATCGAGTAGGTCTCGACCTTGTCGGCTATGGCCACCGTGTTCTCGAGAGCCTCGGGATAGGAGGCAAATATCTGCTCCATCTCTCGTGTGGTCTTCATCCACTCCTGCTTCGAGTAGAGCATTCGTTTCGGGTCGTCAAGGTCCTTGCCCGTACTCAAACATATAAGGCGGTCGTGCGCCTCGGCATCCTCCTCATTTACGAAGTGGACATCGTTGGTGCAGACCAGACCGATATTGTGCTTGCGTGAGAACTCCACCAGTCGCTCGTTCACCTTGCACTGCATCTCGTACGCCTCGTGGTTAGCTCGCTCAACGGTCGCCTTATGCAGCTGCAACTCGAGGTAGTAATCCTCGCCAAAGAGGTTTTTGTACCACAATACCGACTCCTCGGCCTCCTGCAAACGCTCCTCGGTAATGAGCTTCGGTATCTCGCCACCCAAGCAAGCCGAGCAGCAGATAAGACCTTCATGATACTTTTCGAGCTCGTGGCGGTCTGTTCGAGGGCGGTCATAGAAACCCTCTGTCCACGCCTTCGATACGATTTTGAGCAGGTTTTTGTAGCCCTTGAAATTCTTTGCAAGGAGAATAAGGTGGTAGCCGCTTCTATCCGCCTTTTCAGTCTTTAGGCTCAAGTCGCCACGACGAGCCACATAGACCTCACAGCCGATGATAGGCTTGAAGGCAGGGGTTTGCTCCAACCCTACGATAATCTCACGAGCCTTCACAGCATCGAAGCCAAACTCCTTCTCCATCTGCTCCAGGTCGGCAACCTGCGCAGCGAGGTCCGAAAGAGCCTTCTGCTCCTCCTCGGTAGGCTCCTTGAGTGCCTTGATGCGCTTCTCCTCGGCCTCCTTCGTGGCACGAAGCTGCGCAAGATATGGCGCAAGATTTTCGTGCTCGGCCTGCAACGAGAGCATCTTGTCGAGCAGCTTTTTGAGGCTCTTCTCTCGTGAAGATTTCGTCTTATTGACCTTACCCACATAATCGACAAACTCCTTGATAGCGAACATATTACCATGGTCGGTGATAGCCAACGCAGGCATACCGTCACCAACCGCTTTATCGACGAGTTTAGCCACCGAGGCTTGACCATCGAGCAGGGAGTATTGGGTGTGCGTATGTAGGTGTACAAATTTAGTCATTGTGGCTCTATCTTCTAAAAGTGTGAAACTCGGACAAAGATACAAAATAATTGACAATTGACAATTGACAATTGACAATTTTTTAGACGAGAGACGAAAGACGAGAGACGAGAGATGGCGCAATCTGATAACGGCCAGTAAGGGCCAGTAAGGGCTATTAAGGGCCAGTAAGGGTATAGCGCCTTCTTTACTGGCCGTTACTCGCCCTTACTAACCCTTAATTCACTTGCGCCTTGACCACCTTCAGAGTCCCCGACAACCAAAACCCTCAAGCGCACCCCTAACGCCTCTAACGCCCCTAACGCCTCTAATCTTCCTTGTGCCAACTTTCAACTTTTTTTGTATCTTTGCGCCATGAAATTGCCGAAATATATCTTCCAGCACCACGAAATATCGGTGTGGTACGCAGCAATTCCACTTGTAGTTCTTGTGGTAATGCTGGCATTCGTAATCAAGGCCTTTGGCACCGACGCCATAGATGGTGGCAGTCAGGTGGCACTACTCATAGCCTCCTCCGTAGCGGCATTTATCGCTATCGTCGTATGTGGCGTGAAGTGGAGCGTACTCGAAAATGCCATAGTCGAGAATATCCGTACCTCGGCATCGGCTATCATCATACTCTTGCTTATCGGAGCCGTGTCGAGCAGCTGGATGTTGAGTGGCGTAGTACCCACCCTTATGTACTACGGCCTTCAAATCATCAGCCCCAATATATTCTTGGGCGTAGCGTGCCTTATCTGCGCCATGGTTGCCATCGTCACGGGTAGTTCGTGGACCACCATTGCAACCATAGGTGTCGCCCTTATGGGTATTGGTCGTGCCGAGGGCTTCGACGAGGGTTGGATTGCGGGAGCGATAATCTCGGGTGCCTACTTTGGCGACAAGATGTCGGCACTCTCGGACACCACGGTACTCGCCTCTTCGACCGTGCGAGTGCCTCTCTTCGAGCATATAAACTACATGACCATCACCACCGTACCATCGTTTGTGATAGCGTTGATAGTATTTTTCATCGTGAGTTTCACCCACAGCGGTAGTTCGCCCGCAGAGATTGAGGCTCTCTCCTCGGCGTTGCGCTCTTCATTCACCATATCGGGGTGGCTGATTTTGGTACCTATCGTGACGATGTTGCTTATCGTGCGCAAGTTGCCGGCACTCGTAACGCTCTTTATATCGGTTGTTATGGCGTGTGTGTCTATGGTCGTAGCACAGCCCGACATCATCGCCAAGGTGGGTGGCGAAGGCTCTCTATCAACCTTTAGAGCCCTTATGGTTGTATCTTCGGGTAGCACCGCCATCGACACGGGGCACGAGACGCTCAACGGCTTGGTTGCAACCTCGGGTATGGCAGGAATGCTCAAGACTATATGGTTGGTGCTCTGTGCAATGTGCTTTGGTGGCGTTATGGCCGGTAGCGGAATGTTGGAGGTGCTGACACGCATCTTCGTGCGTTACGCCCACCGCACCATCAGTGTCGTAGGTTCAACCCTGGCCACAGGACTATTCTGCAACCTTGTCACGGCCGACCAATATATCTCCATCATCATCACGGGCAGTGCCTTCCGTGAATTCTACCAAAAGAGGGGCTTGGAGGGGCGACTATTGAGCCGTTCAGTCGAGGATACAGCCACCGTAACATCGGTGCTTGTGCCGTGGAACTCCTGCGGTATGACGCAATCTACGGTACTCGGTGTAGCAACGCTCACCTACCTACCCTACTGCTTGTTCAACCTTATCAGCCCACTCATGTCGCTCTTTGTAGCCGCCATCGGCTACAAGATTTACAGAAAGGTGGAGCGTTAGAACACCACCCTCACACCCACCTGCATACGCCAGCGTGAGAGGAGGTCGTTTTGCGACACATCGGCACCCACAAAGCGATATTTTGGTGTGCGGTTGCCCTCGGCATCGGTTGCATAGTCGTAAATCTCGACAGGCGAGATACGATACTTCGAGGTGTAGTAGCTTGCACCCCAATCTTTCGATAGAAGCGAGCCGAAATTTATCACATCGAGCGTAATCTGCACCTTACGTGAACGCTCTGCTCCAAAGTATATATCCTGCGCTATGTGGAGGTCGAGATGGTGCTCAAAAGGTGTCTGCATAGCGTTGCGGGCAAGGAAGCTGCCACGGCTGCGACGCAGTGCAGGGGTCGCCTCGATATAGTTGCCAAAGGCGATGCGCTGCTCCTCACTCTCGAACTCCATCGCCTGCAGCTCCTCGGCCGTAGGGATATATATTGTCGTATTGCCGTAGCTGCTGTCGTTGTTGGCGTCGGCAGTCGAGGCGTATGTGAGCGAATAACGCATACCCGAGTAGCCCTGATAGAGCAACGAAATGGTCGTGCCGAGTACCTTGGCATAGCGAGGGGAACGATACGACAACATCGCTGTAACCTTGTGCGGAACATCGAACAGCGAGTAGCTCAATGCGGGTGCATTACTATCTGCCGAGTAGTTTCTGCTCCAAGTGTTGAGAGCCTGTGCCGACACGCCATCCATTGCCGAGTAGGAGTGTGCGAAGGTGTATGCAGCGTACAAGTCGAGTCCAAAACGGAACGACTTTGCTACTGATGCACTCACCGAGTAGCCATAACCCTTCGAGGTGTTCGACAAGAGGTAAATCGAGGAGTAGGACTTTGCAAGCGAGGTGTCGTAGAGTGTCGTGGTGTTCTGCTCGTTGGCAAGAGCCTCATTTACCGCATAGAGTTTGCCACCCTTATCTTGCGCTGTCAGGTTCGTAATCAAGAGGTCGTTTATCGACTTTGTGAAGATACCCTCAACTGCAAAGTTCCACCCCCTGTAGTTCTGCTCCAGGGCGAGCGTTGCACGAGCCACCTGCGGATAGCGAAAATCCTTCGCCACGATATTAAGCATCGGATTTGACGACACTCCCTCTGCACCCGAAGGCTCCTCACCAAACTTTGGTACGGCTTGTCCTTTGCTGCTGTCGAGCGTATAGCCCTTTTGTGTTACACCGCTGTTGGAGAAGCAGTTAGATATCCACACAAACGGTATTCTGCCCGAGAAGACGCCTGCACCACCTCGCAACAAGGTCGAGGCCTCTGCGCTCTTGGCTATCTGCCAGCGCACACCGATACGGGGCGAGAGCAGCAGCGTAGGCTCCGGCACCTGGTTGGTCTGGATACCGTACTTTTGGGCTATATCCGATGAGTTGAACGCCTCATTTGTGGGAGGGTTACCAAATACCACGGGGATATCGGCTCGCAGACCGTAGGTCATCGAAAATCGAGGCGAGGCGTTCCACTCATCCTGGATATAGAGGCCAAATTGTGCCGATGTTATATTCGTATATGGGTTGTCCGAGTAGTTGCGGACATATTTACGAGCATTGTCGTTGAGGAAGTCGTCGAGCGTGTTGTAGGTGTAGGCTCCCAAGGCGTTAGCCATATAGAGGCACGAGGAGTTGAAAATCTCGTTGTGCGTACCCACGGTGATGGTGTGCGCATCGGCATAGTAGGAGAAGTTGTCAGTCAGCGTCACGGTGTTCTGCACCAGGTCGTTCATTATGGCAAAGGGGTCTGTGCCGATATAGACCGAGGTATTGTCGCCATCACGCATCTTCTTAATCTCGACATAGGGGTACTTCTCGCCACTCATAGCATCACGCCCATCGTGGACACGGGTGTAGCCCACACGGAACTCGTTAAACATCTTCGACGATACACGAGAGTTGAGCTCCGCCACCACCGAATGGGTGTCGGCAATCGAGGTGTAGCCCTCACCATTGAAGCGCAGGAGCGTGGCACTCGAGACGAACTCATCCTTCTTGGCATCGAGGAAGTTGTAGCGTAGCGAGAGGTTGTGACGAGAGGAGATGTTCCAATCGAGGCGAGCAATCAACGAGCCCATCTGCTTCGATAAGGTCTGCTCGCCATAGCCTCCGCCATCGTAGCCCGTAAGTTCGTAGAAACGGTTGGCGATGGCCTTGGCATCGCTCTCGGAGATACGGCAACCGCTGTCGCCCACATAGTACGACGAGGGCGAGGAGTCGAGGTTGAACTCTCCGTTGAGGAAGAAGAACAGTTTGTTTTTGACTATTGCACCTCCGAGCGACACGCCGTATATCTGCGTCTGCTGCTCGGCAAGTTTTGCCCCACTCATAGGGCTGCGACCATAGAAATTATGGTCGTTGTAGTAGGCGTATGCCGTGCCCGAGAAGGAGTTTGTTCCCGACTTGGTTATGGCGTTTATGCCGCCACCGCTAAAGCCACCCTGGCGTACATCAAAGGGGGCGGTAACGACCTGAATATCCGAGATAGCATCGAGCGGTATGGGGTTTGCACCCGCAAGGCCGCCATTTGTACCTGTCGAGGTCAAGCCGTACATATCGTTCGAGGCAGTACCATCGATTTGGAAGGAGTTGTAGCGAGAGTTTGTGCCGGCAATCGAGATGCCACCATCCTTCGACACCATAGCCTGCGGAGCAAGGCGGGTGATGTCGTCAATGGAGCGTGACACGGTAGGTGTGCGCTCGATAAGGTCGCTGTGGAAGACCTCGCCTGCACCCATACGGCTCTCGGTGAACTTGTCGCTCGTAACCACCACCGCATCTATTGCTTGCAAATCGTGCAATTGAGCATCTATCTGTTGCTTTTCGCCTAACGACAGGGCGATATCCTCAATCTTCTTATCCTTGTAGCCCACAAACGAGAACTCCACTCTGTAGGGGCCACCCACACGCAGACCCTGCAGTCGGTAGGCTCCGCCCTTGTCGCACACGGCACCATAGACCGTCTCGGTTGGGATATGTGTTGCCACCACTGTCGCTCCGACAAGGGGCTTGCCCTCGCTGTCGGTCACAAAGCCGAAGAGCGATGCGGTGGTCGATTGTGCGGTAGTTGTTGCTGCCACTACCAAGGCAAATAAAGCCAATATAACACGCTTCATATCTATATATAAATAAAAAATGCCCCAACAACAACTCGGGACATTACAACCACAGATGATGATTGATTTTCAACGAGAGATTTCAAGGCTTGCGAAGTTCGAGAAACCTGAAATCATCATTCATAAATCTGAGGTTGTTTTGAACTTATTTACAAAGTTATTTTATAGTTGTTTTTGTGGTTATTTTTTATTGTAATTTGCGGAGCATAGTGGTTCTATGTGACAAAAATTACAAATAAAAAGAGCCCAAAAAAACATAAAAGAACGCAGTAAATAGGTTTAATACAACCTCACCTACTTTCTCATCCGGACTCTGACCGTCGGTATTGGAATTTCACCAATTCAGTCCTCTTTGGGCATTCGGAGCATCACCAAGAAGCCCCAAATCAGCCGCCCTCGAAGGAGTCGTGGACTATCACCACCGGTAGGGAGTTTCACCCTGCCCCAAGTATTTCGACACAAAGATAGGAAAATATTTGCAAAAAGTGCAAAAGTTTGAGCTGTTTTTGAAATAATTGTCAATTCTCAATTCTCAATTGTCAATTTATTTTGCTACCTTTGCAAAAAAAGTTGGCCCCGTAGTTCAATGGATAGAATATAAGATTCCGGTTCTTACGATAGCGGTTCGAATCCGCTCGGGGTCACTTACAAGCGGAAAGCGAAAAACTAAAATAGCTAATGGCTAATGGCTAACAGCTAATAATATGGATAATAGCTAATGGCCAATGGCCAATGGCTAATAGCTAATAATATGGATAGAAGAATTGAGAGCGACAGCGAGTTCGAGGGCAGAATACGCCCGCAGGAGTTAGAGCAATTTTCGGGTCAAGAGAAGATTGTCGAGAACTTGCGTGTCTTTATCAAGGCAGCGTTGATGCGTGGCGACTCGCTCGACCACACCCTGCTGCATGGTCCTCCGGGACTCGGTAAGACCACCTTGGCAAACATTATCGCCAACGAGATGGGTGCGCAGTTGAAGGTTACTTCGGGCCCTGTACTCGACAAACCTGGCGACCTGGCAGGTCTGCTGACAAACCTCTCGGCAGGCGATGTACTCTTTATCGACGAGATACACCGCCTCTCCCCTATCGTCGAGGAGTATCTCTACTCGGCAATGGAGGATTTCAAAATTGATATCGTGCTCGACAAGGGCCCGTCGGCTCGTTCTATTCAGATTGAGCTTGCGCCATTTACCCTTATCGGAGCAACCACCCGAAGCGGTCTTTTAACCTCGCCATTGCGTGCCCGATTTGGTATTCAGTGCCATCTCGAATATTACGACTCGCAGGTGCTGAGCCGCATTGTGAAGCGTTCCGCCTCGATTTTGGGTGTTTCGATAGACGACGATGCTGCGCTCGAGATTGCTCTGCGCTCACGAGGCACGCCTCGTATCGTCAATTCGCTGTTGCGTCGTGTGCGTGACTTTGCAATGGTTAAGGGCGAGGGTTGCATCGACCTGGAGATTACCCGAATGGCATTGGAGGCGCTCAATATCGACTCACGAGGTTTGGATATGATGGACAACAAGATACTCTCGACCATCATCGCCAAGTTCAATGGTGGTCCTGTCGGCTTGAACACCATCGCTACGGCTGTGAGCGAGGATGCCGGCACCATCGAGGAGGTCTATGAGCCATTCCTCATCAAGGAGGGCTTCCTGAAGCGCACCCCACGAGGTCGTGAAGTTACGGAGTTGGCATACAAACACTTGGGCTTAACACTGCCCGAAAAAGAAGGAGAATTGTTTTAATCACTAAATAAAAAAATATGTCAAAAGTAATTACAATTATCGGCTCTGGTATGATGGGTTCGGCTTTGGCCTTCCCGGCAGCAGAGAATGGTCACGAGGTGCGTTTGGTGGGCTCCCCACTCGACAACGAAATTATTGACGCTTGCATTGCAACAAATCGTCACCCTAAATTCGAGCGAGATTTTCCTTCCGGAGTAAAGTACTACAAGGTCGATGATTGGCAGAAGGCTGTCGAGGGTTGCGACTTCGTAATCGGTGGCGTATCGTCGTTTGGCGTAGATTGGTTTGGCGAGGAGATTTTGGCAAACCTCAACCCTGCAACACCTGTTCTCTCGGTCACAAAGGGTTTGATTAACCTCGAAGATGGCACCCTCATATCCTACCCTGACTATTGGCGCAAAAATCTGCTTGCAAAGGGCATTGACCGCCATATTTGCGCAGTTGGAGGCCCTTGCACATCGTATGAGTTGGTCTTCCACGACCAGACAGAGGTGGCTTTCTGCGGTGTTAATACGGCCGAATTGAAGATGATGAAGGAGGCGATGACAACATCGTACTACCATATCTCGCTCACAAACGATGTTATCGGTTTAGAGAGTGCCGTGGCTCTGAAAAACGCCTACGCCTTGGTTGTTGCAATGACTATCGGTCTGGTAAATCGCCACCACGGCGAGGGTGCTGGTTTGCACTACAACTCGCAGGCGGGAGCCTTCTATCAGGCTACTCGTGAGATGACTCGTCTGATGGCGATGCAGGGCGGAGCGCAAGACTCGCTCAACATCGGCATTGGCGACCTATATGTGACCGTCTATGGCGGTCGCACCCGCAAGATTGGCATTTTGCTCGGTGAGGGCAAAACCTACGAGGAGGCTCTCGATATCTTGGCCGGTGTAACTTTGGAGTCGTTGGTTGTGGCTCGTCGTGTCGCAAAGGCGGTATATCGAAAGGCTGAGCTTGGCTTGGTGTCGCTTGCCGACTTCCCGATGTTGTGCCACGCAAACGATGTCCTCGACAACGGCAAAGATGCCGAACTTCCGTGGGAGGCCTTCACTTTCGACCACACAAAATAGTATAATATGTCACAACTGAAAGGTTTTGTTTTCGATATGGATGGCACGCTGGTGGATAATTGGGCCTACCATATCGTGTCGTTCAACGAGTACCTGCGTCGCAAGAGGCTCACGCCTATTGCAGAGTTGTCGCTCGATTTGAACGGTCGTCACAGCAACGATATATTTCGCATTATGATTGGCGAGGAGCAGTGTCAGCGTTTTGGATTTGAGACTCTCAACCAAGAGAAGGAGGCTGTATATCGTGATATGTACAGCGGTCATGTAGAGCCAATCAAAGGCCTTATGGAGTTGTTGCGCTTGGCAAAGTCGAAGGGCATAAAGTGCGCTATCGGCTCGTCGGGCTGTCGCGAGAATGTGGAGTTCATAATCAAGGAGTTGGGCATCGAGGATATTATCGACACCTCGATAAGTGGCAGCGATGTAACGCACGGCAAGCCCCACCCCGAGATATTTGCTACGGCAGTGGAGCGTATGGGGCTGAAGCCCGAGGAGTGCATCGTCTTTGAAGATGCCGTAAATGGCATAAAAGCGGGTGTCGCAGCGGGTTGCAAGTGTATAGGCATATTGACCACGGCAACGGTCGAGATGCTGGCAGGTGCCGGTGCCTCTATATGCGTCAAAGACTTCACGGAGCTGGGTATGACACAACTCGAAGAATTGGTGGGTTAAAGACCCACCTTTTTTGTCATATATTGTGACACTTTGGCAGACATAAAGGACGCAACATCGTAAAAAACAGAAATGGCACAAGGTTTGAACACCTCTATTTCCGAAAACGAAAATAACTAATAACTATATAAGATTATGAAAAACGGAAAAATTGGGGTAACGACCGAAAACATCTTCCCCGTCATTAAGAAGTTCTTATACTCCGACCACGAGATATTCTTGCGTGAGTTGGTGTCGAATGCCGTAGATGCAACGCAGAAGTTGCGCACTCTCGCCTCGACAGGTGTCTTTGCAGGCGAGACAGGCGAACTCTCGGTACATATTGCCGTAGATAAGGAGGCTCGCACCCTCTCGGTAACCGACAACGGTATCGGTATGTCGGCCGAGGAGGTTGATCGCTACATCAACCAAATTGCCTTCTCGGGAGCCGAGGAGTTTTTGGCTAAATACCAAAATCAGGCCATTATAGGTCACTTCGGTTTGGGCTTCTACTCGGCATTTATGGTGTCGGACAAGGTGGAGATTTTCACCCAGTCCTACGACAACGAGAAGCCTTCGGTGCATTGGTCGTGCGATGGCTCGCCCGAGTACTCGATGGAGGAGCTCTCGGACAAGCGTGAGCGTGGCACAACCATCGTCTTACACCTCTCCGAAGAGTGTGCCGAGTATGCCGAGGAGAGCAAGGTTGGCGAACTCTTAAACAAGTATTGCCGTTTCTTGCCCGTACCGATTATCTTTGGCAAAGTCAAGGAGTGG
Source organism: Rikenellaceae bacterium (assembly GCA_015059685.1). Lineage (GTDB taxonomy): Bacteria > Bacteroidota > Bacteroidia > Bacteroidales > Rikenellaceae > Alistipes. The sequence continues at coordinate 14,371 of SUZW01000006.1, read as the reverse complement.
AAGGATGGTAAGTATGTCGATACTGACAAGGATAACCGCATAAACGACACCGAGCCACTCTGGACCCGCAAGCCTGCGGATATCACCGAGGAGCAGTACAAAGCATTCTATCAGGCGTTGTACCCTATGAGCGAGGAGCCGCTGTTCTCAATTCATCTGAACATCGACTACCCGTTCCACTTGACGGGTATCTTGTACTTCCCTCGCATTCACAACAACTTCGAGATCCAGAAGAACAAAATTCAGCTCTACTGCAACCAAGTTTTCGTAACCGACGAGGTGCAGGGCATTGTACCTGAATATTTGACCCTCTTGCACGGTGTTATCGACTCACCGGATATTCCGTTGAATGTTTCTCGTTCATACTTGCAGAGTGACAGCAATGTCAAAAAGATTTCGGGCTACATCACCCGCAAGGTTGCCGAGCGACTGAACGAGTTGTTTACCTCGATGCGTGCGGAGTACGAGCAGAAGTGGGACGACCTGAAAATCTTTATCCAATACGGCATCCTCACCGACGAGAAGTTTGCCGAGAAGGCTGCGCAGTGTATGTTGTGGAAGAACACCGAAGGCAAATACTTTACAGCCGAGGAGTACTGCACTGCCGTGAAGGATTTGCAGACCGACAAAGACGACAAACTCATCATCCTCTACACCGACGATATCGTGGGTAAGCACTCCTTCCTTCAGTCGGCAAAGGCGAAGGGTTACGATGTCTTGGAGATGAACGGACAGCTCGACAGCCACTACATAAATTGGTACGAGCAGAAGAACGAAAACACCCGCTTCGTGCGTGTAGATAGCGACATTATCGACCACCTTATCCGCAAGAAGGAGAACGAGAAGATTTCGTTGAGCGAGTCGCAGCAGGAGATTATGCGCCCCGTATTCGAGAGCCAACTTCCGACCGACGACGATATTCGCTACAACATCTCGTTCGAGGCTATGTCGGCCGACGATGCCCCTATCGTGATTACGCAGAACGAGTTTATGCGTCGTATGAAGGATATGGCCAAGATGTCGGGCGACCAGATGAGTCGTTTCTACGGCCAGATGCCGGACAACTTCACTATTGCGGTGAACGGCAACCACCCTATCGTTATCGATATTCTCGACTCGGTGGAGAAGGCGTATGGCGACAAACTCAAGAGCATCACCAAGAAGATAGATGCAGCCGTAGCCGAGGAGAGTCGCTTCGAGGAGATGACCAAGGATAAGAAGGAGGAGGATTTCACGCAGGAGGAGAAGGATATGCGTGAGGAGCTATCCAAGAAGGTCGTAACGCTCCGTGACGAGCGCAACGAACGACTCAAGGAGATTGGCAAGGAGAACGCCTTGGTGCGACAGATTATCGACCTCGCACTCCTCTCGAACGGAATGTTGAAGGGCAAGAACCTCTCGGACTTTATCCAACGCTCAATCTCACTTATCGAGGCAAACAAGTAGCAAAAAGAGCTAAATTACAGCAATTTTCGATAAAAGGTTATCCGACAACAAAGAGGCGGATAACCTTTTTCTTGCTATCTGATACCACAAACACTCTTTACAAACCTTGTTTCGGGCGTTTCACCCTCTATTTTAGGGCAATTCACACCATTTAATGAGTATAATTAAATTATATTCATTACTTTTGCGTACTAAAAAATGCATAAACATAAAAATCTGATAATGAAACGATTTATCGTTCTACTCTCAATGTTGGTTATGGCGTGGTCGGCCATGGCGCAGACCGGCAAAGTAACCCTCTCGTTAATCGACTCACAGGCCAAGCAGGGTGTGATGGGTGCCGTGGTAGAGATCTACCCTACGGCTACACCCGACAAGAAGAAGTACTACACCTCGGGGGCCGAGGGATATGTAGCAATTCAGGGGTTGTCGTATGGCAGCTACACCCTCGTAGCATCATTCATTGGCTACAAGGATACAACCAAGCAGTTCAAGCTCTCGGCTGCGACACTCTCGCTCGGTAAGATTGTGATGACCGAGCAGGCCGAGCGCATCGAAACAGTCGTGAAGACCGTGAAGGCGTTGCGCACATCGCAGAATGGCGACACATTGAGTTATAGTGCCGGAGCCTTCAAGGTGGCAAACGATGCTGATGTCGAGGGTCTCTTGAAGAAGATGCCTGGTATCACTATGAACAACGGCTCACTCGAGGCGCAGGGCGAGACCATAAAGAAGATATTTGTCGATGGCAAGGAGTTCTTCGGTGAGGATGTCAATACCGCCATTAAGTCGTTGCCTGCCGAGGCGGTCGATAGAATTGAGGTCTTCAACAAGTTGAGCGACCAGGCCGAGTTCTCGGGTATGGACGATGGCGAGGGCTACAAGGCTATCAACATCGTCACAAAGGAGGGTATGCGTCAAGGCCAATTCGGTAAGATGTATGCCGGCTATGGCTACGAGCCGAAGTCGGACGACGAGTTGGCAAAGGGTCACAAATGGATTGTCGGTGGTAATGTAAACTTCTTCCAGGGCGATGCCCGTGTATCGTTGATAGGTCTGTTCAACAACATCAACCAGCAGAACTTCTCATTCGAGGATATCCTCGGTGTAAGTGGTGCTACAGGCGGTGGCGGAGGTCGTGGTATGCGTCGTGCCGTAGGCTCCTATATGGTGCGCCCACAGAGTGGTATAGCCTTGGTAAACTCGGTCGGTGCCAACTACTCCGACGAGTGGGGTCGTCGCAAAAATGTGAAGTTCCAGGGCTCGCTCTTCTTCAACCACACCGACACGGATAACAACTCCCGCACCGAAAAGTGGTACGAGGCTCCAATGCCTATCGGTTATATGTGGCAGCAGGGGCTCTCGAATACGATAAACTACAACGCCCGCTTCAATGCCCGACTCGATTGGAAAATATCTCGCAACGCTTCGCTCATGTCGCGTACATACTTCTCCTATCAGGGAAATAATCCGGAGTCCACAACCGAAGGTTACACCATCGGTGAGAATGAAGATGTCGATGCAGAGGAGAGCGCAAATGCACCTCTTCAACCACTCTCATACACCAACTCCTACAATTGGAGCAACCAGTACGCCTACTACTTCAACGAGTTCCTGCAGTTGCGACTCAAGCTCGGCAAGCCGGGTCGTACGCTCACCGTAGATGGTCGTTTCAACTACCAGAACAACGAGCGTGAGCAGCGCACGGCAGCCAACGAGGCGAGTGGTATTCCATACAAAAACCCCGACTACCAGACCGAGTACGAGAAGTACTTTGGTGAGGGCAAGTCGTGGTACGATATGGGAGCATTGGATGCAAATGGCAACCCGTTGTACCCATCGCTCTACTCGCCACTCTACCAGTACATCCATCGTCCTAACGAGGAGTACACCATCCGTGCAAATGTAACCTACAACGAGCCTTTGTCGCAGTATGCGCAGTTCTCCTTGCAGTATCGTATGGGCTACGAGAATGAGGTGAACGACAAAAACACATTCTACACCGACAGCAAGTGGGGCAACCAAGTCGAAAACCCAAGTATGACACAGAAGTACCAGAGTGGCTTCTGGACACATCGTGTCGGCCCGGGCTTCCGCTACTCGAAGAGCAGAAATACCGTGGTTGTAAACCTCTCGTACCAGCGTTCCGAGCTCGATGGCAACATCATCGGTGAGCAGGGCGACAAGATTAACAAGAACTACGACAACTTCTCATACTTTGCGATGGCAAACCTCGCCTTCAACCGTGAGAATACACTCCGAGTGTTCCTCCGCTCGTGGACCGACAACCCTTCGGTTACGCAGCTGCAGAGCATCTACGATGTGTCAAATCCGCAGTATATAAGCGTCGGCAATACCAACCTTAACCCTGCATTTGCACACAACCTCTCGGCACACTACAACCTCTCGAAGGTCGATAAGGGCATAACCTTTATGTGGATGTTCAATGCGCAGTTGCAGCAGGACTACATCTCGACCTCGGTGTTCAACAACAGCGAAGGCTGGGACCTTCCTGACGGCTTCGGTATTCCGAAGGATAAAAATGGCGACCCATATCGACCAAATCAGATTGCCTCGTACGAAAACCTCGATGGCTACACCAGCCTGCGTACCCATGTGTCGCTCGGAGTGCCATTGTCGTTTATGAAGTGTAACCTCAATATTATGGGTGGCGTATCGTACAATCGTGTGCCGTCGGCATACTACTTGGGCAACACTGCCGAGGAGGTCTTGAACAATATGTTCGACAAGAGCAAGCCTGATAGTGAGCGTTTCGAGCGCAACCTCGCCAACAACATCGGCTACGATGCAGGCGTAACGCTCGGTAGCAATATCTCCGAAAATATCGACTTTACGGTGTCGTGGCGTGGAACATACAACGAGGCGTGGAACACCATCGGTCAGACCGAGAAGAACAACTACTTCAACCACTCGGTAAACGGCAATGTAAAGTGGACATTCCTCAAGCGTGTGACCCTTACGGCTGCCGTATCGTATGTGCAGTATATCGGTTTCACGAACAAGTATAACGAGGACTATGTACTATGTAATCTATATCTCGGTTACAAGCTCTTCAAGAATAAGCGTGGCGAGATACAGATTGGCGTGAACGATATCTTCAACCAGAACACATCGTTTGCCCGCACTACAGGCTCGGGATATACGCAGAATTCGTGGAACAGCTGTATAGGTCGCTACTTCTCGGTGCAGTTCGTATATAACCTTCGCCACTTCGGCAAGAAGGGCTCGACCAAGATGTCGGACTACGGATACAAAGAGTCGAAGGGTGCCGTAGGTATGAGCCGCAGCGGTGGCGGTGGCTGGTGGGGTCCTCGACGATAGAGGGTCGTGATAGAGATAGAGAAGAAAGGTGTGTTCGATGAACACACCTTTTTGCTTGAAGTTGATTAACAGAAGCTATTTTTGTGCTAAACGAGGTAGCGAGGTATGTGAGCATTTCGCTATCCGAAGAGCAGTGCCAAAAGAGCCTTGTTAGACGGCTTCAAATTACAAGCTGATTGCCTCTGAAGGACACACCCCCGCACATGCACCACACTCGATGCACTTCTCAGGGTCGATAACATAGATATCACCGGCTGTGATAGCCTCTACAGGACACTCGTCGATACATGTACCGCATGCAACACATGCATCAGAAATTTTATATGCCATAATTGTTTGATATTAAAATTTGTTGCTACAAAATTAAAACATTATTCTTAAATCTCCAAAAAATTGTATCTTTGTAGGCAAAATAATTGGTAAAAACGACGAAATGGTCATCTCGAAGCCAAATATACGCCTAACATTTCTCGGTACGGGCACCTCGCAAGGTGTTCCGCTTATCGGGTGTGGATGCAGGGTGTGTCGCTCGAGCGACCCTCGTGACAACCGTCTGCGCACCTCGGCAATGGTCGAAGTGGGCGACAAGCGTTTCATCATAGATGCCGGACCGGACTTCCGCCAGCAGCTCTTGCGTGAAGGTGTACGCAATATCTCTGCCATACTGCTCACGCACAAGCATAAGGACCATATCGGGGGCATCGACGATGTACGGGCGTTGAACTTCGTGGACTACCCCACCGTGCATACGGTACATATCTACGCCTCGCACGATACGGCCGAGTGTGTCCGCAAAGATTTCGACTACGCCTTCTGCGAAAACCCCTATCGAGGTGTGCCGAAGATTGCGTTACACGAGTTCGGCAACGAGCCCTTCGAGATTGAGGGCGTGGAGTTTGTACCTATACAGGGCAAACACTCACGCTTCGAGATTACGGGCTTCCGCATAGGAGAGCTTGCATACCTCACCGATTTCAAAGCTATAGAGGAGGGCGAGCTACGGAAGTTGCAGGGCGTGAAGCTCTTGGTCGTAAATGCGCTGCGCTGGGAGGCTCACGACTCGCACTTCTCGGTCGAGGAGGCGTTGCAGATTATCGACAAGGTTGGGCCTGCGAAGGCTTTTTTGACACACATGTCACACGAGATAGGTCTTCACGCAGAGGCGGAGGCTCGTCTGCCCGAGGGGGTCTATCTCGCATACGATGGATTGAGTATAGATATAAAATAGGTATAGTATGAAAAAATCGCTTAACGGAAAGGTTGTAGTTATTACGGGTGCATCGTCGGGTATTGGCGAGGCTATGGCACGACTCTACTCGAAGATGGGGGCAAAGGTGGTACTTGGTGCCCGCAACGAGGAGAAGCTGTCGTTGCTTACGCAGATTATCCAAAATGAGGGTGGCGAGGCTGCCTACCGTGCAACCGATGTAACAAAGGAGGAGGATTGCAAGCAACTTATCAACAAGGCTGTCGAGGCTTTTGGGGGCATAGATGTGCTGATTTGCAATGCCGGCATCTCGATGCGTGCCATATTCGACGATGTAGATTTAAGTGTCTTGCACCGCTTGATGGATGTCAATTTCTGGGGTACGGTCTATTGCGCCAAGTATGCCCTGCCATATCTGCAGGCCTCGAAGGGCTCACTCGTGGGCATATCGTCGGTAGCAGGTCTGCACGGTCTGCCGGGTCGCACGGGCTACTCGGCATCGAAGTATGCTATGACAGGTCTGCTCGAGACTATCCGTATCGAGAATATCAAGAAGGGGTTGCATGTGATGGTTGCCTGCCCGGGCTTCACCGCCTCGAATGTTCGTTTCTCGGCTCTCGTAGCCGACGGCTCACAGCAGGGCTCTACGCCTCGTGAGGAGGGCAAGATGATGACTGCCGAGGAGGTTGCCCGCATTGTCGCAAAGGGCATTGCCAAGCGCAAGCGTCTTTGTTTGATGGAGTCGGAGGGTCGTGCAACGCACTTTGTGAAGAAGTTTGCACCGGGACTCCTCGACCGCATATTCTACTGGGTTATGTCGAAGGAGCCGGACTCGCCATTCAAATAGAAGGCTACAGAGCGAAACAATATGCGCCACATCTTTTCGGATGTGGCGCATAATATTTGTCCTAACCTATGATTAGTTTGCAGGGGTAGCCCTTGTATTAGTACTCTCTCTCCCCCCCTCTTGTTGTTAGTTTGCAGGGGTTGCCTCCTCGGCTGCAGGAACCTCGACCTGTGGCATCTCCACGGTCTGCTCTGTTGCAGGAGCCGACAACATCTCGAGGTCGGAAGTAGCCGACGAAGCGTTTGCGCTCTTGAAGTGGTCACCTACGAATACGGTTGCCAAGATTGACAACACCAACACTACGGTTGCTGCACCCCAAGTAAACTTCTCCAAGAAGTCTGCTGTCTGACGAACACCCATAACCTGATTTGATGCGCCAAAGTTAGCAGCCATACCGCTCTTTGGGCTCTGAACCAATACTGCAAGTACCAACAAGATACAAGCGATAGCAATCAAAACTACACAAAAAATATACATAACTTATCTGTTTTTATTATTACTCGTTCTCAATCTTTTTGATTTTCTCGGCAAAGTAAACACTTTTTTCCGTATTTAGCAAACTTAATTTGCGAAATATTTCAATTGCCTGCGTTTTTAGCCCCTGCGAAAGGTAAATTTCCGCCAACTCCTCGCTCACCAAGTCATCTTCATCGTCAAGCTCGGCCTCGGTCTGCACATCGTAACCCTCGGCCTCACCCTCCTCGGCAACGATACGGTAGTCACCCTTACGCAGGAAGCGTGATATAATCTCGCCCTCGCTCTCCTCGGCTATCTTCTCGATATCGACTTCGTAGCGAGGTCGCTGTGCCCCATCCGCTTGCGCCTTCAGCACCCGTGCCACCTCGTACCAAGGGTACTCGGCGAGCAACTCGGCTACTCTATCTTCGGTCATTGCCTTCATTTTGGTTTACCAATTCGAGGCTGCCGCCATAAATATATCGGTTACAATCTGATCTACAATCTCCGGTATCAGAGCACTCTCGACCTCGGTCAGGAGCTTCGTGGAGTCGTAGTCGGCATAGGCCGAGAAGGTCTTTGCCTTGAACGATGCTTTGTCATCTACGGCATTGACAAAATTGACCTTCACGGTTATGGTCAATCGGTTTTGGAGGGCGTAGTCACCACTCGACACCGACGATGTCACCGAGGTGTAACCCACAATCTCGCCATCGAAGGCGAAGTCACCGCCCTCGGGTACCTGCACCAAACGGGTACGGGTAGCAAAACGCTGTGTAAGTTCATCGGTAAGCGTTGCACTCAATATAGGTGCCACCATAGGTGCATTATTCGGGAAATACTGCACACTAAAGGTCTTGGCCTCGGGTGGAATAGATGCTCCCGACAGCGAATACTTCACCGTGCAACCACTTGTTGCAAAAAGCGCAACAAGGCTCAACATCGCACACAATAATTTTCTCATTACTCCTCGATATTAAGTTCTTTAATCTTACGATAGAGCGTGCGCTCCGACATAAACAACTCGGCTGCTGCAGCACGACGACTGCCACCATTGCGACGCAACGCTCGCACAATCTGCTCTCGCTGCATATCGGCCTTTGTCATCTCGTGAGGCTCCTCATCGACAACCTCGCTCTCGGCATAGAACTCCTCAACAGGTGCGTGTGGCAACAACGCCTTAACATCACCACCGCCACTTGGCACAGGTGTACTATAGGCCGAATATCCGTGGTGCAGATCGGCAACCATACGCTTCAGGTCGTTGATATCGCTACGCATATCGAACAATATCTTGTAGAGCAGCTCTCGCTCGGAGTTCATATCCTCCACACGGGCCGACTGCGTAACACTTGGCGAAGCGGTTGGCTCCTTGTCCGTAAGGTACTTCGAGAGTATCGAAGCGGTGATATCGCGACTCTCCTCGATAGCCGATATCTGCTCTGCCACATTCTTGAGCTGGCGGATATTACCCCTCCAGTAGTAGCTCTCAAGCAGGGCTCTGGCCTCATCGTCAAGCGATATTGCCGGCATCTTGTACTGCGTAGCCACCTCCGTAGCAAAGCGACGGAAGAGGAGGTATATATCCTCTGGTCGCTCTCGCAATGGCGGCACCGAGATAGGCACCGTATTGAGTCGATAGTAGAGGTCCTCACGAAAACGGCCATCAGCAATAGCTCGTTGCAGGTTGCTGTTTGTTGCAGCCACAACCCTTACATTGGTCTTCTGTACCTTGGCCGAACCGACTCTCATATACTCGCCCGTCTGCAACACACGCAGAAGTCGTACCTGTGTCGAGAGTGGGAGTTCGCCCACCTCGTCGAGAAATATCGTTCCGCCATCCGCCTCCTCGAAGTAGCCCTTGCGAGCCTCGATAGCCCCCGTGAAGGCTCCCTTCTCGTGGCCGAACAACTCCGAGTCGATAGTTCCCTCGGGTATGGCACCGCAGTTTACGGCAACATACTTATTGTGCTTGCGTGCCGAATGGGCGTGAATAATCTGCGGGAAAAACTCCTTGCCGACACCACTCTCACCCGTAACAAGCACGGTGAGGTCGGTCGTGGCAACACGCAGCGCAACCTCCAAGGCTCGATTTAGCAACGGAGAGTTTCCGATAATGCCAAATCGCTGTTTTAGCGCAAGTAAATTGTTTGTATCCATCATTTTACTCATTTACATTTTGTCCGGGCTTTACTCGCAGCTCCTCTATAGCGGCATCGTCATCTGCTGTGGCGATATTAGATACATACCAACCATAAGCTATCGCTGCCAACGCTGCAACAAGTATAACCACAGCCACCACCATCACCATATCGAACCTCTTGCGAGGGCGTTTAGAGAGTTTGTGGGCGGTAGATGTTTTAGTGGCGTTAGAGTTTCTGCTCTCGTCTTGTCGTTTGCTCTCGTCTTTCGTCTCTCGTCTCTCGTCTGGTTGAGGGACATAGTGCATCTGTTGTGGCAACTCGCTCTGCTCGACAGGTGGATAGAAGCGCAGAGTCTTGGTCGCAGGCTCCAAGCGCAGCGTACCCAACGCTCCGAGTCGGCAATATCCATACTGCTCCAACTCGTGGCGCACCTCGAAGATGTAGCGATCGACAACCACCGCAACCTCCATATCATTCAAACCTCGAGAGGTCAGAAGCGCAGTGAGTACGCCATCGTCCGTGCGCAGCAACTCCGAGAAGAGGAGCTCGCCCGACTCCTTCTTCACGAAGGCTCCGAACTCCGGTATCACCAATCGACGATGCGAGGCGAGATATTCTGCTATTATTTCGTTCAAATTCAACATTCTTCTCTATTTTTATATTGCCAAGAAGGCGAAATAGCAGGCTATAGCAGCCACTGCGGCCAACGCCTTCACCCATATCTTACGGGAGTAGAGCATCGGCAGAAGTGCAAGCGTTGCAAATAGTCCATACTCCAACAACCCCACAATCTTCAGATCCGAGTAGTCATACACGCTCTGTCCGACGCACAACACATCGGCTATGCAGATGACGATAAAGTTGAAGAGGTTGGAACCTACGATATTGCCCACAGCGACATTGAAGTTGCGCATACGCACCAATGCTATCGTCGAGCTCACCTCGGGCAACGAGGTTGCTACACCCAAAAATATCGCACCTGCCAAACCTGACCCGATATTAAATTCGGTAGCAAGGTCGTCGGTGATATAGGTCATCAAGATACTCAACACCACAATCGCCACACTCGTCAGCGTGAAGCGCACGACAACCTGTCGTGTCGAGAGGCGAATATCCTCGTCATCGTTGTCGCTCGGTGCAGACTCATCGTTTGCAAGGTAGCGCACACCGAAAGCGTACAAGAGAACGATAATTACGGTTACGATATTCACCGTTGCCACCTCGAAGTTGAGGATATTGAACATATTGAGCAACAGCGCAATATATATCACCAGCACAAAGAGCGTAACAATGATATTTCCCTTCGATATCTTCGCCTTCGAGAAGTGTCGCAGCGCCACAAGTACCGAGAGGGCCAACACAGCCGAGTTGAATATATCGCTACCGAGAATATTACTCAAGCAGAGGCTCGGCTTACCTATAAGCAGCGTTGCCGAGATACTCGTAAAGAGCTCGGGCAGTGAGGTCACAGCCGACAACAACACTCCACCCAGGAAGGCACCCGACAACTTTGTCGTCTTGTCGAGCATATCGATATACTTCGATGCCTTAATCGAGCAGAGCACCACCAATGTGGCAACAACGATATATTGCAGTATAAGCCACATATACTATCTGTTCTTCGCAGCTATAACCGAGTCGATGTAGGCCTTAATCTTCGGTGCAGGGTCCTCCCAACCTTCGGGTTTGATAACCTTGTTATCCTTCGGGTTGTAGTGAGGTTTGCCATCAGGCCAAAGTTTCGCCATATTTGCCTTCTGCACGATATCGAACAGCTCATCTGCCTCCAAGCCCATCTCGACCATCGTTCCGAGGGCGAAATACATCAAGTCTATCATCGCATCCGCCTGCTCGTAGATATCCTCGGCAATCAAAAACTCTGCAACCTCCTCGTTCATCCACTTGGCACGGCTCAAAGCACGCTTCTTTGCTATCATCACCGGCTTCTCGGCTACGGGATGTCCGAACTTCTCGTGAAACTCACGAACATCTTCCCACTCCTTTTTCATAATATTGGTTTGTGTTATGTTATTGTTTCCGTTTATGCTACTTCATTATTGAGCCATTGTGCAAATAGGGAGGATTATGAAAAAAGATACATCTTTACATTCCCTCCAAACCTCCCTTTGAAAAAGGGCGGCTTAATCCTGCTATGCAGGCTTTTCTTCCTCGCGGCTCGGCAAAGTCTGCAAGCAACCTCTGCCCTCGCCTACTGCGTCAGTTATCGCTGCGCTCCAATAAATTTTCGTTCTATTTAAGTCTTTATCTAATATTCAATATTTGCGAAGCAAAGGTAATAAAATTATTGTGAATAATTGCCAATCCACGATTGTTTTCTTATCTTTGCGAAGATTACATTGCGAAATCATCTTTTTCCACGAAAAAGCTACACGCTACTAACTAAAGAAGGCTAATGGCTAACAGCCAAAAACTATGATTACAAAAGCAGTATTCAAATGCTCCTCGGAGCGCATCTCACAGGTGCCGAAAGACTCGTTGAAGGATATAGCCTTCATCGGGCGAAGCAATGTGGGCAAGTCGTCGCTGATAAATATGCTGACTCGTCACAAGGGGTTGGCCAAGGTGTCGGCTACACCGGGTAAGACAAAGCTGATAAACCACTTCCTCGTGGATAACAGCTGGTACCTTGTCGATCTGCCGGGCTACGGCTACGCCCGCACCTCGAAGAGGGAGCGTGGAGCCTTCGCAAAGATTATCTTGGACTATGTCTTCAAGTGCGAGAAGATGCACTACCTCTTTGTCTTGGTGGACTCACGCCTCGAGCCGCAGAAGATAGACTTGGAGTTTATCGAGATGTTGGGCGAGGGGGGCATACCTTTTGCCCTTATCTTCACCAAGTGCGACAAGCAGTCCGCTGCGCAGACACAACGCAACATCACAGCCTACAAGAAACGCCTTGCAGAGCAGTGGGAGGAGCTGCCTCCGATGTTGCTATCGTCGAGCGAAAAAGGCGTTGGTCGTGAGGAGATATTAACTTTTGTTGATAAAATATTGAAAGAAAGCAGTGAATTGTAGCGCAAAAATCTTATTTTTGCAATCAAATAAACAGCTAATGGCTAACTGCTAATAGCTAAAAGCTTGCAGAGCAAGAACTTACTCAAACATTTATAATAAGTAGTATGGCTATCCACAAAATCAAATTTTTCACCGGTAGGGCTTCTCGTTACCTTGCCGAGAAAATCGTCGCTGCCTATGGCACCACACTCGGAGAGTGCGAGGTTATAGATTTCAGCGATGGCGAATTCCAACCGCACTTCATCGAGTCCATTCGTGGCTGTACGGTGTTCATTATTCAATCAACATTCCCTAAATCGGACAATCTGATGGAGCTGTTGATGATGATTGATGCCGCAAAGCGTGCTTCGGCTTACAAGGTTGTAGCGGTTATCCCTTACTTTGGTTGGGCTCGTCAGGACCGCAAGGACCGCCCTCGTGTACCAATCACATCGGCCCTCGTGGCAAATATGCTCACCGTAGCGGGTGCAGATCGTGTGATGACTCTCGACTTGCACGCAGACCAGATTCAGGGCTTCTTCGATGTTCCTGTTGATGCTCTCTACGCAAGCGGCATCTTCATCCCTTACATCAAGAGCCTCGGCATCGAGGACCTCTCGATTGCATCGCCCGATATGGGTGGAGCCAAGCGTGCCAGCACCTATGCCAAGTTGCTCGAGACACCTATCATCATCTCTCACAAGGAGCGTGCGAAGGCAAATGTTGTCGGCTCGATGACCGCCATTGGCGAGGTCGAGGGTCGCAATATCCTTATCGTAGATGATATGATCGACACGGCAGGTACAATCTGTATGGCCGCAAATATGTTGATGGAGCGTGGCGCAAAGAGTGTTCGTGCAGCGATTACCCACCCTGTATTGTCGGGCAAGGCCTACGAGCGTATTGCCGAGAGCGCATTGCAGGAGGTTATCGTAACCGACACCATTCCACTCAATCCGGAGAAGGACTTGTCGAAATTTACCGTACTCTCATGTGCCGACATCATCGCCGAGTGCATCGAGCGTGTACACAACTATAAGTCTATATCGTCGCTCTTCTATAAATAGAATTTGTCAAACAAATAGGGTGTCCAATCATAATAGACTTGGACACCCTTGCTATTTTAGTCTATCGACTTCACATTCGGGTCATTGAGCAGCCTCTGCCACTCCTCTCGTTCCTCGTCGCTCAGCTCCTTGTCGAGGTTCTCCATAATCTGTCGGGACAAGTCGTTTCCATCCCCGCCCTTCTTCATTATGCGCTCCACCTCGCTATCCGAAGAGAAGGATAGTGACGAACGATTTTCAGCGTAGTCAATACCTGCAAAGATTATTCCGATAAGGATAAGCAACCACGCCAAGATAGTTGCGAAAAGTACCCACCAACGAGGTCTTTTATTCATCAGCAGGGTAATAAATAGGTAACCAACATAGATTGCAGGGACCAAGATTAGCAGTAATGCAAAAGCCATCAATGGTACACCAACCTCATTTGCAGCATCGACAACTCCGGCAAAGTTACCGATATCAACTATAAACAGGTCGCCTACGCCTGCCGTAATGACAACGAGCGAAAGCAGCAGGAAAAAGACGACAAAGGCGACAGGGAACAGCAACAATCCGAGCAGCACCTTCATCACAATCACCATAAAGCGACCAAAAGTTGTTACTACCGAGGCTACGCTCGACTTTGCCTGCTCCTCCTGCGTTGCTCCTTGGCGGTTGGCGATGGTGCTGGCAGAGATAGGCTTACCCTCTGCTTCGAGCTTCTGACGAGCCGACTTTGCCTCCGGAATGGCAAACCACAAGATAAGGTAGGTCATCAAAAAGACACCGAAGAGATTGCCACCGAGTGCGGATAACCAATGGAGGAATGGTGCGCCAATCACTACAAGAATAAGCGGTGAGGCCATTA
>SUZW01000024.1 GCA_015059685.1 Rikenellaceae bacterium | reverse complement strand
TCTGACGAGCCGACTTTGCCCCCGGAATGGCAAACCACAAGATAAGGTAGGTCATCAAAAAGACACCGAAGAGATTGCCACCGAGTGCGGATAACCAATGGAGGAATGGTGCGCCAATCACTACAAGAATAAGCGGTGAGGCCATTACCAATCGAAGCCATACAGCCTCTACGCCAAAATATTTCGCCAAACCTGCGCATACACCGCCCAACTTCGCATTTTCGAGGTCGCGATAGAGGCGACGAGGGATACGGCTTTCGGCACTACTTGCAGCCTCACTCTCCTCGCCCGAAATAGCCTCGGCAGAGCCAAGTTGCTCGATGATATTCTCAACAAGCGGCAGACAAACTACGCTCTGCGCATCGCTCTGTGCCGAGAGTATCAACTCGGCAATACGAGCCTCGATATCTGCCAAAATCTCCTCGCTGTCGGGGTTCTCCCTATAGGCCTCTTTGAGCGAATTGAGATAGCTGTTCAGGCGGTTGTACGCTGCCTTCTCAAAGATGAAACCAACGCCCGAAACACTGCATTTTTTAATCTCGTTCATATCTGTTCCTCCTACTTTTTACGAATTGAACTTGCTCCTGTATTGGAGATTATATTTACTTGACAATCACCGCTATAAATGATTGATGATGCGCCCGATGCCGAGGCATTCAACAACTGCAGACACTCCACATTTATTGCCGATGCTCCGCTTGCATGCGTAGTACATTGAACGCCAATTGCCTGTGCCTTCGATGCGCCCGAACATTCGAGGTCGAGGGTTGCCGTGCGCAACTTCTCGGCACGCAAGGTCGAAGCACCCGACAACTCTATCTCTGCATCTGTAACCTGTCCCGTAAGGGTGGCTACCGAAGCTCCCGAGAGGTCGATATCGAGGTCATCGGTCGTCAATACCGCCTTTATGGTCGAAGCAGCCGACGCATCTATCGAGACCTCCTTTGCCGCTGCTGTAACCTCAATTACCGAGGCGGAAGTTGCCTCCAAATCCAACTCCTCGCACGAGATTGTCGGCTCGACAATCACACGGGCAGCCGTAGAGGTTGTAATCTCC
This sequence comes from Rikenellaceae bacterium, assembly GCA_015059685.1. GTDB lineage: Bacteria > Bacteroidota > Bacteroidia > Bacteroidales > Rikenellaceae > Alistipes. The sequence goes on along the minus strand of SUZW01000024.1, from coordinate 19,743 downwards.
CTAATGCGACCATTGTAAGGCACATAGACCTCTGCCAAGAGATTAGAACGGCGCGATACGGGCGTACCCGAAAGCAGGGTGGCGTAGAGTGTGCCATCTTTAACTTTGAGCGACACATAGGGCATCACCGAGTGTGGCGCACGCACCATAATATTACCCGTGGTGCGCTCCTCGACCACAAGGCGTATCGCCTTCGACACCTCAATCTCGTCAAAGTGCATCGACGAGCGACGAGCCTCGGTCACGATTTTATGCTCATTCTCAAGAGCTATACCTGTCTTGGTGTTGGTTGTTCCATCGCTCTGCGCAGATACACTTATGCAGAGAACCAATAGAGATAGTAACATTGTCATCCGTTTCATAGTTGTACTCCTCTTTTAATCTTTGTTACGAATATTATTTATCTGCTCGACAAGGGTGTTCCACGCCTCATCTAACGACGCAAGGTGGTCACGCCCCACCTCGGTAAGGGTGTAGTACTTGCGAGGAGGCCCTTGCGGTGACTCCTCCCAGCGGTAGGTCAAATAGCCGGCATTCTTCATACGCGTGAGTATAGGATATAGTGTACCCTCCACCACTATCATCTCCGCCTTCTTGAGCTCGGTGATAATAGCGGGTGCATACGAGTCGCCATTGGCCAATATTGCAAGCACACAATACTCCATTATGCCCTTGCGCATCTGTACTTTTATATTATCCTTCTCCATATTTTATTGTTAATTGACAATTGACAATTGACGAATTGACAATTAAAAGTATTTTTATTTAGGCCTGCGGCGCTTTACTCTCGTCTCTCGTCTCTCGTCTCTCGTCTAATAAATTACTCTTCAGGGATAAGCAACCACAAGATAATATATACCCAGAGCGACATTCCGCCAAAGATGAGGAACAACAACATCACGATACGCATCGCTGTCGAATCAACATCGAGATAGTTTGCCAAACCACCACAAACGCCCGCTATGGAGCGATCCGTGCGAGAGCGACGCAACTTGCGAACCCCCGAGTCATAGCAAGCCTGCTGCGAACTACCACTCTGGGCGTTGCGCACAGCCCCAAACTGCTCGGCAGGACCTATTCGAACAATAGCCTGCTCCACCATCGCTATCGTCACAACCATGGCCGACGAAGGGAGCAACTCCGCCAAAATCTCTGCGGCACGAACCTCGATATCCTCTATCGTCGTCTGATCCTCCAAACGACTATTCACATTGCCTAAATAGCTCGACAACTTGGCATAAGCATCACGATCCATCGTAAAGGCTCGACCACCAACATTTGCACTAACTGTCTCTTTCATAACTTTTTCGGTTTTAGGTTATACTCTACTTTTGCTGTTTTCTGATGCAAATATAATACAAAATTTAGTACTATGCAATAAATAGTACTGAAAATTTACAAGTATGGTGTATTTTTTTTTGGGGGGGGGTAGTAAGTAGGGGGGGGTTGAAGGTTGTCAAGGCGCAGGTGAATTAAGGGTCGGTAAGGGCTAGTAACGGCTAGTAAGGGTGCGCTTAAAGCAATTGACAATTCAGCATTTTGCGCCTCCCCATAAAGCAATCTCTGATTGCGTCCCCATTAAGGGCGAAGCCCGCCCCCACAAAGCAGTCGCAGACTGCGCCCCCAAAACACAGCGCAGAAAAAATGGGGACGCCAACAAGTTGGCTATTTGGGGACGCTGACTTTTGGTCAGCTTTCTGGGGTGCGCTTGAGGGGGGGGTAGGTGGTGGGAACTCTTAAGGTGGTTGGGGCGCGGGTGCAATGGCATTGAATGGCAAGCGTTCGCTAACGCTCACTGAATGGCAGGCGCTTACGCTTTTTTTTGTCACAGCTTTCAGCGCACCCCTAACGCCCCTAACGCCTCTATTCCACTAACTTTCCATTTTCCTACTTGGATTCGAACGGTCGCAGCAGTTGAGAGGCGACCGCAGCGAGGTTGGTGCAATCGAAGATTGTCGGGGTTGGGGAGCGATGTGCGAAAACTTGTTTTCAGGCACAATCGCTACACAAGCACGAGTATCTGCGCAAGCAGACAACAACCGAGCGCAGACAAGTCGCCCGAAACGCCACCGACTGAACGAATCCCTCAGCGAGCACAAAAAAAAGACGACTTAAAAAAAGTCGTCTTGATTTCATCAACCATCAACTTTTTTCCTACCACGGGATTCGAACGGCGGCAGAAGCCGAGAGGTGACCAAGAGGTGAATGAATGGGCAGAAAACCGAAGGTTTAGATGATAGATTGAATAGCAGTAGGCAAACTTGTTTGTACTGCTGATGTTCAATCTATTATCGTTGTTGCGAAGCAACTCTGCACGTTCACAACAACTCGCAGATAAGTCTGCCGAGGCGCAACAAGCTGAACGAATCCCTCAGCGAACACAAAAAAAAAGACGACTTGTAAAAAGTCGTCTTGATTTCACCCCCCACCACCACCGATTTTTCCCTACCACGGGATTCGAACGGTCGCAGCAGAAGAGAGGTGACCGAAGTGGGGCTGTTGCAATCGTAGATTGTTGGCTTTGGCGGATGATGGCTGAAAATTTATTTTCAAAGACAATCATCTGACGAAGACAAAGATTTGCGACAGCAAACAACAGCCACACGCAGACAAGTCACCCGAAACGCCACCGACTGAACGAATCCATCAGCGAGCACAAAAAAAGACGACTTGTAAAAAGTCGTCTTGATTTTGTGGGAGCTGAGGGATTCGAACCCCCGACCCTCTGCTTGTAAGGCAGATGCTCTAAACCAGCTGAGCTAAGCTCCCTTTTCGAAAATGGCTCGGGACTGCTATTCGTTATCTTCAAAGTTTGTTGCTATCCACTTCAACACTTTTACTCGCCACATTTCCGATTGCAACCTTACATTTGCAACCCTCGTTTGGTCGTGTTGTAACTTTACATTTGCAACCTTAGTTTAGTTGTGTCGTAACCGAACTTTTGCAACCCTCGCGCAATGAGCGCCTGAACAAGGACTTGAACCTAGGACCCCATGATTAACAGTCATGTGCTCTAACCAACTGAGCTATTCAGGCGTGTTTTTAAGAACTTGTGCAACCCCTTCATCGGTTTTGCGAGTGCAAATATACGGCATTTTTTTATTCTTGCAAAACTTTTGCAAAAAAAATTCAAAAAAATTATCTTTGTAGCGATGATTTTGCGATTTTTCATAGCCATAACAGCACTTTTTGTCCTCTCGGTGGGGCATATTTCGGCGCAACTGCGTTTCGATGCTCTGTCGCACGACTTCGGCACGATAGCCGAGGATGGTGGCAGTGTGGAGTGTCTGTTTCGTTGCAGAAACACATCGACGACACCCATAGTCATCGTTGCAGCGAGGACATCGTGTGGTTGCACCAAGGTCGAGTTCTCCCGCAAGCCCATACCTGCCGACAGCACCGCCACACTACGAGTGACATTCAACCCTATGAACTACCCGGGTGCCTTTGCCCGCAAGATAGCGATAGCCACATCGGAGGGTAACCTGAAGGAGCAACTACTGATAAAGGGTGTTGTCACGCCACGCCACCGCACCATCGAGGAGCGATACCCTATCGTTATGGGTGAAGGGCTGCGTGTGGCGACAAATGCCCATATCTTCGGATATATCGAGCATGGCCGAGCCAAGCAATCTACATTCGAGGTGGCGAACACCTCCGACCGCAAGGTTGAGTTGCGCATCGACAACCCGCACCCCGAACTCACCTTCTACCACCCTACCACCCTTGCGCCACACGAGGAGGCGACCATAAATTTCGAGTGTGCGCTTGGTGAAGATTGTGGCAAATACGGAACGCTCTCCTATACTATAAATATGTATATAGATGGCAAGGCAGCACGGCACCCTCTTATCATTGGTGCCACGGCCATAGATTTGCGCCCTGCGAAGCGAAATAACGAAGAGCCGACGATTGTACTATCCAAAAAATTTATTAACTTTGGCGCGATAAATATAGATGCTTCGCCACGGAGCGAAAAGCTCCTTATAAGCAACGACGGCAAGGAGCCGTTGATGATACGCCACATCGAGTCGGATGGTGGCTACTTTGCAGTGAGTGTAGAGGGCAGCAACCGCATTGAGGGAGGCGAGAGCAGAACATTAAGAGTGAGTATAAACCCATCGAAATTGCCGTTTGGAGCAGTGGTGGACAGGGTACGAATTGTGAGCAACGCTCCATCGCAGCCCGTCATAACGCTACGAGTCTCGGCAATAGTGGAGAAATAGATAGATTATGTTTGAGATTATCGAAAAACGAGAGCTTGCCGAGAATATATTTCTGACACGGGTCAAGGCTCCCCGTATTGCAAATTCGGCTCGTCCCGGACAGTTTGTAATAGTTCGCTCCGACGAGAGAGGTGAGCGCACACCGCTAACCATAGCAGACTACGACACCGAGGAGGGCTCGGTGACACTCGTAACGCAGGCTTTGGGTGTCTCGACACGCAAAATTGTAGCAAAGAGTGTAGGCGAATACTTGGCCGATGTGGCAGGACCACTCGGTCGCCCGTCGGACTTTGTGGCCGAGCCTATCGAGGAGGTGCGTAAGCGCAAGTATATCTTCGTGGGCGGAGGTGTAGGTGCTGCACCCGTATATCCGCAGGTTAAGTGGCTCTCGCAACAGGGCTGCGAAGTTGATGTTATCATAGGAGCCAAGAGCAAAGATATGCTTATCTACAAGGAGGAGATGGCCAAGGTCGCCTCGAACCTCTATATCGCCACCGACGATGGCTCGGAGGGCTTCCACGGCTTGGTTACGGCACTACTCGAAAAACTTATCACCGAGGAGGGCAAAAAGTATGATCTCTGCGTGGCGATAGGTCCAATGATAATGATGAAGTTCGTGACACTTACGGCCAAGAAGTTCGACCTACCGTGCATCGTATCATTGAACGCCTTGATGGTCGATGGTACAGGTATGTGTGGAGCGTGTCGAGTGACTATTGCAGGCAAGACGAAGTTTACCTGCGTCGATGGACCGGAGTTCAACGCTTACGATGTAGATTTCGACGAGGCTATGCGTCGTCAGGGAATGTACCGCACACAGGAGCAGCGCGCTATTGCTATTCAGCGCGAGCGTGAGGCGGGACACAAGTGTAACATTGGATTGGATAAATAGGTTATGGCAAATAAAATACCTCGTGTCGCAGTACGAGAGCAAGATGCAAAACTGCGTGCCACCAATTTCGAGGAGGTGTGCTACGGCTACAACGAGGAGGAGGCTCTGTTGGAGGCTTCTCGTTGTCTGAATTGTAAAAATCCTCGTTGTGTATCTGCGTGTCCCGTGGGTATCAAAATTCCACAATTTATCGAGCGGCTCCTCGAGGGCGATAAGGCTGGTGCAGCCTCGGTTATTGGCGAGGACTCGTCGTTGCCGAGCATCTGCGGTCGAGTGTGCCCGCAGGAGACGCAGTGCGAAGGCTCGTGCATCCTCGGTATCAAGGGTGAGCCTGTGGCCATCGGTAAGTTGGAGCGTTTTGTGGGCGATTGGCAGTTGGAGAGTGGTTTGACTACCCCACCGGCTGCAAAGAATGGACACAAGGTAGCCATCATCGGCAGTGGTCCTGCGGGTTTGGCCTGCGCAAGTGACTTGGCAAAGATGGGCTACGAGGTCACGATATTCGAGGCTCTGCACGAGGCGGGAGGAGTGTTGGTATATGGTATTCCGGAGTTTCGACTGCCAAAGGAGCGCATCGTGAAGCGCGAGATTGAGCGTGTGAAGGCTCTTGGTGTAAATATTGAGACCGATGTTGTTGTGGGTCGCACCATAACCATCGACGAACTCTTCGACAATGAGGGCTTCGAGGCGGTGTTTATCGGCTCGGGAGCAGGTCTGCCTCGCTTTATGGGTATCGATGGCGAAAACCTGAATGGTGTATTGTCGGCAAACGAGTTCCTCACTCGAGCCAACCTTATGCACGCCTACGACAAGGAGTACGACACCCCGATATATGTAGGCCACAAGGTTGTTGTCGTGGGTGGCGGAAATGTCGCCATGGATGCCGTGCGCACCGCAAAGCGACTCGGCGCCGACGCTTCGATAGTCTATCGTCGTAGCGAGAAGGAGTTGCCTGCTCGTGTCGAGGAGGTTCACCACGCCAAGGAGGAGGGCATCGTCTTTGAGATGCTTACAAACCCTACACGAGTGCTTGGCGACGACAAGGGCTGGGTACGAGGCATAGAGTGCGTGCGTATGGAGCTTGGTGAGCCCGACGAGAGTGGTCGTCGCTCGCCACAGGTCATCGAGGGCTCGGAGTTCGAGATGGAGTGCGATGTTGTGGTTATGGCACTCGGAACATCGCCAAATCCGCTTATCGCATCGACAACCGCTTCGCTCGAGACCACCCGTCGTGGCTGTATTGTGGCCGACGAATGGGGCGCAACATCTCGAGAGGGAGTCTTCGCAGGTGGCGACACCGTGACAGGCGCTGCAACCGTGATACTCGCCATGGGCGCAGGTCGCAAGGCTGCCACAGCTATCGACAACTATATTCAGAAACGATAAAACCTAAAAACAGATAACCTATGAGACGAATTTTAACCCTTATCGTAGCACTCGTATGCCTACCCGTGTTGGCAATGGGTGCAGAGGCGAGGTGGTTGCGCTATCCAGCTATATCGCCCGATGGAACAACCGTAGTATTCTCCTACAAGGGAGATCTCTACCTGGTCAGCGCAGATGGTGGCGAAGCGAAGCAACTCACATCGCACGCAGCACACGACTACGCCCCGGTATGGTCGCCCGATGGCAAGCAGATTGCCTTTGCCTCGGATCGTCACGGTAACTTCGACCTCTACCTTATCCCCGTAACGGGTGGTAACCCAAAGCGTTTGACAACCCACTCGTCGAACGACATGCCATGGAGTTTCACGCCTGATGGCAAGAGTGTCGTATATTCGTCGTTGATGTACGACTCGGCCGAGAGTGCCGTATTTCCAAAAGCTGTGATGACCGAGCTCTACTCGGTAAGCGTAGAGGGTGATCGCCCACAACAAATTCTCGGCACACCTGCCGAGGAGGTGTCATTTGTGGGTAACTCGAAGAGCTTTGTATATCAAGATTGCAAGAGTGGCGAGAATATCTGGCGTAAGCACCAAACCTCGAATGTAGCAAAAGATATTTGGCTCTACGAGAATGGCAAGCACACCAAGCTCACCTCGTTCAAAGGCGAGGACCGCACTCCACGAGTATCGAAAGATGGCAAAACCATCTTCTTTACGAGCGAGCGCAACGGCAGCTTCAATATCTACTCGTTCCCTATCGCAGAGCCCGAAAAGGTCGCAACAGTGACAAACCACAAACTCCACCCTGTACGCTTTTTGACCATTTCGGATAGCAACGACTTGTGCTACGCCTACGATGGCGACATATATGTTAAGAGAGCGAATGCGGCAACCAAGAAGTTGCAGGTTTCGGTCACTGCCGACAATGGCGATAATGATCTTATGGCCGTGAAGGTCAATGGCGGCACCGACAACGCCATCTCGAAGGATGGCAAGCAGGTGGCCTTCGTGTGCCGTGGCGATATCTTCGTTACCTCGACCGACTACGAGCGTGTTACCCGCATCACAACCACTCCCGAGGCGGAGAAGGAGTTGGCATTCTCGCCCGACGGCAGACAGCTCGCCTATGTTTCGGACAGAGATGGCGCATACAACATCTACATAGCGTCGCTTGTGCGTTCAGAGGAGCCTACCTTTGCCTACGCAACACTCGTAGATGAGAAGCCGCTTTTCAAGAATAATAAGACAGACAAGGCATCTCCAAAGTTCTCGCCCGATGGTACCGAGTTGGCATACATAGATGACAACTACAAGCTCATGGTGTTAAACCTCGCCACAGGCAAGAGTCGTGAGATTACCAATGGCGAGAATTGGAAGATAGTCCATTTCAGATTTAAGTACGAGTGGTCGCCCGATGGCAAGTGGTTTGCCCTCACAATGCACGACAATAACAACTATCCCGAAACCGATTTGGGTGTGGTAAGTGCCGAGGGAGGTAAACCTCTCATCAACATCACCGAAACAGCCTACTACGAGAGTTCTCCATCGTGGGTTTTGGGTGGCAATGCCATACTCTATAAAACGGAGTGTTATGGTCGTCGTCGCCACTCCAACTACGAGGGCTCGGAGCAGGATGCAATGCTTGTATTTATGAACAAACAGGCCTACGATACCTTTGTTATGAGTAACGAGGAGCGTGAATTGCTTGGTCAGGCGAAGTGCGCTTGCTGCGACCATACGAAGGGTACCGTTGTTGAGCCGGAGCGATTTGACGAGCGTATCGTAAGATTGACACCGGCATCGGTGGATATCGGCTCGATGGCATTGAGTGGCGATGGAAAGGAACTATACTACAATGCAGCCTATTATGGAGATATGCGACTCTGCAAACTCGATATAAAGAGTGGAAAGGTCTGCGACCTTGGTGCAGCGGTTGGTAGCTTGAAGTGGAACGACAAGGAGGATAAACTCTTTGTTCTCGGATCGAAGTTCTCGGTGTTACCAAAGGGTGCAAGTGCGCCAAAGCAAATAGCCGTAGCAACCGAAATGGTCATTGACCGTGCGGCTGAGCGTCGATATATGTACGACAACCTCTGCCACGATGTCGAGGCGCAGTTCTACGAGAAGAGTATGCACAACACCGATTGGGCACTCTACACCTCGGTCTATAGAAATTTCTTGCCACACATCAGCAACAACTACGACTTTGCGGAGCTGTTGAGCGAGCTGCTGGGCGAGCTGAATGTATCGCATACAGGCTGTACATTCAAAGGTCGCAATATTGAGACAAAATCCGAGACTGCAAACCTCGGTCTTATCTACGACCTCGACTATAAAGGCGATGGTCTTAAAGTTGCAGAGGTAGTTGTGGGTGGACCTTTCGATAGGGCGGAGTCGGCATTGAAGGCGGGCGATATCATCACCGCAATAGATGGCAACCCAATTTTGAAGGGCAAAGACTTCTTCCCACTGCTCAACAACAAGGTCGGTAAGCGAGTATTGTGCGATGTCGTTAAGCCTAACGGAACAAAGGCACAGGCAGTTGCAGAACCTATAACAAATGGAGCTTGCGACACATTACTCTACTGGCGTTGGGTGAAGAATAATGTCAAGAAGGTGGAGAAGCTATCGGGTGGTCGTCTTGGTTATGTTCATATTTGGGCTATGAAGGATGAGTATTTCCGCAAACTATATTCGGATATTGTGGGAAGATATAACAACTACGAAGGTGTGGTTATCGACACCCGCTTCAACCCTGGCGGACACCTCCAAGAGGCTATTGAGATTTTGACTACGGGCCACAACTATATGAGCCGTATCGTGCGTGATAAGTTCGCCTCGGATATGCCTCGTAGCCGATATAACCACCCTACAATTATGATTATGTGCGAGGCCAACTACTCGAATGCGCACGGCACTCCGTGGATGTACAAGAACCGTAAAATCGGCAAACTCGTGGGTATGCCTGTAGCGGGAACTATGACCTCGGTGAACTTTATAGATATGCAGGATCAGAGCCTGCGCTACGGTATTCCAATCGTGGGCTATCGTGACGAGGAGGGCAACTACCTCGAAAACAGCCTGCTGACACCGGATATCGAGGTGGATAACGGCAAGGCTGAAGTCGTCAAGGGCGTAGATAGTCAGCTCGAAACAGCTGTCAGAACACTCCTAAATGATATCGACAAGAGGTAGTTCGTAACGGACATACACAAATAAGAGAGCAACCAATTAGGTTGCTCTCTTATTTGTGTATAGACCATATATCGTCACCACTATAAAACTTATAAGCGGCAGCACAAACGAGACATTCACCGCAGGGAGCGAAGCAATCTCTCCTTGGTCGATAATCAACCCCTGCAATGGAGGCATAATAGCACCACCGACAATCGCCATAACCAAGAATGCGGCACCAAGCGAAGCGTCACGCTCCTCGACATTTTCGAGTGCTATGCCATATATCGTAGGGAACATCAGCGACATAAACACCGAGATACCTACAAGAGAATAGAGGCCACCCAAGCCCACTATAAATATCGTTCCTATGGTACACAATGCCGCCCCTGCGCCAAATATAGCAAGTAGTTTGCGCGAATTTACATACTTCATTAGGATGGTGCTTACAAAACGGCTACACAAAAAGAGTGTCATTGCCAAGATGTTGTAGTTCTGGGCCGTAGCTTTGTTAATACCGAGGTTATCGGCATACTGAATAATGAAGGTCCAGACCATAATCTGCGCTGCCACATAGAACATCTGTGTCAATACACCGCCACGATACATACCATTTTTCCAGAGGCGCTTCAAGGTCGCAGCTATAGAGTCACACTGCATCTCCTCACTCCTCTTTGGCATCTTCTTGAGTGCAATAATGATAAACATCGCAAGCACCACCACTCCGAGCAGCACATAAGGGTCACGAATAACCTGAAGGTCGTGGAGTCGTATTTCCGCCTTCTCGACACTACTCAAGGTGTGGAAGAAGGTCTCGCCATCGGCTCCACGCCTATCCGACCACAACGACGGCAACACCACAAGCGATGCTACGGCCATACCTATAAGCGAACCCATAGGATTAAAGGCTTGAGCGAGGTTCAAGCGGCGTGTCGATGTCGCCTTACTGCCAAGCGAAAGGATAAACGGATTTGCCGTAGTCTCCAAGAACGCCAAGCCAAAGGTCAAGATATAGAGCGAAAGACAGAAGAAGAGGAAGTTCTGCATCGCTGCGGCAGGGATAAACAAGAAGGCTCCCACGGCATAGAGTCCAAGACCGAGCAGAATACCACTTTTGTAGCTATATTTACGAATAAAGAGAGCCGCAGGCACCGCCATAGTGGCATAACCACCATAGAAGGCACACTGCACCCACGAGGCTTCAAAGGCCGATAACTCCATCACGGTCTGAAAGGCCGCAACCATAGGGTTTGTAATATCGTTAGCAAAGCCCCAAAGAGCAAACAACGAGGTGATGAGGATAAAGGTTACCAAGTACCTCTTTTCAACAAGTTTATCTTGCATAATCATCTTCATTAAATGGTTAGAGAGGCGTTGTTCCTTCGTCGAAGGAGCCCAACCTCTCTAATCTTGGTTATAGAAACGCTACTTGTATATTGGTCCGTAGTTCTGGCAGGCTCTATAATCCGCGCCCTCCTTCTCCATACCAAATGCATTCCATGCTGCAGGGCGGAATATCTCCTCCTCGGCAACATTGTGCATACATACAGGGATACGGAGCATCGAAGCCAGGGTAATGAGGTCGGCACCAATATGGCCATAGCTTATAGCACCATGATTTGCACCCCAATTATTCATCACCGAATACACATCCTTGAACGGAGCCTTCGTTGCATCGAGACGAGGCACGAACCATGTTGTAGGCCAAGTTGGGTCGGTACGCATATTCAAGACTTCGTGAATTTCGGGCTCAACATCAGCTGTCCAACCCTCGGCAATCTGAAGCACAGGACCAAGACCCTTTACGAGGTTCAATCTCGACATTGTCACAGGCATACCGCCCTTCGAGAGGAAGTTCGACGAGAAACCTCCACCACGGAAATAATCGCGGTCGGCAGGCATCCAATTCGTACTATTAAGACACGCCTCCGCATCTGCTTCGGTCATCTCCCACGACGGCTTCATACATGGCTGACCCATCTCGTTTGTACTTGCTCCCGTAGCATCAAGTGTCGTAGCACCCGAGTTTATGAGGTGTATCATACCACCTGCTGCCAGACCTGTAAGCTCCTTACCTGTAACACGCTTTACGGCCTCGGGACTCCAATATGTCCTCACATCCGAGAACATCTGACCGCAACCCGTCAGCAGCTTACCAAACAACATCGCCACAGCGTTGCAAGCATCGTTCTCGGTAGCCAATACATAGGCCTCACGAAGACCATTCCAATCAAATGTACTACACAAAAGAGCCTCCGTAAAGTCGCCATTCGGCTTCCAATCGGTCCACTGGCGCTGACCTTGGAAACCTGCTGCAATAGCGTTGTGACCTATAGCCTCCTCCTTGAAGCCGAGATCTCGAAGTTTCGGGTTACCGAGCATCAAATCGCGTACGATAAGCGTCATCTTGACAACAAACTCCCAATCGGCATCCTTACCCTTGCGGTCCTTCTGCTTCTCTGGGCGGTTTTTATCCCAACCCTCCTTGGTCTTGCAGTACTTCTCTGTCCACGCCATAGCCTTTGCATACTCCTCGTGGTCGTAAATGCCCTCCTCCATACGGCGCAAAATCTCCGTTTCATCAACGCTCTCATTGCGCATGCCGAGGTACTCCTGGAAGAAGTTTTGATCGACAATACTACCGGCAATACCCATACACTGGCTACCTATCGAGAGGTAACTCTCGCCACGCATCACAGCTACAGCTACAGCAGCACGAGCCCAGCGGAGTATCTTTTGTGCCACATCCTCAGGAATGGTATTGTCGTCGAGATCCTGCACATCGTGGCCATAGATGCCGAATGCAGGCAGACCCTTCTGTGCATGCGCAGCCAATACGGCAGCCAAATATACTGCTCCCGGGCGCTCCGTACCATTGAAGCCCCATACCGCCTTTGGCCAATGAGGGTGCATATCCATCGTCTCGGAGCCGTAGCACCAGCACGATGTAACAGATATCGTAGCACCTACATTCTCACGCTCAAATTTAGCCTGGCACGCAGCTGTTTCGGCTACACGGCCAATAGTTCCGTCGGCAATAACGCACTCGACAGGAGTTCCATCGGGATACTTCACATTTGCCGATATAAGTTCTGCAACAGCCTTTGCCAAATTCATAGTCTTCTCTTCAAGGCTCTCACGAACACCGCCCTGACGACCATCTATCGTTGGACGAATACCAATTTTAGGATATTTACTCATAGTGGTTATAGTTTTAGTTTTAGTTTGCACACTTTTTCATATTAACAAAGGTATGAAAAATAATCTACTTTTCATACCCCTGCCATAATATTTACACAAAATTATCTGCCGGTGACTCCATTTATCCACCGCACCATATCGTTCAACACATCCGCAGATATCGTCTCTTCGATGGTGTTGTACTCCGTAGGCGCACCCGTGGTGCAGTGCTGGAAGAGATGGTTTAGCATCGGATACTCCTTCACAAGCGAGCGTTCGTTGTACGGCAACGCCCTCTTTATAGCCGGCATATTGAGCGACGATATAACCTGACAATCTCTGCCACCGTTTAGGGCAAATGTCGGACAGGTTGTAGCAGCAATATCTGCCGTTGGGTCATAATCTATAAACCAGCTCATCCATGCACTATTCGACGACAAGGCTATCTGTCGATACCCCACGACATCGATCTTTGTTGGTCGCCCCTGCAACTCCATAATGCGGTTATATTGTGCCGTAAGGGCGACATCCACCCTCGTACCTACAGCTGCCAGACTAACAACAAAATCTACCACTTTCGCTCCGCCCAACATAAAGGCGATATTTCCGCCCTCACTATGGCCAACCACACCCACAGCACCAAACTTTTTCAGGCTGCGAAGGTAAGCCACACCCGCTTCGGCATCTCGCCTGTAGTCGAGGGTTGTAGCCTTGGCGTGGATGCGGTTACCACCAACCGATGCCCCGAAGGCTCTATCGTCATAGCGCAACGAGGCTATGCCGTGTCGTGCCAAATAGTCGGCGATGACGAGAAACGGCTTGTGGTCGAAAATCTCCTCATCACGATTTTGCAAGCCACTACCCGACACCATAATCACAACAGGGGGCCTACTACCCTCTTTGTAACCCACGGGATAGACCAATGTACCCGCCAGCGTAGCATTGTCGGTACTATTTACGAACTTCACCTCTTCGGTTTTGTAGGGATATGGCGCAGAGGGAGTCTGCGGACGACGAGGCTTATAGTCGCCTCGCTCCAGCGTGAGGGGATAATTTGCACCGAACTGCGAGAATGTGCCGACCATCTTGTTGCCACAGACCTTGGCCCGATACATCGCACCGAGCTGCGCCATCTTCAACGACACGGAGTCGGCAGATAGATATTCGTTATATACACCCAACCCCTTGGCACCCTGGTCGGGACTATCAAGCGTAGATTTCACGATGCCCGCCTCCTGCTTGATGTGAAATACCAGCGTCAGCGATGCTGCACCTACATTCAACTTACCGACCCACGAACCAACGGGTATATTTGTGCTTGCCCCCTGCGCTGCCGCCATTGCCACAACGCAGAGACAACACAATATCGCAAAAAACCTCTTCATAACACCTATGGTTGCATTTTTGATTTATCGGCACCTACTTGCCGATGCATAAAGTACACCCCTCTGATAATCATATAGTTACGGAGTTGTGGGTAAAATAAGGGAATCAATTAAGCCTTGCAATTGTGACTAATGGCGACTTCCTGCTTTTGCCACTCGGCGCCCTAATTCTGACACAAAGATAGTAATTTTTCATAGAAAATACGAGTTAAATTATAGATAAATAATAACATAGCCCCAAAGACCATTTCGCTTGTGTTCGATATGGTTTTTGAGGGTTGTGAATATCCACTTTCTATTGTAGAATGTTAAGTTGTATACAGATTGGATACAACTGATTTTGGGAAATGCTGATGACTACAATATGTAGTCAACTTGATAAGATATCATTTCAAAGTGACATTTTGCTACTTTGAGATTGTCGATGAACTTATGTCAAACGCCATAAATCTGGAAATTCGAGTCGTTGTAACGCCATAATACGGACTTTTTATATATACATTTAAGGTTCGTTGAGATTATTAATATGGTGACACCGTAAAATTGCAAGATGTATATTAGCAAAAATACTTGTTGCATTGCCACAAAAACACAAGATAAAATACCACAAAAAAGCAAGATGTAGCTAGTATAAAAGAACAACTCGTGAGTGATTCTCACGAGTTGTCGTTATATAAGTATGATCGTTTCTAAATTTCGCATTTGACTATCCACTTGCCATTGCGCTTGCCGTTCTCTCTTTCGAGTAGGCCTCGTTCAATCAGTGCAGGGGTCATACGCTTTACTGTTCTTTCCGACTTGCCAATGTGCTTTGCAATTTCAATCTGGGTGGCGTCAGGGTTTTCTTTCACAAATCGCAAAAGTGCTAGCTCGTCAAGATTGCAACTCAAAGTGCCATTCAAAGTGCCATTTTGGCTCTTTGAAACTTCTGCTATGGCACTTTGGAGCTCTCCTGCCAACATTGTACGGTTACTCAACTTGTTTTGCTCGCCGAACAAAAGGTTTCTGAAAAACAGTTCGAGGAACTCTGATGTTGCAAAGATTCGCTTCGGGATATTGTTGTAGTTCGCCCTTACAAGCGCATTCCTGAAATACCACGAATTATCCTTGAATACATCGTTGTCTACACTGAATCCGAAGGTCTGCAACCACTTCATCGTAAACACAGCGGTAGTGCGGGTGTTGCCCTCACGGAAAGGGTGTATCTGCCAAATGCCCGACACGAACTTGCAAATCTGTTTCACTGCCATATCGGCATTGAGCACCGAATAATCGGTTTTCTTCTCCTGCTCGAAGTCGTATTCGAGCGTCTCACGCAGCATATCGTAGTTCGAATAGAGCACCGTATCGCCACTCAGCACCCACTCCTTCTTTGTGATATTGACATCACGTAACTTACCGGCGTGTTTGCAGATACCCTCAAACAATCTGCGGTGTATTCTCAGCAGATAATCGGGAGTGAATGAGAACGACTGCTCGGATAAAATCTCGGTGATGCGTGCCGAAACTTTGTCTGCCTCCTCCGTGCGCTCATCGTCAAGGTGCTCGCGAACATCTTTGGTCTCGTAGTAGGTGTCAAGCATATCCTTGACCTGGTCGATAGTGATATCGCCCTCAATATGCTGCACCGCAGTCTTGATAAGATACTCCGACGGTTTCAAACCATCGACATCTTGAAGACCAATTGCCGTCTGCCACGCATTAGCTTTTGCCTTCTTACTCGGCTCACCTTGAACTATGTATTTATCAAATTCGCTCATATTGCAAAGTTAGTAAATTTTCTCATTCGCTCATCCTTAACAGCTCGCACCTCACGGTCATTATAAAATCGAATGGATATTTTGGTCATAAAAAAGCACGATTTTAATTATATGGTTTTAGTGGCTATTTTGCTTACTTGATATGTATTGGGATACTCAGACAATCTATCTCGCTTTAATATGAAACCTACACAAAATTCAAATTTGCCTTTAGGTAATGAATTGGCAATTCTAATGAGGTTATTTACTCCATTAACATTATAGCATTGTTCTTCGTAGTAAATTCGTTGATTATTTTCTATCTTGTATATTTTCAATATTAAACAATATATATCATTTAGTATTAGATCGTCAAAAAATGATAACTTGAACTCAATCATTTGCTCATCTAAAGAAGACATTTCATAAGAAAAAAACGAAGTAGCGCCTCTTAAATAATATCCTTTCATATTGGGAAATGAAGCATCAAGCTTAATGGAATTAGCATGTCCTCTTAATTTATCTTTTTTTATAATTTCAGCTTCATATCTTTGTGCTAATTCAATATTTTCTAATTTTCTCTTTAATTGGATATTGGCTAATGAGTCGTTTATGTCTCCAAAATCATAGCTGTGCATAATCCGAACAGTATCAGTGATTTCCTTTACAACCATAGGTTCTTCTGGAATAATTTTACCGCAAGAGCGCTCAATACTTATCGAAATGATAGCTGTAATAACAATCCAAAAGATCGTTTTTACCCATGGATGCTTTTTGGGTAATTCTTTTAACTTCATATCTTTATATCTCCTTTACACCAATCAGCTTTAAATACTCATACGTTGAGTCGTAGTATGCCGGGCTGCGGGTTGGGTCTTCGGGGTTACCTTCGGGAACAACGAGGACCATGCCCTGTCGAGCACGGGTGAGCAAAACGCGATAAGCGTTCTTCTGGAAGGCCTTACGTTCCGGTTTGTTGATATTCTGCCACTTATCGCCGCAGAATGAGTGGTGCGACCAGCCCGAAGGTGTATAGCGGAAATCACCATCCCAAACTACGCACGACCAATCGAGCTCCAAGCCCTGCACATCGAACTCTGTAGCAACATCCTCTAAATAGAACGACGAGCGCACATCCGTTGCATCATCCAAAAACCAATGCACCACATCGGGCTTAAAGCGGACATCAATAGCCAATGGCTTCAATCGCTCTGCCTGCGAAGATACAATCATTCCGTAGCGCTCCGTACCTCGTGCGTGCTCCTTCAACCAACGCTTCGCCTTATCGAGTGAGCGTGTCAGCACGATTGGGTATTTGTCAAGTGTCTGGTATGCCTCACGAGCACCCTCGATATCTCTATCAAGCAGTTTGTGCACAAACTTTGCAAGATTCTCCGCACGGAACGAACGCATCGACACAGCCAAGTGTAACGACGGCTCAAACTCCACGTGCTCGTGTTCTGACAATAGTTCCAACGAGCGACCGGCAGCATACTCGGCATCGTGTAGGCGGTCCGAGATAAACACATGCCAATCCTTATACTCGCGGTTGAGTGACTCTATCCACTCGCTAATGCCGGCCTCTCCGGTGTTAATCTCCTGGCCACCACCCACAAGGCATACAACGACAGCCCAATCATCGTGGCGATCGAGACACGAAATCAGATACTCCGGCTCGGAATATGGGAAGTTAGGATAACCCTTCTTGCGATTCATAAAGTTAGCAAGAGCATCCTTTGTCCATGCACGCTGTGCCTCATCAAAAATAGCAACGTGGTCCACCGGGACGAATGACTTTTTGAGGTTTTTCGGATTGAGGAAGTACTCCTCATCGGCTACGATGCGACCATCCACCACCTTCGTACCCTCCAAGCATGTGTCGCGGTAGTGGTGAATCATCTGAATAAAGGCTTTAACCTCCGAACGTGCTGTGCCGATAGCTATTTTCTCGCCCTTCTCCGCCATACGACGCTTCTTGTCGCGTGCAAGAGCCTCGGTCAGCACCTGCACCAACGGGAAGTTACCCGATAGATATACAGCGATATCATCCTTCTCAAATTGTTGTGTGGCGATATTAAGGCCGACAAGCGTTTTGCCAGCTCCCGGCACACCCGTTACAAAGCATATTGCCTTGAAATGCTCCCTCTTTGCGCGTTCAATAACCGACGAGATAAAGCCACACGTGGTAGTTAGATTCTCGGCCGAAGCATCGGAACGAGAGATGTCCTCTACGGAGTGGTTGTTGTAGAGCGCACTTGCCGCCTCGATAATGGTTGGAGTTGGTGAGTAACGGCTAATTGCCCACAGTGAATCTCCCTCCGAACTGTCTGTATCGCAGAATAGCAACGCCTCCGCGATAGTCGATGCGAGCTGCTCTCGATTGGTTAGTATTGGATAGAAAACCTTGTCGTCAAAAGGGATAAAATCTGAGGTGGCATCAACCGCCTCGGTCGCTACCAATACAGGTACAATCGGGCGATTATGGCTCTGCTCGTGGAAGTTTTTTAGGTCGAGAGCATAGTCCCACACCTGGGCGATGTCGGCCTTGGTGTATTGCTCGTTGAATGCCTTAAACTCCAATAAGAGCACAACGCCATCAAGCAGCAACACAACATCAATACGACGGCCCATTCGCGGAATGGTATATTCGAAGTAGATATGGCCTCGACCGATGTAGGGAGTGAGAATATCTTTCAATAGCGAAATCTCCTCGCGCCAGGCGTCATTTTGCAAGCTTTGCAATGAAGCGTGCAACGAGGTATGCGCAGTGGTTAGAATACCAATAATCTGCGCATCGGGCATCGCAAGAAAGCCCTCTATCGTATCGCCATGAAAGTACCTCTTTACCATAAGCAAAAATCTATCTCCTACAAAAATAAGCAAAATTTGTCAGATTGATGTGCTCTTGCTAAAAAGTTTGTGAACAATCTTATAAATATAAGGTAGAAGAGGTAATATTGTGCCACCAAATATGGACAAAAAATAAGGCGACCGAAGTCGCCTTGCCACTCTTTACCTAATTCATCAACTCTCCTCACTAGCGTCGATTTCGGTAGCGCCATGGGTCGGGAGTCATAAACTTTTCGAACTCCTCCATATTGGTGATGCACTCGATATTCTGTTTCTTCTCGAGCCACTTCTTGATGGTAGGTCGATCGAAATGCAATCGGTTACCCTGGCGGATAAACGGAATGTCGTGGCATCTCACTGTTCGGTACACCGCAGATTTGGATTTGCCAAGCATCTTGCAAACATCCTCCACGCTCATCAACTCTCCTTCAAGCGGCTGTGGCTGCTGCTTCTCGCGAACTGTCTTTTCAAGTGCTTCAATTCTTTCTACCAGATTTTGAATGAGCTCCGGCATCTGCTCAAATGATACAACTTTCGTTTCCATTTTGTTATTGTTTTTAAGTGAATTCATATTAAGTATAGAGGGGCATTGAAGGGAAGGTTTGAGAATTAGTGATTTTTTTGCAAAAAAAGTTGTGAACGATTTTCGCCACCGACTCAATCCATTGCAGAAGTTCATCTTCATAGAAGTAGAGTTTCTTTCCACGCTTGTATGCAGGAATCAGCCCCTTGCGTGCGAGCGTGTAGATAGTAGGTTTCGCCTTGCGTGTGATTTGACACGCCTCGTCAATCTCTACAATGCGATGCTTGTCGGTTGTAGTCTGCGGTTGCAATGCCGCCACAATTTTGTGGATTCGCTCCACCTGTTCTGTCAGATAACCCACCGCCTGCGGCAGCTTATCAAAAGTAATT
>SUZW01000023.1 GCA_015059685.1 Rikenellaceae bacterium | reverse complement strand
AATATGATTTAGGTGGTTATAGCGGTGAGGTTCCACCTCTTCCCATTCCGAACAGAGAAGTTAAGCTCACTCGCGCCGATGGTACTGCGGTTTTCCCGTGGGAGAGTAGGTAGCCGCCTCTTTAAGAGAAGACCGACAAGATTCGATCTTCTCTTTTTTATTTGCGCAGGTTTCTGCAGCACCTTATTTGAATGACGACTTGGCTGTACAGGAGTACTATCCAAGTCGTCATTCTACATTACGGCACAGCATAATTCCTGCGCAAATATAAAAATAGAGAGATCGAAGATGGTCTTCACTTAAAGAGGCAGATGCTATTTTCTATCGGAAAATAGCATTACTATTCGATGCGAGTGAGCTTAACTGCTCTGTGAAACAGAGGAAAATCGTGCAAGCCGAACGCAGAGGATATACCTATATATACTATGCTGAGGCGCAGCCGATTTAAGCCGAGCGATAATCGCAAAGCGATGCTCGGCAAGTTAAGCTCACGAGTAGGGGCATTAGAGTCGTTAGGGGTAATAGAGCGCACGGGAAGGCGCCAGGAAGATGGGGACGCCAACAAGTTGGCTAATTGGGGACGCTCCCGATGGTCGCTTGCTGGGGACGCTGACCTCTGGTCAGCTATTTGGGGTGCGCTTGGGGTTTTGGTTGTCAAGGCGCAAGCAAATTAAGGGCTAGTAACGGCCAGTAAGGGCGAGTAAGGGCTAGTAAGGCTGCGCTAAAAGTAATTGTCACCGCTGCGATTAAGCCGAGTATTGTACTCTCAAGTTATAAATATTCAAATAGACAACTACCAACCGCCATTGTCGAAGCGGTCATGGTCATACTCTTCGTCACGCTCTCGATCATCGTAGCGAATATCGTCCATATAGGTTGTACGCCAATCGCCATCCTCATTTTGGGATGTAGGAGTATCAGGTAGAAAACTTTGTCCTGAATCAGAATCTTGGTGTTGCCAAAAACTATGATTATGTTGTGTTGAATTCTCCTTCATCGGGTGTGGCCCCCAGCAATGCTCATGCATTGGACATTCGGGTTGGCAACCATAATAGTGATAGCCCCAAGGACAATTCCTTGTGTAATATCTTGTCGGTGTTAATTTTACGATTATCCACACAAGGCCAAAGAAAATTGCAGCTCCACATATTATCCAGAAAATAATAGCGCCAAGACCTATCTCTTCAATACAAGCGATGAGATACAAAATCATAATAAATGTTATCATAGCCAAGAGTGTTATAGTTTTATGTTGCAAATGTATTGTATCATTTTGACAATTAGTGTCAAAGTATAATAAATGGTAGTTTTTTTGAAATATCTCTGCCGAGAATTTGTTGTTGCGACTCTATAAAATGCAAATTTTTTGTATCTTCGTACTACAAACCAATAAATTATCCCTACGATGAAGAGAATTACAACATTTTTGGCAATGGTGGTGGCAGCGGTTGCGGTGCAGGCGCAGACACTTGAATCTATGCAGTGGTTTAACGAGCCAGAGTCGTGGAGCATTAAAAACAACAAACTTACGATGCAGGTGACTCCGCAGAGTGACTATTGGCGCATCTCGCACTACGGCTTCACCGTTGATGATGCTCCGTTCCTCTACACCACTCGTGGTGGCGAGTTCGAGGTTAAGGTAAAAATCTCGGGTGACTACAAAGTGCGTTTCGACCAAGCGGGTTTGATGCTCCGCACCGACAAGGAGAACTACATCAAGGCCGGCATCGAGTTTGTCGATGGCAAGTACAATATCTCGTGCGTGGTAACCCACCATACGAGCGATTGGTCGGTTATCACGCTTGATAAGGCAATCGACCACATCTGGATTAAGGCGGTGCGTCGCCTCGATGCGGTGGAGATTTTCTACTCGTTTGACGATAAAAACTACACGATGATGCGTAACTGCCACCTTGCGGACAATACGCCTGTAATGGTCGGAACGATGGCGGCTTGCCCAGATGGACATGGCTTTGAGGCTCGTTTCGAGGGGTTCAAGATAACCCATCTGCCTGACCTTCGTCGTCTGGAGTGGTTGAAGAAAAACCAAGAGTAGGTTATTCGTTTAGCCCCTTCCTACCTAAAAAAGTAGAGGCAGACCGAAAAAGTCTGCCTCTACTTGTGTTCTATCGTTTGATTACTTGGCGTAACTTACGGCACGGGTCTCACGAATTACGGTGATCTTGACCTGTCCAGGGTATGTCATCTCGTCCTGGATCTTCTTGGCTATATCGTGCGACAGGCTCTCGCTCTCGGCATCCGAGAGTTTGTCTGCGCCCACGATAACACGAAGCTCACGGCCCGCCTGGATAGCATAGGTCTTGACAACGCCAGGGTACGAGAGGGCGATACCCTCCATCTCCTTCAGACGCTTGATGTACGACTCGATAACCTCACGGCGTGCGCCTGGGCGTGCGCCCGAGATAGCATCGCAGACCTGAATAATAGGAGCTATCATCGAGGTCATCTCGGTCTCGTCGTGGTGAGCACCGATAGCATTACATACATCGGCCTTCTCCTTATACTTCTCGGCGAGGTTCATACCGATAATTGCGTGTGGCAACTCCGGCTCATCGTCAGGCACCTTGCCGATATCGTGCAACAGACCGGCACGGCGTGCAGTCTTTGGGTTCAAACCGAGCTCCGCAGCCATGATACCCGCCAAGTTTGCAGTCTCACGGGCGTGTTGCAAGAGGTTCTGACCATACGACGAGCGGTACTTCATCTTACCGATAAGGCGGATAAGTTCAGGGTGCAAGCCGTGGATACCGAGGTCGATGGCGGTGCGCTTACCAACCTCGACAATCTCCTCCTCGATCTGCTTCTTAACCTTTGCCACAACCTCCTCGATGCGGGCAGGGTGGATACGGCCATCGGTTACGAGCTGGTGGAGTGCCAAACGAGCAATCTCACGACGCACAGGGTCGAAGCAGCTCAAGATAATCGCCTCCGGAGTGTCATCGACGATAATCTCGACGCCCGTAGCAGCCTCGAGAGCACGGATATTGCGGCCCTCACGACCGATGATGCGACCCTTAACCTCGTCGGAGTCGATATTGAACACGGTCACGGCATTCTCGATAGCGGTCTCTGTAGCAACACGCTGTATCGAGGCCACGATGATGCGCTTTGCCTCCTTGGTGGCGGTGAGCTTTGCCTCCTCGACAGTCTCGTTGATATAGGCCTGAGCCTCGCTCTTGGCCTCGTCCTTCATATTCTCGATAAGGATATTTTTTGCCTCCTCCGAGCTTATGCCCGAAATCTGCTCGAGGCGGGCGTTCTGCTCGCTCATAAGCTGCGAGAGCTGCGCCTTCTTCTCCTCCATCATCTGAATTTGAGCCTCCATCTTCTCCTTCAGGCGGTCGTTGTCGGCAATCTTGCGGTCGAGGTCTCGCTGCTGATTTTGCAGCTGGTTCTCGAGCTGCTTGGCTCGCTGCTCGCTCTGGTTAAGACGCTGGTTGCGCTCATTTACATGGCGGTCATGCTCGCTCTTAAGCTGCATGAAACGCTCCTTGGCCTGAATCTCCTTCTCCTTTTTCAGCATCTCGCTGTCGTGCTCCGCCTTGTCGATGATAGCCTTGGCACGGACCTTTACTGCGTAGTATGCTGCACTACCACCTACAACAGCCGAGATGACTGCTGCGATAGCGATGATAATAGTCATTTCCATAGTTCTCTTTGTTTATCGTGTTAAAAAATGTTGTTCATATATAAAAAAAGCATGGAAAACCCTCTATCCTATTGACGAAGACCGTAAATCGTCATGTGTGAGGCTCTCCACATTTATCGCAATCTTCCACCGGTGCCGTAGCACTCACCCTTGCGGGCTACAAGGCCTGATTTTGACAACAGAGTACACCTCAATTTAATAAGTGTTCAGTTTCGCAATAAAAGGATTTTTCCATGCGGGATAATCTTCGTATGTAAAGAACCTGTGTCGTCGGAGGTTGGCATCGAATATGGTCCGACCCCCCCCCTACGCCGAGATGACTACCTCTCGAGATGGAGAGAGAGCCTCTCCGAAAGGGCCGAAAGTCGCTTTATATCCTCGTCGCCAATGTCGTTGCGACGCTCCAGATGTATGTTGGCTATCATCAAATCTACGGCAACTATTGCCAAATAGTCCTGAATACTAAAGCCATCTACTCTCGACTGCTGGGCCTTTGCCATGCGGTTGTTTATCTCACGGGCAGCCAAGCGGTATATCTCCTCGTTACGAGGGTCGATATCCATCTCATAGGGTTTGCCTGCGATATCCAACTTTATGCTCAATAGGCGCTTATTCATAGTCTTCTCGTTATATTCGTTTCGACACCATTGCTATACACGCCTCAACCTCCCGCAATAGTGCGTTGATTTGTGCCTTTGCTGCCGCTTTGTTGGCGGTAGCTCCACCTATGGCATTGCGCAATGATTGCTCTTTGAGTTCGTTGCGCACCTCCTTGAGTTGAGTCTGCAGTGTGCGTATCTTTGCGCTCTGCTCCTCATTCTTGGCTCGGAGAGTAGCAACCTCGGCCAAAGCGTTGTCGTGCAACTTCATAAGTTGCTCAACATCGCTCACCAAGCTCTCTATTACATGCCCTTTTGCCATACTTTAACGGTGTCAATTCAATATACCGCACCAAAGATAAGCAAAAAAAATGAGAATTCAAAATAATAGAGGAGCTCTGTCGTATTGTGGCACTATCTTGGCTCGAAAATAGATAATTGCGAAATTTTCGGGGCGGGCGATGACACTTTCTCGTACTTTTTCTTAAATTTGCGCCATAAACGGGGTTGAAATCTCGAATTTAGATTTTTAATACTTACAAATTATGGGTCTATCGCTCAATAAAACATCTGTCGGCACCACCATCAAGGAGTATGTTTTGATGGCTTTCGGAATGTTCCTCTACTCGTTTGGTTGGATATGCTGTATTCTTCCTGCGAATGCGGCAGGTGGTGGAGCAACAGGTCTTTCGCTCCTTATCTACCATATTGCAGGCGGAGCAATTTCAATCGGTACAATGGTACTTATTATCAACGCCATACTTCTCGTCATTGCAGGATTTGTCGTTGGTTGGAACTTCGGTGTAAAGACAATCTATTGCGTTGTGGTAATGTCTCTCATAATGCACTTCTTGCAGATATGGTTTACCACGCCTGACGGTTGGATAGCAGAGATAATCACCGCCAGAGATGCTCTCACTCTGCCAAATGGCTCGATTGTAGATCTTTTTAACCTCCAAAACCGACTATTGTCGGCAATTCTCGGAGGAATATGCTCGGGTGTCGGTGTCGCCATGTGTTTCCAACAAGGTGGTTCAACGGGTGGCTCGGATATCGTTGTAATGATTGTAAACAAGTTCCACGCAATATCTTACGGCAAGTTTATCCGTATGACGGACACCGTAATTATCGCTTCGGCATTGTTGTTGCCAAAGTCGGCAGGTGTGGGTATTGATGGTGTGATATATGGCTTCGTTATGGTTGCCGTATTCAGCTACACGGTGGATATGATGCTGGCGGGAAATCAGCAGTCAAACCAGATATTTATCGTCTGCAAGGACTACCACGCTATGGCGGATGCCATAAATCGTGATGCTTGCCGTGGTGCGACCGTTATCGACGCTACGGGATGGTACTCGAAGCAGGCGAGCAAGATTGTTATGGTTGTGTGTCGCAAGCGCGACCTTACGATGGTGCTCAAGGTCGTTAAGCAGGTCGATCCCGAGGCCTTTATTACCGTAGGCTCGGTTATGGGTGTCTATGGCAAGGGCTTTGAGGCGTTGCACAAGGTGTAGGGTACTCGAAATATAGATATAAGTTGGGGCCGGTTAATTTATGACCAGCCCCAACTTTTTTATTTGGCAACCTAAAATCTGAAGGCAAATGTTACGGCCACATTGTGTCGCACGAAGTCGAGCCCATAGAGGTCGCTGGCATTTACGCCATTGTTGTTTTCGGAGTAGAATGTATAGAACGAGGTGTACTCCTCGTTGCGATATTGGTAGGCCACATCTATGGATGTTGCCTTGCTCAAGCGGAAGCCCAAGCCTGCCGACACTGACCATGCCGAGTTCATCACGGGCTCGGCAAAGATATAATCCGTAGCCACAACACTGCTTGTGTATCCACCTCCGGCACGCAACGACAGCCACGATATAGGTTTCGCCTCGACACCGGCACGAACCTGATGAACGCCCTTGAGGTCGTTGCGCAGAGGCTCCTCGATAAAGCTGTAATCTACGGGAGCACTCTTGATGCGGATGCCCGCAAAGTCGTCATACTCGTAGTCGGCCGAGATGATAGCATACTTGCCTATCGTGTAGGATAGACCCAGCAGAACTCGTGTAGGTGTGACAAACTCCCAGCGGCTGTTGCCTATATCCTCGAGGCGTGGCGTGAAGAAGTCGGGGCGGATGAGCCCATCTTTGCCCACCTCGAAGCCATCGGGGTTGCTACCTGCGCTGTGTATTATCGAGGAGAGAGAGGCGTTGTAGCGGTAGGCGATAGAGTAGAATGTAGGCGTATGCACTGCCAAGCCGATACGCAACGCCTGCAGAGGGCGCACCACAACACCAAATTTTGCACCTACACCCGAGCCACTCATCTGCATAGCTTGCCCAAGCTCGAAATCTCGCAACTGATAGGGATATGTTGCAGGGTCGGGCTTTCCGCCACTTGTGTAGCCGATAAATTCGTTGTAGTAGAGCACCTGCTTGCGGGATATGTTCTGAATGTCGAGCGACACACCAAAATATACGATATTTGAGATGTTGCCACCGAGCGCAAACGAGAACTCACCTGCCGAGCCACGACTCGAGAGCGAGGTCTGCTGCTTTGTTGTGGCATTTGGGCCGATATACTCTGGCCACCAGCCGTTTGTACCCATGCCGATAAGGCCACACTTGTAGGCGAGAGCTGTGGTCCAGAAGTATGGGTCCATATCGTAATCGTAGTAGCCGTTGCGGTCGCAAATCTTGTTGTCGCTATTTATTGAGAGGCCATTGCGATTGGCTATATCGGCAAAGACATCGGCTGCCGAAGATACGCTCGACGGAGCAGCGTATGTGATATCGCAGTTGTAGTCGGCAATCTTGTTGTATCCGAAGGCGAAGTTGAGCGCAATGAGGTTGCCTGTGCCCTCAAAGACCTGGAACGAGCCACCGATGTTGTTCAATGCGCAACGCACAGTGGTATTGCCCGACGAGAGCCCCTGCGTGTCAAAAGCCTTCGTATGGTTGATGCCGAGGCCTACGGTTACCGATATCTCGTTGCGCTGATACATGCCGAAGCCCGCAGGGTTGTAGCCGAGTGAAGAGATGTCGGCTCCGAGCGAAGTGAATGCGCCACCCATACCCATAGAGCGTGCTGTACCCATATAGTTGCGCTGCGAGAGCGACAATATCGAGGACGAGGATACGATATCTCGGTCAAACAACAACCCCGAGGTGAAGCCACCTTGTGCCATTGCTCCATAGCCCATCAGCAGGGCTGCGACGATAGCTGAAAATCTCTTCATAAAACAATCTTTTTAGAGTACTTAAACGCTTTTCATTACCTTCCAAGAGGGTTTCCTGCTCGAGGCGTACCTCCGCCATGCGATATTCCGCCACCTCGAGAGCCGCCAAATGATGTACCTCCACCACGATAGGTCGAGGAGCCGCTGTTACGATAGGTCGATGAGCCTCCATTGCGATAGTTCGAGGAGTTGCTGCGCGATACGCCCGAGTTGCGGCCCGAAGGTGCCGAAGGTCGTGATACCGAGCCGTTGCGACCGGCAGGGGCTGCAGCACCAGGGTTGCGGCCATATCCACCTCCAGGGGTGTGGTAGTGGCCCGTGCTGCCAACACCGCCATTAGGGAAGTGCGGCGGATGAGGGCCATGTGGCGGGCGGTGTGGCGGATAAGGTGGGTAGTACGGATAGTAAGGGTAGCCCCACCAATTCCAAGCGTAGAACGGATCGTAGTAGCCGAAGCCCCAATATCCGCCCCAAGCGTAAGGGTATCCCCAACCCCAATAAGGGCGAGTCCAGTTGTAGTACCACGAATAGGCGGGCACTACCGCAGCGCCCCAAGTGCCAAACATCGAGGTTATATACTTCGGCTCGACCCACACCAAGTCGCCCGAAACCATAACATTGTAGAGCGCAGGGTCATAGGCCGAGGCGTAGAAGAAGGCATCGGAGTAACGGTAGGTGTAGTACGATGACGGCATGCGGTAGGTTGGCGACGAGAAGCCATATAGACGACGAGCATAGGCACTCTCGTAGGTGTCGGCAACAACATTGTTGAAGTCGTACGAGAACTCATCTGCGCTGTTTGCAGCCTGTGTGCGCTGCAGGTAAGACTCTTGTCGAGCCTGCTCCATAGCTGCTTTGCGTGAGGCTATAGCCCCCTTGTCGTGAATGCCGTAGAGGTCATCGTCGTAGTAGTCCGGGCTCTTGCGCTCCGTGGCCCCTGCAAACATAGGCAGAACCGCAAGTGCAAGTAGTAATATGAAACGGTGTGCTTTCATCGTAATACTCTTTTCTATATTAACGCCACTTTCGCAGTTTGTTGTATGCAAATATAATACAAAAATTTAGAGAATAGAGATAGCTCTATCGTGAAATTCGCAATAAAGGCCAAAACTTGTAAAAAATGTTGGTCGAAATTGTTGCAATAAAAAAATAATTCGTATATTTGCACCGCAAAACCGGAAAGGAAAGGTGCCGGAGTGGTCGAACGGGCCGCACTCGAAATGCGGTGTACGGGTAACTGTACCGGGGGTTCGAATCCCTCCCTTTCCGCTTCAACAAACGAGGTGATAAAGTCACCTCGTTTTGTTTTTCTCGGAAAGGGAGGGATTCGTTCAGCTTGTTGCGCCTCGGCAGACTTGTCTGCGAGTTGTGGCGGTGGTGCATCGCTTTGCGATTACGATGCAAAGAGCTGATGCTGCCAAGTAAATAAATTTCCTCGTCAGCATCATCTCTTCACATCAGACCTTCGGTCTTGCACCACCGCCTCACCTCTTGGTCTGCTCTCGGCTGCTGCCACCGTTCGAATCCCGTGGTTGTACTTTTCGTTTATGGTTGGTGTGGATTAGGGTCGTTAGGGGCGTTAGGGTCGTTAAGGGTGCGCTTACGCTTTTTTGTTGTAGCTTTCAGCGCTTTGCCATTAAGCAGTCGATAGACTGCGCTGCCATTAAGGGCGAAGCCCGTTTGCCATTCTATGCCATCTTTGTCTGCGCCCCACCAACCTTCAGAGTCCCCACCAACAAAAAAATCGCCAAGTCCGCTTGGCGATTTTTATAATGAGGGGTCAAAACTTACTCCTTCATAGCGTGCTTGTAGCCCTGCAGTTTGTTCCATGCACCTCGTGTGAAGTCAGGAACAGCGACAGGTACCGAGCCATTCTCGAGTGAGATGCCACTCAAGGCTACGACGCAGCTCCACTCGGCCAAGTCGTAAACATCCACATCGAGAGGCAAGCCGTGGCGCAAGCAATATACCAAGCGGTAGTCGAGGATGTAGTCCATACCTCCGTGTCCGCCAACCTTCTTTGCCATCTCCTCGGTCTCGATAAGGATAGGGTGCTTATACTTCTCAAGGAGGGCCTTGCGCTCCTTCTCCGGCATAAACTTGTGGGCACCGAGGGTGTTAGGGTTTACGCCCTCCTCGACCTCCGAGCCAATCATCATATTCTCGAAAGGATACTTCTCGACATAACCCTCTGTACCGACTACCGAGTAGCCACGACTATATGGGCGTGGTGTCACGACATTGTGGAAGAGGTGGATGGTCTTACCATTGGCGGTGCGGATAAGGGTTGTTGTCTGGTCGCCATTCTTGAAATCCTCGGGGTTTTCGCCCGTGGCGTTGGTGTAGAGCTTACGGCCAACAACAGGTTTTGTATCAACCGACACGAGGTAATCGAGGCGGTCGCCACGGTGGATATTGAGCAACTGACATACAGGGCCGAGGCCGTGTGTCGGATATGGGTCGCCACGGAAGATGCGCATACGCTCAACACGCCAGCGAGGCTCCGGCTTGCTCAAGAGCTGGTCGAGGCAGTGCGAGTAGCCGCCCGCAGCGTGGAGAATTTCGCCAAACAAACCCTGCTGTGCCATATTGAGAACGGTCATCTCGTAGTAGTCGTAGATGCAGTTCTCGGTCATGAAGCAGTGACGGCGTGTACGCTCCGAGGTATCCACAAGAGTCCACAACTCGTCGATAGTCATTGCCGCAGGCATCTCGACAGCGACATGCTTGCCGTGCTCCATAGCATATACCGACATCTCGACATGCGAGTGCCAAGGTGTCGAGATATAGACGATGTCGATATCATCACGCTCACATATAGCCTTCCAAGCATCCTCTGAACCGGTGTATTCGTCAGCAGCGTGACGACCTGCCTCCTTGAGGTAGCCCTGCACCTTGTCAATCTTCTCCTGCTTGAGGTCGCAGAGGGCGAGGATATCGGTGTTCTCGATATAGGCCCAACGCTTTGGCGCTGAAGCACCACGGTCGCCCAGACCAATGAAGCCTACACGCACAACATCTATAGGCTCGGCTGCAAAGAGGAGCATATCCTGCTGTCCTTCAGGTCGTTCGGGCGTGTTGAGGATGATGCGGCCATCAACCATCTTGTAAGGTTTGTCACAGTCACAACCGACGCAGAACATCGTCGCCACAACAATGACGAGTATTAGGTTTTTAATCTTCATAATGTTTGATGTTTTTTAGGTTAAACATACCACAAAGTTAGAAAAAAAACGAATAACTGTAAATGTTATCTTGAAAAATAACCATCAAAATCTATTTCGGCCACTATGCCTGCAAATAGAGCTTGTCGGACGGGTGGAAGATGAATTGGCTACTTCGCAGACAGAGTCTGCTCCGCTTAACGCCTTTCCCTACTGCTCGCCGCAGGGGCACTTCCGAACTCCAAGCACTCCGCAAGGAGTTGATAAATCAACCTCTTTTGTTCTATGGCACTACGCCTTACAAATAAATTTGTGTCGTAGCACCATAAAACAAAAAGATGTCACTTTGTGACATCTCCTTGCTTCGTTTATTTTGTTCGGGTGGAAGATGGGATTCGAACCCACGACCTTCGGAACCACAATCCGCAACTCTAACCAGCTGAGCTACATCCACCATATAGGTTCTCCGTCGAAAACCGTGGCACAAAGGTAATACTCTTTTTGCAAAGTCCAAAATTTTCGAGACTTTTTTTGAGAAATTATTTGAAAAAACAATATCGTCGGGCAATAACCCGACGATATTGTTTTTGTTGTGTATGGCGAGATTACATCTTTACATCAACCTTCTTCTTCGATTTGCGGCTCTTCTCGGCCATAAAGCCCATAACATGACTCTCAATAGAGGCCTCGATGCTGCTCGACAGGAGCTTCTCGTCTTGCGCAGATATAGCAAGCACGAAGTCGCGCATCATCGCCATATCGCCACCGCCATGTCCTGCGTGTTTGTAGTCCTCCATCTCCATAACCTCCTTGTTCCATACGCCCGTATGTCTGGTGAGGAAGTCGTGGAATGTGAAGGCCTTGCCATTGCCCTCGATAAAGCCCTTGGTACCCATGATGCGGATACGACGACCGCCATAAGGGGTGAAGGCATCCATCGTGAACGACGCTGTAACATTATCCTTGAAGCGCATAATTGTCACATAGTGGTCGCACTGGTCGTTGTCGCAATGGAATACACAACGGCCATATTGGGTAGTCTGGAGCTTCTCGTGAATAAGGGCTGCATCCTTGCGTGGGAGGTCAAAGGCGTAGCAGTAACGCTTCTTGCGCTCGTAGATGTCGATTGCCGAGAATGGACACTCCGACTCGTGAGGACAGCCATCTGTGCAGCGAGCCGGAGCCCCCTTCGGTGCATTCTCCTCACGGAAGAGGTACAACGAGCCCTCGGCAGAGATAGACTCACAAGGTTTGCCGATAAGCCAACGCAAGATATCGAGGTCGTGGCACGACTTGGCGAGGATGATAGGTGTAGATTGCTTCGACGAACGCCAAATGCCACGCACATACGAGTGTGCCATGTGGTCGAACTCGATAGGCTCCATAAGTTGGATATTTACGATGTCGCCCAGTGCGCCCGACTCCACCACCTTCTTCAGTGCGATGTAGTAAGGGGCATAGCGCAATACATGGCAAACAGCAACGATGCGGTTGTACTTTCTGGCCTGATTTAGAATGTTGCGGCACTCCTTCTCGGTTGGAGCAACAGGCTTCTCGAGCAGGACATCGTAACCCTTCTCCAACGCCTTCATACAAGGGTCGTAGTGAAGTTCGTCGGGTGTTGAGATAAGCACGGTGTCGGCAAGCTTTGCGTGTGCAAAAGCCTCGTCGTAGTGGTTGAACAGATGCTCCTTCGGGATGTTGTGTTTCTTACCCATGGCACGAAGACGATTTGGGTTGATATCGGCTGCGCCCACAATCTTTAGTGCGTGAGGGTACAGCTCCGCATACTTTGCGTAGGTTCTACCACGGTTACCTGCACCGATAATCATCATTGTCACAGGTTTTGGTACTTTACATTCGAGGGGCTTCACAGGCACATTAATAGCCTTGCCGGCTACGAGTTCAGGCATACCCTCCGCCTCGCTTGTCATAGCCTTCACATCTACGCCCATAAGTGATGCTCCGACGGTCAAAGCACCCAGGCGTTTTAGAAATTCTAATCTGTCCATAATGTGGTTTTTAAGGTTTTATAATGTTGTTTTTTTATCTCTTTTGTGCATCTATTTTTGTGCTTCGGTGCGTGCTACAAGCGCAATACTCAACTCGTAGAGGGTGTATAGCGGCACCAGCACAAGCATCATACTTGCAGCGTCGGGCGGTGTGATAAATGCCGACAAAATGGCGAGTACGACGATGGCATGGCGACGGTAGCGACGCATAAAACCGGCGGTCAGAAGTCCCATCTTTGCCAAGGTCCTCGATAGTACGGGTAGCAGAAATATCACTCCGCACACAAAGACCATATTCAGCACGAGCGACAGATAGGAGCTGATATCTATCATATTTGTCAGCTGGTCGCCCATAGAGTAGCTTGCAAGGAAGTTTACCGAGAGTGGCGAGATGACGAAATATCCGAACAATGCGCCCACGAAGAAGCATGACGACACCTCGAATACAAAGAAGCGGCTCTTGTGTTGCTCCTGCTCGGTCAGCGCAGGCCGTATAAAACCCCAAAGCTCCCACAAGGCGTATGGCACGGTGAGGAGTAGGGCGGTGTTGAAGGCTAAACGGATGTGGAAGTTAAACTGTCCCGCCATCACCGTGTTTATGAGGGTTAGGTCGGTGCTGTTTATCCTCAAAAAGTCGTTGCCACTCCTCTCTGCTAACCACGCAAAGAGGCGGTTTGTCGGAAACCACGACGACTTGGGCCCCGTGATAAGCAACATAAGTTCATCTCCGCAGATGAACGCCACCGCCATAAAGACGATGAAGGCTATTGCTACACGCAACAGACGAGGCCGAAGATGGTCGAGATGGTCCCAGAAGGACATATCGCTATCTTCCGGCTCGTTGGTTTTCAGCAAGTCGAACATAGTGTGGTATTGCAGCGGTTACTCCTCCTTTTTCTCCTCTCTTTTCTCGTCGTCGCCCACGACACCCTCGCCATTGACGGCATCTTTGAACTCCTTGACACCTCGGCCCATACCTCGCATCAGTTCAGGAATTTTCTTGGCTCCAAAGAGCAGAACGACTATCAAAACGATGATGATAAGCTCGGAAGTACCAAACGCAAAAAGTGGTTTAATCATAATGGTTTCAGCTATTTTATAGGTTAACTACCACAAAGGTAAGATTTTAATTTTTATTATGCAAGAGAGTTATATCATCCTTGATGTTATTTGTAATACGGGCAAGCCCACTACGAAGTAGTGGTGTAGCACCAAAACGCTCGGCAAACTCCTCCTCCGAGAGTTGTAACCACTCCTCGGCACTCATATCTTCGGGGTGGAAGAGGGGCTTGAAATTGGGGTTTGCGGCGAGGGGTGCTTTTCGATTGTAGGGACATACGGATTGGCACTCGTCGCAGCCAAATATCCAGCCGTGCAGGTCGCACTGCTCCTCGCCTTTGCGCTCTATGGTGGCGCACGAGATACATCGTGAGGTGTCGATATGTCGCTCTTTGATTGCGCTGTTCGGACACGCCTCGATGCAACGACGGCACTCTCCGCAGCCTACACCCTCGATAGGTCTGTCGTAGCTGTCGCACTCGGCCGTAGTGACAATCTCTCCGAGCAGCACAAACGAACCAAATTCGGGCGTTACGAGTAGCGACTGTCGCCCTATCCACCCCAAGCCCGCCTCTACGGCATAACGCTTCTCGAAGATGGGGGCACTATCCACAAAACAGCGGGCCGAGAAGTCTGCTTCAACCTCTTTGAGCCGAGCGCATAACTCTCTCAACATCTGCTTGATAGTGGTGTGGTAGTCGGTGGTGCAGGCGTACGAGGCGACCTTCGTACGGTGGTCGGCAGGGTAGCCATCACTTGTACGATTTTTGTAGGAAATGGCGCAAACGATGACCGATTTTGCACTCTCGACAAGGCGAGAGGCGTCGGCTCGGCAGTCGATATTTTTTTTCAGGTAGTCGAGCGATGAGGCGTAGCCACAGCCAATCCACTCTTCGAGGAATTCTCTATCCCTCTCTAAGACAGAGGCTTGCGCTACACCGCAGAGGTCGAAGCCAATCTCGCGAGCGACCTTTTTTATATAAGGTATGTTCAACATTTGTTAGCTATTTCCTCCCAAAGGTACACTTTTTTAGAAAAAAATACATATTTTTGTATCGACATTGGTGGGGAAAAATTGCCGTTTCGTTGAAATATGGCACCACCAAGAAGTACAAACTTAAACTTTTTTAACTACTTTATGAAGTTGAATACACTTTACGAAATTCTGAACACCAGTGTGAAGAATTTTTCGGAGCGTATAGCCTTTTCGTTGTGGAGAGGCGGCAGCTACACCTTTAAGCAGGTGGGCGAGAAGGTAGCCGAGGTACAAGAGTTGCTCCGCTCGGCAGGTCTTAAAAAGGGCGATAAGGTCGTCTTGCTCAGTAGCAATATGCCGAATTGGGGCGTTTGCTACTTTGCTATTACTACGGGAGGCTACACGGTAGTTCCCGTGTTGCCCGATTTCACATCGGCCGACCTCGACCGTATCGTCGAGCACTCGGAGGCAAAGGCTATGTGTGTGTCGGATAGGCTATTTACCAAAATCTCGAAGGAGGTTTCGGCAAAGTTGAATATCGTAATTCGTACCAAGAACCTCTCTGTCCTCTCCCAGAATGTTGAGGCCGAGGGCGAGTTGTCGGTACCACAGCCGGAGGATTTGGCTGCGATAATCTACACCTCGGGTACCACATCGGCACCAAAGGGTGTGATGCTTACTCACTACAACCTCGCCTCGCAGATGTGGCTTATAGATCCGCTGTTCCTTGTGCGTGAGGATGATATTTTCCTCTCGATATTGCCTATGGCGCATACCTACGAGTGTACGCTCGGTCTTATCCTGGCGTTCCACCACGGAGCCCATGTGGTCTATCTCGACAAGGCTCCGACCGTGTCGGTGTTGCTGCCAGCGTTGAAGGAGGTGCGACCTACGATTATGCTTACCGTGCCACTCATCATCGAGAAGATATACAACGGCAAGGTTAAGAAGCAGTTTACATCGAGTGCCTTTATGCGTGCGCTCTATAGTGTAGGCTTCATTCGTCGCTACCTGCATCGCATCGCAGGTAAGAAACTCGCAAAGACCTTCGGTGGTAACATCCGCTTCTTCGGTATCGGTGGCGCAAAACTCGATGGCGAGGTTGAGCAGTTCCTGCTCGAGGCGAAGTTTATCTACGATGTCGGCTATGGCATGACCGAGACTGCGCCACTTATCGCAGGTATGGTCGATGGTATGTTGCGCCACGGCTCGACAGGCCCGATTTTGCAGGGCATAGAGTATCGTTTGGAGAATGTGAACGAGGAGACAGGCATCGGAGAGTTGGTTGTAAAGAGCCCTTCGCAGATGCAGGGATACTACAAAAACGAGGAGGCTACGGCTGCGGCATTTACCGAGGATGGCTTCTTCCGCACGGGCGACTTGGCCTGCTTCGACGAGGATGGCTGGCTCTACATCAAGGGTCGCTCGAAGAATATGATTCTTGGCCCAAGTGGCGAGAATATCTATCCTGAGGATATCGAGAGCGTTCTGAACTCCCATGTCTTCATCTCGGAGTCGGTGGTTACCGAGTCGGAGGGTAAGTTGGTGGCTCTCGTACACTTCGATACCGATGCTATCGAGGCTCGTTATGCCGAGATGGTCGATACCTGGCACAAGAAGAGGCATGAGTTCGACCTCTTCAAGGAGGATCTGATGCGAGAGATTAAGCAGTATGTGAATGAGCGTGTAAATCGCTACTCGAAGATTTCGGAGGTAGTCGAGGAGGAGCAGGAGTTCGAGAAGACTGCAACAAAGAAGATCCGCCGCTTCCTCTACACCGCCAAGGGAAAGAAGCAGGAGGAGAAGAATAGTTAGAGTATCTACAGATAGAGAAAAATAGTAGGGGCAGCATCGAAAGTGCTGCCCCTACTGTTTTTCGTTTACCCGTTCCGCCTACTTAATCTTTAACTCGGTGATAACTGGAAGACTTGGCGTTGGATAGGTGTCGTAGCCCTCGATAGGGTACTTTTTGTTGTGGAGCTTGTACGAGAGAACCTCGCACTGTGACGATGCGCCCTGGCGTATGTAGATGTAACTACGACGATGGTTGTGCGAACGGAGTCGTTTTGCATCGAAAGCCCAACCGAGATAGTTGCCACGAAGCTTTTTGCCCGAGTACTTACCGTAGCTATCCTCGTAGTGCGACTTTAGGATTGTAGCAAGAGGAGCGTTTGGACGGCTGTCGAGGTTGCCGGCAAGAATCGACACATACTTGTTGTCGTTGTAGAGCTTCTCACGCTCGATAAGCAACGAACCCGAGTTCTCGTTATTCACTGCACGACTGCTGAGGTGTGTTGTCATCAAGAAGAACTTCTGACCACTCTTCTTGTCGAGTACCTCGCAAGCTGCTGCGATGCGATACCAGCGCTTCTCGCCCCAGCCACGGCTGAACTGCTCCGGTGTCTCCGAGAGGAAGAATGTACGCTTCTTGCCCAACTTGAAACGATCTTTGCGGTAGAGGATACCGTTGGCGAGCTGTTGGTCTTGATTGGTAGCCTCGGGGTTTGGAATAGCCCAGAAGTAACCCAACTTCAGACCGCGCTTCTTGAGCAGACGAGGAAGGTCGTCACGGATAGGCTGGTCAGCCTCTTGAATAGCGTAGATGTCGCAGTCGCAGTCTGCCAACATATCGGCAATAGCTTCACGACACTTCTTCCAATCCATCAAAGAAGTTGTCTTGCCGTTCTCGACAGACCATCTGCGGGCCTTTTCACCGATAACATCTACAGTACCCACGCTGATAATGCACTCGCCCATAGGCACTTTTGCTTTTGGCTTTGCATCGACCATTGTTGCTCCTGCTATCAGCATCAGAGCAATGAGAATAACTCTTTTCATAATAGTGATATTTTATTTGATTACTGTTTAATCTTCAAAACTACGCCCACGGGGTTATGGTCGGAAGGGTAGTGCATAACACCGCCACAGTTGTACTTGTCACGATTTACATCGTAGGACTTAACCTCGAATGAGCCTTTGTTGCCACGCAAGAATATGAAGTCTATGCGACGACGCTGTTGCTCGAAGAAGCTCTCCACCTCCTGCGAAGAGTGGAAGGTACCGATTGTTTCGCATCGCTTCTCGGCAACCTCAAACGAGTCGTCGAAGTGCTTGGTGATTATCTCGTAGAACTTGGTGTCGGGCCAAGCATTCATATCGCCGAGGAAAATCACGGGCAGCCCCTTGTGGTTTTCGGCCTGCTCGACCTCGGTGATGATACGGGCAGCGGCAACTTTGGCCTTTGGCTTGAGTGGACCGTGGAAGGCCATGAGGAAGAACTGCGTCTTGCTCTTCTTGTGGGTTACGACGGCAGTCATAACCATACGCATGTGGCGCACCTCGTCCCAACCTGTCGAAGGAATGGTCGGTGTCTCGGATATCCAAAAACACTTCTGGTTGCTCAACTTGAAGAGGTCTTTGCGATAGGCCACGCCAGGACCGGTCATATATGTTTTGTGCCCCTCGGGATATGCGCTCTCGAACCACCAAGCGTACTTCTTGGCTCCGGCACTCTTCACGAGTTCGGGGAGCTCCTGGTTGATAACTTTGGTGCTCTCCTGTATGGCCATAATATCCCAGTCGAGCTTTGCGATAAGGTCGGCCAGAGCCCCACGAGAGTTCTGCCAATTACGGGTTTCGTCGGTATTCTTGCAACGAATTTGCCAACGACGCGCAGCATCGCTCCATACATTGTATGTGCCGATTTTGAGAGTGAACTCCTTTGGGGCGTTCTTCTCCTTTGCTGTTGTGCTTGCACTCGCTCCAATGACGAACAACGAGAGCAGAATAAGTAGCTTCTTCATATCGTGAAATATTTTATGCAAAGATAGTAAAATTTTAAGATATCCCTGCATTCGGTGCAATAACTTCAGCGACTTTGTCGGCTATCATCTGAGGTGTTATGGCTCGCAGACAACGGTAGTCCTCGTACTTGCAAGGCTTCTTGCCATATACCGAGCAAGGGCGACACTTCATCTCGACCTGCAACATCAACTCCGTGCGGCAGCCATAGCCCGAAAAACCGAACTCGGGGTGTGTCGCTCCCCAAATACTCACCACAGGTGTGGCCACAAGCGAGGCTACATGCATCGCCATCGAGTCCATCGAGACCATGCAGTCGAGGTGCGATATAAGAGCCATCTCCTGCTCCAATTTGCAGAGTGGGAATACAGCCGTGACATTTGGATATTTGCGCTGCATATCCTCGGCAAAGGTGAGCTCCGCCTCTCCTCCGCCACTATGTACAAAGACTCTGTCGTAATGCTCGGCAAGGAGTCGCACTACCTCCTCACGCATATCTGCGGGGTAGGTCTTACCTGCATGTGCCGAGAATGGTGCAAAGCCAATCCATCGGCCCTGCTTCTCTCCCAGAGGGTTCTCAAGCAATGGTTTCTCGGTTACGGGCTCGGGGTTCGGGTAGTCGAAGCCGAGGCGACGCAAGACATCGCAGTAGCGTATTACCGTATGAGTCAGCGGCACTGCATTGCTCTTGCTGTAGCCCAGACGAAACCACTTCTCGATACGCCCTTTGTGGATGCTCGCTACTCGGATACCTGCCAATCGTGCAAGGATATCTATCTCGTAGGAGCGTATCACCCCGTGCATATCTGCTATGGCATCGACGCCAATCTTGCGGATCTGCTCTACGAAGCGCATCAACCCTGCGAGGTTGTTGTGCTCATTCTTGGTGTCTATATCCAAAAAATCGACATCCAAGCCACGGAAGAATGGGCGCAAGAAGCGCTGTGTGGCAATCGAAACCTTCACTTCGGGATAGACAGCACGAAAAGCACGAATAGCATGTGGTAACATCGCAACATCGCCAATCGCAGAGATACGAATGATTAGAATATGTTTTGGAAGGCTATTTTCCTGTTCCATAAAGCACCGGATTTAGGGCCGGGTCGTTGTACATCTTCATCTGCTTGTAGGTCTTCATATACTTGCGACCCGCCTCGATATCCTCGATAAGCTCCTCGATAGCGGCAGAGAGATCTACCTGCTGCTCGAGCAGTGTGTTGAGCTTCTTCTGGCAAGCCGCACGATGCTCCTCGGAGGCATCGTCACGCACAACCTCTTGGTGCATGTGGTAGATTTTGAGTGCCAAAATCGAAAGGCGGTCTATTGCCCATGCCGGAGTCTCGGTGTTGAGGCGAGCATCGGCCACAGGGACAATATCCTTGTATTTGTCGAGCAGGTACGAGTCGATATACTCGACCATATCGGTACGCACCTGATTTGAACGATCGATGCGACGCTTGATGGCAAGAGCCTCTACAGGGTCAATTTGTGGGTCACGGATAATATCCTCCAAGTGCCACTGCACAGCATCAACCCAATTCTTCTCGTAGAGGAGGTGGTCCAAAGACCCCTTCTCGTATGGGTTGTGGTTTGTAGCATCGACGCAGTCCATTGTGTGGTAGTCGGCAATAACCTCTTCGAAAATCTCGTTCGCTCTCTTTGTAAACATACCTTTTTATAATTTATCTGTTTTATCTATTAAAAATCTGCTAAAATTTGTATATTTGCCATTGAAAAATAGCATAACTAACACAAAGATAATGAAATTTTCGCAGAAAACAATACTATTCGCTCTTTTTTCCGTGCTTTGCATCTTGTCGCTCTCGGCAGCCGAGCGTCAGACGCGTGAGGAGTATGTCGAGCGATATAAGGCGATAGCTATTGCCCACATGGAGCGCTACGGCATACCGGCAAGTATTACGATGGCGCAGGGTATCTTGGAGTCGGATAGCGGAAACAGCCTGCTCTCGAAATCTTCGAACAACCACTTCGGCATAAAGTGCAAGAAGTCGTGGCGAGGCGAGAGAGTCTATCACGATGATGATGCCAAAGGCGAGTGTTTTAGGGCCTACCCATCAGTCGAAGCCTCGTATGAGGACCATGCCGACTTCCTCGACCAGTCGCCACGCTACGACTCACTCTTTGTCTACGCTCCCGACGACTACCGCAGCTGGGCGAGGGGCTTGAAGGCTGCGGGATACGCCACCGCCCCCGACTATGCGGTGCGCTTGGTGAAGATTATCGAGTCGATGAAACTCTACCTGCTCGACAAGGAGAACGGAGGCAAGATATATGCCGCCTCGAAGAGTGCTGTGGCAAATACGGAGGCGTGGTTCGAGAGCAACACCGCTTCGCCCGATGAGCAGATAAACCCAAATGCCTTCCGTGTTACGGTGAATGCGCATAAGGGCTACGGTGTCTATCGCACAAACCACACCTTCTATGTCGTTGCCAAGGAGGGTGACAGCTATAAGAGTATAGGTAAGATATTCGAGATATCGCCTCGCACGCTCGAGAAGTTTAATGATGTAGCAAAGGGCACCGAATTGCATAAGGGCGATATAGTCTATATCGAGCGCAAGAAGAGCCATTGGCTCGGCAATGTTATGCAACACAAGGCGATGCGTGATGAGACGCTCTACGACCTCTCGCAGTCTTATGGCATACGCCACAAATCGCTTGCAAGGCTCAACCGTCTGCACACCGACAGCCACATCAGAAAGGGCGAGATAATAAGGTTGAAATAGACAGGTCTAAATAATAGAAACCTTTAATTGTCAATTAAAAAGCCAATGGCTAACGGCCAATGGCTAATAGCAAAAAAAATATAGTTACTATGGCTCAACTTCGTGAAAAAATCTTATCGGCAATAGTCGATAAATCGACACTCAAACAGCGAGTTTTTGACAATACATTCTCGGTATTTGGCGAGTTGAAAGATACTCTCCTCGAGATGGCGTCGGAGATTGACGATGCGTTGGATGGCAAGCTCGACCGTCGTGTGCGTATCGAGTATCGTGATCGTGGAAAGTTCGAGGCGCAGCTTCAAATCGCTTCCGACCTACTTATCGTGCGTATGCACACCGATGTATTCGAGTTCGATTCGAACCACATAATCTGGCAAAATGAGTATGTGCAAGCCGACAAGGCGAACTCCTACTGCGGTATTATCGACATCTACGACTTCCTCTCCGACTCGTTCAAGTTCAACCGTTCGGCAGACGAGGGCTATCTGATTGGTCGCATCTTTATCAACCGTGAAAAGATGTTCTTCGTGGAGGGTAAGCGTCAGACCATTATGCGTGCAATGAGCTTTGGTAAGGAGCCTATATCGCGCGAGATGCTTATCTCCGTACTCGAAACAGCTATCCACTACGCCCTCAATTTCGACCTCTTGACTCCGCCATACGAGGAGAATAAGCGTGTTACGGTCGAGCAGTTCAATACCAAGATGGATAACTCGAAATTCATAACGGGTAAGAGGCTTGATTACGACTTTAATGTCGATGATATTTAGAATAGTGCGTCGCAAACAATAATGGCATTCGGGCTAACGCCCTGAATGGCATGCGCACTCCAAGGAGTGCTGAATGACATGCGCAGTCTGACGA